>NZ_CP104285.1:683813-1367626 GCF_025244905.1 Enterobacter mori | reverse complement strand
GTGGCTCTGCGCAGCGATGGCGACAAGGTACAGATTAACAAGGTGAATATTCTGGGTCGCCAGAACACCTTCTTCGTCACCAATAGCGGCGTGCAGAACACCCTGCAGAATAACCGCCTGACCCGTACCCTGGTGACCAACAGCTACGTTGAAGGCGACGTGGACCTGGTCTCTGGTCGTGGCGCGGTGGTATTCGATAACACCGATTTCCGCGTGGTGAATTCACGTACTCAGCAGGAAGGTTACGTGTTTGCTCCGGCAACTCAGTCTAACCTCTTCTACGGCTTCCTGGCCGTGAACAGCCGCTTTAACGCTGCCGGTGACGGCGTGGCGCAGCTGGGACGCTCCCTGGACGTGGACTCTGCCACTAACGGCCAGGTCGTGATCCGCGATAGCGTGATCAACGAAGGCTTCAACATGGCGAAGCCGTGGGCTGATGCTGCGATCTCCAAACGTCCGTTCTCCGGCAATACCGGTGCGGTGGACGATAAAGGGAACGTGCAGCGCAACCTGAACGACGCTAACTTCAACCGCATGTGGGAGTACAACAACCGCGGTCTGGGTAGCAAAGTGGTTGCTGAGCCGAAGCAGTAAGATGAGAGTAAAAGGGGGAGTTTTAATCCCCCTTTTTACTGCGACTGAATGCGTCAGGCACCAAACTTAAGATACGCATCCAATAGTTGCATAATCGCAACCATGAGTTGCAGGAACAGAATTGCCCATTCCACACCGCTCATACGCCACTCCTTTGATATTACCCGTCATACTTCAAGTTTCAGGTGCGTTGGCTACACTCGTTCACCCCAGTCACGTACTTATGTACGCTCCTGGGACTTCACTCGTTTGCCGCCTTCCTGAAACTCGAATCATTGAGGGTACAGGAGCACTTCTCCTCTGATTTACCTTTCCGCTGCCTGTCACCAGAGGTGTGTTGGTTATGTTTTGATGTGCTCCGCAGTTTAGGCACCGTCGGCACCACCCGACGACCAGGACTTAAATAGGATCCTGCATTGCGGAACTGCCACACATCGAACCAACGGACAGAATGATATCAAATCACTACTGTACATAAAAACAGATAAAACCAGTTTCGGAATTTATAAAGAAAAATCAATTAACTTACTGATTTTTATGCAAATGATAATCTCTGAACATTCCGTGTTCTCTTTTCTTCTTTGACGATGAATTTACATCGCCTTAAGCCAATATTATGATGTTCAGGTTGGTTACGTTTTGATGTGCTCACCCGGCTACCACCGGGCATAAAAAAACCTCGCATTCGCGAGGTTTTTTGTTTTAGCCGCTTAGTGAGCGTTTACCACTACCCACATTGGCCCCTGGCCGACGGCATAACGCCCTTTCTCTTCCAGCAGCCCCTGCTCGCCTTTAATTTCATACAGCGCGATATGGTGGGATTTCTGCCCCGCCGCAATCAGGTATTTGCCGCTGTGATCGATATTAAAGCCGCGCGGCTGGGTTTCCGTTGGCTGGAAGCCTTCAATTGCGAGCACGCTGCCGTCTTCAGAGACGCTAAACACGGTAATCAGGCTGGAGGTACGATCGCACGCATACAGATGACGGCCATCCGGCGTAATGTGAATATCGGCCGCCCAGCGGGTGTCGGAGAAGTCAGACGGCATCATATCCAGCGTTTGCACGCACTCAATCTGACCGTTTGGATCTTTCAATTCCCACACGTCTACTGAGCTGTTCAGTTCGTTAACCACATACGCATATTGCTGGTTCGGGTGGAAGACCATATGGCGCGGACCCGCGCCTTCTACGGTCGTCACTTCAGCAGGGTTTTGCGCCACCAGATGCCCGTCATCGCTCAGGGTGAACAGGCAGATACGATCCTGCTTCAGCGCAGGCACCCACAGCGTACGGTTGTCCGGAGAGATATTCGCCGAGTGGCAGCCTTCAAGCCCTTCCACCACATCCACGGTTTCGACCGGAATGCCATTTTCCAGACGCGTTACGCTGACACAGCCCGCGTTATAGGAGCCGCTGAAGACAAAGTTGCCTTTACGATCGGTAGAGATGTGGGTCGGGCTGCCCGGCAAAGGTGCTTCGGCGGTGTAGGTCAGTGCGCCATCATCGGGGGAGATACGGTACGCCAGCACGCGGAACTCAGGACGCACGCCAACGTAGAGAAAACGTTTATCCGGGCTGACGACCATTGGCTGTACTTGCCCCGGAACATCAACAACCTGAACCAGCGTGAGCGAACCTTCTGCATTCAAACGCCAGACGTGGATCTGCTGACTTTCAGGACTGGCGGTATAAACGGTTTGTTTCATGAATACTCCTTTCCTCACTGCACGTGAAAGTGATTATTTTTAACGGTGAATGCTGAATTTTAGCCAGGAATTTTGCAGCGATTTACTCTCGGTGTAACATCCCCTGAGACCTAAAATTCAACATTAACCCGGAAGAACAAATGACCTCGCGTGTGATTGCACTGGATTTAGACGGAACATTACTTCCCCCTCAGAAAACCCTGCTCCCCTCTTCTCTTGAAGCGCTTAAACGCGCGCAGGAAGTGGGATATCAACTCCTTATCGTAACGGGTCGACATCACGTTGCCATTCATCCTTTTTATCAGGCACTGGCGTTAGATACACCTGCAATTTGTTGTAACGGCACCTATTTGTATGATTATCAGGCAAAAAAGGTTTTGGCATCCGATCCGCTGCCGGTTCCGCAAGCGCTGCAATTGATTGATCTGCTGGATGAGCACGCCATTCACGGCCTGATGTACGTGGATAACGCGATGATGTACGAGCGCCCGACCGGCCATGTGGTACGCACCAGCAACTGGGCGCTTTCCCTGCCAGAAGCGCAGCGCCCCGTCTTTACGCAGGTTTCCTCTCTGCGTCAGGCGGCACAGGACGTTGAGGCTATCTGGAAATTCGCTCTGACGGATGAAGACACCACCAAACTGAATGCGTTTGCGAAGCACGTCGAGGAGACGCTGGGTCTGGAGTGCGAATGGTCGTGGCACGATCAGGTGGATATTGCCCGCAAAGGTAACAGCAAAGGCAAACGCCTGACGCAGTTTGTGGAATCTCAGGGCGGGTCGATGCAGGATGTGATCGCCTTTGGTGATAACTACAACGACATCAGCATGCTGGAAGCCGCAGGAACGGGCGTAGCGATGGGCAATGCCGACGACGCGGTCAAAGCGCGCGCTGACGTGGTGATCGGCGATAACACCACCGACAGCATCGCGCAGTACATTTATACCCACCTGCTGTAATCAGGCGGTGATCGAGACGCTCTTGATTTGCGCGTAAAGCCACAGGCCGGGTTTGATGCCTAACTCATCCCTGGCCCACGGGCTGATGCGCGCCCAGAGCGTCCTGCTGCCAACCTCAAGCTTCACTTCCACCTGCCCGTTATCGTCAAAACACTCGGCCACTTTGGCACGAAGAATATTTCGGATACTGGTTTGCAGCGGCGGCTGCAGCACCAGCGAGACGTCCGACGCCTGAATACGAATACGCAGCGCGGACTGTAACGGTTTGTCGATCTTATTGACCCAAAGATGCTGATCGCCCAGCGCCAGCGCGGTCATCGCGTAGTGCGGATGGTGTTCCAGTACGCTCACTTTCAGGATGCTGCTCTGCTGCTCTTTCGGGAGCCACGGGTGCATCACGCTGCTACCCCACACCTCTTCCAGGCTGCCGAAAGCCTTCACGCTGCCCTCTTCCAGCACCAGCACCTTGTCTGCCAGGTGCAGAATCTCATCCAGGGAATGGCTCACATAGAGCATCGGAATATTGATTTCCCGCGCCAGGCGTTGCAGATACGGTAGCAGCTCACGCTTGCGCGGGATATCCAGCGAGGCCAGCGGTTCGTCCAGCAGCAGCAGCTCCGGCGCGGTCAATATGGCGCGACCCATCGCCACGCGCTGCTTCTCGCCGCCCGAAAGCGAGGAAGGCAGCCTGTCCAGCAGCGGTTCAATGCCTAACAGAGCCACCAGCTTATCAAACTGCGTAGCCATGCTTTTCGCCATGCCGTAGCGCAGGTTACCGCGCACGCTGTAGTGCGGGAATAGCCGCGCATCCTGGAAAACGTAACCAATGCGGCGTTTGTCCGGGGAGAGGTAGACCTTACTTTCTACGTCATTTAAGACGCGGTTATTCAGAACAATACGCCCGGACTGCGGGCGCGTCAGGCCGCTGATGACATTGATCAGCGACGTTTTTCCCGCACCGGAAACGCCAAATATGGCGGTGATACCGCTTGCCGGCAGCGTCTCGTTAAGCGTCAGGGTATGGTTTCCCAGCGTCTGGGTGAAATTGAGTTCAAGCATGCTTATTTCCCCATTCGCTCGCGGCTAAGCCGCGCCAGCCATTCAGAGACCAGTAGAGAAGCCAGCGCCAGAACTATCGAGATAATGCACAAACGCGCCGCCGCCCCCTCACCGCCAGGGGTTTGAATCAGGGTATACATTGCGGACGGGATGGTTCGCGTCTCGCCGGGAATGTTCGAGACAAAGGTGATGGTCGCGCCGAACTCGCCGAGCGAGCGGGCAAACGCGAGCACCGTTCCGACAATAATTCCCGGCAGCGTAAGCGGAAGCGTGATGGTGAAGAAGACGCGTAAACGTCCGGCTCCCAGCGTGCGTGCCGCCTGTTCAAGCTTCATGTCCACGCCTTCCAGCGCGAGGCGGATAGCCCTCACCATCAGCGGGAATGACATTACCGCCGCCGCCAGCACGGCACCGCGCCAGCTAAAAGCAAACGTCAGCCCAAACCAGTCGTAGAGCTTCTCACCAATAAAACCGCGTCGCCCCATCGAGACGAGCAGAAGATAACCCACCACCACGGGCGGCAACACAAGGGGAAGATGAAGAACGCTATCAAGCAGGGCTTTGCCCGGAAAACGGGTGCGAACCAGTAACCAGGCAAAGAAGATCCCAAAGGGCAAACTCAGCGCAACCGCCAGGGAAGAGACTTTAAGGCTCAGCAGCACAGCCTGCCATTCAGGATCGGTCAATATCATCAGTGAGTCGTAAATCCATAACGTTTAAAGATCGCAGACGCGTCTGGCCCCTTCAGATAGTCATAGAAGGCCGTCACGGTCGCATTTTTATGTCCATCAACAATCGCAACAGGATATTCCACTTTCTTGTGCGAGTCTTCCGGGAACGTACCAACCACTTTCACCCCTTTGCTGGCAACGGCATCAGAGCCATAAACAATCCCCAGCGGGGCCTCGTTACGCTCTACAAGCGCCAGCGCGCCGCGAACGTCCTCCGCCGGGGCCAGTTTCGGTGACAGGGTTTCCCACGCGCCCAGCTTTTGCAGCGCTTCTTTGGCATAAATCCCGGCAGGGACGTGTTCTGGATCGCCCACCGCCAGACGCCCCCCGTTCAGCAAGCGGGTCCAGTTGGTCGCTTTGCTGATGGTGAGATCGCCCTGAGCGCTGGCTTTCGGCGCCACGACCACCAGGCTATTCCCGAGCAGCGTTTCGCGGGTCGCTGTATCAATCGATTTTTTCTCGGCCGCGTAGTCCATCCACTTCTGGTCGGCAGAGATGAACAGATCGGCAGGTGCACCCGCTTCAATCTGGCGCGCCAGCGTAGAAGAGGAAGCAAACGACGAGACCACATCAACGTTCTTCTCTTTTTTATACTCCGCGGCGATGTCCTGCATCGCATTGGTCAGCGAGGCGGCCGCAAACACCGTAATTTTCCACTCTTCAGCCAGCGCGTGTCCGGTAAGAGAAAGTGTCAGCGTTGCCCCTGCAAAAAGGCGTACCCATGTACGTGCCATCTGTAGCTCCTGTCATCATCGTTATATACATATTAATATAACGATATCGTCAGGGAGATCCCAGCGTTAAATGGTACCGATTAATGAGTAAACGGCCTGTCGCTAAAAAAGATATCGGCGTTGGAAAGAAATACTTGAGAGCAAAACGCCCGGGTTAACCGGGCGTTTTGGAGGGAATCAATGCTGCTTTTTAGCCTGGTCTCGGTGACCAATGTTCGAAAAGACGTTGAACACTTCACCCAGGCCGTAGATGGCACCGAGGATGATGGCCATCACTACTGGCACCATGATTACCGCGAATACCAGACTTTTCAACAACTCTAACATGGTTTTCTCCAGATACTGTGAACGGCTTATTCTACCCTTTCAAGTGAGAAAAACATCCCCTTTTGTGCGGTGCACTTTGCGCCCTGCGCCATTTGGGTCACAATACACTTTTTGCCAGGACACTGTTATGCAGGCCGAAATTCTCCTCACCTTACGACTTCAGCAGAAGCTTTTTGCCGACCCGCGACGTATCGCCCTGCTTAAACAAATAGAACAAACAGGCTCGATTAGCCAGGGAGCCAAAAATGCGGGCATCAGCTATAAAAGCGCCTGGGATGCCATCAATGAGATGAACACCCTGAGCGATCAAACGCTGGTCGAGCGTGCAACAGGCGGCAAAGGCGGCGGTGGTGCCGTCGTGACGCGTTACGGTCAGCGTCTGATCCAGCTCTACGATCTGCTGGCGCAGATCCAGCAAAAAGCCTTTGATGTACTGAGCGATGATGACAACGTCCCGCTGGACAGTCTGCTGGCCGCCATTTCACGTTTTTCACTGCAGACCAGCGCCCGCAATCAGTGGTTTGGGAAGGTCACGGCTCGCGACGACGCTCAGGTGCAGCAGCATATCGACATCCTCCTTGCGGATGGTACTACTCGTCTGAAAGCCGCGATCACCGCGCAGAGCGGGCAGCGCCTTGGTCTGGACGAAGGCAAAGAGGTGCTGGTGCTGCTCAAAGCGCCGTGGGTTAGCATTACGCGCAACCCGGCGCAGGCCGGTGGGGCAGATAACCAGCTGCAGGGCACCATCAGCCATATCGAACGCGGTGAAGAACAGTACGAAGTGCTGATGACGCTGCCGGATGGGCAACTTCTCTGCGCGACGATCCCCGTAGCTGAGGCGAACGGTTTAGAAGAAGGTGCTGTCGTTACCGCATTTTTCAACGCTGACCGGGTGATTATCGCCACATTGTGCTGAGCACATTGACAATTGCGCCGACAGCCAGTATCCCTGACATCTATCGCTGCAAAAAATGGGATACATCATGTCATCATTGCATATTTCGCAAGGCACGTTTCGTCTTAGCGATACCCGGACGCTGACCCTTCCTGATCTAACGCTGCGCGCAGGCGAAAGCTGGGCGTTTGTGGGTACCAACGGCAGCGGCAAATCAGCGCTGGCGCGAGCTCTGGCCGGAGAGCTAACCCAGCTTAAAGGCGAACGCCAGACCACCTTCACCCGCATGACGCGCCTGTCGTTTGAACAGCTCCAAAAGCTGGTGAGCGATGAGTGGCAGCGCAACAACACCGACCTGCTCAGCCCGGGTGAAGATGATACCGGTCGCACCACAGCAGAAATTATTCAGGACGAGGTCAAAAACCCAGCCCGTTGCCAGCAGCTGGCGGAGCAGTTTGGCATCTCCGCCCTGCTGAACCGGCGCTTCAAATACCTTTCCACCGGCGAGACGCGCAAAACGCTGCTGTGCCAGGCATTGATGAGCCAGCCGGAACTGCTGATTCTGGATGAGCCGTTCGACGGGCTGGATGTGCACTCCCGTGCCCAGCTGGCCGCCTTGTTAGGAACGCTTAATCAGGATGGTTACACCGTCGTACTGGTGCTTAATCGCTTCGATGAAATTCCGGATTTCGTGCAGAACGCGGGCGTGCTGGCAGACTGCAATTTGACCGAAACCGGGGAAAAATCCGCATTGCTCAGGCAGGCGCTGATTGCTCAGCTAGCGCACAGCGAAAAACTGGACGGTATCGCGCTTCCGGAGCCCGACGCCCCGGCGGCACGCCAGGATCTCGCTCCCCACCAGCCACTTATCGTTCTGCGCGACGGCGTGGTCTCCTTTGACGATAGACCGATCCTGAACCACCTTAGCTGGACGGTTAATCCCGGCGAACACTGGCAGATTGTCGGCCCTAACGGCGCGGGAAAATCGACGCTGCTGAGCCTGGTAACCGGCGATCACCCGCAGGGCTACAGCAACGATTTGACGCTGTTTGGCCGACGTCGCGGCAGCGGCGAAACCATCTGGGATATCAAAAAACATATCGGCTACGTCAGCAGCAGCCTGCATCTGGATTATCGCGTCAGTACCACGGTGCGCAACGTGATCCTCTCCGGGTATTTTGACTCCATCGGGATTTATCAGGCGGTTTCAGACAGACAGCACAAGCTGGTTCAGCAGTGGCTTGCTATTCTGGGCATGGACAGCCGGGTTGCTGACGCGCCGTTCCATAGCCTGTCGTGGGGACAGCAGCGCCTGGCACTCATTGTTCGCGCGCTGGTAAAACACCCGACGCTGCTGATTCTCGACGAACCGCTTCAGGGGCTGGATCCGCTCAACCGCCAACTGGTCCGTCGCTTTGTCGATATCCTCATCAGTGAAGGTGAAACGCAATTGCTGTTCGTTTCACACCATGCCGAAGATGCGCCCTCCTGTATCACACATCGCCTTGAGTTTGTCCCGGACGGTGAGGGCTATCGCTACCTTCTCAGCAAAATCGATTAACCGTGGAGGGCACTGCCCTCCGCTTTTTCAGATAACTTACATCAATACATCGCTATCCCTTTGATCTACAATGTTATCACTCAAAGGAAAAGCGAGTGTGAAAACGAGTGTAAACGATTCCACTATTTTATCCCATGTCACACTTTTCACGTCTCTGTTATGCTATGGTTATTACATACCATAAGCCCAATGGAGCGAATTATGCGAGTTCTGGTAACAGGTGGTAGCGGTTACATCGGAAGTCATACCTGTGTGCAACTGCTGCAAAATGGTCACGATGTGATCATCCTCGATAACCTGTGCAATAGTAAGCGCAGCGTGCTGCCGGTGATTGAACGTCTTGGTAGAAAACAGCCAACCTTCGTGGAAGGCGACATCCGCAACGAAGCGCTGATGACCGAGATCCTTCACGACCACGCCATCGAAGCGGTGATCCACTTCGCGGGCCTGAAGGCCGTCGGTGAGTCCGTTGCGAAACCGCTCGAGTATTACGACAACAACGTCAACGGTACCCTGCGTCTCATCTCCGCCATGCGTGCGGCCAACGTTAAAAACTTTATCTTTAGCTCCTCCGCCACCGTCTACGGCGATCAGCCCAAAATCCCTTACGTAGAAAGCTTCCCGACCGGCACCCCGCAAAGCCCCTACGGCAAAAGCAAGCTGATGGTGGAGCAGATCCTGACCGACCTGCAAAAAGCACAGCCGGAGTGGAGCATCGCGCTGCTGCGTTACTTCAACCCGGTCGGCGCGCATCCGTCGGGAGATATGGGTGAAGATCCGCAGGGGATCCCGAACAACCTGATGCCGTACATCGCCCAGGTCGCCGTAGGCCGCCGCGACTCGCTGGCCATTTTTGGCAATGACTACCCTACCGAAGACGGCACCGGCGTGCGTGACTACATCCACGTAATGGATCTGGCCGACGGCCACGTGGCGGCGATGCAGCAGCTGGCTGACAAACCGGGCGTGCATATTTACAACCTCGGCGCCGGGGTCGGCAGCAGCGTGCTGGATGTGGTTAACGCCTTCAGCAAAGCCTGCGGTAAGCCGGTGAGCTACCACTTCGCCCCGCGTCGTGATGGCGACCTACCTGCTTACTGGGCCGATGCAACCAAAGCCGATAAAGAGCTTAACTGGCGTGTCACGCGCACGCTTGATGAAATGGCACAGGATACCTGGCACTGGCAGTCACGCCATCCGCAGGGCTATCCGGACTAAGGATCCGTCATGACGCAATTTAATCCCGTCGATCATCCGCATCGTCGTTTTAACCCGCTTAGCGGGCAATGGATTTTGGTCTCTCCGCATCGCGCCAAGCGCCCCTGGCAGGGGGCGCAGGAGACGCCTGCAAAACAGACGCTGCCACAGCACGACCCGGACTGCTTCCTCTGTCCGGGCAATACGCGCGTCACCGGGGATAAAAACCCGGACTACAAAGGCACCTTCGTCTTCACCAACGATTTCGCCGCCCTGATGACCGATACGCCGGACGCGCCGGAAAGCCACGATCCGCTGATGCGCTGCGAAAGCGCGCGCGGAACCAGCCGCGTGATCTGCTTCTCGCCCGATCACAGCAAAACGCTGCCGGAGCTGAGCGTGGACGCGCTGAAAGAGGTCGTGAGCACCTGGCAGACGCAAACCGCAGAGCTGGGGCAGAGCTACCCGTGGGTGCAGGTGTTCGAAAACAAAGGCGCGGCGATGGGCTGCTCTAACCCGCACCCGCACGGCCAGATCTGGGCGAACAGCTTCCTGCCTAACGAAGCCGAGCGTGAAGACCGTCTGCAGAAAGCGTATTACCTGGAAAACGGCTCACCGATGCTGGTGGATTACACCCAGCGTGAGCTGGCAGACGGCAGCCGCACCGTGGTGGAAACCGAACACTGGCTGGCCGTCGTCCCTTACTGGGCTGCCTGGCCGTTTGAAACGCTGCTGCTGCCGAAAGCGCACGTGCAGCGCATTACCGACCTCAGCGACGCGCAGCGCGACGACCTTGCGCTGGCGCTGAAAAAACTGACCAGCCGTTACGACAATCTCTTCCAGTGCTCCTTCCCGTACTCTATGGGCTGGCACGGCGCCCCGTTTAACGGGGAAGAGAATCAACACTGGCAGCTGCACGCCCATTTCTATCCGCCGCTGCTGCGCTCTGCGACGGTGCGTAAATTTATGGTGGGCTATGAAATGCTGGCGGAAACCCAGCGTGACCTGACGGCGGAACAGGCGGCAGAACGTCTGCGCGCCGTTAGCGACGTCCACTATCGCGAATCAGGAGTCTAAAAATGAGTCTGAAAGATAAAACACAATCCCTGTTTGCTGAGAAATTTGGCTACCCTGCCACCCACGTTATCCAGGCACCAGGCCGCGTTAACCTGATCGGTGAACACACCGACTATAACGACGGTTTCGTGCTGCCGTGCGCCATCGATTACCAGACCGTCATCAGCTGCGCGAAGCGCGACGACCGCCAGGTTCGCGTGATTGCGGCGGATTACGGTAATGAGACGGACGCGTTTTCCCTCGATGCCCCGATTGTGACGCACGATAGCCAGCAGTGGTCTAACTACGTGCGCGGCGTGGTGAAACATCTGCAGAAGCGTAATAAGAACTTCGGCGGCGCCGATTTGGTCATCAGCGGCAATGTGCCGCAGGGGGCGGGCTTAAGCTCCTCTGCGTCTCTGGAAGTGGCCGTGGGTACCGTGTTCCAGCAGCTCTATCATTTACCGCTGGATGGCGCGCAAATCGCCCTGAACGGTCAGGAAGCAGAAAACCAGTTCGTGGGCTGCAACTGCGGCATCATGGACCAGCTGATCTCCGCGCTCGGCAAAAAAGAGCACGCGCTGCTGATCGACTGCCGAACGCTTGGAACCAAAGCCGTTCCCCTGCCAAAAGGTGCGGCTGTCGTGATTATCAACAGCAACTTTAAACGCACGCTGGTAGGCAGCGAGTACAACACCCGCCGCCAACAGTGCGAAACCGGCGCGCGCTTCTTCCAGCAGCCCGCCCTGCGCGACGTGACGCTCAATGAATTTAACAAAGTGGCTCACGAGCTGGATCCGGTTGTCGCCAAACGCGTGCGTCACGTGCTGACGGAAAATGCCCGTACCGTTGAAGCCGCATCCGCGCTGGCGAAAGGTGACCTGAAACGCATGGGCGAGCTGATGGCGGAATCTCACGCCTCCATGCGCGATGATTTTGAAATCACTGTGCCGCAAATCGACACTTTGGTAGACATCGTTAAAGCGGCCATTGGCGACAAAGGCGGCGTGCGTATGACGGGCGGCGGCTTTGGCGGTTGCATCGTTGCGCTGGTGCCTGAAGAGCTGGTCCCTGCCGTACAGGACGCCGTGGCGAAGCAGTACGAAGCAAAAACGGGTATCAAAGAAACCTTCTATGTTTGTAAAGCATCACAAGGAGCCGGACAGTGCTAAACGAAACACCTACCCTTGCACCGGATGGTCTGCCGTATCGCCTGTTAACCCTGCGCAACAGCGCGGGGATGGTGGTTACGCTGATGGACTGGGGTGCGACCCTTCTTTCTGCCCGCGTACCGATGCCGGACGGCAGCGTGCGCGAGACTCTGCTCGGCTGCGCCTCGCCTGAGCAGTATATAAATCAGTCCGCCTATCTGGGCGCGTCCGTTGGGCGCTATGCGAACCGCATCGCGAAGAGCCGTTTTGAACTCGACGGCGTGCAGTACACCCTGCAGCCAAGCCAGGGTGAGAACCAGCTGCACGGCGGACCGGACGGGTTTGATAAACGCCGCTGGAAAATTGTTCGTCAAAACGACGGGGAAGTGCTGTTCTCTCTGGATTCGCTGGATGGCGATCAGGGCTTCCCGGGTAACCTTTTCGCCTCCGCGCGCTTTACGCTGACCGACGACAACCGTATCGCCATTGAATATCGTGCGACAGTCGACAAGCCGTGCCCGGTCAACCTGACCAATCACGCGTACTTCAACCTGGACGGTAACCAGTGCGACGTGCGTAACCACAAGCTGCAGATCATAGCAGATGCGTATTTGCCGGTTGACGAGATGGGCATTCCGTATCAGGGGCTCAAAGACGTGAGCGGGACCAGCTTTGACTTCCGCAGCGTGAAAACTATCGCCCAGGATTTTCTGAGCGATGAAGATCAGCGTAAGGTAAAAGGCTACGACCACGCTTTCCTGCTGCAGGCCAAAGGTGATGTGAAACAACCTGCCGCGCAGGTTTGGTCTGCGGATGAGAAACTGCAGATGACGGTCTACACCACCGCCCCTGCCCTGCAGTTCTATTCAGGCAACTACCTCGGCGGCACGACGGCGCGCGAGCACGAGGAGTACAGCGACTGGCAAGGGCTGGCGCTGGAAAGCGAGTTCCTGCCGGACAGCCCGAACCATCCGGAATGGCCACAGCCGGACTGCGTACTACGCCCCGGCGAAGAGTACGTTAGCGTCACCGAGTATCATTTCATTCCGCGCGCTTAATGCCCGGCGGCGCTACGCTTGCACGGGCCTACTCTTAGGCCGGATTAGCGAAGCGCCATCCGGCAAAAAAAGCCAGGCCCTCACCGCGAGGGCTTTTTTCTGCGCGCCTTGCTGAAAATAGCGCCGATCGCAGACAAAATCATAACCCTGGATTCACAAGCATCTTACACTCAGAGACTATTTTCGCTATGGTTAGGGTTAAGCGTTGCTGCTGGCACGCCCACAGCAATATAATGAGAATTGTTATCATTCAATAAAGCTTATGAGGAGTACGATATGGCTGTAACTAAGCTGGTTCTGGTGCGCCACGGCGAAAGCCAGTGGAACAACGAAAACCGCTTCACCGGTTGGTACGACGTTGATCTGTCTGAGAAAGGCGTAAGCGAAGCCAAAGCGGCAGGTAAACTGCTGAAGGATGAAGGCTTCACCTTTGATTTTGCTTACACCTCTGTGCTGAAACGTGCCATCCACACCCTGTGGAACGTGCTGGACGAACTGGATCAGGCCTGGCTGCCGGTTGAGAAATCCTGGAAACTGAACGAGCGTCACTACGGTGCGCTGCAGGGCCTGAACAAAGCGGAAACCGCTGAGAAATATGGCGACGAGCAGGTTAAACAGTGGCGTCGCGGCTTTGCGGTAACCCCACCAGAGCTGACCAAAGATGACGAGCGCTACCCGGGTCACGACCCACGTTACGCTAAACTGACCGACGCAGAACTGCCACAGACTGAAAGCCTGGCGCTGACCATCGACCGCGTTGTGCCTTACTGGAATGAAACCATTCTGCCACGCCTGAAAAGCGGTGAGCGCGTGATCATCGCCGCTCACGGTAACTCCCTGCGTGCGCTGGTGAAATACCTGGACAACATGGGTGAAGACGAAATCCTCGAACTGAACATCCCAACTGGCGTACCGCTGGTATATGAGTTCGACGAAAACTTCAAGCCAATCAAACATTACTATCTGGGCAACGCGGACGAGATCGCAGCGAAAGCAGCGGCTGTGGCGAACCAGGGTAAAGCGAAGTAATTTTCGCAAGGCATAAAAAAAGCGCGGAGCCTTCCGCGCTTTTTTATTTGTGCCTGAGGACTCAGCCGCGACGCGCTTTTACCGCATTCGCCAGCTGACGCAGGATGGCGTCGGTATCGTCCCAGCCAATGCAGGCATCGGTGACGCTCTTACCGTAAACCAGCGGTTCACTGCCTTCCAGATTCTGGTTACCTTCAACCAGATGGCTTTCAATCATCACCCCGATCACCGCTTTTTCACCGCCGGCGATCTGCTGGCAAACGTCTGCCCCCACTTCCATCTGCTTTTTAAACTGCTTGCTGGAGTTGGCATGGCTGAAATCGATCATGACCTGCGGCGACAGTCCGGCTTTTTCCAGTCCCACTTTCACTTCTGCAACATGTTTTGCGCTGTAGTTTGGCTCTTTGCCGCCGCGCAGAATGATATGGCAGTCACCGTTACCGCTGGTGTTCACAATCGCAGAGTGACCCCATTTGGTCACGGAGAGGAAGCAGTGCGGCGCGCCCGCTGCGTTGATAGCGTCGATAGCGACCTTAATGGTGCCGTCAGTGCCGTTTTTGAAGCCAACCGGACAAGAGAGGCCGGACGCCAGCTCGCGGTGAACCTGAGATTCCGTGGTGCGGGCACCAATTGCGCCCCAGCTCATCAGGTCTGCCAGGTATTGTGGCGTAATCATGTCCAGGAACTCACCCGCGGCAGGCAGGCCGCTGTCGTTGATTTCCAGCAGCAGCTTGCGGGCAATGCGCAGCCCGTCGTTGATCTGGAAGCTGTTATCCATATGCGGATCGTTAATCAGCCCTTTCCAGCCCACGGTGGTGCGCGGTTTTTCAAAATAGACGCGCATCACGATTTCCAGCTCGCCTTTCAGCTCTTCACGCAGGGTGAGCAGGCGGGCAGCATATTCTTTCGCGGCAGCAGGGTCGTGAATAGAGCACGGGCCAATCACCACCAGAAGACGATCGTCGCTGCCTTTCAGGATCTTATGGATCGCTTTGCGGGCATGAGACACCGTATTTGCAGCATTTTCAGTGGCGGGGAATTTTTCAAGGAGTGCTACAGGAGGTAATAACTCATTGATCTCTTTAATGCGTAAATCGTCGTTCTGATAATTCATCTTCTTTCCGGCTCTGCCATATCTTTAGTAGTGAAAGCAATGCTTTCAATCTAACTTGTCGGCCAGGAAGTGTAAACGGGCTTTTACACTTCACGCAGATAATTCCTGGAATTCGCCTAAAAATCGCCACAAAATAGCGAAAAACGAGATCTAACCTAAGCTTTTTAACTGTAACAACCAATTTTACATGCTTAAACGCGATTCCCTACTGGCATAAGTCCGTAAGGCGGAATCTTTCACCTCTGAAAACGATGCACTGTTGGAGAATGTTATCCAGCGTAACGACAAGAACAGGAGCAGCATGATGAAAATGACGAAACTGGCAACTCTCTTTCTGACCGCCACACTCACTCTGGCAAGCGGTAGCGTCCTGGCCGCTGACACGGGCTCATCAGACAGCAACGGCGATGCTAATGCAGCCGCCGCTGCTGGCCAGGTCGCCCCTGATGCTAAACAAAACATCGCGCCAAATAATGTCGATAACAGCCAGATCAATTCCGGAAATACCCAAACCGGCGGCACCATGCTACATCCCAATGGTACGGATTCTGGCACCATGAATCACGACAGCATGACCAAAGATGAAGTGCACAAAAACTCTATGTGTAAAGACGGCCGCTGTCCGGACCCAAATGACAAAGTCGGCAGTGATGCGGATACCAAAACTGACGGCACCACGCAGTAACGCTGAGTAATCTGAATAAAGGGGAGCGAGTGCTCTCCTTTTTTATTTAAGCTCTTAAAAACGCTACACTAAAAATAATAACAAATCAGGAAAGATGACATGGCGCACACACACTCCCCTTCCCCCACCTCCGGCGATGAAAATGCCAAACGGCTGCTGTTGGCATTTGGCGTCACCGCAACGTTTATGGTTATCGAGGTCATTGGGGGGATAATCTCAGGTTCACTGGCTTTGCTGGCAGATGCGGGACATATGCTTACCGATGCGGCAGCCCTGCTGTTTGCTCTGCTCGCCGTCCAGTTCTCACGCCGTCCACCCAATGCTCGCCACACGTTTGGCTGGCTCAGACTCACTACGCTTGCCGCTTTCGTTAACGCGATTGCGCTTGTGGTGATAACCATCCTTATCGTCTGGGAAGCCGTTCAGCGCTTCAGACACCCGCAGCCCATCGCCGGAACCACCATGATGGTCATTGCAATAGCGGGCCTGATCGCCAACATTCTGGCGTTCTGGATTTTGCATCGCGGCAGCGGGGAAAAGAATCTCAATGTGCGTGCCGCGGCATTGCATGTTCTGGGGGATCTGCTCGGCTCCGTTGGGGCGATTGTGGCTGCGCTGATTATTCTGGGGACGGGATGGACACCCATCGACCCGATTCTTTCGGTGCTCGTGTCCTGTCTGGTACTACGCAGCGCCTGGCGGCTGTTGAAAGAGAGCGTCAATGAGTTGCTGGAAGGTGCCCCCACGTCAATGGACATCGGTGAGCTGAGACGAAATCTGAGCCGCTCGATTCCGGAGGTGCGAAACGTCCACCACGTCCACGTGTGGTTGGTCGGAGAAAAGCCTGTCATGACGCTGCACGTTCAGGTGATCCCACCCCACGATCACGACGCGCTGCTCGAACGTATCCAGCATTTTCTGAAGCATCACTATGAGATTGCCCATTCGACGATCCAAATGGAGTATCAGCCCTGTAGCGGGCCAGACTGCCACCTGAACGAGGCGCAGTCCGGCCATTCACATCATCATCACCATTAGTGGGAAAGCGCGCGCGAGCCTCGCTCACGCGCGCTGTTAATCCACATACGGCTGCCGTTAAGGGCAATGAAGGTCAGCAGCAGATATTCCAGCGACATGGCATAGACGCCCTGCAGGGCGAAAATCACCACGCTAATGACGTTGATGATGACCCACAGCAGCCAGTTCTCGACATATTTTCGGGTCATCAGGATCATCGCCGCAATCGACAGCACCATCATGCAGGAATCCCAGAACGGGAAGGCATCCGGCTGGAGTTCAGGCATCGTGACATTCAAACCGAGTCCGGACATGACCGAAACGGCAACGCGCGTCAGGAACGCAAACACCGGGTTGATATAAACGGTCATTAAGCCAATGGCAGCCACGCAGGCGACAAGCCAGGCGATGGCTTTCGGCAGCGGCAGCCAACGGATCTGCAATTCGGCTTCCTGCTGGCTGTTTTGACGCGACCACGCGTACCAGCCGTAAATATTGGCCGCAAAGAAAAACAGCTGCAAAAGCAGGCTGGCGTAGAGCTGGATCTGGAAGAAGATAATCGCAAACAGCGTGACGTTAATCAGCCCGAACGCGTAATTGCTGATCTTCTCCAGGCTCGCCAGCCAGATACAGAGTAACCCCGCCAGCGTGCCAACGGCTTCAATCCATGACAGGTCATAGCCACCCGCACCAATCGGTATATGAACCAAAATGTTCTGCGTGCTAAAAAAATCCATCTTTTCCCCGATTCTGAATAAGTTAAGTACGTAGTGTAGCCGCAAAATCCAGCATGCGGTTAAGTGGAATTAACGCACCTTCTCGCAACGCCGCATCAACATGAATCTCATGCGCTGCCCCGCCCGTCTCGAGCCCTTCGGCAATCGCTTTCAGGCCGTTCATCGCCATCCACGGGCAGTGCGCACAGCTGCGGCACGTTGCCCCCTCGCCTGCAGTTGGCGCTTCGAGTAGCTCTTTTTCCGGCACCGCCTGCTGCATTTTGTAAAAAATACCGCGATCGGTAGCCACGATAAGCTGCTGATGCGGCAGCGTCCTGGCCGCAGTAATGAGCTGGCTGGTTGAGCCAACCGCATCGGCCATATCTACAATCGACTGAGGCGACTCTGGATGCACCAGAATGGCCGCTTCGGGGTACAGCGCCTTCATACGCGTCAGCGCCTGAGTCTTAAATTCGTCATGAACGATACACGCGCCCTGCCAGCAGAGAACATCCGCGCCTGTTTGCTTCTGAACGTAATTACCGAGATGGCGGTCAGGCGCCCAGATGATTTTCTCGCCCAGGCTATCCAGATGTTCAATCAGTTCAACGGCGATGCTGGAGGTCACCACCCAGTCTGCGCGGGCTTTTACTGCCGCAGACGTATTGGCATAGACCACCACGGTGCGGTCAGGATGGGCATCGCAAAACGCGGTGAATTCTTCAACAGGGCAGCCGAGATCGAGTGAACACTCCGCATTCAGCGTCGGCATCAGGATGGTTTTTTCCGGGCTGAGAATTTTTGCCGTTTCACCCATAAAGCGCACGCCAGCGACCAGCAGCGTGGAAGCGGGATGTTTTGCACCGAAGCGTGCCATCTCCAGTGAGTCAGAAATACACCCGCCGGTCTCTTCCGCCAGCTGCTGGATTTCCGGGTCGGTGTAGTAATGGGCCACCATTACCGCATCTCGTTCTTTGAGAAGACGCTTGATCTTCTCGCGATAGAACTGCTTTTCATCCTGACTCAGCGGGACAGGCTTTGGCGGAAACGGATAGATTGCGGCTTCGGGATCAAACATCACGCTCATTATGGCTTCTCGTTTTACTGGCTTAACAATATTGCCTTTATTTTGCGCAACATAGCAAAACGGTCGGCAATTGTGTTTTGTATACTAAACAAGATAGCGAATTTGAGAAGAAAAGTCACCGGGTATAGGTGCACATAGCATTTGTCGGGTGGCGGCTTCGCCTTACCCGACCTACAGGGTAGGTTTCTGAACTTCAGATAGCAAAAAAGCGCCTTTAGGGCGCTTTTTTACATTGGTGGGTCGTGCAGGATTCGAACCTGCGACCAATTGATTAAAAGTCAACTGCTCTACCAACTGAGCTAACGACCCCTTGCGGGATGTACTTCAAATTTATTCAGGCTGGTGGGTCGTGCAGGATTCGAACCTGCGACCAATTGATTAAAAGTCAACTGCTCTACCAACTGAGCTAACGACCCATCTGGGTGTTGCCTGAATTATCACTCGGTACCAATAAAATTGGTGGGTCGTGCAGGATTCGAACCTGCGACCAATTGATTAAAAGTCAACTGCTCTACCAACTGAGCTAACGACCCGAGTGGTGGGTGATGACGGGCTCGAACCGCCGACCCCCTCCGTGTAAAGGAGATGCTCTACCAACTGAGCTAATCACCCACTCTGTACTACTGGTTTTGCGTTAAGTGGTGGGTCGTGCAGGATTCGAACCTGCGACCAATTGATTAAAAGTCAACTGCTCTACCAACTGAGCTAACGACCCACTTTTACGCTGTTTTCACGTTGTTTGATATCCCGTGGCAACGGCGGCATATATTACTGATTTAAGAATTCTGCGCAACAAAAATTTCGATGAAGATCACTTAACTGCTTAGTAATCACGCTGCACGACCAGAAATAACGCGATTTCTGGTCATGCGATAATCATCCCATCGAACTCAGCCGTTTTTGCGCCTGTTTGGCACCTTCGGTACCAGGGAATTTTGTGACAACCTGCTGATAAACCGCTTTGGCCTTCGCAGTGTCACCTTTGTCCTGCATGATCACGCCGACCTTATACATCGCATCCGGCGCTTTTGGGGATTTCGGGTAATTTTTCACCACTGAGGCAAAATAAAACGCCGCATCGTCCTTTTTACCCTTGTTGTAATTCAGCTGACCGAGCCAGTAGTTCGCATTTGGCTGGTAAGTGGAATCAGGGTACTTCTTCACGAAGTTCTGAAACGCAACGATAGCGTCGTCCTGGCGAGATTTGTCCTGCACCAGGGCAATTGCTGCGTTGTAGTCGGTATTCGCGTCACCGCTCTGTACAGGCGCGCCTGAAGAGGCTGGCGCATCTGCTGTCGGAGCAGGTGTCGCTGTCGCCGCACCGCTTTGGTCGCCCGCTGCTGGCTGTGCTGCTGCACCACCGCTACTCAGGCTATCCATCTGAAGCAAAATCTGCTTCTGGCGTTCCACAACCTGGTTCAACTGATACTGGCTTTCCTGGATCTGGCCGCGGAGAGAGTCAATATCGTTTTGGTTATCGGAAAGCTGCTGCTGGAGTTGGGTTAAAAGCTGACTGTGAGCGTTAGAAATACGCTCGAGTTGAGTGACCCGGTCTTCTACCGAGCCTGAGCCGACACTACTGATTGGTGCCTGAGCAAAAGCGGCCCATGGGGCCGCTATTCCAACCAGTAACGACAGACTCATGAGATGATGTCTGAAGTTACTGCTCATGCCATTCTCTTAGTAAACCAGTACGGCACGACGGTTTTTGGAGTAAGCCGCTTCGTCGTGACCCAGTACTGCAGGTTTTTCTTTACCGTAAGAAACGATGGAGATCTGGTCAGCAGAAACGCCTTTACCCTGCAGGTACATTTTAACAGCGTTAGCACGACGTTCACCCAGGGAGATGTTGTACTCTGGAGTACCACGTTCGTCCGCGTGACCTTCTACGGTGACTTTGTAAGACGGGTTGCTACGCAGGAAGTTAGCGTGAGCATCCAGCATCGCAGCGAAATCAGAACGGATGTCGTATTTATCCAGATCGAAGTAAACGATGTTGTTCTGCTGCAGCTGCTGCATCTGAAGACGCGCTTGCTCTTCAGAAGACATGTTGCCATTGCCGTTAGCGTCCATACCGGTGCCGGCACCCATCATGCCTTCACCGCTCTGGTCATTGCTTGCGTTCTTGTTAGAAGAACACGCTGCGATTGCCATTACAGGCAGAGCGATCATCAGCCCCTTCAGCACTTTGTTCAGTTGCATTTCTAAGATTCCTTTAGTAATCAATTAATTATTATTTACAGATACGGCGACCAGGCAGGTGATTTTACCTGTCCATCAGTTGCCGGAATACGCGCTTTGAAACGCCCATCTGTAGAAACCAGATTCAGCACAGATCCCATCCCCTGAGAAGAGCTGTAGATTACCATCGTGCCGTTAGGTGCCAGACTTGGCGTTTCATCCAGGAACGTTGACGAGAGAACTTGCACGCCACCCGTAACCAGATCTTGTTTGGCAATGTGCTGCTGACCACCCGCAGAACTGACCATTACCATCGTTTTACCATCGGCACTGACGTCAGCATCCTGGTTCTGAGAACCTTCCCAGGTAATACGCTGCGGCGCTCCGCCGTTGATATTCACTTTATAAACTTGTGGACGACCTGCCTGGTCGGACGTAAACGCCAGGTTCTGGCTGTCCGGGAACCAGGTTGGTTCGGTGTTGTTGCTACGGCCATCCGTCACCTGACGGATTTGACCAGAGCCGATATCCATCACGTACAGATTCAGGCTACCGGTTTTAGACAGGGCAAAGGCCAGTTTTGAGCCATCCGGAGAGAACGCAGGCGCACCGTTGTGACGTGGGAACGACGCAACCTGACGCACGGCACCGTTAGACAGCGTCTGGATAACCAGCGCAGAACGACCGCTTTCGAAGGTTACGTAGGCCAGTTTGGAACCGTCAGGAGACCACGCCGGAGACATCAGCGGCTGTGGAGAACGGTGCACGGTGAACTGGTTGTAGCCATCGTAGTCAGAGACGCGCAGCTCATACGGGAACTGACCGCCGTTGGTCTGAACCACGTAAGCGATACGGGTACGGAATGCACCTTTAATACCGGTCAGCTTCTCAAACACTTCGTCACTTGCGGTGTGACCCGCATAGCGCAGCCACTGCTTGTTCACTTTATACGTGTTCTGAGCCAGAACGGTACCTGGCGCACCGCCGGTATCGACCAACTGATAAGCCACGTTATAGCCACCGTCTGGGGCAGGCGTTACCTGACCGACCACGACCGCATCAATACCCAGCGCAGACCACGCCGCAGGCTGTACTTCCTGCGCGGTGCCCGGCTGCTGTGGCAGGCGAGAACGATCTAATGGGTTGAATTTGCCGCTGTTACGCAGGTCAGCGGCTACAATGCCGCCGATGTCTTCAGGCGCCGCACCCGGGCCAGCCCACTGGAACGGAACAACGCCGATTGGGCGCGCCGAGTCCACCCCCTGGGTGATCTCGATACGTACTTCTGCATGCAGCACAGCTGCCCACAGCATTAAAAAACTAAATGCTACACGTAATGCCTGCTTCATCATATCTCCCTTATCTGGGTAACCTTACCCACGATAATTTAGCAGAATGTTAACAAACTCAAATAGACAAAACTACCTGAACCCTGTGACTAAACCTGGTCTATTTTCCCCCGTTTGCACGGGGAAAATGTAACTTAAGGTTTGAAGTCCAGTGGCGCATTTTTAAAGACTTCATACACGGCCTGAGAAGGCGGTTTTGGCATCTTCGCCTGACGCGCTGCAGCCAGTGCCGCAGTACATAAGGCTGGATCGCCACCTTCAGACTGAATATCGAGCAGCATCCCATCCGGCGCCAGTTTTATACGCAGCGTACACGTTTTACCGGTGTAGGAAGACGCATCATAAAATCGGCTTTCGATAGCGGATTTAATCTGCGCGGCATAACCGTTGATTTCAGCGCCTGATGCACCGTTACTCTTAGTGTTACCACTTCCAGACGGCGCTGCGTTGTTTCCTTTCGCTCCGCCACCCGTTTTCGGTGCATTCTTACCTGAACTGAGATCGCCCAGCAGATCGTCAACGCCTGCAGCAGCGGCAGCTTTTTCAGCGGCAGCAGCCTTTTTCGCAGCGGCTTTTTCGGCGGCTGCTTTCTTATCGGCAGCGGCCTTCGCGGCTGCAGCTTTTTTATCGGCTGCGGCTTTTTCAGCGGCGGCCGCTTTTTCAGCAGCGGCTTTCTCGGCGGCAGCCGCTTTCTTCGCCGCCTCGGCTGCAGCTTTCTTCTCTGCTTCCTGAGCGGCTTTCTTCGCAGCTTCCGCTTCAGCTTTCTTCTGAGCATCAGCAGCGGCTTTCTTAGCGGCTTCTGCTTCAGCTTTCTTCTGAGCATCGGCAGCGGCTTTCTTCGCGGCTTCAGCTTCAGCTTTCTTCTGAGCGTCAGCAGCGGCTTTCTTCGCAGCGTCTGCGGCTAATTTAGCCTGCGCATCTGCCTGTGCTTTCGCATCTGCAGCGGCTTTGGCCGCAGCCTCCTCCGCCTGTTTCTGCTGTTCTTGCGCTTTCTTCGCTGCGGCTTCAGCCTGTTTCTGCTGCTCAGCCTGCTCTTTCGCCGCTTCCTGCGCCTGCAAACGCTCTTTCTCAAGCTGCTTCAGACGCTCCTGCTCCGCGGCCTGCTTTTCACGCAGTTCTTCCGCTTGCTGTTGCGCCTGTTTTTCACGCTGCTCTTCAGCACGTTTTGCGCTCGCCTGCTGCTGTTGCTGACGATTATAGTTCTGCACTACCGCACCGGGATCCACCATGACGGCATCGATGGAAGATCCCCCACCGCCGCCAGCTGATGCATCAATGTGCTCGTCGAACGAACTCCAGATCAGCGCTGCAAAAAGAATAACGTGCAGCACTGCGGAGACGATTATCGCTCGCTTAAGCTTGTCGTTCTGTTCGGTTGCCTTTGACACTATCGGTTCCCAAAAACTACGCAGATGATCAAATAGGCTGAGTCATTAAGCCAACAGACTTA
Source organism: Enterobacter mori (assembly GCF_025244905.1). Classification (NCBI taxonomy): domain Bacteria; kingdom Pseudomonadati; phylum Pseudomonadota; class Gammaproteobacteria; order Enterobacterales; family Enterobacteriaceae; genus Enterobacter; species Enterobacter mori. Next base: position 1,343,970 of record NZ_CP104285.1, on the reverse strand, counting down.
ACGCCCGCACTATGTAGCAAGTTCAGCGCTTTAATAATTTCATCGTAAGGCACGTCTTTCGCGCCACCGATTAAGAAGACCGTTTTCGGATTTGACTCCAGGCGTCGTTGCGCTTCAGCAATAACCTGCTCGGGTGGCAGTTGATCCATACGATCTTTCTCGACCACCACGCTGTACTGCCCTACACCGGAAACCTCAATGATGACCGGAGGATCGTCATTGGTGCTTACCGCCTGTGATTCTGTCGCATCCGGCAGATCAACTTCCACGCTCTGGGTAATGATGGGCGCTGTCGCCATAAAGATCAGCAGCAGTACCAGCAGTACGTCCAGCAGTGGAACGATATTGATTTCGGACTTGAGCTCGCGACGACCTCGTCCACGCGATCTGGCCATGGTTTACCCCTTGTTGCTCTCGGTACTGGTAAACGCCTGACGGTGCAGAATCGCGGTGAACTCTTCCATAAAGTTGTCGTAGTTCAGTTCCAGTTTGTTCACACGCTGGTTCAGACGGTTATAAGCCATAACCGCCGGGATTGCCGCAAACAGACCGATAGCGGTCGCAATCAGTGCTTCAGCGATACCCGGCGCAACCATCTGCAACGTTGCCTGCTTCACCGCGCCTAACGCGATAAAGGCGTGCATGATCCCCCACACGGTACCAAACAGACCGATATACGGGCTGATGGAACCCACAGTGCCGAGGAACGGAATGTGCGTCTCAAGGGTTTCCAGTTCGCGGTTCATTGAAATGCGCATCGCACGCGAGGCACCTTCTACCACCGCTTCCGGCGCGTGGTTATTCGCGCGATGTAAGCGGGCAAACTCTTTGAATCCGCTATAGAAAATTTGTTCGGAGCCTGAAAGGTTATCACGGCGTCCCTGGCTTTCCTGGTACAGACGAGAAAGTTCGATACCCGACCAGAACTTGTCTTCAAACGCTTCGGCTTCACGGCCAGCGGCATTAAGAATACGCGTTCTCTGGATAATGATGGCCCAGGATGCGATTGAAAAACCAATCAAAATCAACATGATAAGTTTAACCAGAAGGCTAGCCTTCAGGAACAAATCAAGGATATTCATGTCAGTCACTGCTTAAACTCCGCGACAATAGACTTAGGAAGCGCACGAGGCTTCATTATGGTTGGATCAACACAGACAATCAGTACTTCAGCTGAGTTCAGTACGGTGTTCTCTGCATTGACTATCCGCTGCGTGAAAACCAGTGAGGTTCCGCGCATTGATGTAATTTCAGTTTGGACTTCGAGCATATCGTCGAGTCTGGCAGGCGCAAAATACTCAAGCGTCATCTTGCGTACCACGAAGGCAACTCGCTCAGCCAACAGCACCTGTTGACTAAAGTGATGATGGCGCAGCATCTCTGTGCGTGCCCGTTCATAAAAAGCAACGTAGCTGGCGTGGTAGACCACACCACCGGCATCGGTATCTTCGTAGTAGACACGAACCGGCCATCGAAACAGCGTTGTATTCACTTTACATCCCAGTAATGCAACAAAAGTTAGAGCTTTTAAACTTCGCTACTATACGCGCGGGAATGATGGTTTGGAATGGGAGAAAGTAAACGGAGAGTAAATTTTTATGGGCTCGGGTAAGCCCATATCGTTATAGGACATTTCTTATTCAGAAGAAGAAGAAAATCAGACCAGCGAGGAGAACTAAATCGGCAATCAGCGGGCAGAAAATTCCCTGCCAGTGAACAGCTTTCGGACGAAAGCCCACGCCGTGAATGACCCCTGCGCACACCGCCCACATGATGAGGAAGCCGTGCCAGATCTCAAGTTCGCTGGTCTTTGCCGCGAAGCGCGACGGGTCCCAGAAGATGCAGCCCGCCAGCAGTAATGCCATCACTAAAGAAAGCGCCCGTAACGGGCGCTTGTCCATTACCGCATATAACGTTGCGATAATATTCATTAGTGTTTTTCTTCACCCGCTTTGGTCGCTTCAACGTGCTCAAGCGCCAGGGCAGTGATGACACCAAATGCACAGGCAAGAAGCGTCCCTAAAATCCATGCGAAATACCACATATTCAGCTCCTTACTTAGTACATAGAGTGGGTGTTGCTTTCGATATGTTCTTTGGTAATACGCCCGAACATTTTCCAGTAACACCAGATGGTGTAGGCCAGAACAATCGGAACGAACACGCAAGCAACATACGTCATCAGGTTCAGCGTCATATGGCTGGAGGTTGCATCCCACATGGTCAGGCTAGCATTCAGCATGGTGCTGGATGGCATGACGAATGGGAACATCGCAATACCTGCAGTCAGAATGATGCACGCCAGGGTCAGTGAAGAGAACACGAACGCCCAGGCGCCTTTTTCCAGACGAGAGGTCAGCACGGTCAACAGTGGCAACAGTACGCCCAGCGCCGGGATAGCCCACAGAGCAGGGGTATTGTTGAAGTTCACCATCCAGGCACCCGCCTGACGCGCGACTTCTTTCGTCAGCGGGTTAGACGGCGCAGCATGGTTGATCGCAGACGTCACCACGTAACCATCAATACCGTACACCACCCACACACCGGCCAGAGCGAAGCAAACCAGAGTGACCAGCGCCGCGACCTGAGCCGTTGCACGGGAACGCAGGTGCAGTTCACCCACGGTACGCATCTGCAGATAGGTCGCACCCTGAGTAATGATCATCGCCACGCTAACAACGCCTGCCAGCAGACCAAACGGATTCAGCAGCTGGAAGAAGTTACCGGTGTAGTAAAGACGCATGTATTCATCCATGTGGAACGGTACGCCCTGCAGCAGGTTACCGAATGCCACGCCAATCACCAGCGGCGGAACGAAGCTACCGATGAAGATGCCCCAGTCCCACATGTTACGCCAGCGGGTATCTTCAATCTTGGAACGGTAGTCGAAGCCTACCGGACGGAAGAACAAAGATGCCAGCACCAGAATCATCGCCACGTAGAAGCCGGAGAACGCAGCCGCGTAGACCATCGGCCAGGCAGCGAACAGCGCGCCGCCTGCGGTGATCAGCCACACCTGGTTACCGTCCCAGTGAGGGGCAATGGAGTTGATCATGATTCGACGCTCGGTGTCGTTACGACCGAGGAAACGGGTGAGCATCCCCACACCCATGTCGAAACCATCAGTGACCGCAAAACCGATCAGCAGAACACCGATCAACAGCCACCAGATAAAACGCAATACTTCATAATCGATCATTTGATGACTCCTGTCTTAGCGTGCCGGCTGAGTAGTCGCGGTGGACTGCTCGTAGTGATAGCGACCGGTTTTCAGGCTGCTTGGGCCAAGGCGCGCGAACTTGAACATCAGGAACAGTTCAGCCACCAGGAACAGGGTGTATAGACCGCAAATCAGCAGCATGGAGAAGATCAGGTCACCCGCTGTCAGTGACGAGTTCGCTACCGCCGTTGGCAGCACCTCACCGATTGCCCATGGCTGACGGCCATACTCCGCAACAAACCAACCGGATTCGATGGCAATCCATGGCAGTGGAATACCGTACAGCGCGGTGCGCAGCAGCCATTTTTTCTCACCGATACGGTTGCGAATCACGGACCAGAAGGACGCCGCGATAATCAGCAGCATGATGATGCCGCAGCCCACCATGATACGGAATGCGAAGTACAACGGTGCAACGCGCGGAATTGAGTCTTTGGTTGCCATCTGGATTTGCGCTTCCGTCGCGTCGGAGACGTTCGGGGTATAGCGTTTCAGCAGCAGGCCGTAACCCAGGTCTTTCTTCACGTCGTTAAACTGATCGCGAACGGCCTGATCGGTTGAACCCGCGCGCAGCTGTTCCAGCAGCGAGTAAGCTTTCATCCCGTTACGGATACGCTCTTCATGCTGCACCATCAGCTCTTTCAGACCGGTCACCTGCTTATCAACAGAACGGGTGGCGATGATACCCAGAGCGTAAGGGATCTGAATAGCGAAGCGGTTTTCCTGCGCGTCCTGATCGGGAATACCGAACAGCGTAAAGGCCGCAGGCGCCGGCTGGGTTTCCCATTCGGCTTCAATTGCGGCCAGTTTAGTTTTCTGCACGTCACCCATTTCGTAACCGGATTCATCACCCAGAACGATAACGGAGAGAATTGCCGCCATACCGAAGCTTGCTGCAATAGCAAAAGAGCGTTTTGCGAAAGCGAAGTCACGACCGCGCAGCATGTAGTAGGAGCTGATACCCAGTACGAACATCGCGCCGCACACATAGCCAGAAGCCACGGTGTGAACGAATTTAACCTGAGCAACCGGGTTCAGGACCAGCTCAGCAAAGCTGACCATTTCCATGCGCATGGTTTCGAAGTTGAAATCGGACGCGATTGGGTTCTGCATCCAGCCGTTCGCCACCAGGATCCACAGCGCGGACAGGTTAGAACCTAATGCCACCAGCCAGGTTACCGCCATATGCTGGACTTTACCCAGACGGTCCCAACCGAAGAAGAACAGACCTACAAAGGTGGATTCGAGGAAGAAGGCCATCAGACCTTCAATGGCCAGCGGCGCACCGAAGATATCCCCTACATAGTGGGAATAGTAAGACCAGTTAGTCCCGAACTGGAACTCCATGGTCAGACCGGTTGCCACGCCCAGTGCAAAGTTGATACCAAACAACTTGCCCCAGAACTTGGTCATATCTTTATAAATCTGTTTGCCGGAAAGGACGTAAACCGTTTCCATGATGGCCAGCAGGAACGCCATACCGAGCGTCAGTGGCACAAACAGGAAGTGGTACATCGCGGTCAAGGCAAACTGTAAGCGCGACAGTTCGACTACGTCTAACATTATGACTCCTTGCTCATCGCATGAAGACTCCGAGAGTGAACCCCGTCAGAGAGAGATCCACACGCATGCCCCAATACAAATTATTCGCATCCTGGTCGTCGTTATTACCCTGGAGAAGGATAAAAACGATGACGTCAGGTTACAAATAGGTTAATAAAAAACTCAAATTGATCCCGCAAATATAATACGCTGCAAAACCCTTACAATAAACAGGTTTTTATTGAATCACATTTACGTTTTTCGACGGCGATCAATTTATAGCAAAATTACCACTTTTCGGCCATTTTGATCGGGGACAATTTAGCGCCTTTCGTCACCTTTTTCCAAGGATTAAACTTTGATTTAAATCAAAAACAATCATTGATGTTAACCATGTTTAATCATGGTGAGAATGGTAAAAACCATGTTAATGATATGTACATGCAAAGATGAGATTGGTTATCGAAGACGGGAAAAAATATAAACAGAAGTGATTTTAATTAACGCTAAAGAGAGCACCATTTCAACGAGGGACAAACAATAAAGCGTAGTCGGGCCAGGCTATTTTTCCATTGCATTTATGCAACCCTTCGAAATTACATTTGATTTACTTTTAACACCTCATAAATTAACACCTCCATGTGACTATTTAATGAAAAAGGCTGCCCTGGCTGCAGCCTTTTTCGTATCACGGTGCTCAGGCGAAAAGAATACTAAAGGTTCGCGATTGCCCCGGCCTGAATGCCCCGACAATGCCCTCTTCTTCACACCGATCCATTATCCGTTCGTTCATGTCCGTTTCGCGCCACCGTTTCACCGTCGGATTCATGGATAACGTCGTGTCACATGCGCTGGACGCCGAAGGGTTGAACAGGCGGAGAATGAGCTCATCACGATCTTCAGCCTTTTTGAGCGTACTGAGCACGCATCCCGTTGGCGAAAGCGCTAGCAGACTGTAACTTTCCGGCGTGATAAACGACGCGCGATTCAGTTTCATCGCATCCCAGGGAATTTTGTTATAGCACTGCACCGGCGTTAGCCACGATTTAGCCTGCTGCGCGACGCCCGCGTTTTCTGGCGTACCGCTGAAGCTGAAGAGGCTAAAGCGACAGGTTAACGGCCCGCGCACCTGAGAGTCAGGAACAGGCATTTTGATCCCCGAAGGTCTGCCTGGACGCAGCAGCAAATCTTCTTTCCCGAGCAGCCCCACGCCGCGCAACAAGGTCAAGGCGAACGCTTTTTTGTCATCGCCCACTACTTCAAACTCACGCAGGCCCTCGGTGAAGAGCGCCAGCCCGTTTCGCTTTTCCTGCAGGACGGCATAGTTGAGTAAATTCCAGACGGGAACCGGCGCTTCTTTCCAGGCCTCCTCATGCCAGGTCGCCATCGCCGCGTCCTGCACCGGGCGAGTGAGCGAGCCAAACTGCGTATCCGCTAACACTTCCTCTGTCATAAACGGCGTTGGGATCAGCACGCGAACGCGGTGGTCGTTAGCCTGGTTATCCAGACGCACGGCCACGTCAATACGCCTGCTGTTATGGCTAAGGGTGACGTCAAACTCTACGTTGAGTGAGCCGTTTCGCTGGCGCGCCGCGCGTTCGGCCAGATTTGCCGGAACGGCGATCCGATGGCGGATAGCCGCCCTGCTCTGCCAGCCTTCGTGCGTGACCTCAACGTCATGCTCGCCCTGCGCTGAAGTGAGTCTCCACTCTTCCCGGGAAGGCGAGTAGTCGTACTCATCGCCATCGTCAGAACTCTCTTCGATTTCCAGTACGCGGTCATAAATAAGCCCGGTTTCTTTGTCGCGCAGGCGCAGCGTGCCGTCGCCATTTAAATCAATCTGCCAGAAGGCATTTTCAAGTAAGGATTCGGTGTTTTTCACCGCTGGGAGCACCTTCCCGGCCACGTTCGGCTCGATATACAGCGTACGGTAGCCCATCGACGGCAGTATCTGGCTGAACTGAATATCAAACTCCATAAACGGTTCGTAATTGCCGTAATGGACAATCTGCCGATCGATGAGCCCAGGGTCGAGTTCGCGCGCGCTTCGAATGAAACAGGGGATCTCGTTGCCTTTTTCATCCCGTAGTCTGAACTGGCTGGCCCGCAGCCGAATCTTGGTGTTCATCACCTCTTCACGCGGCCAGGGCATCAGGTTGAACATCACCAGCTTATCGGCGTCGCTTTGCGGCATGTTGTCAACAATCTTGCGCATATAGAAACGCACCAGGTTGTCCGCCATGTCCTCTGCCAGCTCAAAGCGGGAGACAATCTCACGGTGCACCTTATCGCTGCAGCAGCAGCCGATGCTATCGTGAGCGTGGTTTTTGAGGATCTCTTTCCACATCTTCTCCAGCAGGCCGTGGTGGTAGTCGAAGCCCAGCGTCCAGGCAAGCGCCGCCAGCGGCTCGAGGATATTGACAATTTTGTTCTCGATACGCGCATGGGCGATTTTAATGTCCATGCGCGTGGAGCCGATGGTCCGGTGAACGCGCATGTATTTCCCGTCGATAAACTCCCCTTTTAGCGTCGCCAGCTCATCATGGTGCGCGTCGATGTGGTCAAACACCTCTTCGAACCGACTCATCACAAATTCACGCTGGGGATAGATTTCACGAAGCTTATCCATCACCGCGAAAATATTCTGCTGTAGCGGCATCTGGTCGTGGCCGTTGGGCAGCAAAATCTCTTTGGTGACGGATGCCTTTTCCAGGACCTCGAAATAGCTGTCGAGCCGTTTTCGCAGCCCGGCAGCGTCCTCCGGTAAGTACTTACCAATCGCGTAGCCCAGCGGCAGTACCTGCGCCGTCACTTCACTGCCGTCCTGGCTCTGCCAGAGAAATTCGGTTTTGTCGGTCCCGTGTCGTTCCGAGCAGCCGCGCCAGAACATCGTGCGGGTAATGCCAAACCCGTTATAGATATGCGGGAGTTGACCGGACATACCAAACGAATCCGGCAGATAGCCGATCTTCATCGGCTCGCCGAACGCCATACAGTCGCGCATGCCGTACATCAGGTTGCGGACAATCGACTCGCCGCTGACAATCGTGGTATCGGTCTGGGTATACCAGGGGCCGATAATCAGCTTTCCGCGCTCCACAAGCGCTTTCACCCGCGAGCGGTTTTCAGGTACGACGGCAAAATAATCCTCCAGCACCGCCGTCTGTCCATCGAGGACGTAATATTTATACTCGTCATCCTGCTCCAGACGGGTCAGGATCTCTTCCATATTATTGACCAGAAGAATACGCGACTCTTCGGTGGTGAAGTACCACTCACGGTCCCAGTGCATATGCGGCGTGATATGAACGCGAGATACAGCTTTCATCTTCGTTTCCTGTTTGTGCGTTATTACGGTATGGCGTCTTCAGCGACGTAGTTGCCTTTTTTCACCGCCTGGCGTCGCCAGAGCAGCAGAATAAAGGTGGAGATAGCGGTGCCCACCAGCGCTGCGCCAAACCAGCCCGCCGCCGCAACCACACCGCCCAACCCGGCATCGTGAAGTAAAAAGAGAGAGAAAATACCGGCCCCCGGCGTGGACAACCCGATCCCCATCGCGCCGACAATTGCGCCTGTTACCATGGAGCCGAGCACAAATGAACCTATGACGCGAAGCGGATCTTCAATCGCCATCGGAATCGCCCCTTCGGTGATGCCCGCAAGGCCGAGCAGCCACGTGGATTTACCGGTTTCAATTTCAAATGGTTTAAACAGTTTCGGTGCCAGCATCGTTGACGCCGTGACGGTGAAGGCCGACACCATTTTGACGGAAGCAAAAATCGCATAGGGACCGAATACCCCGTTAGCCATCGCTCCCAGACAGAACGCGTAAGAGGCTTTGTTGACCGGACCACCCAAATCGAATGAACACATAAACCCGAGGATCGCCCCCAGAAGCAGCGCATTCGCGCCGGACAGCCCATTAAGCCAGGCGGTGAGTGTAGTATTAAGCCAGGCCACCGGCTCACCGATCACAAACAGCATCAGGCTGCCCGCACCCAGTACGCCAATAACCGGATAGAGATAAAAGGTTAAAAAACCGTTGAAGCGGCTACTCAGGCGAATGTGATTTTTCACCCAGCGCATCAGGTAGCCCGCGATCAGCCCGCCGACGATAGCCCCCAGGAAACCGGAGCCGATCATATTGGCCGCAAGACCGGCTGCAAAGCCCGGGGTCAGCGCGGGTTTATCCGCCAGCGAGTAAGCGGTATAGGCCGCCAGAACGGGTACCATTAAAATACCGAGCATGCCGCCGCCAAGCTTGCGGTACATCCACAGCCATGAGTTTTCCTGGTCGAACAGGTGCTGCAGCCCCAGGATTTGCGCCAGCAGTACCGACACGGCCAGCACCGTCCCGCCAGCGACGATCAGCGGCACCGCAAAGGAGATACCGCTAAGGAGCGCCTGCTTGAGTTCAGTTTTAACGCTCTTTTTCATTTCCGTATCGCCATGCGCATGACGCGCATCGGTAGAAGGCTGTAGCGCCAGCGCGCGCTCAATGAGCGCTTCAGCATGGCGCAGGGGTTCCGCGACGGGCACGGAAATGGTGGGGATCCCCTGAAAACGCTCGTTCTCTTTGATCGCCACTTCCGCCGCAAAGATGCACGCTTTGGCCTCCTGCAACTGCTGCGCGGTGATGCGCCCCTCGATGCCGTTCGCCCCCTGCTTTTCGACCACCACGTTGACGCCCAGCTTACGTCCCGCTTTTTCCAGGTACTCAGCTGCCATATAGGTATGGGCAATCCCGGCCGGACAGGCGGTGACGCAGATGACGGTTGGTGCATTCACCAATGTGGCAACCTCGTCTTCCTGCGAGACACCGTTCAGCGCATCAAGCAGATCCTCCGCCGTCGCTGCAGCCATAACGCGTTCCCGGAGCGCGTCATCTGCCAGGCGAGACGTCAGCGCCGTCAGCAACTGGATATGCGTGGATCCCGCTTCAGCAGGTGGGATAGCAAGCAGGACGATCAGCTCAACGTTTTCAGGGCCGTCTACCCCCTCCCACTCCAGCGGTTCGCACAGCGTAGCAACCGCAAAAGCCGCTTCGTTCACCACGCTCGATTTACCATGCGGGACAGCCAGCCCTTCTCCCAGTGCAGTTGGCCCCTGAGATTCACGACGGTAGACCTCCGCCAGAAAAGCATCGCCATCGGTAATTTTGCCCAGCGCCACCAGCCGCATCGTAAGCTGGCGAATGGCCTCATCACGGCTGGCATAGTGCGCCTGCACGCAGACAGCACTGGAGTGGGTCAGAGTCGTCAGGTTCATAAGATCCTCACACCTAAGTTGTTATTGTCTGGCGGCAATTGTGGCAGGCAATACAATACATTTATGTGATCACTTTCACTAACAGTGCAAATTTGTATTTAAATTGTATTATTTACAAATTTTAAGCTGAAGGCATAATTCCGTGAAAAGGTATTAGAAAGGCAGGTTCTATGGGTAACAAACCGATGTACCGGCAGATAGCCGATGCGCTTCGCGAGAAAATCAATGCGGGTGAGTTAAAACCCGGCGATGCGTTACCGACGGAATCCAGTCTTCAGGAGGCGTTCAACGTTAGCCGTGTAACGGTGAGACAGGCGCTGAAGCTGCTTACGGAAGAGCAGATCGTCGAGAGCATTCAGGGCAGCGGTACCTACGTAAAAGAAGAACGCGTTAACTACGACATTTATCAGCTCACCGGCTTTTACGAAAAGCTGGCGGACCGAAACGTCGATACGCACAGCGACGTCAGCGTCTTCGAAGTGGTGAAAGCCGATGAGAGGCTCGCAGCAAAACTGGCGATCAGCCCGGACGATAAAGTCTGGCACATTAAACGCGTCCGCTTTATCAAACAAAAACCGGTGAATCTGGAAGAGACGTGGATGCCGCTGGCGATGTTCCCCGACCTCACCTGGGAAGTGATGGAGAATTCGAAATACCACTACGTTGAGCAGATCAAAAAGCTGGTTATCGATCGCAGCGAACAGGAGCTGGTGCCGATCATGCCGTCAGACGAGGCGATTGCCGCACTGTCGCTCGATCCAGCAAAGCCGATCCTGGAAAAAGTCTCCCGCGGGTTTCTGAAGGACGGGCGGGTATTTGAATACAGCCGCAACGTGTTCAATACCGACGATTACAAATTCACGCTAGTCGCCAAACGCAGGCAATAAAAAAGGCCGCTTTACAGCGGCCAACCATGTCGAAACGGACATTTTTATACTTCAACGCCCCCCTTTCGGGGAGCAGAGAGGACTTACTTAATGATGGATTTCAGTGCTTCGCCGATATCCGCCAGGCTGCGAACGGTTTTCACGCCTGCGGCTTCGAGCGCTGCGAATTTCTCATCAGCCGTACCTTTACCCCCGGCGATGATCGCGCCTGCGTGACCCATACGCTTGCCTTTCGGCGCGGTCACACCCGCGATGTAGCCCACAACCGGCTTGGTCACGTGCTCTTTAATGTAAGCAGCGGCTTCTTCTTCCGCGCTACCGCCGATCTCACCGATCATCACAATCGCTTCGGTCTGCGGATCTTCCTGGAACAGCTTCAGGATGTCGATGAAGTTAGAGCCCGGGATCGGGTCACCGCCGATGCCCACACAGGTGGACTGGCCGAAACCGTAGTCAGTGGTCTGCTTAACCGCTTCATAGGTCAGGGTACCGGAACGGGAAACGATGCCCACTTTGCCCGGCTTGTGGATGTGGCCCGGCATGATCCCGATTTTGCATTCGCCCGGAGTGATCACGCCTGGGCAGTTCGGACCGATCATGCGCACGCCTGCTTCATCCAGCTTCACCTTCACGGTCAGCATATCCAGCGTCGGGATGCCTTCTGTGATGGTGATGATCAGTTTGATGCCTGCGTCGATCGCTTCCAGAATGGAGTCTTTGCAGAACGGCGCCGGAACGTAGATCACGGTCGCGGTTGCGCCCGTTGCTTCTACCGCTTCACGCACGGTGTTGAACACCGGCAGGCCCAGGTGCGTGGTGCCGCCTTTACCTGGCGTTACGCCGCCAACCATCTGCGTACCGTAGGCAATTGCCTGTTCGGAGTGGAAAGTCCCCTGGCTACCGGTGAAGCCCTGGCAGATAACCTTGGTATCTTTATTAATTAAAACTGACATTATTTCCCCTCCACTGCGGCAACAACCTGCTGAGCTGCATCCGTCAGACTTTTCGCTGCAATAATATTCAGGCCGCTGTCAGCCAGTTTTTTCGCGCCGAGTTCAGCGTTGTTACCTTCCAGACGCACAACCACCGGAACGTTAACACCCACTTCTTCTACCGCACCGATGATGCCGTCGGCGATGAGGTCGCAACGGACGATGCCGCCGAAGATGTTCACCAGAACGGCCTTCACGTTGTCGTCAGAGAGAATGATTTTGAACGCTTCGGTTACGCGCTCTTTGGTTGCGCCGCCGCCTACGTCGAGGAAGTTAGCTGGCTCACCGCCGTGCAGCTTAACAATGTCCATGGTGCCCATTGCCAGGCCTGCGCCGTTAACCATGCAGCCGATGTTGCCATCCAGCGCCACGTAGTTCAGCTCCCACTGTGCCGCCTGCGCTTCACGCGGATCTTCCTGAGACTGATCGCGCATTTCGCGCAGATCGGACTGGCGGAACAGCGCGTTGCCGTCAGCGCCCAGCTTGCCGTCGAGGCAGATCAGGTCGCCCTGGGTGGTGATCACCAGCGGGTTGATCTCGATCAGCGCCAGATCGCGCTCCAGGAAAATGTTCGCCAGACCCATGAAGATCTTGGTGAACTGCTGAACCAGCTTGCCTTCCAGGCCCAGTTTGAACGCCAGCTCGCGACCCTGGTAAGGCATTGGGCCCGCCAGCGGATCGATAGCCACTTTGTGGATCAGATGCGGGGTCTCTTCCGCCACTTTTTCGATTTCCACGCCGCCTTCGGTAGACGCCATGAACACCACGCGACGGGAGCTACGGTCAACCACCGCGCCCAGATACAGTTCTTTCGCGATGTCGGTCGCCGCTTCCACCAGAATCTGGTTAACCGGCTGGCCGTTCGCGTCTGTCTGGTACGTTACCAGACGTTTGCCGAGCCAATGTTCAGCAAACGCACGAATTTCTTCTTTGCTCTTAACAACCTTCACACCGCCCGCTTTACCGCGACCGCCAGCGTGAACCTGACATTTAACTACCCACGGGCCGGAACCGATTTTAGATGCGGCTTCTTCTGCTTCACGCGGGGTAGTACAGGCATAACCCACCGGCGCCGGTAAGCCATACCGGGCAAACAGCTGTTTGGCCTGATATTCATGTAAGTTCATGTGTTCTATCCATCCTTCAGGGTAATCGTTATCTTCAAACCTGTAGGCCGGCGCTACGCTTATCCGGCCTACAGGGCAGGTGACGCTAAAACGTTACTAGACGTCCAGCAGCAGACGCGTTGGATCTTCCAGCAGCTCTTTAATCGCTACCAGGAAGCCCACGGACTCGCGGCCGTCGATCAGGCGGTGGTCGTAAGAGAGTGCCAGGTACATCATTGGCAGGATCTCAACTTTACCGTCTACCGCCATAGGGCGATCTTTAATGGCATGCATACCCAGGATCGCGCTCTGCGGCGGGTTAATGATCGGGGTAGACATCAGCGAACCAAATACGCCGCCGTTGGTAATGGTGAAGTTACCGCCGGTCAGGTCGTCTACGGTCAGCTTGCCGTCGCGGCCTTTCACAGCCAGCTCTTTAATGTTTTTCTCGATGTCAGCCATACCCAGGGTATCCACGTCACGCAGAACCGGGGTCACCAGGCCACGCGGGGTAGAAACCGCCATGCTGACGTCGAAGTAGTTGTGGTAAACCACGTCATCGCCGTCAATAGAGGCGTTCACTTCCGGGTAGCGTTTCAGCGCTTCAACCACCGCCTTGACGTAGAAGGACATAAAGCCCAGACGGATACCGTGACGTTTTTCAAACGCGTCACCGTACTGCTTACGCAGGTCCATGATTGGCTTCATGTTCACTTCGTTGAAGGTGGTCAGCATCGCGGTGGAGTTTTTCGCTTCCAGCAGACGCTCGGCCACACGCTTACGCAGGCGAGTCATTGGCACGCGTTTTTCGCTGCGTGCGCCCAGAGCAGGCTGCGCTGCCGGTGCTGCTGTAGGGGCTTTAGCTTCTGCTTTCGCAGGTGCTTTCGCCAGGTGCTTCTCGATATCTTCGCGCGTCAGACGTCCACCCACACCGGTGCCTTTAATGGCTGCCGCGTCCAGGTTGTGCTCAGCCAGCAGACGGCGGATCGCCGGGCTCAGTGCATCGTTGGTTTGCTCTTCCAGAGAGGCCTGCTGGCGCTGCGCTGGGGTAGACGCTTTCTCTTCAGACTTGGCGCTGGACTCTTTGCCCGCGCTGTTGCCTTCACGCAGGCGACCCAGGATCTGACGAGAGGTGACGGTGGTACCTTCATCTTCCAGCACCGCGTCCAGAACGCCATCCGCCGAAGCCGGTACTTCCAGTACCACTTTGTCAGTTTCGATTTCTACCAGCACTTCATCGCGCTTAACGGCATCGCCCGGTTTTTTGTGCCAGGTGGCGACGGTCGCATCTGCTACAGACTCAGGCAGGTCGGGAACAAGAATATCTACGCTACTCATTATGTATCCTTTAATTAATCGACGTTCAGCGCGTCATTGACCAGATCTTGTTGCTGCTTCTGGTGAACGGACATATACCCTACCGCCGGAGAGGCGGAGGCCGGGCGACCTGCATAACGCAGAGCAGACCCAAATGGAATCACTTCACGGAAATGATGCTGGCTGCAGTACCATGCGCCCTGGTTGAGCGGCTCTTCCTGGCACCAGACAAAATCATGTACGTGAGCATATTGTTTCAGCACGTCCTGCATCGCCTGATGCGGGAACGGATAAAGCTGCTCGATACGCACGATGGCGACATCTTTCTGATCGTTCTTGCGGCGCTGTTCCAGCAGGTCGTAATAAACCTTACCAGAACACATCACGACACGCTTCACGCCCTTCGGATCCAGTTCGTCAATCTCGCCGATGGCCGGCAGGAAGGTGCCGTTGGCCAGTTCATCCAGGCTTGAAACAGCCAGCGGATGACGCAGCAGAGATTTTGGTGACATCACCACCAGCGGACGGCGCATGCCGCGCAGCGCCTGACGACGCAGCATGTGGTACACCTGGGCCGGGGTAGACGGCACGCAAACCTGCATGTTCTGCTCGGCGCAGAGCTGCAGATAACGTTCCAGACGCGCGGAGGAGTGCTCCGGACCCTGTCCTTCATAACCGTGCGGCAGCAGCATCACCAGACCACACATGCGGCCCCACTTCTGCTCACCGGAGGAGATGAACTGGTCGATAACCACCTGAGCACCGTTGGCGAAGTCACCGAACTGCGCTTCCCAGATGGTCAGGGTGCGGGGTTCTGCGGTGGCGTAGCCGTATTCGAAGGCCAGTACCGCTTCTTCAGACAGCACGGAGTCCCAGACCTTGAACTGGCCCTGGCCGTTGTGCACGTGCTGCAGCGGGGTGTAGGTTGAACCGTTGGACTGGTTGTGAACCACCGCGTGACGGTGGAAGAAGGTACCACGGCCCGCATCTTCACCGGACAGACGAACAGGAATACCTTCGTCAACCAGCGTCGCATAGGCCAGGGTTTCCGCACCGCCCCAGTCGAAGAGCTTCTCGCCTGCCGCCATGGCCTGACGATCACCGTAGATTTTCGCTACGCGAGACTGCATTTCGATAGCGTCCGGTACGGTGCTGATGCGTTTAGCCAGCTCCTGCAGGCGCTTCATCTCAACCTTGTTCGGGTAGCTCTCATCCCACTCGTGGTTGAGGTACGGCGACCAGGTAAAGGAGTGCATGTTCATTGGGCGCAGCTCTTTCACTACGCATTCACCCGCATCCAGCGCGTCGCGGTAAAGATTGACCAGCTCGGTCGCATCTTCCAGCGTCGCCACTTTGTCCGCTTCCAGCTTGTCAGCATAGATTTTACGCGGGGTCGGGTGTTTTTTGATTTTCTGATACATCAACGGCTGGGTTGCACTTGGCTCGTCAGCTTCGTTGTGGCCGTGACGGCGGTAGCAGAACAGGTCGATCAGCACGTCACGTTTAAAGGTGTTACGGAAGTCGAGCGCCAGACGGGTGACGAAAGCGACCGCTTCCGGGTCATCCGCATTCACGTGGAAGATTGGCGCCTGCACCATCTTACCGATGTCGGTACAGTATGGGGTAGAACGCGCGTCCAGCGGGTTAGAGGTGGTGAAGCCCACCTGGTTGTTGATCACGATGCGAACGGTACCGCCCACTTCGTAGCCACGCGCTTTCGACATGTTCAGGGTTTCCTGAACTACGCCCTGGCCGGTAATCGCCGCATCACCGTGAATGGTGATTGGCAGAACTTTGTTGCTGCTCGGCTCGTCCAGACGATCCAGACGCGCACGAACGGAACCGATAACCACCGGGCTAACGATTTCAAGGTGCGACGGGTTAAACGCCAGCGCCAGGTGTACCAGCCCACCTTCGGTTTCGATATCAGACGAGAAGCCCATGTGGTACTTCACGTCGCCGGTGCCGAGGTGTTCTTTGTGTTTGCCCGCAAACTCGTCGAACAGATCCTGCGGTTTTTTACCCAGCACGTTGACCAGCACGTTCAGACGACCGCGGTGCGCCATGCCCAGTACAACTTCACGAGTACCGCTGTTGCCTGCGTGGCGAATCAGCTCTTTCAGCATTGGCACTAACGCGTCACCGCCTTCCAGCGAGAAGCGTTTTGCCCCCGGGAATTTCGCGCCCAGATAGCGCTCAAGGCCTTCTGCTGCAGTCAGTTCGCTGAGGAAACGTTTTTTCTCATCAGCCGAGAATGTCGCGTGGCCCGCCACGGATTCGATACGCTGCTGGATCCAGCGTTTCTCTTCTGTAGAGGTGATGTGCATGTATTCCGCGCCGATGGAGCCGCAGTAGGTTTGCTTGAGCGCGTTAATCAGTTCGCCCAGCTTCATCGTGTCTTTGCCGATGGCAAAGGAACCTACGTTAAAGCTTTCCTGGAAATCGGCCTCGGTCAGATCGTGATACGCCGGATCGAGATCGGCCACACGTTCCTGCTGCCACAGCCCCAGCGGATCGAGATTCGCATGCTGGTGACCGCGGAAGCGATAAGCGTTGATGAGCTGCAGGACTTTAACCTGCTTCGCATTGGTGTCAGGGTCGGAAATCGCAGAAGAGTAACGTGAGGCATCCTTCGCCAGACGGCGGAAATAATCACGTGTTTTGGAGTGGAATTGATCCGGTTTGACTCCCGTGCCAGGCAACTCCTGGAACATGGAACGCCAGTTTGCGTCCACTGAGTCAGGATCGGTTAAGAAGTCTTCATAGAGCTGTTCGATCCAGCTCTGGTTCGCACCAGAAAGGAAAGAAGAGTCCAGCCAGGCTTTCATTGCGCCGTTCTGCATCGTGATCCCTTAAGCATTTTTATGCTTACTTTCGCCGTAGAAACTACCACGCACACCACGTGTACGTGCCGGGGTTCACCTGCGAGCTCTTTTCATTTGGCCCGCGAAGGAACCTTTAGAAACTGTCTAGACTTCAGGGCAGTTTTTAAAGGTTTCTGCAATTTGCCCGGTGGCGCTACGCTTACCGGGCCTACTGTTACGTAGGCCGGATAAGCGCAGCGCCATCCGGCATTTTTACTTACGCACTGCGCTGCAACAGCATCGACTTAATATGGCCGATGGCGCGCGTCGGGTTCAGTCCCTTAGGACACACACTGACGCAGTTCATGATGCTATGGCAGCGGAATACGCTGAAAGCGTCACTTAATCCTTCCAGACGGTTATCGGTTTCGGTGTCGCGGCTATCGATCAGGAAGCGATAGGCAGCCAGCAGACCGGCCGGGCCGATAAACTTGTCCGGGTTCCACCAGAACGACGGGCAGGACGTAGAACAACATGCACAGAGAATACACTCGTACAACCCATCGAGTTTTTCACGCTGCTCAGGAGACTGTAAGTGCTCGCGAGCGGGTGGATTTTGCCCATTATTCAATAAGTAAGGCTTAATCTTCTCATATTGTGCATAGAATTGCCCCATGTCTACCACCAAATCACGCACGACCGGCAGGCCTGGCAAAGGACGGATAACAATTTTCTGACCAGGACGCTGCAACGCTGAAATTGGCGTGATGCAGGCCAGGCCATTTTTGCCGTTCATGTTCACACCGTCAGAGCCACAGACCCCTTCACGGCAGGAGCGGCGGAACGACAGCGTTGGATCTTTTTCTTTCAGCTGCATTAAGGCATCCAGCAGCATCATGTCGCGACCTTCCTCCGCTTCCAGGGTGTAATCCTGCATGCGCGGCGCGTCGTCTACATCCGGGTTATAACGATAAACTGAGAATTCGAGTTTCATTATCCTGTCTCCGCATTAATAAGTACGAATCTTCGGCGGGAACGCCGGACGCAGTTTCGGTTCCATGTTGACGCTACGACGCGTCATGGATTCCGACTCTGGCAGATACAGGGAATGGCACAGCCAGTTTTCGTCATCACGATCCGGGAAGTCGAAGCGGCTATGCGCGCCACGGCTTTCGGTACGGAAGTTTGCCGACACCGCAGTGGCGTAAGCGGTTTCCATCAGGTTATCCAGCTCCAGGCACTCAACGCGCTGGGTGTTGAACTCGCTGGAGGTGTCGTCCAGACGGGCATTTTTCAGACGCTCGCGGATAGCCTTCAGCTGCTCAAGGCCTTTGGCCATCGCGTCGCCTTCACGGAATACCGAGAAGTTATGCTGCATGCATTCCTGCAGCGCTTTGCGGATTTCCACCGGATCTTCGCCGTTACGGTTACCGTTCCAGCGGTTGAGGCGCGCAAGAGAGGCATCAATTTCGTCATCGGTTGCATCACGCAGCGCGCCCTGCTCGGCAATGGATTCCTGCAGATGCAGACCCACTGCGCGACCAAACACCACCAGATCCAGCAGGGAGTTGCCGCCCAGACGGTTTGCGCCGTGTACGGATACGCAGGCAATTTCGCCTACCGCGAACAGGCCAGGAATAACCACGTCTTCGCCCTGCTCGTTCACGGTCAGCGCCTGACCGGTCACTTTGGTCGGAATACCGCCCATCATGTAGTGGCAGGTTGGGATAACCGGAATCGGCTCTTTCACCGGGTCGACGTGTGCGAAGGTGCGGGACAGTTCCAGGATGCCCGGCAGGCGGGATTCCAGAACCTCTTTACCCAGGTGGTCGAGCTTCAGTTTCGCGTGTGGGCCCCACGGGCCGTCGCAGCCGCGGCCTTCACGGATTTCGATCATGATGGAACGCGCCACCACGTCACGACCCGCCAGGTCTTTCGCATTCGGGGCATAACGCTCCATGAAGCGCTCGCCGTGCTTGTTCAGCAGGTAACCGCCTTCACCGCGGCAGCCTTCCGTTACCAGAACGCCTGCACCGGCGATACCGGTTGGGTGGAACTGCCACATTTCCATATCCTGCACCGGCACGCCCGCGCGGATAGCCATACCGACACCGTCACCGGTGTTGATGTGGGCGTTGGTGGTGGACTGATAGATACGGCCTGCACCGCCGGTTGCCAGCACGGTAGCGCGGGCTTTGAAGTAGACCACTTCACCGGTTTCGATACACAGCGCGGTACAACCGACGATTGCGCCATCGGCGTTTTTCACCAGATCCAGCGCATACCACTCGGAGAAGATGGTGGTGTGGTTTTTGAGGTTTTGCTGATACAGCGTGTGCAGCAGTGCGTGCCCCGTACGGTCAGCCGCTGCCGCCGTACGCGCCGCCTGCTCGCCGCCGAAATCTTTCGACTGGCCGCCAAACGGACGTTGATAGATGGTGCCATTTTCCAGACGGGAGAACGGCAGCCCCATGTGGTCCAGCTCCAGAATCGCTTCCGGGCCGGTTTTACACATATATTCGATGGCATCCTGGTCACCGATGTAATCGGAACCTTTTACCGTGTCGTACATGTGCCATTCCCAGTTATCTTCATGGGTATTACCCAGCGCGACGGTGATACCGCCCTGAGCAGACACGGTGTGCGAACGGGTTGGGAATACTTTAGAGAGCAGCGCACAGGTCTGGCCGCTCTGGGAAATTTGCAGTGCGGCACGCATACCTGCGCCACCCGCACCAATCACAACAGCATCAAATTCTCTGACTGGCAGTTTCATTACACACCCCACACCACAACGAATCCATAAATAACGTAAACCACCAGTGCAACGACAATCGCCAGCTGCAGAGGAAGGCGAATCGCCAGTGGTTTAACGTAATCGGTCAACACCTGCCACATGCCAATCCAGGCATGAATAAGAATCGAGAACAGCGCCAGCAGGGTGAACACTTTGGTGAAGGCAGATCCGAAGAACCCACTCCAGATTTCCCACGTCAGCGTGCCGCTGGTCGCGAAGAAACCGATCATATAGATGATGTAAAGGGTGAGAACGATGGCGGTAGCACGGACCAGGATGAAGTCATGTACGCCGTTGCGTCCTAATGCGGAGGCGTTGCTTACCATACGAGAACTCCTGCGAGAAGTGAAAGCACGACAGTGATCACAAATGAAATGTTAGCGGAGCGTTTCCCGGCTTCGAAAGTCTCTTCCAGATAGCCAAAGTCCATCAGCATATGGCGAACACCCACCACAACGTGGTACGCCAGCGCAGTCAGAATGCCCCACATGATAAATTTCACGAAGAAGCTGTTCATAATGGCAGAGGCCTGGAGGAACCCTTCAGGAGAGGAGAGGCTGGTTCCCAGCAACCACAGCAAAATACCCACCGCCACAAACGTAATCACACCGGAGACGCGGTGCAAAATGGACGCTATTGCTGTTACAGGGAATCGGATCGTTTTGAGATCCAGATTGACAGGTCTTTGTTTTTTCACATTTCTTATCATGAATAACGCCCACATGCTGTTCTTATTGTTTCCTTCCTCCGGACTGCGATGCGGGTCAAGCAGCGTTCCTTTTCTATAACTGCGCGTCATGCAAAACATTGCTTCCAAATGCTAAAACGACACGTTACAACGCTGGGTGGCTCGGGATTGCAGGGTGTTCCGGAGACCTGGCGGCAGTATAGGCCGTTCACAAAATCATTACAATTAACCTACATACAGTTTGTCGGGTTTTCTCTGGAACAGTGATCAGGGTCACGATAACAACATCTTTTTAATTTTTAATCATCTGATTTGACAAATGTTAAACAATATTGTTACAAACGTCAGCAGAAAAGGCATATAATGCGCAAAAGTTATGAGGTCTCTCTTTCACCTGACAAATAGTTATGTAACAGTGTGATGGTATTGACCGAAGTTATCAGGACAGTTATTAGTGATATACAGGTTTGAATAATTCGGACTGCAAAAACGCTGATTTGCTGTTGTTTCACTGATATTTCATTCGTTTACCTGCAAGGCGCCATAGCTCTGTACCCTGGTTTGTCCTCGTGAGCTGAGCGGTAAGCCAAATAACAATCTGGTAACGGTGATTAACAGCTGAAAGCAAATTCGGTAAAGCGCAGTCTTAAGCATAAGGCGCTAAGGAGACCGTAAATGGCTGATACAAAGGCAAAGCTCACCCTGGGTGGTGACACTGCTATTGAACTGGATGTGCTAAAAGGCACGCTCGGTCAGGATGTTATTGATATCCGTATGCTGGGTTCCAAAGGAGTTTTCACCTTTGACCCTGGATTTACCTCTACCGCATCTTGCGAATCCAAAATCACCTACATTGACGGTGACGAAGGTATCCTGCTCCATCGCGGCTTCCCCATCGATCAGTTAGCCACCGAATCCAACTATCTGGAAGTGTGCTACATCCTGCTGAACGGCGAAAAACCGACGCAGGCGCAGTACGATGAATTCAAAACCACCGTGACCCGTCATACCATGATCCATGAGCAGATTACCCGTCTGTTCCATGCGTTCCGTCGTGACTCTCACCCGATGGCGGTGATGTGCGGGATCACCGGTGCGCTGGCGGCCTTCTACCACGACTCCCTGGACGTGAATAACCCGCGTCACCGTGATATTGCGGCGTTCCGCCTGCTGTCCAAAATGCCTACCATGGCGGCGATGTGCTACAAATACTCTATCGGCCAGCCGTTTGTGTATCCGCGCAACGACCTCTCCTACGCGGGTAACTTCCTGCGCATGATGTTCTCCACGCCGTGCGAAGAGTACGAAGTGAACCCGGTGCTGGAACGCGCGATGGACCGTATTCTGATCCTGCACGCTGACCACGAACAGAACGCCTCTACCTCTACCGTCCGTACCGCGGGCTCTTCAGGCGCGAACCCGTTCGCCTGTATCGCTGCGGGCATCGCCTCCCTGTGGGGACCGGCGCACGGCGGCGCGAACGAAGCGGCACTGAAGATGCTGGAAGAGATCAGCTCCGTTGAGCACATTCCTGAGTTCGTGCGTCGCGCGAAAGACAAGAATGACTCCTTCCGCCTGATGGGCTTCGGTCACCGTGTTTACAAAAACTACGACCCGCGCGCCACCGTCATGCGTGAGACCTGCCACGAAGTACTGAAAGAGCTGGGTACCAAAGATGACCTGCTGGAAGTGGCGATGGAGCTGGAACACATCGCGCTGAACGACCCGTACTTCATCGAGAAGAAACTCTACCCGAACGTCGACTTCTACTCTGGCATTATTCTGAAAGCGATGGGTATTCCGTCCTCCATGTTCACCGTGATCTTCGCCATGGCCCGTACCGTAGGCTGGATTGCGCACTGGAACGAAATGCACAGCGAAGGCATGAAAATCGCCCGTCCTCGTCAGCTGTATACCGGCTACGAGCAGCGTGATTTTAAGTCTGACCTGAAGCGCTAAAAGTTAAGCCCGGTGGCGCTACCGCTTACCGGGCCTACAAATAAATGCGAAACGTAGGCCGGGTAAGGCGTAGCCGCCACCCGGCTTTTTTACGTCTGGCACTGAGGACACCAGTAAAATGGTCGCGAAGAGAGAATGGTTCTCTCAATAATCCCGCCGCACCGCTCGCACTTTTTCCCCGCCCGATGAAACACCTTGAACCGGAACAGCGCCCCGTGATGCGTGTTCTCATCCACCACGCCGCGCGTGTTGTACGACAGCCGCGGAATATCCAGCAGCGCGTGGGATAACGCCTCCAGCTGTTCATCGCTCAGCTGAGAGGCTTTATGCTGCGCCGCCAGCCCGACTTCCCAGAGGATCTCTACCCGCAGGTAGTTACCCAGCCCGGCCAGAAAAGCCTGGTCGAGGAACAGACCGGAAAACTGTCGGTTACGGAATTTAGGTGATAAAAGCCGGGCCTTCACATCGCTCGCCGTCAGGCGCATGTCCAGCACGTCCGGTCCGACTCGCTGCAGAAACGGGTGCGTCAGCAGCTGCTCCGACGTTAACATTTCGATATCCGACGCGCTGTAGAGCAGGATCGCCTTATCCGCCGTTTGCAGCCTGACGCGCAGCACGCGGGTGGTTTGCGGCTGCTCGTCCGCCTCCACCACTCGCCAGACGCCGTAAAGCTGGTTATGGCTATATAACGTCAGGTTATGGGAGAAGTGCGTAAGCAATGCCTTGCCGCGCGTTTCGATATGGGTCACCGTCTGCCCCACCAGCTGTGATTCAAACGGTTTTAGCTGAGGAAAAGCAAACCACACATTCGTCAACGGTTTGCCCTTTATCGCCGCCTCCAGGCTATCCGCCGCGCGGCGGATCTCCGGACCTTCTGGCATGTTATTGTCCTTTCATGATTATTCTGCGCTGACCAGAATGCCCTCTTCAGAGAACGCCGCCCGCAAGCGGCGCGCGAACTGGAGCGCATGCTCGCCATCGCCGTGTAAACACACCGTATCGGCCTGAACGTTTGCCGATGTTCCGTCCACGGCGGTCACCCGCCCGGCGCGCACCATCTCCAGCGTCTGCGCCAGCGCTTTACCTTCATCGGTAATCAGCGCCCCGGCCTGGGTGCGCGGGACCAGACTGCCATCAGGCTGATAGCCGCGGTCGGCAAAGACTTCCTGACGCGTAGTCAGCCCCAGCCGCTTCCCGGCGCGAATCAGTTCGCTGCCGGCCAGACCTACAAGGATAAGCTGCGGATGACTGTCCCGCACGGCGCGGGCAATGGCGTCTGCCAGAGCAGCATCTTTCGCCGCCTGGTTATAGAGCATGCCGTGCGGCTTCACGTGGCGCATCACACCGTTCTCAGCGCGCACCATCGCCTCCAGCGCACCAATCTGGTAGAGCACCTGAGCGTAGACCGTCTCAGGCGGCAGATCCATCGCCGTGCGGCCAAAGTTCTCCCGGTCAGGAAAGCTGGGGTGAGCGCCAATCGCGACGCCGTTTTTGATGGCATTACGCACGCTCTCCAGCATGGTTTGCGCATCGCCCGCGTGAAAGCCACAGGCGATATTGACCGAGGAGACCAGCATCATCAGCGCCGCGTCGGCACTACCGCCCTCGCCCAGATCGGCATTTAAATCAATCTTTACCATCAAGCCTCCACGCCAGCTGTTCGAGATAACGCTGCTGATCCTGCCGCGCTTTCAGCGCCTCCTCCAGTGAACACTGCACGAAGTGAATCGGCTGCCCGAGAGGAATTTGCGCCAGATGGTAGCGATCGGCTTCAATGATGCAGGCAATTCTCGGGTAACCACCCGTTGTCTGCGCATCGTTCATTAACACGATGGGCTGACCGTTGCCCGGCACCTGAATGACCCCCGGCAATAACCCATGGGAGAGCAGTTCCCGGTCCGTCGTGCGGGTCAGCGGCTGACCCTGCAGGCGGTAGCCCATACGGTTACTCTGCGGGCTGAGCTTCCACGGCGAGCGCCAGAAGGACTCTTTAGACGCCTCGTCAAACTCATGATATTCCGGCCCCGGTAAGGCGCGGATCTGGTTTCCCCACAGCAGCTGTTTTACGCCCTGCGTGGTGGAGAAATGGTGCGCGGAGGGCTTGATTACCAGCCGATCGCCGTCGCGCAACAAACGTCCTTCGTGACCGCCGATCCCGGCTTTCTGATCGGTACTGGATGAGCCCAGCACCTCCGGCACGTCAATGCCGCCAGCTACCGCGAGATAGCTACGCACACCGTGTAGCGGACGTTTGAGCGTCAGACGCTGTCCGGCTTTAGCCCGCAGCCGCCAGCCGGTCCACACCGCTTTACCGTCCAGCGTCGCATCACACCCTGCGCCGGTTAAGGCAAACCAGGTCTCCTGACTAAACTCAATGACGCACTGGCCGAGCGTAATTTCGAGCGCGGCCGTACTGCCGGAGTTACCTACCAGCACGTTAGCAATCTCCAGCGCAGGCCTGTCCAACGCACCACAATAGCTCACGCCGGACTGACGCATGCCAAAGCGGCCTGCATCCTGCACAGAGGTGTAAAGCCCTGCGCGAATAAGCGTTAACATACCCCCTCCTTTTGCGGGATAAAGCGAAGGGTATCGCCGGGACGCAGGAGTATTGGCGTCTCCCGTCCGGGTTCAAATAACGGCGTCGCCGTATGCCCAATAAGCTGCCAGCCGCCGGGCGATGCCAGCGGATAAACGCCGGTTTGCTCACCACCGATAGCCACCGTCCCCGCCGGTACGCTCAGGCGCGGTTCGGCACGGCGTGGCGTATGTAACTGAGGAGGCAATCCGCCCAAATACGGGAAGCCGGGTTGAAACCCCAGGAACCAGACCACGTAGTTAACCGAACTGTGCAGCTCAACCACCTGCTTTTCCGTTAACCCACAGTGCGCTGCCACAACGCCAAGATCCGGCCCCCCCGTGCCGCCATAGACGACCGGGATCTCAATGGCACGCGATTCTGGCTCCAGCGCTTCGCTCTCTTCCCACCAGCGCTGTAGGCGTTCGATGGCATCCAGGGCTTTCGTGTGCGGGTTGCGCAGCACGACGGTGATATTGTTCATGCCCGGAATGGTTTCAACCACTTCAGGTATATCGGCCAGACGCTGCGTCAGCCGCCAGATACGCTTTTGTGTGGCAAGCGTAACCGGAGGTTCAAGTTCCAGTACGACTGCAGTTTCACCCAGAAGATAACAACGCGCTCTCTGCACTCGGGCACCTCTCATCAGGCCGGATTGGGGATATCAATAAAGGTCACATCCAGATCGGTATTTTCCGTCAGCCACTCGCTGAGGGCGCGAATGCCGCCTCGTTCGGTTGCATGGTGGCCTGCCGCGTAAAAATGAAGCCCCTGTTCACGAGCGGAGTGAACCGTCTGCTCAGACACTTCCCCCGTGATAAAGGCATCGACGCCGAAGCGCGCGGCGCTATCGATAAAGCCCTGCCCGCCCCCGGTGCACCAGGCCACACGCTTCACGGTATCTGGCCCCGTGTCGCCACACCACAGCGGACGACGTCCGAGGCGCGCTTCGATCCACGACGCCAGCTCCAGACCCGGCACCGGCATCGCCAGTTCTCCCCACGGCACCAGCGGTTCGATTTCCCCCATCACGGTAATGCCCAGCAATTGCGCTAACTGCACGTTGTTACCCAGTTCCGGGTGCGCATCCAGCGGCAAGTGGTAACCGTACAGGTTGATGTCATTCGACAGCAGCGTTTTCAGGCGGTTGCGCTTCATGCCGCGAATAATGGGGGATTCGTTCTTCCAGAAATAACCGTGGTGAACGATGACCGCATCGGCTTCCTGACGCACTGCTTCATCCAGCAGTGCCTGGCTTGCCGTCACGCCGGTGATAATTTTCTGCACCGTTTCACGCCCTTCCACCTGCAGGCCGTTCGGGCCGTAGTCGCTGAAGGAAACGCTGTTCAGTTTTTCGTTAATCAGGCTTTCCAGTTCGCTGTTTTTCATCATCACTCTCTCATACTTTGCGCGCGGCTTCGTACGCCGCCAGCGTGGCGACGCGCGCCTGTTTGTGGTCGACAATCGGACGGGGATAATCAAGCGTTACGCCCTGTTTATCCGCCCATGCCCATGGGTCGTGGATCGCTTTCGCGGGGACAACGTTAAGTTCAGGTACCCACTGGCGGATAAACTCGCCGTCCGCATCAAATTTTTGTCCCTGCGTTGTCGGATTAAAAATCCGAAAATAGGGAGCCGCATCGGTACCGGTGGAGGCCGCCCACTGCCAGCCACCGTTATTCGCCGCGAGATCGCCGTCGATCAGCTGAGAAATAAAATAGCGCTCTCCGATACGCCAGTCGATAAGCAGATCTTTCACCAGAAAGCTGGCGGTAATCATCCGCAGGCGGTTGTGCATCCACCCGGTTTCATTGAGCTGACGCATGGCGGCATCAACAATCGGAAAACCCGTCTGTCCGGATTGCCAGGCTCTGAGCTGCTTATCATTCGACTGCCACCTTACATTATCAGTCCATCGAATGAATGGGCGATGTTTACATAAATCAGGATGATACGTCATCAGGTGACGATAGAACTCGCGCCAGATAAGTTCATTGAGCCAGACAGCCCCTGAGCCACCGTCCAGCGCCTGCGGCTGTTCAGCCAGCAGGCGATGCAAACACTGGCGTGGAGAGATAGCACCCAGCGCGAGACAGGCCGACAGACGACTGGTGCCTTCAACGGCGGGAAAATCCCGACGCGCTTCGTAATCAGCCGCATTCTGTTTACAAAACTGCCGGAGTTGAGCAATAGCCGCTTTTTCATCGGCGGGGAACAGCGTTTCATCAAACGTCTGCTGAGGGTAATCAAACGTCAGCTCTGGCAGATCCGTCACGGGCTCGCCCCGCGCGGCAGGCGCGGCAACACACTCCGGCAGCGCCTCCTTCAGACGTTTGATAAAGGCGTTTTTAAACGGCGTAAAAACTTTATACATCTCGTGGTTGCCGGTCATCACGCTGCCCGGTGCCAGCATAACGCTGTCGTCAAACCCTTCACAGACGACCCCTTCCAGCACGCTTTCCAGCTGACGATCCCGCTGTTGCTCGTTGAATTCATACTGGTAGTTATAAAAAAGATGCGTGACGTCGTGCTGCTTACATGTCTCCTGCAGCGTCTGGAGCTGCGCGGCAAAATCACTCACCTCTTTATAGAGAAGCGGTATGCCTTTTCCGGCGAGCGAGTGCTGCAGATCGGTCAGATACGCCCGGAGCAAGGCCGCCTGGCGGGGGGCCATATCGTGCTGCCGCCACTGCTCGGGTGTGGCCATAAACAGTGCCAGTACGTTAGCGTCTTTGGCGCGGCAGGCTGCCGCAAGGGCGATGTTGTCATGTACGCGCAGGTCCGCGCGAAACCAAACCAGATGGGTGGGCATAAAACTCCAGGTAATTGTCCATTATGTCCGTAAGGGCATGCCGTAAAAGGAAAAAGCATGCATTGAACTACTTTGCCATGAAGTGTAGACGGGATGAAATAAAAAAGGCCGCCCGAGGCGGCCATACAGACTGCTAACAAAGTGCTTGTTGTGCGTTTCGCCCGGCGGCGCTACGCTTGCACGGGCCTACAATGAAACATGCAATGCATTAATATCTCTGCACTGTGTAGGCCGGGTAAGCGCAGCGTCACCCGGCAAGACAGAGGGCTAAATATATGCCTGTAACCTCTGACGAGGGCTTGAAGACCACCCAACGGACCGCGAATCCCGAGGGACAAAAAAACCGCCACATTGCTGTAGGCGGTTTTTTTAATGCTGTGTGTAGTCTTAGTATCAGTAGAAATCGCAGGTCGCTTTCTCGGCCTGATCCATCCACACCGGCTTCTCGCTGGTTTTCGCCCAGACGCGGTGCAGATAGCTGTAAAAACGTGCACGATCTTTCCAGAACAGCATTACCGGCAGTGCCAGCACACCAGCCACTACGGCGAAAGTGCGACGCATGAAAATGATATGAGCCGGAAACTCTTTATAAAGATCCATATTTTTCTCCCCTATAGTTGGCCGGAAACGTCATCCGGAAAATTCAAAATCTGTGACCTGGCTAAAATAATATCGCTTTGTTTGTAATTTTACTACTCATCCGACCACTTATTTTTATCCATTTAGTGAATATTTACATTCACACCGTAATTAAGTTACAAAAAAGTTAACGATTTACTTATCAATAGTTAAATTGTGGGTATCTCCATTTTTATACTTTTTTTACACCCTCCCGCCTGATTTTTGCGAAATCTTTGCGCCGTAAATCCTACCTTTAGCACAAATACAAATGTCACCCGGAGGTGGATTGTGAGTGCAGGTTTGATTGTCGGCATTGTGCTGGTGTTCCTGTTATTGGGTTATCTGGTCTACGCCCTGATCAATGCGGAGGCCTTCTGATGGCTGCTCAGGCGTTTTTGCTTATCGCCAGCTTTTTACTGGTGTTGTTCGTACTGGCAAGGCCATTGGGAACAGGACTGGCACGGCTGATCAACAACGTAGCCTTACCGGGCACGGGAAGCATTGAAAAAGGGCTCTGGCGCGTACTGGGAATACGCGATCGGGAGATGAACTGGCGTCAGTATCTGATGGCCATTCTGCTGCTAAACATCGTCGGGCTGGTTGTTCTCTTCGCCATGCTAATGCTGCAGGGTAGCCTGCCGCTTAACCCGCAGCAGCTGCCGGGCCTGTCCTGGCATCTGGCGCTGAACACAGCGGTAAGCTTTGTGACCAACACCAACTGGCAATCTTATGCCGGTGAAACCACGCTCAGCTATTTCAGTCAGATGGCTGGCTTAACCGTACAAAACTTCCTCTCTGCGGCAAGCGGGATAGCGGTGATCTTCGCCCTGACGCGTGCATTTGCCCGTCAGAATATCGGAACATTGGGCAACGCCTGGGTCGATCTAACGCGCATTACCCTGTGGGTTCTGGTACCTGTGGCACTGTTGATTGCGCTGTTCTTTATCCAGCAAGGTTCTCTGCAAAACGTGCTGCCTTATGCCCCATACACCTCACTGGAAGGCGCAAAAGAACTCCTGCCGATGGGGCCAGTGGCCTCGCAGGAAGCGATTAAAATGCTTGGCACTAACGGCGGCGGATTCTTCAATGCCAACTCATCGCATCCCTTTGAAAACCCAACGGCGCTGACCAACATGGTGCAAATGCTGGCGATCTTCCTGATCCCCGCCGCGCTCTGTTTTGCCTTTGGCGATGTGGTTAACGATCGCCGTCAGGGACGCACCCTGCTGTGGGCGATGTCGCTAATCTTCGTGGTTTGCGTAGCGCTGGTGATGTGGGCTGAATGGAACGGTAACAGCCACTTCATGCAGTTGGGTGCCAACAGCAACATCAATATGGAAGGTAAAGAGAGCCGCTTTGGCATTCTCGCCAGCAGCCTGTATGCGGTGGTCACCACGGCAGCGTCTTGCGGGGCGGTTAACGCAATGCACGACTCCTTTACCGCGCTCGGCGGCATGATCCCAATGTGGCTAATGCAAATTGGCGAAGTGATCTTTGGCGGCGTCGGCTCTGGGCTGTACGGCATGCTGCTGTTCGTTCTGCTCGCCGTATTCATCGCCGGTTTGATGATTGGCCGTACTCCGGAATATCTGGGGAAAAAAATCGACGTCCGCGAGATGAAATTAACCGCCCTGGCGATTCTGGTCACCCCTGCCCTCGTTCTGATCGGCACCGCGCTGGCGCTGATGACCGACGCCGGACGCAGCGGCATCTTTAATCCAGGCATTCACGGTTTTAGCGAGGTGCTTTACGCCGTCTCGTCTGCCGCCAACAACAACGGCAGTGCCTTTGCAGGCTTAAGCGCTAACTCACCGTTCTGGAACTGTCTGCTGGCGTTTTGCATGTTCGTGGGTCGTTTCGGCGTGATTGTGCCAGTGATGGCGATCGCGGGAGCGCTGGTGAATAAAAAAATCCAACCGGCCACCACCGGTACGTTACCGACACACGGCGCGCTGTTTATCGGCCTGCTGATTGGCACCGTACTGCTGGTCGGCGCCCTGACCTTTATCCCCGCCCTCGCGTTAGGCCCGGTCGCGGAAACCCTCTCTTTACGCTGATTTTGCGGAGAATTTGTCATGAGTCGTAAACAACTGGCCCTGCTCGAACCGACGTTAGTTCGTCAGGCCCTCATGGATGCGGTGAAAAAACTGAGCCCACGCGTGCAGTGGCACAACCCGGTGATGTTTATCGTCTGGATAGGGAGTTTACTCACCACCGCGCTGGCAGTTGCGATGGGTACGGGGCATCTTCCGGGTAATGCACTCTTTACCGGTGCCATCAGCCTGTGGCTGTGGTTTACCGTACTGTTTGCCAACTTCGCTGAGGCGCTGGCGGAAGGCCGCAGTAAAGCACAGGCTAACAGCCTGAAAGGGGTCAAAAAAACCGCCTTCGCGCGCAAATTACGTGAACCTAAATACGGCGCGCAGATGGACCACGTTCCGGCAGATGAACTGCGTAAAGGCGACGTGGTGCTGGTCGAGGCCGGTGACATTATTCCCTGCGACGGGGAAGTTATCGAAGGGGGCGCATCGGTTGACGAAAGCGCCATTACCGGGGAGTCCGCGCCGGTTATTCGTGAGTCGGGCGGTGATTTCGCCTCCGTCACGGGCGGGACGCGCATTCTCTCCGACTGGCTGGTGATCCAGTGCAGCGTCAACCCGGGCGAAACCTTCCTTGACCGGATGATCGCCATGGTGGAGGGCGCGCAGCGTCGCAAAACGCCGAACGAGATTGCCCTGACCATTCTGCTGGTCGCCCTGACTATCGTTTTCCTTTTGGCAACCGCCACCCTGTGGCCTTTTTCGGCCTACGGCGGCACGGCGGTCAGCATCACCGTACTGGTGGCGCTGCTGGTGTGCCTGATCCCAACCACCATCGGCGGCTTGCTGTCTGCCATCGGCGTGGCCGGGATGAGCCGTATGCTGGGCGCGAACGTTATCGCCACCAGCGGACGTGCCGTTGAAGCCGCCGGTGACGTGGACGTCCTGCTGCTGGATAAAACCGGGACCATCACCCTCGGCAACCGCCAGGCTTCTGATTTCTTACCCGCTCCCGGCGTGGATGAGAAAATGCTGGCGGACGCGGCGCAGCTCTCCTCTCTGGCCGATGAAACCCCGGAAGGCCGCAGCATCGTGATTCTGGCTAAGCAGCGTTTTAACCTGCGCCAGCGTGACGTGCAAAGTCTGCATGCCACTTTCGTCCCCTTCACCGCGCAGACCCGCATGAGTGGGATTAACATTCAGGACCGAATGATTCGTAAAGGCTCCGTTGACGCCATCCGTCGCCATATCGAAGCCAACAACGGTCACTTCCCGCCTGAAGTTGACAAACTGGTCGAAAGCGTCGCCCGACAGGGAGCCACGCCGCTGGTGGTGGCGGAAGGCTCGAACGTGCTGGGCGTGATTGCCCTGAAGGATATCGTTAAGGGCGGCATCAAAGAGCGCTTTGCTCAACTGCGCAAAATGGGCATCAAAACGGTGATGATCACCGGGGATAACCGCCTGACCGCTGCCGCCATTGCCGCCGAAGCAGGCGTGGATGATTTTCTTTCTGAAGCGACGCCGGAAGCGAAGCTGGCGCTGATCCGCCAGTATCAGGCGGAAGGCCGTCTGGTGGCGATGACCGGGGACGGTACCAACGATGCTCCTGCCCTGGCGCAGGCCGACGTGGCGGTGGCGATGAATTCCGGCACGCAGGCGGCAAAAGAGGCGGGCAATATGGTTGACCTTGACTCTAACCCGACCAAGCTGATTGAGGTAGTACACATCGGGAAACAGATGCTGATGACGCGCGGCTCGCTGACCACGTTCAGCATCGCCAATGATGTGGCGAAATATTTCGCCATTATCCCGGCGGCGTTTGCGGCAACCTATCCGCAATTAAACGCGCTGAACGTGATGCACCTGCACTCCCCGGCATCGGCCATTCTTAGTGCGGTTATCTTTAACGCCCTGATCATTGTCTTTCTTATTCCGCTGGCGCTGAAAGGGGTGAGCTATAAGCCGCTGACGGCGGCCGCCATGCTGCGCCGCAACCTGTGGATTTACGGTCTGGGCGGGCTGGTTGTGCCCTTTATCGGTATTAAGGTTATCGACGTGCTCCTGACGCTGTTCGGACTGGTCTAAAAGGTGAATCAAATGACGATGTTACGTCCCGCTATACTGTTATTTATTCTGCTGTCTCTTATTACCGGCGGGCTGTACCCGCTGGTGACCACCGCGCTGGGTCAGTGGTGGTTTGCCGATCAGGCTAACGGCTCGCAGATTATCCAAGACGGAGAATCCCGCGGTTCACGGCTGATTGGTCAGAACTTTACGGATGCCCGTTACTTCCAGGGGCGCCCTTCCGCCACCGCTGAAAGCCCGTATAATCCGATGGCATCAGGCGGCAGTAACCTGGCTGGCAGCAATCCTGAGCTGGATAAAGCCGTTGCCGAACGCGTTGCCGCCCTGCGCGCCGCCAACCCGCAGGCTAGCCGTGACGTTCCCGTAGAACTGGTGACCACCTCGGCCAGCGGGCTGGACTACAGCCTGACGCCACAGGCGGTGGCATGGCAAATTCCGCGCGTCGCTGCGGCCCGTCAGTTGACCATTAAGCAGGTGAGCCAGCTGGTCGCTGAGCATACGCAAAAGCCGCTGGTCAGCTTCATCGGCATGCCAGTAGTAAATATTGTTGAGCTGAATCTGGCGCTGGACGCGCTAAGGAAAAACTAAATGACCGACGAGCCCATGCGCCCGGATCCGGACAGGCTGCTTGAACAGACGGCTGAAGCCCATCGCGGCAAACTGAAAATTTTCTTTGGCGCCTGCGCAGGCGTCGGGAAAACCTTCGCCATGCTGACGGAAGCCCAGCGGCTTCGGGCGCAGGGGCTCGATATTCTCATCGGCGTGGTGGAAACCCATGGTCGTAAAGAGACAGCGGCGCTGTTGAAAGGACTTGCCACGCAGCCGCCACGCCGTATTAGCCATCGTGGACGGCTGGTCACGGAGTTCGATCTCGATGCCGCCCTCGCCCGCCGTCCTGCACTTATCCTGATGGACGAACTGGCACACAGCAATGCACCAGGCTCGCGTCACCCAAAGCGCTGGCAGGATGTCGAGGAGCTGCTGGAAGCGGGCATTGATGTTTTCACTACCGTGAACGTTCAGCATCTGGAAAGCCTGAATGATGTGGTGAGCGGCGTCACCGGCATTCAGGTGCGAGAGACAGTGCCCGATCCCTTCTTTGATTCAGCAGATGAAGTGGTGCTGGTCGACCTGCCGCCGGACGACCTTCGCCAGCGCCTGCACGAAGGTAAAGTGTATATCGCAGGCCAGGCCGAGCGCGCCATCGAACATTTCTTCCGTAAAGGCAACCTGATTGCCCTGCGCGAACTCGCCCTGCGCCGTACAGCCGATCGCGTTGATGACCAGATGCGCGCCTGGCGCGACCTGCAGGGGCAAGAACGCGTCTGGCACACCCGCGATGCCATTCTGCTGTGCATTGGTCATGGTAGCGGCAATGAGAAACTGATCCGCACTGCCGCGCGCCTCGCCGCAAAGTTTGGCAGCGTCTGGCATGCGGTGTATGTCGAAACGCCGCAGCTCCATACGCTGCCGGAAAACCAGCGTCGCGCTATTCTGAGTTCGCTGCGCCTGGCGCAGGAGCTGGGTGCCGAAACCGCCACCCTTTCCGACCCTCAGGAAGATAAAGCCATCCTGCGCTACGCGCGTGAGCATAACCTGGGGAAAATTGTCATTGGTCGTCGCCAGCACCGCCGCTGGTTTAGCCGTGAATCCTTCGCCGATAAGCTGGCCCGCCGCGCGCCGGACCTGGACCTGGTGATCGTCGCGCTGGATGATAAACCCACCCCGCTGCCCAACCGCGCACCGGATGCCCGGACGTTTAATGAGAAATGGCGCATTCAGATCCGCGGTTGTCTGGTTGCCGTGGTGCTCTGCGCCCTGATAACGGTGATTGCCAGCCAGTGGCTGATCGCCTTCGATGCTGCCAACCTGGTGATGATCTACCTGCTCGGCGTGGTGGTGGTGGCGCTCTTCTACGGACGCTGGCCGTCTGTGCTGGCGACGGTCATCAACGTTGTCAGCTTCGATCTTTTCTTCATTGCCCCGCGCGGAACGCTTGCCGTGTCCGACGTGCAGTACATTCTCACCTTTGGCGTGATGCTCACCGTCGGGCTGGTGATCGGTAACCTGACGGCGGGTGTTCGCTATCAGGCGCGTATTGCCCGCTACCGGGAGCAGCGCACGCGTCATCTGTACGAAATGTCGAAATCGCTGGCGGTAGGCCGCACGCCGCTGGATATTGTCCAGACCAGCGAGCAATTCATTCGCTCTACGTTTAACGCCAGTAACCTTATCTTGCTCCCGGACGAGCATGGCAACCTTCGTCCGCTCACCTCCGCCTCCGGCATGACGCCCTGGGATGAAGCCATCGCGCGCTGGAGTTTTGATAAAGGACTGCCCGCAGGCGCAGGAACCGATACCCTGCCAGGCGTGCCTTATCAGATCCTGCCGCTACGCAGTGCGGATAAAAATCAGGGGCTGGTTATTGTTGAGCCAACCAATCTGCGCCAGCTGATGATCCCTGAACAGCAACGCTTGCTGGAAACCTTCACCCTGCTGGTTGCCAGCGCGCTCGAACGACTGGCACTCACCGCCAGCGAAGAGCAGGCGCGGCTGGCAAGCGAGCGCGAAAGCATCCGTAATTCATTACTGGCGGCGCTCTCTCACGATCTGCGCACCCCCCTCACCGTGCTGTTTGGTCAGTCTGAGATCCTGACGCTGGACCTGGCTGCTGAAGGATCAAAACATGCGATACAGGCCAGCGAAATCCGCCAGCATGTGCTGAATACCACGCGGCTGGTGAATAACCTGCTGGATATGGCGCGCATTCAGTCTGGCGGGTTTAACCTCAAAAAAGAGTGGCTCACGCTGGAAGAGGTCGTCGGGAGCTCGCTGAAAATGCTGGAGCCAGGCCTGGGCGGTCGCCATATCGCATTGAACATGCCTGAACCGCTGACGCTAATTCACGTTGATGGCCCCCTGTTCGAACGTGTGCTGATTAACCTGCTCGAAAATGCCGCTAAATATGCGGGGGCGAAAGCACAGATTGGCATTAATGCCACGGTGAACGCACAAACGCTGCAGCTGGAAGTCTGGGACACCGGGCCGGGAATTCCGGTTGGGCAGGAAAAGGCCATTTTCGAAAAATTTTCGCGCGGTAATAAGGAATCGGCGATACCCGGTGTTGGGCTGGGTCTCGCTATTTGCGAAGCGATTATTGAGGTGCATGGCGGCACCATTTCGGCAGAGCACCGTCCGGAAGGCGGCGCACATTTTTGTGTTACACTTCCACTTGATACCCCACCAGAACTTGATGAATTACCAGAGGATTTGTGATTAACGTCCTGATTGTTGAAGATGAGCTCGCCATAAGCCGATTTCTGCGCACCGCGCTGGAAGCCGACGGCCTGCGCATTCATGAAGCAGGTACACTTCAACGGGGGTTAATTGAGGCCGCTACGCGCAAGCCGGACCTGGTCATCCTCGATTTGGGGCTACCTGATGGGGATGGTATCGATTTTATCCGAGAGGTTCGTCAGTGGAGCCAAATGCCCATTCTGGTACTTTCTGCACGAACGGAGGAAGCGGATAAAATCGCCGCGCTGGATGCTGGCGCAGACGACTATCTTATCAAGCCCTTTGGCATTGGTGAGTTGCAGGCCCGGCTTCGCGTCGCATTGCGTCGTCATAGTGCCACGACACCTTCCGACCCGGTATATACCTTCGGTGACGTTCAGGTCGATCTTGCCGCTCGACGCATCACCCGGGCAGAAGAAGAGATCCACCTCACGCCTATCGAGTTCCGCCTGCTTGCCGTTTTACTCAACAATCATGGCAAGGTGCTGACTCAGCGCCAGCTGTTAAGCCAGGTCTGGGGACCCAATGCCGTCGAGCATAGTCACTATTTACGCATTTATATGGGGCACCTTCGACAAAAACTTGAAGTTGACCCCGCGCGTCCTCGCCATTTATTAACTGAAACCGGTATCGGTTATCGGTTTATGATTTGAATAACTATTCAAATTTATTCCAAATAAAAAAACCACCTTCCCAAAATAGACCTAAAAATAATCCAAACGTTATTTTACGGATTATTTTCGCCTGATAAAACATCAAACAAACACAAAATTAACACACAATCAACAAAACAGCATTTTGATCTGCGTTATTCATCAAAAACGACTAATTATTTGTGAAATGATCGGTTAACGGTGATCTCCTTCACAGTTAATCGTCCTTTCCTGGATAAAATGACCATGCTTTCAATTACTGAAAGGAAAATGAACATGGAAAACAATAATCGTTTAATGCCCCATATAAGGCGAACAACGCATATCATGATGTTTGCCCACCGCAACTGCTTCGACTTTCATCTCTTTAACGCCCGGTAGTCCTTCGACTTCTGGCGCATCTGCTTACAGGTCATCCTGAAACATCCTGTTTTACAGGCGCTTGCCTGTGAACACGTGCGCTCATGTCTCTGGATCCAGAAATCTCCGCAACCGGGCGGACTGGATTGCATTTAACAAAAACAATTAACTGATTTTTATCAGCGACCACGCTTTGCTTTTGTTTTCCGGAAAATATCGATTTCTGCCTTGTAAGAAATCGAGGGACTACTATTACCTAAAATAACGAGTGAACGATGAAAAGTTTAAAAATTGCCGTCAGCCGTTCCTGCCCGGATTGCTTTACGACCCACCGCGAAATAGTGGATACCAGCGCCTGTGATTATATTGACGTTGCCGCCGTGGTACTGGCCGTCAGCGATATTTTCACTGGTGCAATAGAAGAAATAGACGCGACGGGATTTGGCATCCCGGTATTTATTGCCACCCATAAAGAAGAAATTGTTCCGGCAGAGTTTCTGTCTCGTATTCACGGCGTTTTCGAGTGCTCAGACACCAGCAGTGATTTCTACGGACGCCAGCTGGAAGCGGCTGCACTGAAGTACGAAACACAGCTTCGTCCCCCCTTCTTCCGCGCCCTGGTCGATTACGTCAAACAGGGCAACAGCGCGTTCGACTGCCCCGGGCATCAGGGAGGACAGTTCTTCCGCCGCCATCCAGCCGGTAATCAGTTCGTCGATTTCTTTGGTGAGACGCTTTTCCGCTCCGATCTGTGTAACGCTGACGTCGCAATGGGCGATCTGCTCATTCATGAAGGCGCGCCGTGCATCGCCCAGCAGCATGCGGCAAAAGTCTTTAACGCCGATAAGACCTACTTCGTGCTGAACGGGACATCATCGTCAAACAAAGTGGTGCTAAACGCCCTGCTCACCCCGGGCGACCTGGTGCTGTTCGACCGCAACAACCACAAATCTAACCATCACGGTGCCCTCCTCCAGGCTGGCGCAACGCCGGTTTATCTGGAAACCGCGCGCAACCCGTACGGCTTTATTGGCGGCATTGACGCCCACTGCTTTGAAGAGAGCTACCTGCGCGAGCTGGTGGCAGAGGTGGAACCGGGCCGCGCGCGCGATGTGCGTCCGTTCCGTCTGGCGGTGATCCAGCTGGGTACCTACGATGGCACCATCTATAACGCCCGTCAGGTGGTGGATAAGATTGGGCATCTGTGTGATTATATCCTGTTTGATTCCGCCTGGGTGGGTTACGAGCAGTTTATTCCGATGATGGCCGACTGCTCTCCGCTGCTGCTGGAGCTGAACGAAAACGATCCGGGGATCCTGGTCACCCAGTCCGTACATAAACAGCAGGCCGGCTTCTCGCAGACCTCGCAAATCCATAAGAAAGACAGCCATATCAAAGGGCAACAGCGCTATGTCCCGCATAAGCGGCTGAATAATGCCTTTATGATGCACGCCTCCACCAGCCCGTTTTATCCGCTGTTCGCTGCGCTGGACATCAACGCCCGTATGCATGAGGGCCAGAGTGGCCGCAACATGTGGATGGACTGCGTGGTGAACGGTATCGAAGCGCGCAAGCTGATTCTGGAGAACTGCCAGTATCTGCGCCCCTTCGTGCCGGTAACGGTGGATGGCCGTCCGTGGGAAAGCTGGGACACGGCAGAAATTGCAACCGATCTGCGCTTCTTCCACTTCGTGCCGGGTGAACGCTGGCACGCCTTTGAAGGCTACGCTGAGCACCAGTATTTTATCGACCCGTGCAAGCTGCTGCTGACCACGCCGGGCATCAACGCCCGCACCGGGGAGTATGACGACTTCGGCGTGCCCGCCACTATCCTCGCCAACTTCCTGCGTGAAAACGGCATCGTGCCGGAAAAATGCGATCTCAACTCGATTCTGTTCCTGCTCACGCCTGCGGAAGATATGGGCAAACTGCAACAGCTGGTGGCGCAGCTGGTACGCTTCGAAAAACTGCTCGAGAGCGATGTTCCGCTGAAGGAGGTTCTGCCTTCTCTCTACAAACAACATCCGGAACGTTACGCAGATTACACCCTGCGCCAAATCTGCCAGGAAATGCACGACCTGTATGCTCGCCACAATGTGAAACAGCTGCAAAAAGAGATGTTCCGCAAGTCTCACTTCCCGCGCGTCATGATGAACCCGCAAGAGGCGAACTATGCCTATCTGCGCGGTGAGGTCGAGCTGGTTTCACTGCGTGACGCAGAAGGCCGTATCGCCGCTGAAGGGGCGCTTCCTTATCCACCGGGGGTGCTGTGCGTTGTGCCGGGTGAAGTCTGGGGCGGTTCCGTGCTGCGCTACTTTGCCGCGCTGGAAGAAGGCATCAATCTTCTGCCGGGCTTCGCGCCGGAGCTGCAGGGCGTGTACGTCGAGGAGTGCGACGGTCGAAAACAGGTTCGCTGCTACGTCATTAAACAACCTGCCGCTCAGCCATCTCTGCTGAAAGGAGAAAAATTATGAGCAAGTCCAATAAGATGGGCGTGGTACAACTCACCATCCTCACCATGGTCAACATGATGGGATCCGGGATTATCATGCTGCCCACCAAGCTCGCAGAAGTGGGTACCATTTCGATTATCTCCTGGCTGGTAACTGCAGTCGGATCGATGGCGCTGGCGTGGGCGTTTGCCAAGTGCGGGATGTTCAGCCGCAAGTCGGGCGGCATGGGCGGCTATGCCGAATACGCATTCGGTAAATCCGGAAACTTTATGGCGAACTATACCTACGGGGTCTCGCTGCTGATCGCCAACGTGGCGATTGCCATCTCCGCGGTGGGTTACGGTACGGAACTGTTTGGCGCGATGCTCAGCCCGGTACAAATAGGGCTGGCGACCATCGGGGTGCTGTGGATCTGCACCGTCGCTAACTTTGGCGGCGCGCGCATCACCGGACAGCTCAGCAGTATCACCGTCTGGGGCGTGATTATCCCGGTAGTCGGTCTGTGCATCATCGGCTGGTTCTGGTTTAGCCCGACGCTGTACGCGAATTCCTGGAACCCGCACAACGTACCTTTCTTTACCGCTGTTGGGTCATCCATCGCCATGACGCTGTGGGCCTTCCTCGGCCTGGAATCCGCCTGCGCGAACGCGGAAGTGGTAGAGAATCCGGAGAAGAACGTGCCGATTGCGGTACTCGGCGGCACCCTGGGTGCGGCGGTGATCTATATCGTTTCGACGAACGTGATTGCGGGCATTGTGCCAAACATGGATCTGGCCAACTCCACGGCACCGTTCGGGCTGGCCTTCGCGCAGATGTTCACGCCTGAGGTCGGGAAAGTGATCATGGGGCTGATGGTCATGTCCTGCTGCGGCTCGCTGCTCGGCTGGCAGTTCACCATCGCACAGGTGTTTAAATCCTCGGCTGATGAAGGTTACTTCCCAAAAATCTTCTCCCGCGTGACCAAAGCGGATGCGCCGGTGCAGGGCATGCTGGCGATTGTTATCTTCCAGAGTGGTTTGTCGCTGATGACCATCAGCCCGTCGTTGAACAGCCAGTTTAACGTGCTGGTCAATCTGGCGGTGGTGACCAACATCATCCCGTATATTCTCTCGATGGCGGCGCTGGTGATTATTCAGAAAGTCGCGAAGGTGGATCCGCGCAAGGCGCGAGCGGCCAATATCGTGGCGTTGATTGGGGCAATCTACAGCTTCTATGCGCTCTACTCATCCGGCCAGGAAGCGATGCTCTACGGGGCGATGGTGACCTTTATGGGCTGGACGCTGTACGGTTTGGTGTCACCACGGTTTGAATTGAAGAATAAGCACAGTTGAAAAAAAGCCCGGTGGCGCTAGCGCTTACCGGGCCTACGATCGTTGTTGTAGGCCGGGCAAACGCAGTGCCGCCCGGCACACAAACCGCACTTACGCGTTTTTCAGCACTTCGCTGACAATTTCTACCGCTTCTTTCTCAATCTGCTGACGATGTTCAGCGCCGAGGAAGCTCTCGCAATAGATTTTGTACGCATCTTCCGTACCGGATGGACGCGCGGCGAACCAGCCGTTCTCGGTCATCACTTTCAGGCCGCCGATAGACGCTCCGTTACCCGGCGCCGCCGTCAGGCGCGCGGTGATCGGATCGCCCGCCAGGGTGCTTGCGCTGACCATCTCCGGAGAGAGTTTGGACAGCGCGGCTTTCTGTGCAGAGGTCGCACCAGCCTGAATGCGGTTATAGCTTGGCGCGCCAAAACGCTCCGCCAGCTCGTTGTAATGTTCCTGCGGGTTCTTACCGGTGACTGCGGTGATTTCCGCCGCCAGCAGACACATGATGATGCCGTCTTTATCGGTTGACCACGGCGTGCCGTCGAAGCGCAGGAAGGACGCGCCCGCGCTCTCTTCACCGCCGAAGCCGAAGCTGCCGTCGTGCAGACCGTCAACGAACCATTTGAAGCCCACCGGCACTTCCACCAGCTTGCGGCCCAGCGCATCGACCACGCGGTCGATCATCGCAGAGGAGACCAGCGTTTTACCGACAGCTACCTCTTTGCCCCACTGCGGACGGTGCTGGAACAGGTAGTTAATGGCGACAGCCAGGTAGTGGTTCGGGTTCATCAGCCCGGCAGGGGTGACGATACCGTGACGGTCATAATCCGGGTCGTTAGCAAACGCCAGATCGAATTTATCGCGCAGCGCCAGCAGGCCGGCCATCGCGCACTCGGAGGAGCAGTCCATGCGGATCGCGCCGTCTTTATCGAGGTGCATAAAGCGGAAGGTCTGATCGACATGATCGTTTACGATGGTCAGATCCAGCTTGTAATGCTCTGCAATGCGTTTCCAGTATTCAATACCGGAGCCGCCCAGCGGATCTACACCCAGCTTCAGACCGGCTTTCTGGATGGCCGCCATATCGACGATATCCGCCAGCCCTTCCACGAACGGCTGAACCAGATCCTGCTCTTTCACATGACCGGACGCCATGGCGGCATCCAGAGAAATACGTTTAACGCCTTTCAGATCGTCGGCTAACAGGGCGTTCGCACGGTCTTCCACCACTTTGGTGACGTTGGTGTCTGCCGGGCCACCGTTAGGCGGATTGTATTTAATGCCACCGTCGTCTGGCGGGTTATGAGATGGCGTAATGACGATACCGTCAGCCTGTGCGCCACCTTTTTTGTTGTGCACAAGGATTGCGTTAGAGACCGCAGGCGTTGGCGTGAAACCGTTGTTCTCCTGAACAATCACATCCACACCATTCGCTGCCAGCACTTCCAGTACGGAAATAAACGCCGGTTCAGACAGGGCGTGAGTATCTTTCCCTACGTAGCATGGACCGGTGACGCCATTTTTGGTGCGCTCTTCCGCGATGGCCTGGGCAATGGCCAGAATGTGCGGTTCGTTAAAGCTATGGCGCGCCGCACTGCCGCGGTGACCAGATGTACCAAACTTCACTGCGTGTTCTGCGTTGCCCACGACCGGCTTCAGTACGTAATACTGCGCAGTCAGTTGAGCGACGTTAATCAAATCGCTTTGTTGTGCAGGTTGGCCTGCACGGCTGTGATTTGCCATTGCCTGGTCCTTTTGATGCAAGGGTTAAATTGTACCGCAAACCTTTTCAATCAATTCCGCCGGGAACTGCATGGACTGCATGATATGTTCAACCATGCTGCACTTGCGGCCCGTATTGGTATTGGTGATGACCCAGTACGGTGTGCCAGGGACATGTTTAGGTTTGGTTTGATTGCCATTTTGCAGCAGCGTCTGTTCGTCGCCCGCGAAATAGACACGGGTGCGACCGTGCAGCGACTCGGTCGCTTCAGCAAACGCGTTGTTATCCAGTGAATGAAGTGTAGACAGCACCAGCATAAAGCGGTTAACCGCCTTTTTCTGCTCTGCATATTCATCAGACAGCAATAGTTCACGTACTGCGCGCACTTTATCCTTTGCCGGTATCACGGCAGGTTTTGCTTGTGCAACAACGCTCGGCTGAGACACGACATCTTTTGTGACAGGGGTAGCAGGCTGTGAGGCGGCGGAAATTTTAAGCATACGCCGTAAAATGTCGG
Source organism: Enterobacter mori (assembly GCF_025244905.1). Lineage (NCBI taxonomy): Bacteria > Pseudomonadati > Pseudomonadota > Gammaproteobacteria > Enterobacterales > Enterobacteriaceae > Enterobacter > Enterobacter mori. Next base: position 1,300,934 of record NZ_CP104285.1, on the reverse strand, counting down.
ACGCGCTCTCCCCGATATGCCGCGTCTGGCTGGCAATAAACTGATAGAGTTCGTCATCAACTTCGATTGTTTTCATCTTAATCCAGTGCGATATCTTATCTGAATACAAGTCGTTGGGATTATAAGGTCAAATCCCAACAGCGGATAGCGTCAAACCCGGCAGGCGGCAAAAGTCAGATTAAACTGGATCCTTGCAGCCGGGCGGCAGAATGGTCAACATGATACCCTAACCTGACATACGTAAAAAAAGAACTTTGCCATGAAATTGAATACCCGAGCGCAATCTGCACAATCGCCGAACAATAATTCTCCCATCGTACTGGTTCACGGGCTGTTTGGTAGCCTGGATAACCTGGGCGTGCTGGCGCGCGATCTGGTTTCCGACCACGATATTTTTCAGGTTGATATGCGCAATCACGGTCTTTCCGGGCGTTCCGACGAGATGACCTACGCGGCGATGGCGCAGGATCTGCTGGATACGCTGGATGCACATAGCCTGCAAAAGGTAACGCTGATCGGGCATTCCATGGGTGGCAAAGCGGTGATGGCCCTGACGGCGCTTGCGCCAGAGCGTATCAACGGGCTGATTGTCATTGACGTCGCGCCTGTGGATTACAACGTCCGTCGTCACGATGAGATTTTCGCCGCTATTAATGCGGTCACAGACGCGGGTGTCGCGACGCGCCAACAGGCTGCCGCCGTGATGCGTGAGCATCTGGATGAAGAAGGCGTCGTGCAATTCCTGCTGAAGTCATTCGTCGACGGGCAATGGCGTTTTAACGTGCCGGTGCTCTGGGAGCAGTACAATAACATCGTGGGCTGGGAAACCGTCCCCGCGTGGCCACACCCTACCCTCTTTATTCGCGGCGGAAATTCTCCTTATGTTACCGATGCCTACCGCGACACGCTCCTGGCCCAATTCCCGCAGGCCCGAGCCCATGTGATCGCCGGTGCCGGGCACTGGGTTCACGCCGAAAAACCGGACGCTGTACTGCGCGCCATTCGTCGCTATCTCTCTGATACTGCAAATTGATTAAAAAGAGAGCGACTGGAAGGTTGTGGGCTTCCAGTCGTTGGCGTGCCGTTTTCGGTGATGTATGATGGCGCGCTTATCGCCCGGGCATTAGCAGGGCGGCGTATTTCCCCCGAAGTCTCAGAATCATGGCCAAAGAACAAACGGACCGTACGACACTAGATCTGTTCGCGAATGAGCGTCGACCGGGACGACCGAAAACGAATCCGCTCTCGCGCGATGAACAGCTGCGTATTAATAAACGCAACCAGCTTAAACGCGATAAAAATCGTGGGCTTAAGCGTGTCGAACTGAAGCTGAACGCCGATGCTGTCGATGCACTGAATGAGCTGGCCGAGGCGCGTAACATCAGCCGCAGCGAACTGATTGAAGAGATGTTAATTACTCAACTTGAGACATTGCGCAGCAAGGCATAAGTCTGAAAATCCCCTTTATGACCCTTTTCATGTAGCACAGAGTGCAGTCCTGCGCGATAGCAGTTTCCGCGGGGTTGCCTGTTCTGCTATTATTGCCCTTATCCGTGGACAAATTGCGCCACCATACCATTAAGTTTCAAGAGGTTATTTTACTCATGGCAATCATCGGCATTTTCTTCGGCAGTGATACCGGCAATACCGAAAATATCGCAAAAAACATTCAAAAACAGCTCGGTAAAGACGTTGCCGATGTGCACGACATCGCCAAGAGCAGCAAAGAAGATCTCGAAGGCTATGACATCCTGCTGCTGGGTATCCCGACCTGGTACTACGGTGAAGCGCAGTGTGACTGGGACGATTTCTTCCCAACCCTGGAAGAAGTTGACTTCAACGGTAAGCTGGTCGCGCTGTTCGGTTGTGGCGACCAGGAAGACTACGCAGAATACTTCTGTGACGCATTGGGCACCATCCGCGACATTATTGAACCGCGCGGTGCTGCTATCGTGGGCCACTGGCCAACGGCGGGTTACCACTTTGAAGCCTCTAAAGGCCTGGCAGATGACGACCACTTTGTCGGCCTGGCCATCGACGAAGACCGTCAGCCGGAACTGACCGCTGAACGCGTTGAGAAATGGGTTAAGCAGGTTCGCGAAGAACTGAACCTCGACGACATTCTTAACGCCTGATTTCACGGTGGCGCAACTCCGGTTGCGCCCGTTTACCAGGTAAAACCGATTAAATTAATTGCTACAAACTTTTAACTTTTTCGTTCAGACCTGTACAATATCCCCCTGGTAAAAAGTGGATGCCATCGAACAAGTTTGTTGGTGATACCACGTTTTTATAAGCATACTTTGCTTGAGACTTGCAGTTTTCATTTAGCCATGGCAGTTCTATAATGAGACGCAATATCCCAAGTGCATTTTCTGTCACTTCTTCTTTAGAAGTGAATCGTTTAGCAACAGGACAGATTCCGCATGACTGACAACAATACCGCATTAAAGAAGGCTGGCCTGAAAGTAACGCTTCCTCGGTTAAAAATCCTTGAAGTGCTTCAGGGGCCAGACAATCACCATGTCAGTGCGGAAGACCTCTACAAACGTCTTATCGACATGGGTGAAGAGATTGGGCTGGCAACCGTGTATCGTGTGCTGAACCAGTTCGATGACGCGGGCATTGTTACCCGTCATAACTTCGAGGGCGGTAAATCCGTTTTCGAGCTGACCCAGCAGCATCATCACGATCACCTGATCTGCCTCGATTGTGGCAAGGTTATTGAATTCAGCGATGATTCCATCGAATCACGCCAGCGTGAAATCGCCGCTCGTCATGGGATTCGCCTGACCAACCACAGCCTGTACCTGTACGGTCATTGTGCTGAAGGCGATTGCCGCGAAGACGACCACGCGCACGACGCGAAATAATATCGTGTTTATACTCTGAGCCAGCCGTAAGGTTGGCTTTTTTTTTGCGCAAAAAAGCCCGGTGGCGCTGCGCTTACCGGGCCTACGGGCTATGACACCTTTGTAGGTCCGGTAAGCGCAGCGCCACCGGGCGTAAAGCAACTTATTTATTGTTACTGCGAATCTCGCTCCAAATCTTATCGCAACGCTTCGCCACTTCCTGATCGTTACCGGTTTTACGCGCCTGAATGCAGGCCTGGTAATCCATCACGCGGACGTTTTCCTGCGTCGCAAACTGCTCATGCGCTTTCTCTTTCTTCAGCACGTTCAGCACGCTCTGGCAGGCTTCGATTTTCTCCGGCGACCCTTCCGCTGTATTGATACAGGCGCTATAGGCCTCCTTCAGGCGGGAATCTTCTTTTGGTGCCTCAGTCTGAGCACACGCCACCAGCCCTGATGCCAGCAACGCGACGATTACGATTTTTTTCATCATGTGCAGTCTCCATACCGGCGGGACATTGCCCACCGGTGTGTTCATCAGAAGATAGTGAATGGCGCGATGACCATGAATTTCACGTCACGTTCATCCTGGAAGATGTTGCCGTAACCGCCCGCGTAGCTCGGGATATCGGAGTGGTTGTCATACTGCGTGAAGTGCAGTTTGAACATCGTCCCTTTTGCACGTCCATCCTGCAGGGTGTAGATCGCATCCAGGCTGTAAGAAGACTCTTTCAGACGATAGTTTGGATCGTAGTACGCGTCCGGTGTCGCCATATCTGCAGGTTTTGCGTCCCAGGCGTAAGCGTAAGATGCCCCCACAGCCCAACCCGGCAGGTTCCAGTTTTTCAGGTCATACATTGCACCGAAGAACACGGCTTTTTCGCCGTCGGCGTTGAAGTCAGAGCGGTTATCCCACCAGATATCGAGACGACCATTTGAGGACGCATAGGTTGGCGTCATACGCTGCAGGAAATAGCCCTGCTGCCCTTCAGCCTTCACCCATGTCCCTTCCAGACGTAAATCAACCTGGCCCACTTTGTAGCCGAAGGTCAGCGCCTGCAGCCATGCAGTGCCGTCATAGATATCGTTAACGGTGCCATTGCTGGCTTTATCGCGCGTGCCGTAGAACTGGTAGCTGGTGCTCAGCGGGCTGCCTGCAATATCAAATTTGTAGCTGGCTTTAGCAAAATACTGATCGATATAACCTTCCGCCTGACCAAATGCAGCTTCCAGGACCAGATCGTTTTTGAAGTCGTATTTCGCGCCCAGCGAGTGGAGGTAATCGACTTTGGTTTTCTTATCGTTCTGGTAGAACTTGTCCATCTCAATGTGCCACGGTGCTTTGTACTCGTTGGTCCACATATAGGAGAAGCTCAGCGCACCCGCATCGCCGTAGTCAAAGTTAGCCCCGGCCTCCGCGCCCTGGTAGGTACCCGGCATAAAGCTCCAGTGCGGCGCTAACAGTGTTTGACCGGTTGGCTGAATATAGCCCCCACGTGCCCACACCGGGCCGTATTTGAATTTCGCTGCTGCCTTGTACAGGCTGACACCGCTTTTATCGCCAGACCAGTCTTCTTTATACGCTTTGTTACTGGAGGAGAAGGCGATTTCGTTCGGGTGTCCGCTGTCGCCGTTTTCAGCCATTTCAATGGCGGTGAAGGCAGCAATATCCAGACCGAACATATCCGCGGCATAGCCTGACTGGAAGTCCAGGTTAGCGTTCCAGGTGGAGTGAGAAAGGTTGGTTTTGTATTTGTCTTCAGTGACGTCTTTACGGTCACGCTCACGCTGCCAGTAATAAATACCGCCCGTGAGGGTAGAATCTTCGATGAAACCCGCGGCCTTTGCCTCTGGTGCTACCACCAGGCCCGATATTGCTGTCACACCGGCGATAGCCAGCGCCAGCGCACTACGTTTGCCACTGAACGTACGCATAGATTATTCCTCTTTGACGAATTAAAACGCCTCAACGGCGAAAATATAAAAGACCAAAAGGTCAGGGGTAGTTAGAAATACCCTCGAATTAACTACCGCCTTTAGGTTATTTTTCGCGACGCGAATTATCAATGCTTTTCCGTGGGCAAAAGTCAGGATTATGACGAAGTGCACATAATTCGTAGTGCTTTGTAACATTTAGAGGAGAGCGAGGATTGGCGGGGAAATATCAGAAATTTCAGCGGGTAGCGCAGGCACTTACTGTTTATTTTTCATCCTTTTTGTATTTCGGAGAAGTACAAACTTTTTTTAGAAAAATAAGTAGCACCACATTGACCTAATATTTTAGCGGCTTATCTTTAAGCCCTGGCTTAATACCATGATCATAAATAAAAAAAACGCCGCAATAAGCGGCGTTTGTCTCTCCTTGACCAGAGCAGCAATATTATTCGCCGATCTTAGCCCAGGTGTCACGCAGGCCGACGGTACGGTTAAATACCGGTTTTTCTGCGGTGCTATAACGGCTGTCCAGGCAGAAGTAACCTTCACGCTCGAACTGGAACGCTTTACCCGCTTCAGCCGCTTTCAGGGACGGCTCAGCGTAACCCTGCCTGATAACGAGTGATTCCGGGTTAATGGTCGCCAGGAAATCTTCAGCCGCGCCTGGGTTAGGCACGCTGAAGAGACGGTCGTACAGGCGGATTTCGACAGGCAGCGCATGCGTCGCGCTCACCCAGTGAATAACGCCCTTCACCTTACGACCATCAGCAGGATCTTTACTCAGCGTTTCTGCATCGTAAGAACAGAAGATGGTGGTGATGTTACCTTCTGCATCTTTCTCAACGCGCTCAGCTTTAATCACGTACGCATTACGCAGACGGACTTCTTTACCCAGCACCAGACGCTTGTACTGCTTGTTCGCTTCTTCGCGGAAGTCAGCACGATCGATCCAGATCTCGCCGCTGAACGGCACGTCGCGGGTGCCCATCTCCGGCTTGCTCGGATGGTTAGGCATAGACACCAGCTCGCTCTCGCCCTGCGGGTAGTTTTCGATAACCAGTTTAACCGGGTCGATCACCGCCATCGCGCGCGGAGCGTTTTCGTTCAGGTCTTCGCGAATGCAGGACTCCAGAGATGCGATCTCAATGGTGTTGTCCTGTTTGGTGACACCAATACGTTTGCAGAACTCGCGGATAGACGCGGAGGTATAACCACGACGGCGCAGACCGGAGATGGTCGGCATACGCGGGTCATCCCAGCCTTCAACGTGCTTGTCGGTCACCAGCAGGTTCAGCTTACGCTTGGACATCACGGTGTATTCCAGGTTCAGACGAGAGAACTCGTACTGACGCGGATGCACAGGAATGGTGATGTTATCCAACACCCAGTCGTACAGACGACGGTTGTCCTGGAACTCCAGCGTACACAGAGAGTGCGTAATGCCTTCCAGCGCATCGCTGATGCAGTGGGTGAAGTCGTACATCGGGTAGATGCACCACTTGTTACCGGTCTGGTGGTGTTCCGCAAACTTGATGCGGTACAGCACCGGATCGCGCATCACGATGAACGGAGACGCCATGTCGATTTTGGCACGCAGACACGCTTTGCCTTCTTCGAAGCCACCGGCACGCATTTTTTCAAACAGCGCCAGGTTCTCTTCCACGCTGCGATCGCGGTATGGGCTGTTTTTGCCCGGCGCGGTCAGCGTACCGCGGTACTCACGGATCTCATCTGCAGACAGTTCGTCAACGTACGCCAGACCTTTGCCGATCAGTTCAACCGCGTAAGCGTACAGCTGATCGAAATAGTCAGAGGAGTAGCAGATATCGCCAGACCAGCTGAAACCCAGCCATTGCACGTCGTTCTTGATGGACTCAACGTATTCGATGTCTTCTTTTACTGGGTTAGTGTCATCGAAACGCAGATTGCACTGGCCCTGATAGTCTTGCGCAATACCAAAGTTCAGGCAGATAGATTTTGCATGCCCAATATGCAGGTAGCCGTTCGGCTCCGGCGGGAAGCGGGTATGAATTGTGGTGTGCTTACCACTGGCCAGATCTTCATCGATGATCTGACGAATAAAGTTACTCGGGCGGGCTTCTGCCTCACTCATCGTGGATTCCTCAAAGCGTAAACAACGTATAACGGCATATGATCTTATAACCCGGACGTAGTGACAACCCTTAAAACGTCTCTTGAGAAAATAATGGGGGCATTTGCTGCAAAAAAAAAGCGGCGGAGGATACCCCCCGCCGCTTAAGGCATGACTCTACTCAGGAGCGATTACTTGCCTTTAATCTCATACAGTGGCGTTTGGCCCGCAACCACCTGACCTTTCGCCTGCAGAACCAGACCGCTGAAGTCGTCGATGTTGCTGCACACCACTGGGCTTATCATGGAGCGCGCATTGGCGTTCAGGAAGTCCAGATCCATTTCCAGAATCGGCTGGCCTGCCACCACTTCAGCGCCCTCTTCCACCAGGCGAGTAAAGCCCTGGCCGTTCAGCGCAACGGTATCGATACCCATGTGGACAACGATCTCCGCGCCTTTTTCAGTTTCGAGGCAGAACGCGTGGTTAGTGTTGAAGATTTTCACGATAGTACCGGCTGCAGGAGACACAACGGTTTTGTCCGTTGGCTTCACGGCTACGCCATCACCCACCGCTTTACTGGCGAACGCTTCGTCAGGGACCTGCTCAAGGTCTACCACATCACCGGTGATCGGAGAAACCAGCGCAGCAACCGTCACTGCGTTAGGAACCGCTTGCGGCTTCGCGACCGGGGCAGCAGCCGTCGTCGCAGGAGCGCTGTCGGCTGATGCCGCCGCTACCGGGCCACGGGCTACCACTTTCTTCATTTCGTCACCGATGGATTCCGCTTTGGCACCCACGATGACCTGGATAGTTTGTTTGTTCAGTTTTACCACGCCCGATGCACCCAGGCGCTTACACATCGCATCGCTTACCTGCGCGGAGTCACCCACGGTGAGACGCAGACGAGTAATACACGCATCGATGGCTTTCAGGTTGTCTGTCCCGCCAACAGCGGCAATATAGCTGGTCGCCAGCTGGGTCAGACCTTCTTCGGTATTGCTATTGGCTTCGCTGGTAACCACGTCATCTGTAGCATCTTCGCGACCCGGCGTTTTGAGGTTAAACATACGAATAACCGCAGTGAACAGCACGAAGTAGATAACGAAGAAGATCAGGCCCATCACCATCAGCATCCAGACGTTGCTGCTTGCCGCCGGCAGGTTGTACATCAACACATAGTCGATTGCGCCTGCGGAGAAAGAGAAGCCAGCGTGGATACCCAGAAGAGTGGCAACAAACAGGCTGATACCGGTAAGCACCGCGTGCATCAGGTACAGCAGCGGAGCCAGGAACATGAACAGGAATTCCAGCGGCTCAGTTACGCCAGTCAGGAAAGCGGTAATCGCAACAGACAACAGCATACCGCCAACCATTGGACGGCGCGCTTTCGGCGCAGCCAGGTACATTGCCAGCGCCGCGCCCGGCAGACCAAACATCATGATTGGGAAGAAACCGGACATGAACATGCCCGCGGTGCCGTCCCCCGCATAGAAGCGGTTGATATCACCGTGGAATACCGCACCTGCCGCGTTGGTGAACTCACCAATCTGGAACCAGGCGATGGTGTTCAGTACCTGATGCAGGCCGGTTGGGATCAGCAGACGGTTGATGAAACCGAAGATGCCCGCCCCCATTGCGCCCGCAGACACGATCCACTCGCCGCCCGCATGGATAGCATGCTGCACCGGCGGCCAAACGTAACCAAAGATGGCGGCCAGAACCAGACAGAAAAAGCCCGTCGCAATCGGCACAAAACGTTTGCCACCGAAGAAGCTCAGGAAGTCTGGCAGCTTAATGTTCGCCCAGCGGTTATATACCGCACCACCGACCAGACCGGTAATGATACCCGCCAGGACACCCATGTTGATTTCAGGGTTGATGGTGACCATCGCTTTCGTGAGGATAAAGTAACCCACAGCCCCTGCCAGTGCCGCAGCACCAGCACTGTCTTTTGACCAGCTTGACGCCACGCCGATGGCGAAAATCAGCGCCAGGTTGTCAAAAATTGCGCCGCCTGCCTGGGCAATAAACGGCACGTTAAGAAGATCGGGTTGCCCGAATCGCAGCAGCAGCGCTGCAACCGGTAGCACGGCGATAGGGAGCTGCAAAGCCCTACCGAGGCGCTGGAAAAAACCTAAAATATTCATCCTATTCCCCCTACGAGACCCTTTGTTAAGACTCGCGCATAAACTATGTTTTTATTGTGTCACGAACGATAGATACAGTTGATGATTCACTGGCAGTGTGAGTGTGTGAAAAATTAATTCGTATCGCAAATTAAACACCTATTTTTTGTGATTATTGTCACCAAATATCGTATTGAACCCTCCCTTTCACTGGCTAACAGCGAAAACTTATTTTATCATTCAAAAAATCAAGACGGATGGATCCGGCCTGAAAGGTTCCAGGTTACGCTTAGTTCAGGTTGCACTAATCATCCGCCCACTTTTACTTAAACTTTAGAGGTGAATAATGAGACTGATTCCCCTGGCAACAGCTGAACAAGTCGGAAAATGGGCTGCACGCCATATCGTTAACCGCATCAATGCGTTCAAACCTACCGCCGATCGTCCTTTCGTTCTTGGCCTTCCAACCGGCGGCACGCCGCTGACTGCATATAAAGCTCTGGTTGAAATGCACAAAGCGGGCCAGGTTAGCTTTAAGCATGTTGTGACGTTCAACATGGACGAATATGTTGGCCTGCCAAAGGAACATCCGGAAAGCTACCATAGCTTCATGCACCGCAATTTCTTTGATCACGTTGATATCCCTGCTGAAAATATTAACCTGCTAAATGGAAATGCGCCTGATATTGACGCAGAATGCCGTCAGTACGAAGAAAAAATCCGTTCTTACGGTAAAATCCACCTGTTCATGGGTGGCGTGGGCAACGATGGCCATATCGCATTCAACGAACCAGCGTCTTCTCTGGCTTCCCGTACCCGTATTAAAACGCTGACCCATGACACCCGCGTGGCAAACTCCCGTTTCTTTGACGGCGACGTGAACCAGGTTCCGAAATACGCCCTGACCGTTGGCGTAGGCACCCTGCTGGATGCCGAAGAAGTCATGATTCTGGTACTGGGCGGCGTGAAGGCGCAGGCCCTTCAGGCGGCCGTTGAAGGCAACGTTAACCACATGTGGACCATTAGCTGCCTGCAGCTGCATCCTAAAGCTGTTGTCGTGTGTGACGAACCGTCCACCATGGAACTGAAGGTTAAAACGCTGAAATACTTTAACGAGTTAGAAGCAGAAAACATCAAAGGTCTGTAATTGAATAACCGCCACTGTCTGCAGGGGCGGTCGCTTTTTTAAAACCGGGGGTCGTTATGTACGCTTTAACCCACGGTCGGATTTATACCGGCCATGAAATTCTGGATGACCACGCGATTGTTATCGCGAATGGCCTGATTGAACGTGTTTGCCCGCTGGCCGAGCTGCCGCCGGAGATTGAACAGCGCTCACTCAATGGAGCAACGCTCTCCCCCGGTTTCATCGACGTACAGCTTAACGGCTGCGGCGGTGTGCAGTTTAATGACACTGCGGACGCGGTGACGGTTGAAACGCTGGAAATCATGCAGAAAGCCAACGAGAGATCGGGCTGCACCAGCTATCTGCCTACGCTTATCACCAGCAGCGATGACCTCATGAAGCAGGGTATCCGCGTGATGCGTGAATACCTGGCCAAACACCCTAATCAGGCGCTGGGCCTGCACCTTGAAGGACCGTGGCTGAACATAGTTAAGAAAGGTACGCATAACCCGGACTACGTCCGCAAACCGGACGCTGAGCTGGTCGACTACATGTGTGCTAACGCCGATGTCATCACCAAAGTGACGCTGGCACCTGAAATGACCGGTACTGACGTTATCAGCAAACTGGCTGCCGCCGGGATCGTGGTGTCAGCGGGTCACTCAAACGCCACGCAGAAAGAAGCGAAAGCCGGTTTCCGCGCAGGTATTACTTTTGCGACGCATCTGTACAACGCAATGCCGTACATTACCGGCCGCGAGCCGGGGCTGGTTGGCGCAATTCTGGATGAGCCAGACGTCTACTGCGGCATCATCGCAGACGGCCTGCACGTCGATTTCACCAACATTCGCAACGCCAAACGCCTGAAAGGCGACAAGCTGTGTCTGGTGACCGATGCCACAGCGCCAGCAGGGGCAAATATTGAGCAGTTCATTTTTGCTGGTAAAACAATATACTACCGCAATGGACTCTGTGTGGACGAAAACGGCACGCTGAGCGGTTCTGCCCTGACCATGATTGAAGGGGTACGTAACCTGGTTGAGCATTGCGGCATTGCGCTTGATGAAGTGCTGCGTATGGCAACCCTTTATCCTGCGCGCGCTATCGGCGTGGATAAACAGCTTGGCGGAATTGCACCGGGTATGGTTGCAAACCTGACGGCGTTCACACACGATTATAAAATTATTAAGACCATCGTTAATGGTAACGAGGTCGTCACTGAGTAAGTAAAAGTATGACACCAGGCGGACAAGCTCAAATCGGTAATGTCGATCTCGTTAAACAACTTAACAGCGCGGCGGTATATCGCCTGATTGACCAACACGGGCCAATCTCTCGAATTCAGATAGCCGAACAAAGCCAGCTTGCTCCTGCCAGCGTGACAAAAATTACCCGCCAGCTCATTGAGCGCGGTTTGATCAAAGAAGTCGATCAGCAGGCCTCCACCGGGGGCCGCCGCGCCATCTCCATTATTACCGAAACCCGTAATTTCCAGGCGATTGGCGTGCGTCTTGGTCGTCATGACACCACCCTTACGCTTTACGATCTGAGCAGCAAAGCCATTGCGGAAGAGCACTACCCGCTTCCGGAGCGCACCCAGGAGACGCTGGAACACGCGCTGCTGAATACCATCGCGCACTTTATTGAGAGCTGTCAGCGTAAGATCCGCGAACTTATCGCTATCTCAGTGATCCTGCCCGGTCTTGTCGACCCGGAAAGCGGCGTGATTCGCTATATGCCGCATATCCAGGTTGAGAACTGGGGGCTGGTAGACGCACTGGAAAAGCGCTTTAAAGTCACCTGCTTTGTGGGTCATGATATTCGCTCGCTGGCGCTGGCTGAGCACTACTTTGGTGCGAGCCAGGACTGCGAAGACTCTATTCTGGTGCGCGTACACCGGGGGACGGGTGCAGGCATTATCTCGAATGGCCGCATTTTTATCGGTCGCAACGGCAACGTCGGCGAGATTGGTCACATTCAGGTTGAACCGCTCGGCGAGCGCTGCCACTGCGGCAACTTCGGCTGCCTTGAAACGGTTGCCGCCAACGCCGCCATCGAGCATCGCGTTCGCCATCTGCTGGAACAGGGCTATCAAAGCCGTGTAACGCTGAACGATTGTAAGATCGGCGCCATCTGCAAAGCCGCCAATAAAGGCGATGCGCTGGCCTGCGAAGTGATCGAGCAGGTTGGACGCCATCTTGGCAAAACCATCGCCATTGCTATCAACCTGTTTAACCCGCAAAAAGTAGTGATTGCCGGAGAAATCGTCGAAGCCGAAAAAGTCTTACTGCCCGCCATTGAAGGTTGCATCAATACCCAGGCGCTGAAAGCGTTTCGTCAGAATTTACCGGTAGTGCGATCTACATTGGATCACCGCTCCGCAATTGGTGCGTTTGCCCTGGTAAAACGCGCCATGCTCAACGGGATCCTGCTCCAGCATTTGCTGGAAAGTTGATCGGGACTTATAGTAACGCCTTCTTTTTTTGATGTCGGATAGTCCATGACCATTAAGAATGTAATTTGTGATATCGACGGCGTGCTGATGCACGACAACGTTGCCGTGCCGGGTGCTGCGGAGTTTCTTCACCGCATCATCGACAAAGGAATGCCACTGGTTCTTCTCACGAACTACCCTTCCCAAACCGGTCAGGATCTGGCAAACCGCTTTGCCACGGCGGGCGTCAACGTGCCGGACAGCGTGTTTTATACCTCCGCGATGGCAACCGCTGATTTTCTGAAGCGTCAGGAAGGAAAAAAGGCCTATGTCGTCGGTGAAGGCGCGCTGATCCACGAGCTGTATAAAGCAGGCTTTACCATTACCGATGTGAACCCGGACTTTGTGATTGTCGGCGAAACGCGCTCCTTTAACTGGGAGATGATGCATAAAGCTGCATACTTTGTCGCCAGCGGCGCGCGCTTTATCGCCACCAACCCGGATACGCACGGCCGTGGTTTTTATCCGGCCTGCGGCGCGCTGTGCGCCGGTATCGAAAAAATCTCCGGTCGTCAGCCGTTTGTGGTCGGTAAACCGAGCCCGTGGATCATTCGTGCCGCGCTGAACAAGATGCAGGCCCACTCGGAAGAAACAGTGATTGTCGGCGATAACCTGCGCACCGATATTCTGGCCGGTTTCCAGGCGGGTCTTGAGACCATCCTGGTGCTTTCTGGCGTCTCTCAACTTGATGACATTGACGCGATGCCGTTCCGGCCAAGCTGGATTTACCCCTCCGTCGATGAAATCGACATTATCTGACACCCAACCACGCCTCAGGGCGTGGTTTTTCATTTCTGGCTCACAAAAACGAAGCACTATCTAATAAAAAACGTCTTCTATTGAATAATCCTCAATAAAAGTGCGTTAGCCGTACGCTTTTTTCAACATTCTGCAATCACCATTGCGCTATTTGCGTTTCCCCCGGTAAAACGCTTGCGCGCCCTGCCCCTTTGCGGCATTTTCATAAGCAAGCAACATTACAAAGCAACAGGGTTAACGGAGAAGGTTATGTGTTCAATTTTTGGCGTACTGGATATTAAAACTGACGCAGGCGAACTGCGTAAAAAAGCACTCGAACTGTCCCGCCTGATGCGCCATCGCGGCCCGGACTGGTCAGGCGTCTACGCCAGCGATAAAGCGATTCTGGCTCACGAACGTCTGTCCATTGTTGACGTCAACGCCGGTGCTCAGCCGCTGTATAACGAGAAAAAAACGCACGCGCTGGCGGTAAACGGTGAAATCTACAACCATCAGGCGCTGCGTGCCGAATACGGCGATCGCTACGCGTTCCAGACCGGTTCCGACTGTGAAGTGATCCTGGCGCTGTATCAGGAAAAAGGCCCGGAGTTCCTGGACGACCTGCAGGGCATGTTTGCCTTCGCGCTGTACGACAGCGAAAAAGACGCTTATCTGATTGGCCGCGACCATATTGGTATTATCCCGCTGTACATGGGCCACGATGAGCACGGCAACTTCTACGTAGCCTCTGAAATGAAAGCCCTGGTGCCGGTCTGCCGCACCATCAAAGAGTTTCCGGCAGGCAGCTACCTGTGGAGCAAAGACGGCGAGATCCGTCCTTACTACCAGCGTGACTGGTTCGATTATGATGCGGTAAAAGACAACGTCACGGACAAAGCCGAGCTGCGTCAGGCGCTGGAAGATTCCGTAAAAAGCCACCTGATGTCAGACGTGCCTTACGGCGTACTGCTCTCCGGCGGCCTGGACTCTTCCGTGATCTCCGCGATCACCAAGAAGTTCGCCGCGCGTCGTGTTGAAGATCAGGAACGTTCTGAAGCCTGGTGGCCACAGCTGCACTCCTTCGCTGTGGGCCTGGAAGGGGCTCCTGACCTGAAGGCCGCGCAGGAAGTGGCGAACCACCTCGGCACCGTGCACCATGAAATTCACTTCACCGTGCAGGAAGGTCTGGATGCGATCCGCGATGTGATCTATCACATTGAAACTTATGACGTCACAACGATCCGCGCGTCTACGCCGATGTATCTGATGTCGCGTAAGATCAAAGCGATGGGCATTAAAATGGTGCTGTCTGGTGAAGGTTCTGACGAAGTATTTGGCGGCTACCTGTACTTCCACAAAGCGCCGAACGCCAAAGAGCTGCACGAAGAGACCGTGCGTAAGCTGCAGGCGCTGCATATGTTTGACTGCGCGCGAGCCAACAAAGCGATGTCCGCCTGGGGCGTGGAAGCGCGCGTGCCGTTCCTGGATAAGAAATTCCTCGACGTGGCGATGCGCATTAACCCTCAGGACAAAATGTGCGGCAACGGCAAAATGGAAAAACATATCCTGCGCGAATGTTTTGAATCCTATCTGCCAGCGAGCGTGGCGTGGCGTCAGAAAGAGCAGTTCTCTGATGGCGTCGGTTACAGCTGGATCGACACCCTGAAAGAGGTGGCGGCGAAACAGGTTACCGATCAACAGCTCGAAACCGCGAGCTTCCGTTTCCCGTACAACACGCCGGGCTCGAAAGAGGCGTATCTGTACCGTGAAATTTTCGAAGAGTTGTTCCCGGTACCGAGCGCTGCCGAATGTGTACCGGGTGGCCCTTCCGTCGCCTGCTCGTCTGCCAAAGCGATTGAATGGGATGAATCGTTCAAATCCATGAACGATCCGTCAGGGCGTGCGGTCGGCGTTCACCAGTCTGCCTACAAATAATCAATATGAAGACATCAGGCCCTCCGGGGCCTGATTTTTTTCCCCAGTTTTCGCCTGCTAAAACCGATTAATAACCAATAATTGCCGAATATTCGGCCACGCTGTTCGCAACCTAACCAAACAATCACATTCAGGCTATTTTCGTTGAAAAAGGTGTTGACGCTGCAAGGGTCTATACGCATAATGCGCCCCGCAACGCCGATAAGGTAACGCGAAAAAAGATGGCTACGTAGCTCAGTTGGTTAGAGCACATCACTCATAATGATGGGGTCACAGGTTCGAATCCCGTCGTAGCCACCATCTTTTTTGCGGGAGTGGCGAAATTGGTAGACGCACCAGATTTAGGTTCTGGCGCCGCAAGGTGTGCGAGTTCAAGTCTCGCCTCCCGCACCATTCCCGGGTAAGCGTTGCACGGATGGGGTATCGCCAAGCGGTAAGGCACCGGTTTTTGATACCGGCATTCCCTGGTTCGAATCCAGGTACCCCAGCCATATTTCTTCGATTTTGCGGTTCTCCGCGGTATTGGGGTATCGCCAAGCGGTAAGGCACCGGTTTTTGATACCGGCATTCCCTGGTTCGAATCCAGGTACCCCAGCCATCGAAGATTGCAGTACTGGCTACGTAGCTCAGTTGGTTAGAGCACATCACTCATAATGATGGGGTCACAGGTTCGAATCCCGTCGTAGCCACCAAATTAGTAATCTGTCGAGTTATTCGATAGACTAGAAAAAATTGTTGGGGTATCGCCAAGCGGTAAGGCTCTGGTTTCTGATACCAGCATTCCGAGGTTCGAATCCTCGTACCCCAGCCAATTTAAAAAAGTCGTTAAGCAGTCTGTTTAACGCAATTGGGGTGTCGCCAAGCGGTAAGGCTCTGGTTTCTGATACCAGCATTCCGGGGTTCGAATCCCTGCACCCCAGCCACTTAAGTAACAAAAAAGCCCGCTCTGCGGGCTTTTTTGTTTTTGTTGTCTGTGCGGCCTGATTCCCCCTCACCCTAACCCTCTCCCCAAAGGGGCGAGGGAATAGTCGGAGCAAAGATTAAAGTCCTAAGGCATATTTCAGCGCCTGACGCTTCAGACCACCGGCGCGTTCCGCCGCCATCAATCCAATATTACGCAAAATGCGCACCGGCCCCAGGTCGTTGCTGAACCCGGCGTAGAACAGATCCATCCCCGACTGCATGATGAAGTTATCCGCCATACGGCGCGTCTGATAACGCTTCAGCACCTGATGGCTGGCCCAGTCTTCCGCGTGTCCTCGGGCGCTGCCGAGGACATCCAGTAATGCATCGACGTCACGATATCCCAGGTTCACGCCCTGCCCGGCCAGCGGATGAATGGTGTGTGCCGCATCCCCCACCAGCGCCAGCCCTTCACGGGAATACTGTAAAGCGTGACGGCGCGTGAGCGGGAATGCGCCAGCCGCAACCGGCGTGACGTGACCTAAGCGGCTCGGGAAGTGCAGCAGAATTTCACGCTGCAGCTGTTCCATACTCAGCCCCTGCAGCTGGCGAATGCGCGCTGGTTTGTCGTACCACACCAGCGATGCCCAGTTATCAAACAGCGGTAGAAAAGCATGAGGACCGTTTGGCGTAAAATGTTGCCAGGTGCTTTCGCCCGGCGCATTCTCACACTGGACGGTGATTAGCATGCAGGATTGCTGATATTGCCAGGCATGGATCCCAATCCCCGCCATCTGTCTGACCTGTGAATTAGCGCCATCCGCGCCCACAACCAGCTTCACGGCCAGCTCGTCCTCATTATCCAGCGTCAGGAGATAGCCATTTTCGTGGCGATGCAGTGCCTTGAGCGAGGCAGGAACACGCAGCGTCACCTTTGGATGCGCCTCCAGTGCCTGCCAGAGCGCGAGCTGGAGCACGTTGTTTTCCACCATATACCCCAGGCGCGGCAGCTTCAGCTCAGCGGCATCAAACGCGACGTGGGCATTTTCCCACTCCCAGGTTTCGAGGCGGCTGTAAGGGTGCGCGCGCATCGCCTGCACCGCCTCCCAGACGCCCAGGCCGCGCAGCAGATCGACGGACGCCGCGCTGATCGCGGAAATGCGCACGTCCGGTTTGCTGGCGGGATCGAAGGCTGGCGGAGCAGCCTGTTCAATTACCGTTACGTCAAATCCCTGCTGCGCCAGCCCCAGCGCCAGCGCGCCGCCGACCATACCGCCGCCGACAACGGCAACTTCGGTGTGTAGGAGTGTCATGGTCAATTTTCCTTATTGGAGAATCCCTTAAGTTTACCGGATTTTTGCGGTCCTGAGACACACAACCTTCATACTGGTCACAACCCCACCAAAGCATTACAATACGCGGCTTGCAATCCTGAGCTGAGCAAGTCGATGACTAAAAAACTCCATATAAAAACCTGGGGCTGTCAGATGAACGAATACGATTCATCCAAGATGGCCGATCTGCTGGATACCACCCACGGATACCAGCTGACTGAAAATGCGAAAGAAGCCGATGTGCTGCTGCTGAACACCTGTTCCATTCGTGAAAAAGCGCAGGAAAAAGTCTTTCACGTATTAGGCCGCTGGAAGCTTCTCAAGCGAAAAAATCCGGACCTGATCATCGGCGTGGGCGGCTGCGTCGCGTCGCAGGAAGGTAAGCTGATCCGCCAGAGAGCGCCGTATGTGGATATTGTCTTTGGCCCACAGACCCTGCACCGCCTGCCAGAGATGATCAACAAGGTGCGCGGCAATCGCAGCCCGGTCGTTGACGTCAGCTTCCCGGAGATCGAAAAATTTGACCGTCTGCCAGAGCCGCGCGCTGATGGCCCGACTGCCTTCGTCTCCATCATGGAAGGCTGCAACAAATATTGTACTTACTGCGTGGTGCCCTACACCCGCGGTGAAGAGGTCAGCCGTCCGGCAGACGATATTCTGTTTGAAATCGCGCAGCTTGCCGCACAGGGCGTTCGCGAAGTGAACCTGCTGGGCCAGAACGTTAACGCCTGGCGCGGTGAGAACTACGACGGCACCACCGGCAGCTTTGCCGAGCTGCTGCGCCTGGTGGCCGCGATTGACGGTATCGACCGCATTCGCTTTACCACCAGCCATCCGATGGAGTTCACCGACGACATCATTGACGTTTATCGCGACACACCTGAGCTCGTGAGCTTCCTGCACCTGCCGATTCAGTGTGGCTCTGACCGCGTGCTGAACCTGATGGGCCGTCCACATACGGTGCTGGAGTATAAATCCACCATTCGTAAGCTGCTTGCCGCGCGTCCGGATATCCAGATCAGCTCCGACTTTATCGTTGGCTTCCCTGGCGAAACCACCGATGACTTCGAGCGCACCATGAAGCTCATCGGTGAGGTGAATTTTGACGTCAGCTACAGCTTCATCTTCTCTGCACGTCCTGGTACACCGGCGGCCGATATGGTTGACGATGTGCCGGAAGAAGAGAAAAAACAGCGTCTGTATATTCTGCAGGAGCGCATTAACCAGCAGGCCAACGCCTGGAGCCGTCGCATGCTCGGGACCGTTCAGCGCATTCTGGTGGAAGGTACCTCGCGCAAGAGCATCATGGAGCTGTCCGGTCGTACCGAGAACAACCGCGTGGTGAACTTTGAAGGCACGCCGGATCTGATCGGTAAATTCGTGGACGTCGAAATTGTCGACGTGCTGACCAACTCGCTTCGCGCGAAGCTGGTACGTACTGAAGACGAAATGGGCCTGCGAATTGCTGAATCTCCGGAATCCGTTATCTCTCGCACCCGCAAAGTTAACGATTCTGGCGTGGGTATTTACCAGCCGTAATCCTTCAGGCCTGCCTTTCCGGCAGGCCTTGTAATTCCTCTCGTCGTCCCAATATGCATAGCAATGCTTGCGCCTTTATTCTAAGGCGTGAATACTTTCGGTAATGACAGTTTTATGTCGCCATGCCTACAAAACACTCAAAGAGGAACGGTTTGAATATAGACACGCGTGAAATTAGCCTTGAGCCCGCAGACAACGCTCGCCTGCTGAGCCTGTGCGGGCCGTTTGATGACAACATCAAACAACTGGAACGACGTCTGGGTATCGAAATCAATCGTCGCGATAACCATTTCAAACTCACCGGACGCCCTATCTGCGTCAACGCGGCTGCGGATATTCTGCGCAGCCTGTATGTCGATACCGCCCCAATGCGTGGCGAGATTCAGGACATCGAACCGGAACAAATTCACCTCGCCATTAAAGAGGCACGCGTGCTTGAGCAAAGCGCTGAAAGCGTGCCGGACTACGGTAAGGCGATCAACATCAAGACTAAACGCGGCGTCATCAAGCCACGTACGCCGAATCAGGCGCAGTATATCGCCAATATCCTCGACCACGACATCACCTTCGGCGTGGGCCCGGCAGGTACGGGTAAAACCTATCTCGCCGTTGCCGCTGCAGTGGATGCACTGGAGCGTCAGGATATCCGTCGTATTCTGCTGACCCGCCCAGCCGTTGAAGCGGGTGAAAAACTGGGCTTTCTGCCGGGCGATTTAAGTCAGAAAGTGGACCCTTACCTGCGTCCGCTTTATGACGCGCTGTTCGAGATGTTAGGCTTTGAGAAAGTTGAAAAGCTGATTGAGCGTAACGTGATTGAAGTTGCGCCGCTGGCCTACATGCGCGGCCGTACGCTTAACGACGCGTTCATCATTCTTGATGAGAGCCAGAACACCACCATCGAACAGATGAAGATGTTCCTGACGCGTATCGGCTTTAACTCGAAAGCGGTTATTACCGGTGACGTCACCCAGATCGACCTGCCGCGCAGCACCAAATCTGGCCTGCGCCATGCCATTGAAGTCCTGGCCGAGGTCGATGAAATCAGCTTCAACTTCTTCCACAGTGAAGACGTCGTTCGCCACCCGGTGGTCGCACGTATCGTTAACGCCTATGAAGCCTGGGAAGAGGCAGATCAAAAACGCAGGGCCGAACAGGCCGCGGAACGTAAGCGCGAAGCGCAGGAGCAAGAACAGAAATGAGTCAGGTGATCCTCGATTTACAGCTGGCCTGTGAAGACAATTCCGGCATGCCAGATGAGGCACAGTTTCAGAAATGGCTGGATGCGGTTATCCCCCAGTTTCAGGAAGAATCAGAAGTCACGATTCGCCTGGTGGATGAAGCAGAAAGCCATGAGCTTAACCTGACCTACCGCGGGAAAGATAAGCCAACCAACGTGCTCTCTTTCCCGTTCGAAGCGCCGCCGGGCATCGAGATGCCACTGCTGGGCGATCTGATCATCTGCCGTCAGGTGGTTGAGCAGGAAGCCAAAGAGCAACAAAAGCCGCTCGACGCCCACTGGGCGCATATGGTGGTACATGGCAGCCTGCACCTGCTGGGCTATGACCACATTGAAGATGACGAAGCGGAAGAGATGGAGTCCCTCGAGACAGAGATAATGCTTGCTCTGGGCTATGAGGATCCGTACATTGCCGAGAAAGAATAGTCGGTCTAGCGCCTGACTAACATGCCGCCGCGTAAGGACATCGCGCGGCGGTAAACATTGAACTCACAAGAGAACCCTTAACAAACGCCATGAGCGACGACAATTCACACAGTAGCGACACGACAAACAGTAAAAAGGGATTTTTCTCCCTCATTCTGAACCAGCTTTTCCACGGCGAACCGAAAAACCGTGACGAACTGCTGGAGCTGATTCGTGATTCCGGGCAGAACGACCTTATCGACGAAGATACGCGCGAAATGCTTGAAGGGGTCATGGACATCGCCGACCAGCGCGTTCGCGACATCATGATCCCCCGCTCGCAGATGATCACCCTGAAACGTAACCAGACGCTGGACGAGTGCCTTGATGTGATCATCGAATCCGCCCACTCGCGTTTCCCGGTCATCAGCGAAGACAAAGATCACATCGAAGGGATTTTGATGGCCAAAGATCTGCTGCCGTTTATGCGCAGCGATGCCGAAGCCTTCAGCATGGAAAAAGTGTTACGCCAGGCCGTGGTTGTGCCGGAAAGTAAACGTGTGGATCGGATGCTGAAAGAGTTTCGCTCTCAGCGTTACCACATGGCGATTGTTATTGATGAATTCGGCGGCGTGTCCGGTCTTGTTACGATCGAGGATATTCTTGAGCTGATCGTGGGTGAAATCGAAGACGAGTATGACGAAGAAGAAGATATCGATTTCCGTCAGCTTAGCCGCCACACCTGGACCGTGCGTGCGCTGGCCTCGATTGAGGACTTCAACGACGCCTTCGGCACTCACTTCAGCGATGAAGAGGTCGATACCATTGGCGGGCTGGTGATGCAGGCCTTTGGTCATCTTCCGGCGCGCGGCGAAACCGTTGACATCGACGGTTACCAATTCAAAGTCGCCATGGCCGATAGTCGACGTATTATTCAGGTTCACGTCAGAACGCCGGACGACTCACCGGTGCCAAAACTGGAAGATTAATGTAAATGGCATTTGCCCCATTACTTGAACGCCAGCGCGTCCGTTTGCTGCTGGCGCTGTTGCTCGGAGCCAGCGGTACGCTGGCTTTTTCTCCTTACGACATCTGGCCCGCGGCCATTCTCTCCCTGATGGGGCTTCAGGGTCTGACCCTGAATCGTCGTCCGGTACAGGCTGCCGCCATCGGTTACTTCTGGGGACTGGGGCTGTTTGGCTCGGGCATCAACTGGGTCTACGTTAGCATCGCCCAGTTTGGCGGTATGCCGGGTCCGGTTAACGTCTTCCTGGTGGTCCTGCTCGCCGCCTATCTCTCGCTCTATACCGGGCTGTTCGCCGGCATTCTTTCTCGCCTGTGGCCTAAAACCACCTGGCTGCGCGTCGCGATTGCCGCGCCGGTTGTCTGGCAGGTAACGGAATTCCTGCGCGGTTGGGTCCTCACCGGCTTCCCGTGGCTGCAGTTCGGCTACAGCCAGATTGATGGCCCGCTGAAAGGCCTGGCGCCGGTGATGGGCGTTGAAGCGATTAATTTTCTGCTGATGGTAGTGAGCGGCCTGCTGGTGCTGGCGCTGGTCACGCGCTGCTGGAAAATGCTGGCTGTGGCGCTGGTGCTATTCGCTCTGCCCTTCCCGCTGCGTTATATCCAGTGGTTCACGCCAGAACCCGGGCGCGCCATGCAGGTCTCCATGGTGCAAGGCGATATCCCGCAGTCCATGAAGTGGGACGAAAAAGAGCTGCTGAATACGCTGAAGATCTACGCCAACGCCACCGAAAAGGTGATGGGTAAATCGCAGCTGATCGTCTGGCCGGAATCCGCCATTCCCGATCTGGAAATGAACCAGCAGCCGTTCCTTAACATGATGAACGATCTGCTGGTGGCGCGCGGGAGCACGCTGATTACCGGTATTGTTGATGCGCGTCTTAACCAGCAAAACCGCTACGACACCTACAACACCATCATTACGCTCGGCAAAGACAGCGAATACAGCTATCAATCCACTGACCGGTACAACAAGAATCACCTGGTACCCTTTGGTGAATTTGTCCCACTGGAGTCGATTCTGCGCCCGCTGGCACCGTTCTTTGACCTGCCGATGTCCTCTTTCAGCCGCGGCCCGTACGTTCAGCCTCAGCTGCACGCGCACGGTGTTGCCCTGACGGCGGCCATCTGCTACGAAATTATCCTCGGCGAGCAGGTGCGCGATAACTTCCGCCCGGATACGGACTATCTGCTGACCATCTCCAATGATGCCTGGTTTGGTAAGTCAATCGGCCCGTGGCAGCACTTCCAGATGGCACGTATGCGCTCCCTGGAGCTGGCGCGTCCGCTGCTGCGCAGCACCAACAACGGCATCACCGCCGTGATTGGTCCGCAGGGTGAAATCCAGGCCATGATCCCGCAGTTTACCCGAGAGGTGTTGACCACCCAGGTCACCCCAACCACGGGGCTGACGCCGTACGCCCGCACCGGCAACTGGCCGCTGTGGATCCTGACCGCGCTGTTCGGCTTTGCCGCGGTGCTGATGAGCCTGCGTCAGCGTCGTCGATAATCTTACCCCTCACCCTGGCCCTCTCCCCATAGGGGAGAGGGAAGAATCCTGTACACATTTCAATTTCCCGCTCCGCCTTTTCCCCTCTCCCTTCCAGGGAGAGGGTCAGGGTGAGGGTGATGTCAATTCTGGCACGTCTATTGCTTTGTTTATTCACGTAAACGCAGTTTGGCTTAATGTACAACCTTGTCGCACCAGCGTAGATCATCGGTAGCACCGAAACGGTGCAACGAAAGATTATTGCCTCTGAATGGTGCGGCGCGCTTCGCAAAAATAAACAATAACGCAGCAAAATCTTTACATTAAGCCAGACTAAATGTTAACAAGCTTGCATAACACTGCACTCGCTTAGCGCGAGATATAACAACATCACAATGGGTATCAATGCGTCACTGGCGCTGATAAGAAAGGAGTTGGGTATGCAATTACGTAAACTGGCCACAGCAATGCTGGTTATGGGAATGTCTGCAGGCGTCGTTCACGCTGAAGACGCTCCGGCAGCAGGCAGCACTCTCGACAAGATTGCCAAAAACGGCGTCATCGTGGTCGGCCACCGTGAATCTTCTGTCCCGTTCTCTTACTACGACAACACGCAAAAAGTCGTGGGCTATTCACAGGATTACTCCAACGCCATCGTTGAAGCTGTGAAGAAAAAGCTGAACAAACCTGACCTGCAGGTAAAGCTGATTCCAATCACCTCGCAGAACCGTATTCCCCTGCTGCAGAACGGCACTTTCGATTTTGAGTGCGGTTCTACCACCAACAACCTTGAGCGTCAGAAACAGGCCGCCTTCTCCGATACCATCTTTGTGGTCGGTACGCGTCTGTTGACCAAAAAAGGCGGAGCAATCAAAGATTTTGCTGACCTGAAAGGCAAAGCGGTTGTTGTGACCTCCGGTACTACGTCTGAAGTGTTGCTGCACAAGCTGAACGACGAGAAGAAAATGGACATGCGCATCATCAGCGCGAAAGACCATGGCGACTCCTTCCGTACCCTGGAAAGCGGTCGTGCCGTCGCGTTTATGATGGATGACGCCCTGCTGGCGGGCGAACGTGCGAAAGCGAAGAAACCGGACAACTGGGATATCGTCGGTACCGCGCAGTCCAAAGAAGCCTACGGCTGTATGCTGCGTAAAGACGATCCGCAGTTCAAAAAGCTGATCGATGACACCATCGCGCAGGCACAGACATCCGGCGATGCGGAAAAATGGTTCGACAAATGGTTCAAGAACCCAATTCCACCAAAGAACCTCAACATGAACTTTGAACTGTCTGACGACATGAAAGCACTGTTCAAATCACCAAACGATAAAGCGCTTAACTAATTAGAACGACAGGGGCGGGATCTCCTGCCCTCTCGATTGTCGGGAAGCATGGACAGACTATACGTTGAGTGGTCGTTCCCCACTCAGCGCGAAAATGAGCTTCTCACCAATCTTCGAGGGTAGCGCTGCTACCCTTTTTTTTCTGGAGTTTATTATGTCAATTGACTGGAACTGGGGCATCTTTCTGCAACAAGCCCCGTTCGGCAACACCACCTATCTTGGCTGGCTGTGGAGCGGCTTTCAGGTCACCGTTGCGCTATCGATAACGGCGTGGATTATCGCGTTTCTTGTCGGTTCGCTGTTCGGTATTCTGCGCACCGTTCCCAATCGCTTTCTTTCAACACTCGGCACCCTGTACGTGGAACTGTTCCGTAACGTTCCGCTGATCGTGCAGTTCTTTACCTGGTATCTGGTCATTCCGGAACTGCTGCCGGAAAATATCGGTATGTGGTTCAAGGCGGAACTGGATCCTAACGTTCAATTCTTTGTCTCTTCCATGCTGTGCCTGGGGCTGTTCACCGCCGCGCGCGTTTGCGAACAGGTGCGTGCCGCCATTCAGTCACTGCCGCGCGGGCAAAAGAACGCGGCTCTGGCGATGGGCCTGACGCTGCCGCAAGCTTACCGTTACGTTCTGCTGCCTAACGCCTACCGCGTCATCGTCCCACCGATGACCTCAGAGATGATGAACCTGGTGAAAAACTCGGCCATCGCCTCGACTATCGGTCTGGTGGATATGGCGGCGCAGGCGGGCAAACTGCTGGATTATTCCGCCCACGCGTGGGAATCCTTCACGGCAATTACGCTCGCTTACGTTCTGATTAACGCTTTCATCATGCTGGTGATGAACCTGGTTGAACGCAAAGTACGCCTGCCGGGCAATCTGGGGGGCAAATAATGTACGAATTTGACTGGAGTTCTATCGTTCCATCCATGCCTTACCTGCTGGATGGCCTGGTGATCACCTTAAAGATCACCGTGATTGCCATCATCATCGGTATCGTCTGGGGCACCCTGCTGGCGGTGATGCGCCTGTCGAGCTTTAAACCGCTCGCCTGGTTCGCGACTGCCTACGTTAACGTCTTCCGCTCCATCCCGCTGGTTATGGTGCTGCTGTGGTTTTACCTGATTGTTCCAGGATTCTTACAGAACGTACTGGGACTGTCGCCGAAAACCGATATCCGCCTGATCTCCGCCATGGTGGCGTTCTCGATGTTTGAGGCTGCTTACTACTCGGAGATTATCCGCGCGGGCATTCAGAGTATCTCCCGCGGGCAGTCCAGCGCCGCGCTGGCGCTGGGAATGACGCACTGGCAGTCCATGCAGCTCATTATTCTGCCACAGGCGTTTCGCGCCATGGTTCCACTCCTGCTGACCCAGGGTATCGTGCTGTTCCAGGATACCTCACTGGTCTATGTACTGAGTCTGGCAGACTTCTTCCGTACCGCGTCCACCATCGGCGAGCGTGATGGTACGCAGGTTGAGATGGTCCTCTTCGCGGGTGGGGTCTATTTTGTGATTAGTTTAAGCGCGTCGCTGTTGGTCAGTTGGCTGAAGAAAAGGACGGTATAATGATTTCCCTGAAAAATGTTTCAAAATGGTATGGGCACTTTCAGGTGCTGACCGACTGCTCCACCGAAGTGAAAAAAGGCGACGTGGTGGTGGTGTGTGGACCGTCCGGCTCCGGTAAGTCGACGCTGATCAAAACCGTTAACGGCCTGGAACCTGTGCAGCAGGGTGAGATTGTCGTCAACGGTACCAAAGTGAACGACAAGAAAACCAATCTTGCCCAGCTTCGCTCTCACGTTGGCATGGTGTTCCAGCATTTTGAGCTGTTCCCTCACCTCTCCATTATTGAGAACCTGACGCTGGCGCAGGTAAAAGTGCTTAAGCGTGATAAAAAAGCGTCGCGCGAGAAAGGTCTAAAACTCCTGGAACGCGTAGGGCTTTCGGCGCATGCCGATAAGTTCCCGGCACAGCTTTCTGGCGGCCAACAACAGCGTGTGGCGATCGCCCGCGCGCTGTGTATGGATCCGGTGGCAATGCTGTTTGATGAGCCAACGTCGGCCCTCGATCCTGAGATGATCAACGAAGTGCTGGACGTGATGGTTGAACTGGCGCACGAAGGGATGACCATGATGGTGGTGACGCACGAAATGGGCTTCGCACGTAAAGTGGCTAACCGCGTGATCTTCATGGACGAAGGGAAAATTGTCGAAGATTCACCGAAAGAGGAGTTTTTCGCCAACCCGAAATCCGAACGCGCTAAAGATTTCCTCGCCAAAATCCTGCATTAATCTCCCCGGTGCGCAATCTGCGGATTGCGCACTGCTTCACGCTTTAGCTCTCTTCTTCTCGTCGGCGTCACATTGCAGCGTTAACCTTGTCACAAAATAACGCTACGTATGGAGAACGCTATGGCACAGCCTATTATTCTCGATTGCGATCCGGGTCATGATGACGCGATCGCCCTCGTCCTTGCACTTGCCTCCCCCGAACTTGACGTAAAAGCCGTCACCTCGTCCGCCGGAAACCAGACGCCTGAAAAAACCCTGCGCAACGTGCTGCGCATGCTGACGCTGCTCAAACGCACCGATATTCCTGTCGCTGGCGGGGCCGTGAAGCCGCTGATGCGCGAGCTGATTATTGCCGACAACGTTCATGGTGAAAGCGGGCTGGACGGTCCTACCCTACCGGAGCCGGGGTTTGGACCGCAAAACTGTACCGCCGTCGAACTGATGGCGAAGGTGCTGCGCGAAAGCGAGGAGCCCGTCACGCTGGTGGCAACCGGGCCACAAACCAACGTTGCGCTGCTGCTGAACAGCCATCCGGAACTGCACGGTAAAATCGCCCGGATCGTGCTGATGGGTGGCGCAATGGGGTTGGGAAACTGGACGCCTGCGGCGGAGTTCAACATCTTTGTCGACCCGGAAGCGGCGGAGATTGTCTTCCAGTCGGGATTACCGATTGTGATGGCGGGGCTGGACGTTACCCACCGCGCGCAGATTATGGCGGGCGATATTGAGCGTTTCCGCTCGGTGGGTAACCCGGTTGCGACAACCGTGGCCGAACTGCTCGATTTCTTTATGGAGTATCACAAAGCCGAGAAATGGGGATTCCACGGCGCGCCGCTGCACGATCCGTGCACCATTGCCTGGCTGTTAAAACCAGAGATGTTTACCACGGTGGAACGTTGGGTCGGTGTGGAGACACAGGGCAAATATACCCAGGGGATGACGGTGGTGGACTATTACTCCCTGACGGGAAATAAACCGAATACCACGGTGATGGTGGATATCGACCGGGAAGCATTTGTGGATTTGCTGGCGGAGCGGCTGGCTTACTATTGTGCGGCCTGATGCCCTCACCCCGGCCCTCTCCCACAGGGCTGAGGGTTCCCCACAAAATAATACCAGCACGGACGACCCCCTCTCCCTTGAGGGAGAGGGCTGGGGTGAGGGGGAACATACGGCTGAAGCGGTCATTCCGTTCACTTTATGTTGCTTGCTACTCTGTAAGGACATGACCTGTGAACGTGCCAGGGCGGCTCAATCGCCGCCGCCCTGGCGACCCGGGCTCCCGGCGGTAAATCGCCGCTTCGCGGTGCCTTCGGCTTATTCCTTCCGGCTTGTCGGGGACGGGCGGAGGTAACGTATATGGACGCTCCCGGAATGCAATGTTTTCTTCAGTTCGGTAATAAAACGGGTAGGTGCAGCCATATATCCGGTTTCTGATGGGATTTTTTATCCCGAACCATGATGAAATCCGCCAGGCAGGTACCAATCATCCTCTACGGGCTAACTTGCCCTTGTTACCTCTCGGTGTATCCTGCCTGCGGTCTTACCTGTTTTGCCATCTTCTGAAGTCACCTGCACATACCAGGACGTTAACTCATTTTTCAGCACCTCGTCAGATTGACTGACCTTGTGTCAGGCGGGCTGGCGAGGTTGATATTCAGTATTGTGTGCCAACATTGACCACATGATCCTCGCTGTTTTTGCCGCCATCGCGACAACTGCAACATTGTAGTGCTTCCGCTCAAGCAATCCCTGAAGCCAGGCATTCTCCTCAACTGAGCCTTTCCGGTTGACCCAGGCAGTAAGTGCCCGTGCGCCGTGAACCAGAAGGTATCGGAAATATCCATCTCCACGTTTGCTTATCCCGCCCAGTTGCTGTTTACCGCCACTGGAATGTTCTTTTGGTGTCAGCCCCAGCCATGAGGCGAACTGTTTTGCAGTACTGAACTGTCGGGCATTACCCACTGCTGCTACCACATACGTGGCCGTTAGCATGCCCACCCCAGGGATTTTTGCCAGTCTCTGGCAGGCCGCCTGTGTTTTATACCAGGAGGCCAGGGCCTCTTCTACCTCTTTTATCTGCTCCTCAAGTGCCCTGATATGTTTAGCCTGCCTGAGGATACTGGCTCTGACAAAGGGAGATAACCCATTGTCGGCGTCCTCCAGAATGGCCGGCAGCTCACAGATCAGATGACTTTGCCCGGTCGCCATCGTAATACCAAACTCAGCAAGTGTAGCTCTTAAGCTGTTAGAGCAGGCGATGCGCTCACGGATAAGTATTCCCCGTTCAGTGTGTAACGCTAAAACGGCCTGCTGCTCTTCGGTTTTTATCTGCACAAAACGCATATTCGGGCGGGTTACCGCTTCGCAGATAGCTTCAGCATCTGCTGCATCCGTCTTATTCGTTTTCACATAAGGCTTCACATATTGCGGAGGGATGAGTTTTACCTCATGGCCGTGACGACTGAATAATCGTGCAAAATGATGGCTGGACGAGCAGGCCTCCATGCCAATCAGGCAAGGTTCCAGTTGAATGACAAACTGAACGAATTTAGCCCGGGTCAGCTTCTTACGTAAAACCGTATGGCCTTCGTGATCGACACCATGAAGCTGAAAAACGTTCTTTGCCAGGTCGATACCAAGAGTTGATACTTTCATGTGGACGCTCCTCATTTTTCAGGACGTATTGCAACGATCCAGTCTGGTACTTTGATACCGCAAAATCTGGAGCGTCCATCTCATTATCCCTGTAAAGCCCGCCCTCTCGGCGCATCCATGCGCCTCGCCCCGGCCTACAGGAAACGCCTCAGCGATTTACAGCCGGACCAGGACATCGCTGTAAGTTATTCATTTCTCTGAAGCAATCTTCATCGCTTCAGGAAAAAAATTACTGGGGATCCCTCAGCCCACAGGGAGAGGGAGCAGACACTAAAAACGGCAACATGGTTGCCGTTTTGCTTTTACCTTCTGCGGAGGGAATAAACCTGCGCTTTTACCTAGGGCTCAAATGGCCGACGCTGGAACTGATCGTGCCCGCATTTCGGGCACAGCGGCAGCACGTCGGGGGTATAGACCGCAATGTGATGATGGCACTTCTCGCAGACCAGATTGCCCAACCCCACCACTTCACCGCTGTGGTACACGCCGTGGTGGTTGAGATCCTGAAATACCTCGCGCCACTCCAGCTGGGTTTTATCGGTGATGTCCGCCAGTTCCTGCCACAGGCTCTCTTTGATCACCCGCATAAAGACGCTGTCGACCACCTCGTCCTGGCTCTCTTCGTAGCTGCGCGCAAACTCTTCCAGGTCGCGGCGCACTGCGCGAGTCACCTCTTCAACTTCGGTTCGCGTTAGCTCACCCGTTTGCGTCACCTTTGCGCGCGCCTGTTCGACCAGCGCGTCGATATCGCGCTCGCCGTTACGCAGCCGTTCCGTCAGTGTCGCCACCAGTTCGCGGTAAAATTGAGCAACCTTGTTCATCATTTTGCCTCCCGGGTAAGTAACTATTTCTAATAATAGACCTTATTTCAGCGCCGCTTTGTCAGGTGAAGCACAGACCCGGTAAATTCCTGCAACGCGCATTTGTGCGAAAGGCTGTTTTGACGCGGGCGTTTGGGCTATGCTATGCGGATCTGAATTACCACATCCATTGGCTACATTTTTGTAGCTGTATTGAACACAGGACCACTGGCTGCCATGCAAGAGCAATACCGCCCGGAAGAGATAGAATCAAAAGTCCAGCAACACTGGGACGAGAAGCGCACCTTTGAAGTAACCGAAGACGAGAGCAAAGAGAAGTATTACTGCCTGTCGATGCTTCCCTATCCTTCTGGTCGACTACACATGGGCCATGTGCGTAACTACACCATCGGCGATGTGATTGCACGCTACCAGCGTATGCTGGGCAAAAACGTTCTGCAGCCTATTGGCTGGGATGCGTTCGGTCTGCCTGCGGAAGGCGCGGCGGTCAAAAACAACACTGCACCGGCACCGTGGACGTACGACAACATCGCGTACATGAAAAACCAGCTCAAAATGCTGGGCTTTGGCTATGACTGGAGCCGCGAGCTGGCGACCTGCACCCCGGAATATTACCGCTGGGAGCAGAAGTTCTTCACCGAGCTGTACAAAAAAGGCCTGGTGTATAAGAAGACCTCTGCCGTTAACTGGTGTCCGAATGACCAGACCGTTCTGGCGAACGAACAGGTTATCGACGGCTGCTGCTGGCGCTGTGACACCAAAGTTGAGCGTAAAGAGATCCCACAGTGGTTTATCAAAATCACCGCTTACGCCGACGAACTGCTGAACGATCTGGATAACCTGGACCACTGGCCAGATACCGTTAAAACCATGCAGCGCAACTGGATCGGCCGTTCTGAAGGCGTAGAGATTACCTTCAACGTTGAGAACTACGACCAGACTCTGACCGTCTACACCACCCGTCCGGATACCTTCATGGGCGCGACCTACCTGGCCGTGGCCGCAGGTCACCCGCTGGCACAGAAAGCGGCAGAGAACAATCCGGAACTGGCTAGCTTCATCGACGAGTGCCGCAACACCAAAGTGGCCGAAGCCGACATGGCGACGATGGAGAAAAAAGGCGTTGCAACGGGCTTCTATGCCAAACATCCACTGACTGGCGAAGCCATTCCAGTGTGGGCCGCCAACTTCGTTCTGATGGAATACGGCACTGGCGCGGTAATGGCCGTACCGGGCCACGATCAGCGCGACTACGAGTTTGCCACCAAATACAGCCTGCCGATTAAAGCCGTTATTCTGGCCGCTGATGGTTCTGAACCCGACCTGTCCGAGCAAGCGCTGACCGAAAAAGGCACGCTGTTCAACTCCGGCGAATTCAGCGGTCTGAGCTTTGAAGATGGCTTCAACGCCATTGCCGACAAGCTGGCTTCGCTGGGCGTGGGCGAGCGTAAAGTGAACTACCGTCTGCGCGACTGGGGCGTTTCCCGTCAGCGTTACTGGGGTGCGCCAATTCCAATGGTGACTCTGGAAGACGGCACCGTAATGCCAACGCCTGAAGATCAGCTGCCGGTGATCCTGCCGGAAGACGTGGTCATGGACGGCATCACCAGCCCGATCAAAGCCGATCCTGAGTGGGCAAAAACCACCGTCAACGGTCAGCCTGCGCTGCGTGAAACCGACACCTTCGATACCTTTATGGAATCCTCCTGGTACTACGCGCGCTACACCTGCCCGCAGTATCAGGACGGTATGCTGGATTCCGATGCGGCAAACTACTGGCTGCCGGTAGACATCTACATCGGTGGTATCGAACACGCCATCATGCACCTGCTCTACTTCCGCTTCTTCCATAAGCTGATGCGCGATGCGGGCATGGTGAACTCTGACGAGCCGGCGAAACAGCTGCTGTGTCAGGGCATGGTACTGGCAGATGCGTTCTATTACGTGGGCGCGAACGGCGAACGTAACTGGGTTTCTCCGGTTGATGCGATCGTTGAGCGCGACGAAAAAGGCCGTATCGTGAAGGCGAAAGACGCTGAAGGTCATGAACTGGTTTATACCGGCATGAGCAAGATGTCCAAGTCCAAAAACAACGGTATCGACCCGCAGGTCATGGTTGAGCGTTACGGCGCTGATACCGTGCGTCTGTTCATGATGTTTGCCTCTCCGGCCGACATGACCCTCGAATGGCAGGAATCCGGCGTTGAAGGCGCTAACCGCTTCCTGAAACGCGTCTGGAAACTGGTTTACGAGCACACCTCACAAGGTGATGCGCCAGCACTGAACGCTGCGGCACTGACTGAAGATCAGCAGGCGCTGCGTCGCGATGTTCATAAAACAATTGCGAAAGTAACCGATGATATTGGTCGTCGTCAGACCTTCAATACCGCAATTGCGGCTATTATGGAACTGATGAACAAGCTGGCGAAAGCCCCGCAGGATGGCGAGCAGGATCGTGCCATCATGCGTGAAGCGCTGCTGGCCGTTGTACGCATGTTGAACCCGTTCACACCGCACGCCAGCTTCACCCTGTGGCAGGAGCTGAAAGGCCAAGGCGATATCGACAATGCGCCGTGGCCAGTGGCAGACGAATCCGCGATGGTGGAAAACACGACTCTGGTTGTGGTGCAGGTCAACGGCAAAGTGCGTGGTAAAATCACCGTGGCTGTTGATGCAACCGAAGAGCAGGTTCGCGAACGCGCAGGCCAGGAACCGCTGGTTGCGAAATATCTTGAGGGCGTTACCGTACGTAAAGTGATCTACGTACCAGGTAAACTGCTTAATCTGGTCGTTGGCTAAGCGCGGGAGGAAACGTGCGACAACTGGCAACAATACTCTTATCCCTGGCGGTGCTTGTCACCGCAGGTTGCGGGTGGCATCTGCGCAATACCACGGCAGTGCCACCTCAGATGAAAACGTTGATCTTCGACTCATCGGATCCGAATGGCCCACTCAGCCGGGCTGTTCGTAACCAGCTCCGTTTAAACGATGTTGAGTTGATCGAGAAAGGCACTTTGCGCCAGGATGTTCCATCCTTCCGCATCCTGACCTCGACGTTGTCTAAAGATACCGCGTCCATCTTCCAGGATGGCCGTACTGCGGAATATCAGATGGTGCTTAACGTGAAAGCGGCCGTATTGATCCCGGGTAAAGATATTTATCCAATCAGTACCAAAGTCTACCGTTCGTTCTTCGATAACCCGCAAACGGCGCTGGCAAAAGATGCCGAGCAGCAGATTATCATCAACGAAATGTATGATAAGGCAGCGGAACAGTTGATCCGTAAACTGCCAAGCATTGCTGCGTCGACGAAACAAGGCTCTGACATTATCGACACGCCGGACGCTAACGCGCCGACCATGTCAACGTCGATGGGTAACTGATGATCAGGTTGTATCCTGAACAACTCCGCGCGCAGCTCAATGAAGGGCTGCGCGCGGCGTATCTGCTGCTCGGAAACGATCCCCTATTACTTCAGGAAAGTCTGGATGCCGTTCGTCACGCGGCGGTTACTCAAGGCTTTGATGAACACCACACCGTTCAGTTGGACAACAGCACCGACTGGAACGCCGTCTTTTCACTTTGCCAGGCAATGAGCCTGTTTGCATCGCGCCAGACAATCCAGATCCTGCTGCCGGAAAATGGCCCTAATGCGGCCATAAATGAGCAACTCGCCACCCTGGTCAGCCTGTTACACAGCGATCTGCTGCTGATTGTGCGCGGCAACAAGCTCACCAAGGCGCAGGAAAACGCAGCGTGGTTTACTCAACTCGCGACCAACGCTGTGCAGGTCACCTGCCAGACACCTGAACAGGCACATCTGCCTAAATGGGTAGCCGCGCGAGCAAAACAGCACAATCTTCAGTTGGATGAGGCGGCGAACCAGCTGCTTTGCTACTGCTATGAAGGCAACCTGCTGGCGCTGGCGCAGGCACTGGACAGGCTTTCTCTGCTTTGGCCTGATGGCAAACTGACGTTACCGCGTGTCGAGCAGGCGGTAAATGATGCTGCCCACTTTACGCCGTTTCACTGGGTTGACGCGCTGCTTTCAGCAAAGAGCAAACGCGCGTTGCACATATTGCAGCAGCTGCGCCTTGAAGGCAGTGAACCTGTCATTTTGCTGCGCACGCTCCAGCGAGAGCTGTTGTTACTGAATACGCTCAAGCGTCAGTCTGCCCATACGCCATTGCGTTCACTGTTTGATAAACACCGTGTATGGCAAAACCGCAGGGCGATGACCACCGAGGCCATCAACCGCCTGAGTCATGAACAACTGCGCCAGGCTGTACAGTTGCTCATGCGCGCCGAGCTCACGTTGAAACAAGATTACGGTCAGTCGGTCTGGTCGGAGCTGGAAAGCCTTTCTCTGCTGCTCTGCCACAAGGCGCTGGCAGACGTATTTATTGATGGATAGCATGCATTCTCTACAAGCGCTGTACGGCGGAACCTTCGACCCGGTGCATTACGGGCATCTTAAGCCGGTTGAAATTCTGGCGAATCTGATCGGCCTGCAGCGCGTTATCATTATGCCCAATAACGTTCCGCCGCACCGTCCTCAGCCAGAGGCAACCAGCGAGCAGCGAAAAGAGATGCTCGCACTGGCGATTGCGGATAAACCCCTTTTCCGTCTTGACGAACGGGAGTTGCGTCGAAACACTCCGTCCTGGACGTCCCAGACGCTGCAGGAGTGGCGAGCTGAACAAGGGCCGGATAAACCGCTGGCCTTTATTATCGGTCAGGATTCCCTGCTCAACTTCCCCACCTGGCATCAGTATGAAACCATACTGGAGAACAGCCACCTTCTCGTTTGTCGTCGCCCCGGATATCCCCTGACCATGCGCGAACAACAGTACCAGCAATGGCTTGAAGCTCATCTCACCGACAACGTGGAAGATCTGCATAATCAGCCTGCCGGGAAGATTTATCTGGCAGAGACGCCGTGGTTTGATATTTCTGCGACGCTCATTCGCGAGCGCCTGCAGCAGGGTTTAGCCTGTGACGATATGCTGCCCTCGTCAGTTCTGGCGTATATCAATCAGCACGGGTTGTATCAGAAAAGCGCAGACGCATAGTCTGGGGCAAGAAAAAGCGGCTGATTGATTATCCTGCCTTGACAGGGTAAGCCATACTGTTATCCTCCGCTGCCAGACTTTCCCGCCGATCATTGCTTTACAGAAATTGTTTTACAAAAATGGCGATGCAATCTCCGGCGGAGGGTGGGATGATACCCGCCTTCAAAAGCCCGGCCGGTGACATTTGTCCCGACACTGGCGTCAGTTCAGGTATACTGTCTGGCCACGAATTTATAGTTACACAATCTCATTCACCCAGGGGGAAAACTTGCAGGGTAAAGCACTCCAGGATTTTGTTATCGACAAAATTGATGACCTGAAAGGTCAGGACATCATCGCTATCGACGTTAAAGGTAAATCCAGCATCACCGACTGCATGATTATCTGCACCGGTACCTCTACTCGCCATGTGGTTTCGATTGCCGATCACGTCGTTCAGGAATCACGTGCAGCAGGGCTGTTACCGCTTGGCGTTGAAGGTGAAGCAACCGCTGACTGGGTGGTTGTTGACCTCGGCGATGTGATTGTCCATGTCATGCAGGAAGAGAGCCGTCGCCTGTATGAGCTGGAAAAACTCTGGGGTTAATGCGTGAAGTTGCAGCTGGTCGCTGTCGGCACCAAAATGCCGGACTGGGTACAAACCGGTTTTACTGAGTATCTGCGTCGTTTTCCAAAGGATATGCCGTTCGAACTGGTGGAAATTCCTGCCGGTAAGCGCGGCAAGAACGCGGATATCAAACGTATTCTCGATAAAGAGGGCGAGCTGATGCTGGCTGCCGCAGGCAAAAACCGCATCGTTACCCTCGATATTCCAGGTAAACCCTGGGATACGCCGCAACTGGCGCACGAGCTTGAGCGCTGGAAGCAGGATGGTCGTGATGTCAGTCTGTTGATTGGCGGACCTGAAGGGTTATCCCCCGCCTGCAAAGCGGCAGCAGAACAAAGTTGGTCTCTCTCCGCGCTGACGCTCCCCCACCCGCTTGTTAGGGTGCTGGTGGCAGAAAGCCTGTACCGCGCGTGGAGCATTACTACCAACCACCCCTACCACCGCGAGTAATGACTGACCAGGGTAGATTAAGCAGCGGATGAAACTACAGAATTCTTTTCGCGACTATACGGCTGAGTCCGCGCTGTTTGTGCGCCGGGCGCTGGTCGCCTTTACGGGGATTTTGCTGCTGACCGGCGTGCTGATCGCCAACCTCTATAATCTGCAAATTGTCCGCTTTACCGACTACCAGACGCGTTCAAACGAGAACCGCATCAAGCTGGTGCCGATCGCGCCAAGCCGCGGCATTATCTACGACCGTAACGGCACGCCGCTGGCCTTAAACCGCACCATCTATCAAATCGAGATGATGCCGGAAAAGGTCGACAACGTGCAGGATACGCTGAACGCGCTGAGAAGCGTTGTCGATCTCAACGATGACGATATCGCCGCCTTTAAAAA
The DNA here is from genome assembly GCF_025244905.1 of Enterobacter mori. NCBI lineage: Bacteria > Pseudomonadati > Pseudomonadota > Gammaproteobacteria > Enterobacterales > Enterobacteriaceae > Enterobacter > Enterobacter mori. The sequence goes on along the minus strand of NZ_CP104285.1, from coordinate 1,264,068 downwards.
AGAGCGCTCCCGCTCTCACCGCTTCACGTCTATTCCGGTCAAAACCAACCTGACAGAAGTGCAGGTGGCCCGTTTTGCCGTGAACCAGTATCGATTCCCCGGCGTGGAAGTAAAAGGCTATAAGCGCCGCTTCTATCCTTACGGCTCTGCGCTGACGCACGTAATTGGCTACGTTTCCAAGATTAACGATAAAGACGTTGACCGCCTTGATAAAGACGGCAAGCTGGCCAACTACGCCGCAACGCATGATATCGGTAAGCTGGGGATTGAGCGTTATTATGAAGATGTGCTGCACGGCGAAACCGGTTATGAAGAGGTTGAAGTTAACAACCGTGGCCGCGTAATCCGCCAGCTGAAAGAGGTGCCGCCACAGGCGGGTCATGATGTGTATCTGACACTCGACCTTAAGCTGCAGCAGTATATCGAAACCCTGCTGGCAGGCAGCCGTGCCGCCGTTATCGTCACCGACCCGCGCACCGGTGGAATTCTGGCCATGGTCTCTATGCCGAGCTACGACCCTAACCTCTTCGTGGACGGTATCTCCAGCAAAGACTATTCCGGTCTGCTTAACGATCCGAACACCCCGCTGGTGAACCGTGCGACACAGGGTGTTTACCCGCCTGCGTCAACGGTAAAACCTTACGTTGCGGTTTCTGCACTGAGTGCGGGCGTGATCAATCGCAATACCAGCCTGTTTGACCCCGGCTGGTGGCAACTGCCAGGCTCTGAAAAACGTTACCGCGACTGGAAGAAATGGGGTCACGGTCATCTGAACGTCACCAAATCACTGGAAGAGTCTGCGGATACCTTCTTCTATCAGGTCGCCTATGACATGGGTATTGATCGTCTGTCGACGTGGATGAGTAAATTCGGCTACGGACACTACACTGGCATCGATCTTGCGGAAGAACGTTCAGGCAATATGCCAACCCGCGAATGGAAGCTGAAGCGCTTTAAGAAGCCGTGGTACCAGGGTGATACCATTCCGGTTGGGATCGGCCAGGGTTACTGGACAGCTACCCCGCTACAGATGAACAAAGCGATGATGATCCTCATCAACGACGGCGTGGTAAAGGTTCCGCATCTGCTGCAAAGTACGGTTGAAGACGGTAAAAAAGTGCCGTGGGTGCAGCCGCATGAAGCACCGGTGGGCGACATCCATTCCGGTTTCTGGGAAATTGCCAAAGACGGTATGTACGGCGTGGCAAACCGTCCGAACGGTACTGCGCACAAATATTTTGCGGGTGCGCCTTATAAAGTAGCGGCCAAGTCGGGGACTGCTCAGGTCTTCGGCCTGAAGGCAAACGAAACCTATAACGCGCACAAAATTGCTGAACGTCTGCGTGACCACAAGCTCATGACGGCGTTTGCCCCTTATGATAACCCGCAGGTTGCAGTGGCGATGATTCTCGAAAACGGCGGCGCGGGTCCGGCGGTAGGTACCATCATGCGTCAAATCCTCGACCACATAATGCTGGGTGATAACAACACCGAACTGCCGACAGAAAACCCGGCAGCCGCTGCGGCGGAGGACCAATAATCATGACGGATAATCCGAATAAAAAATCGCTGTGGGACAAAATCCACATTGACCCTGCCATGCTATTGATTCTGCTGGCTTTGCTGGTATACAGCGCCCTGGTTATCTGGAGCGCCAGCGGTCAGGACATCGGCATGATGGAGCGCAAAATCGGCCAAATCGCGATGGGCCTGGTCATCATGGTGGTGATGGCGCAGATCCCACCCCGCGTGTATGAAGGCTGGGCGCCCTACCTCTATATTTTCTGTATCATCCTGCTTGTTGCGGTGGATGCCTTTGGTGCGATATCCAAGGGCGCACAGCGCTGGCTGGATCTGGGGATAGTCCGCTTCCAGCCGTCGGAAATCGCTAAAATTGCCGTACCGCTGATGGTCGCGCGCTTTATTAACCGCGACGTCTGCCCGCCTTCGCTAAAAAATACCGCGATCGCGCTGGTGCTGATTTTCCTGCCAACCTTGCTGGTTGCAGCACAGCCTGACCTCGGCACCTCGATTCTTATCGCGTTGTCCGGCCTGTTTGTCCTGTTCCTGTCAGGCCTGAGCTGGCGTCTGATCGGTATCGCGGTGGTGCTGGTTGCCGCCTTTATCCCCATCCTCTGGTTCTTCCTGATGCATGATTACCAGCGCCAGCGCGTGATGATGCTCCTCGATCCAGAAACCGATCCACTGGGTGCGGGCTATCATATTATTCAGTCGAAGATTGCGATTGGCTCCGGTGGCCTGCGCGGGAAAGGCTGGCTGCACGGTACGCAGTCGCAGCTGGAGTTCTTGCCCGAACGCCACACCGACTTTATCTTTGCCGTGCTGGCAGAAGAGTTAGGGCTGGTGGGCATCTTAATTCTGCTGGCGCTCTACGTGCTGCTGATTATGCGGGGGCTGTGGATTGCCGCACGAGCGCAAACCACCTTTGGTCGCGTGATGGCAGGCGGATTGATGCTGATTTTATTCGTTTATGTCTTCGTAAATATTGGTATGGTGAGTGGTATTCTGCCGGTTGTAGGCGTACCGCTGCCGCTGGTGAGTTACGGGGGCTCGGCACTGATCGTGTTGATGGCCGGGTTTGGTATCGTCATGTCGATCCATACCCACAGAAAAATGTTGTCCAAAAGCGTATAAAAATAAGGGGAGCGCAATGCGTAAGCAGTGGCTGGGGATCTGCATCGCAGCAAGTTTACTTGCAGCCTGCACAAGTGATGATGGTCAGCAACAGGCAACCGTCGCGCCGCCGCAGCCTGCGGTCTGTAACGGCCCGATTGTTGAAATTAGCGGTGCCGATCCGATCTATGAACCTCTGAACGCAACGGCGAATCAGGATTATCAGCGCGACGGCAAAAGCTTCAAAATTGTTCAGGATCCTTCCCGTTTCAGCCAGGCTGGCTTTGCCGCCATTTATGATGCCGAGCCGGGTAGTAACCTGACCGCATCAGGCGAAACCTTCGATCCGATGCAAATCACGGCGGCACATCCGACGTTGCCGATCCCAAGCTATGCTCGCGTCACCAACCTGGCTAACGGTCGTATGATCGTCGTGCGTATCAACGATCGTGGCCCATACGGGAATGACCGCGTTATCTCGCTGTCCCGGGCAGCGGCTGACCGTCTGAATACTTCGAACAACACCAAAGTGCGTATCGATCCGATCATCGTCGCGCAGGATGGCACCCTTTCAGGTCCAGGCACCGCCTGTACGACTGTCGCGAAACAAACCTATGCCCTGCCGGCTCGTCCTGACCTAAGTGGTGGAATGGGAGGTGCGTCTACCCCTGCAGAGCCTGCTCAACCACAAGGCGAAGTCCGCGCCATCAGTAACGATACGTTACACAGCGATGACAGTACCGGCGCCCCGGTGAAAAGCAGCGGTTTTCTTGGAGCTCCGACAACCTTATCCTCTGGCGTTCTTGAAGGCAGTGAACCCACGCCAGCCCCGGTTGTTGCAGCCCCAGTCACGCAACCTGCCCCCGTGACCGCACCAGCGACCACGCAAAGTGCTCCCGCCCCTGCGGCCGCAAGCGGCAGCTACGTGGTTCAGGTCGGCGCCGTCAGCGATCAGGCACGTGCACAACAGTATCAGCAACGCTTAAGCCAGCAGTTCAGTGTACCGGGCCGGGTTGAGCAAAACGGTGCAGTCTGGCGTATTCAGATGGGGCCGTTTGCCAGCAAATCACAGGCAGCTTCCCTGCAACAGCGTTTGCAAAGCGAAGCGCAGCTCCAGTCGTTTATCACTGTTGCGAAGTAATGAATCGGCGGTATCCGAAATGTCAATTTGTGTAAAACACATTCACAATCTCATGATGAAAGTCGGATGCCTGCCTGTATAGCATTTGCTATAGTAAGGCACTTTTTTTAATTCCATCACGGATGTCGTAGTTCTGACCATGAAGACCACTTTTTCTGCTCGTTTTGTGCAGCGCATGGCGCTGACCGCGGCCCTTTGCGCAGCTGCTCTCTCTGCAGCTCACGCGGATGACCTGAACATCAAGACCATGATCCCTGGCGTTCCGCAAATCGACGCGGAATCCTACATCCTGATCGATTACAACTCTGGCAAAGTTCTGGCAGAACAGAATGCCGATGCCCGTCGCGATCCGGCCAGCCTGACAAAAATGATGACAAGCTACGTTATCGGTCAGGCCATGAAGGCAGGTAAATTCAAAGAAACCGATCTGGTCACCATCGGTAACGATGCCTGGGCGACCGGTAACCCGGTGTTCAAAGGATCATCGTTGATGTTCCTGAAACCTGGCATGCAGGTTCCCGTCTCTCAGCTGATCCGCGGTATCAACCTGCAGTCCGGTAACGACGCCTGCGTCGCCATGGCCGATTTCGCAGCAGGCAGCCAGGACGCGTTTGTTGGCCTGATGAACAGCTATGTTTCCGCACTGGGTCTGAAAAACAGTCACTTCCAGACCGTACATGGTCTTGATGCTGACGGTCAGTACAGCTCCGCACGTGACATGGCCCTGATTGGCCAGGCACTGATCCGTGATGTCCCGAACGAATACACCATCTATAAAGAAAAAGAGTTCACCTTCAACGGTATCCGTCAGACCAACCGTAACGGCCTGCTGTGGGATAACAGCCTGAACGTTGACGGCATCAAGACTGGCCATACCGATAAAGCGGGTTACAACCTGGTGGCCTCTGCGACTGAAGGCCAGATGCGCCTGATTTCCGCCGTGATGGGCGGTCGCACCTTCAAAGGCCGTGAAACCGAAAGCAAAAAACTGCTGACCTGGGGCTTCCGTTTCTTTGAAACCGTCAATCCGCTGAAAGCGGGTAAAGAGTTCGCCTCAGAGCCAGTCTGGTTCGGTGATAATGACCGTGCTTCCCTGGGTGTGGATAAAGATCTGTATCTGACCATTCCTCGTGGCCGCATGAAAGATCTGAAAGCGAGCTACGTGCTCAACACCACCGAACTGCACGCCCCGCTGCAGAAGAACCAGGTTGTGGGTACCATCAACTTCCAGCTTGACGGCAAAACCATCGATCAGCGTCCGCTCGTGGTGCTGGATGAAATTCCTGAAGGCAATTTCTTCGGCAAAATCATTGATTACATTAAATTGATGTTCCACCACTGGTTTGGCTAAAAACTGAACACTTGAAAGTGTGATTTTGATCCCCATATACTAAGTATCCTGATAACTCCCACCCGACGTGGGAGTTATTCTTTTTTGACGTTACGCCGGAGCTGACATGAAAACCAAACTTAACGAACTGCTTGAATTCCCTACCTCATTTACTTACAAAGTAATGGGTCTGGCGAAGCCTGAGCTGGTTGATCAGGTGGTTGAAGTGGTACAGCGCCATGCGCCGGGTGACTACTCTCCGTCAGTAAAACCAAGCAGCAAGGGCAACTACCACTCGGTTTCTATTACCATCACTGCGACACACATTGAGCAGGTTGAGACGCTGTACGAAGAACTCGGCAATATCGAAATCGTTCGTATGGTGCTGTAGTCCCTCTGCGGTTACCCGGTTTGCCGGGTAACCCCTCTCCCTGCTGTGATATACTTTCCGCACCCTTTTCTCCCCGTCTTCGGAGACGTCGTTTTGTACCAGGATAACATTCTTGTCCGCCATCTCGGGCTTCAACCTTACGAGCCTGTCTCTCAGGCTATGCATGACTTCACCGATTCACGCGATGAAACCACACCCGATGAAATCTGGCTGGTTGAACACCTTCCTGTGTTTACCCAGGGGCAGGCAGGAAAAGCCGAACATTTGTTGATGACAGGCGATATCCCGGTGATCCAGAGCGATCGTGGTGGGCAGGTAACCTATCATGGTCCGGGTCAGCAGGTGATGTACGTGTTGCTCAACCTGAAGCGCAGAAAGTTGGGTGTCCGTGAACTTGTCACCCTGTTGGAGCAAACCGTCGTAAACACCCTCGCAGAATACGGCATTGATGCCCATCCGCGTGCGGATGCGCCGGGCGTATATGTGGGAGAGATGAAGATCTGTTCATTGGGTCTGCGCATTCGCAAAGGCTGTTCATTCCACGGGCTGGCGCTCAATATCAATATGGATCTCGCCCCTTTCCTGCGCATCAATCCGTGCGGCTATGCGGGTATGGAGATGACGCAAATGTGCCAGTGGGTAGCCACCGCCACCCCGGATATTATTCGCCCTGTACTTTTGAATAACTTTTTAGCACTGCTTAACAATCCTCCTCACGAATATATCACTGCTTAATATATGCTTGCTAGTGGCTCGATTATTTGACGGGCCACGCCTATTTCCCGCATTTACGCTTTACAACAATCAGCAGATTCTATATTTTCGAAGCGCCCGCATATTAGCGATACATATTATTCAGCAATTTGATAGTGCCGCCTGCGGATCTCATATTACTTGCGTGACAATCACCCAACTGTCTGTTTTCGTTAAACAAGTGAAACACTTTACGAATCTCTGCAAGCATAATAAATAAATTCAACTATCATTCATATTGTGAATGGATACGGAGTGAAAGCGTGGAGTCTACTAATTTACCAGCCAAACGCCTGAATGAACCCGGCGGTGAAGATAAGCCACAAATTTTTCGGACTTTACGTAATATTGATCTCAACTTGTTGACTATTTTTGAGGCAGTTTATGTCCACAAGGGTATCGTTAACGCTGCGAAAATTCTTAATCTGACCCCCTCAGCAATTAGCCAGTCAATTCAAAAGCTGCGCGCTATTTTCCCGGATCCGTTATTTATACGTAAGGGCCAGGGCGTAACCCCTACGGCTTATGCCACACATCTGCATGAATACATCAGTCAGGGACTGGAATCGATTCTCGGTGCGCTGGACCTCACGGGCAGCTACGATAAACACAGAACCATCACTATTGGCACCTCCCCATCATTGGGCGTGCTGGTGATGCCTGCTATCTACAAGACAATAAAGCAACATGCGCCGCAGCTGTTGATCCGCAACGTCACCGTGAATGACCCTGAAACCCAGCTGGCGCAGTTCCAGACCGACCTGATCATTGACAGCAATCATTTCAGTGCAAGGGCTTTAGGCCAGCATGTCCTGTACGCCGACAGCCTGATCCTCGTATGCCGCCAGCATCATCCCGCGTTCAATGCGCCTTTGACACTAGAAAACCTGCGTGCCTACGAGCACTCCTCTTTTATGACAGAAGGCCAGGGAGCCAACCCGCTACGGCAGCGTATTGATGAACTCTTCCCGGAGCGCCAGGTGAGCTTCAGCAGTTACAATATGTTTACCGTTGCATCCTTGATTGGCAGTAGCGACATGCTGTGCGTAATGCCTCTGCGCCTCTTTACCCTGCTGCGAAAATGCTGGCCGCTGGAGAGCATTCCGCTCAATCAGTTGAATGACGAAACGCTTGAAATTTCGCTGCATTACAACAAGCTAAGCCTGCGCGATCCGGTACTGGAAAACGTCATCAACGTTATCCGCCAGGCCTTCTGAACCAGCCTGACAGCACAAGCCCCTGCTGCAGGCTGGGCAAAACGCACAAAACAACAACTATTTTACAAATTGGCGACCTGGCAGGCTGCTTTACCGACCGTTTCAATGATATACTGCCTGTCGTTCGTTCAAAAATAGTTGATAAATACAACATTCCCTTGAATTGAAACGCTTTCCTTCGATATTCGCAACTGGAACACGCACGCTATGAGTAAACCCATTGTGATGGAACGCGGTGTTAAATACCGCGATGCCGATAAAATGGCCCTTATCCCGGTTAAAAACGTGGCTACAGAGCGCGAAGCGCTGTTAAGAAAACCGGAGTGGATGAAAATCAAACTGCCGGCGGACTCTTCGCGTATCCAGGGGATCAAAGCGGCGATGCGCAAAAATGGCCTTCACTCCGTGTGTGAAGAAGCCTCCTGCCCTAACCTTGCTGAATGTTTCAATCACGGTACCGCGACATTTATGATTTTGGGTGCTATCTGTACCCGCCGCTGCCCGTTCTGCGACGTTGCTCATGGCCGCCCTGTTGCGCCAGATGTAAACGAGCCGCAGAAACTGGCGCAGACCATCGCCGACATGGCGTTGCGTTATGTCGTTATCACTTCGGTTGACCGTGATGACCTGCGTGATGGGGGTGCTCAGCACTTTGCAGACTGCATTACTGCCATCCGCGAAAAAAGCCCAAGCATCAAAATTGAGACGCTGGTTCCCGATTTCCGTGGACGTATGGACCGCGCGCTGGATATCCTGACCGCCACTCCACCAGACGTATTCAACCACAACCTGGAAAACGTGCCGCGTATTTACCGTCAGGTGCGTCCAGGCGCAGACTACAACTGGTCTCTGAAATTGCTGGAGCGTTTTAAAGAAGCGCATCCGCATATCCCGACCAAATCCGGTCTGATGGTGGGTCTCGGTGAAACCAATGCAGAAATCATCGAAGTGATGCGCGATCTGCGCCGCCACGGTGTCACTATGCTGACGCTGGGGCAGTATCTGCAGCCAAGCCGTCACCATCTGCCGGTACAGCGCTATGTTAGCCCTGATGAGTTCGACGAGATGAAAGCCGAAGCCATGGCGATGGGCTTTACCCATGCCGCGTGTGGCCCGTTTGTTCGCTCTTCCTACCACGCCGATATGCAGGCGAAAGGCGAAGAAGTAAAATAAACCTGTAATATCTTTTTACAGAAACACAAAAAAACCGGCCTCGTGAGCCGGTTTTTTTATGCAAGCCTTGCAGGATTGCCATTACTCTTTGTGCGAAAGCTTCTCTGCTGGAACACTTTCTTCGGCGCTTTTCTTCGCCGCCGCGTCATCGTCATTCATCGCTTTCTTAAAGCCTTTAATGGCAGCACCCAGGTCTCCACCCAACGTGCGTAACTTCTTGGTACCAAACAGCAGGACGACCAGTGCGGCAACCACCAGCAGTTTGGTAATACTAATCTCACCCATAGATACCTTCTTTACATAAAACAGGCTGCATTAAGCGCCAAAAACCCGATCGTATTAACGGACATTTGACGCGCGCACACAATAGCAATCTGTAACAAGGTGAATCAAGCATTGTTGAAAAAAACATCACAATAATTGCGGTGGCGCAAACCGTCGATTGCGAAGAACGGGTAACTGCCGACGTGCAAGCGCAATTCGCTCTGATAGTATCTCCGTCAGCAAAAGCGCTGGCGCTTCGGCTGCCGAGGCGATGGTCACTCCCAACGGATCGATAACCCTGCTCTGTCCAATATTCTTATTCCCACACTCTCCGGAGGCAACCACATAGCAAGTGGTATCAAGCGCCCTTGCGGCCAACAGCGTCGCCCAGTGATGCTCTTTCAAGGGCCCTTTGACCCAGGCCGCTGGCAATACCAGGACGTCGGCGCCCTGTAAAGCCAGATTCAGTGCCATTTCTGGAAAGCGCAGATCATAGCAGGTCATTAATCCCACGTTAAATCCATCGATGTCCAGCAGGGGTGGAACGCTGTCGCCGGGATCGACCAGTCGCGACTCCTGAATGTTGAACGCATCATAGAGATGAAGCTTAGCGTAGCGTGCAATAATCTCGCCGCCACGGATAGCCACAAGCGTGTTCACAGCCCGACCCGGCGCAGAAGGTACATGCACCGTTAAAATGGTCGTCATGCGATTGCCAGCACTCTCTGCCAGCAGCTGCTGTAAAAACGCCCCGTCCAGCGACTGCGCCGACTTAACCGACAGATCGGGATCGTTATCATCCCTTGCCAGCAGCGCTTCAGGAAGCACCAGCAAAGATGCCCCCTTCAGTCGTGCCTGGGCCATCAGGGAGACGCAGATTCCCGCATTCTCATTCCAGTCCGGCGTTACCGCAAACTGCCCTACTGCAACATACATATTTGTCCCCCGGTCAAAAACAGCGTTACACTCGACGTACTTACACATCCAATAGCAGGTATTGACAGTGTTACAACTACTTATAGCCGTTTTTATTGGCGGAGGCACGGGTAGCGTTGCGCGGTGGTTTTTGAGTATGCGGTTTAACCCTCTTCATCAGGCCATTCCCATGGGAACCCTGGCAGCAAACCTGATTGGTGCCTTTATTATCGGTATGGGGCTAGCCTGGTTTAACCGCATGACACATATCGATCCGGTGTGGAAAGTATTGATTACCACCGGCTTCTGTGGCGGTTTAACGACGTTCTCCACCTTCTCTGCTGAAGTGGTGTTCCTGTTTCAGGAAGGACGCATTGGCTGGGCATTAACGAACATCGCCATCAATATGCTCGGTTCATTTGCGATGACCGGGATCGCATTTTGGCTCTTTTCTTCCGCCAGCGCGCATTAATCGCCCGACGTTAATGTTGGCTTAATTTTTCTCTGCCACTCTGGACGTAATACGGAGCGAGGGTGACAGTATGAAAGAACAGTTGATGGGCGCAGGAATGGTTTTGCTGAGCGTGGCAATCGTCGCCAGCTTCCTGAAAATGTATCTGATTGGTTGATTCAGAACGAAAAAAACCCGCTCAAGGAGCGGGTTTTGAAATTCTTGCTGACGCGTCTGAATTACAGAGCGATTACGTTAGCAGCAGAAGGGCCTTTGGCACCGTTAGTGATTTCAAACTCAACACGCTGACCTTCAGCCAGGGTTTTGAAACCATTAGACTGGATTGCAGAGAAGTGTACGAACACATCTTTGCTGCCATCTTCAGGAGTAATGAAACCGAATCCTTTGGACTCATTAAACCACTTAACGTTACCTTTAATCTTAGACATCAAAATTACCTTTACATTAAAAAACGACACAAATGCTGTGTCGGGTATCAGTACATCAATTGTGGAACCTTTTGTCCAGCGGATCTTTGCTAAAAAGTGATAAAAGTCGCGTTAATTTTCGCTGACGTATTTTTATCCTTTATGATTCAACGGGAGTGCACTTTTTCGCCAGTTTGTAATGTTTTATCAGTTAAAATTGAAAACGCATCCAGGCAAAGTAAACGTTTCCGTTGTTATAGGTTCCCGGGATGTAGGTCATCTGGAACGTCGCGGGACCATAGCCAATGGATGCCAACGGCAGCAGGACCGGGATCGGGATGTACTTCCAGTTATCACGCGCCGTAAAGCCTGCCGTGTAGCCCAGGCCAAGACGGAAGTTCTCATCCGCTAAAGGACGCCACGTTTTCTCCCAGCCGTAACCGCCAATCGGCTCCCACTTGTTGTAGGAGTCCTTAAACGCCATCAGGTACAGTCCGTGCCAGTTTCCTTTGTCGTCCCAACGGGACTGACCAAAACCCGCCCCCCAGGGACGTTCGTTGTAGCGGTCCGTTTTTTCTTTGTCATAGGCAAAACGTGCATGCCACGTTATCGCCGGAATATAGAGATCGTAATGTTCTGGCTCCTTCCAGGTTTGCGCGACGTTATCCGTAAACGTTGAGAACCAACCTTTATCCGCCGCGTTATCCTCTGCCCTGGCGACAGAAGAGAAAGTTAACTGCCCAAAAATAAACAATAAAATCAGGGGAAATTTATTACGTACCATCACAATGCAATTACCATTCTTAGTATTCAAGGCAAAGTTTACCATAGAATAGTTGAATGAATCCTTAACAACATCAGCGTTATTCCTAATTAATGACCCTAAATCCGAGAATATTCTTAGAAAGAGGGTGAGAAGTTGCACTCCAGCCCTGCCGGGCTCTGCCGCCGCCCTCAGCACTCGTCAGTAAGCCCGCTATCCGTTCTCACTTTGGTATATATTCGCAGCACTCCTACTTTATTAACTCACGACATTTGAAGGCTAGAGACGCTATATTAAAGAGGGTTAATTCGCACAATAAAACACAGCCTTCAATACAACACACAAAGTCTTTTTAAATTTATATAGCATGTAAGAGATATTTATACGTTGCGCCAAAATAATATGCCCGGTGAAGAAAAAAGGATTTTGAGCCATACGCGGCATGTTGCTTATAGCAAAAGACTGCCAGGTGCACAGAAGAGACTGGCCTCAGCGCCCCGCACGTTCCCGGCCTGCCGTGCGCTAAATGACATATAATGGTGTATCCGGCGGTCAATACCCATATGACATAAATGCCGGAGTCATGGCAAAAATAGCGTCAATGCCTACTTTAGTAGTCTTTTTATTGATTTTAATCAGCAAGGACTGAGCAATAATTCGGCACATTCTCATCCTTCTTTTTTTATTGATTATTTGTGCTCTCGGGTAGCAAGTAGACAGGGGAAATCATGCTTACGTTTATCGAACTCCTTATCGGGGTCGTCGTCATTGTCGGTGTAGCTCGCTACATCATTAAAGGGTACTCAGCCACAGGCGTATTATTTGTCGGCGGCTTAACGCTGCTGATTGTTAGCGCGCTAATGGGTCATCAGGTGTAACCTGCCAGCGCAGCCAGCACCGGCTATACGGCCACCGACATTGTTGAATATATAAAAATTCTGCTCATGAGCCGCGGCGGCGACCTGGGCATGATGATTATGATGCTGTGCGGTTTTGCCGCCTATATGACTCATATCGGCGCAAACGATATGGTGGTTAAACTGGCATCGAAACCACTGCAGTACATCAACTCCCCCTATCTGCTCATGGTCGCGGCCTATTTCCTCGCCTGCCTGATGTCCCTTGCGGTGTCGTCAGCAACCGGCCTTGGCGTACTGCTCATGGCAACGCTGTTCCCGGTTATGGTCAACGTCGGTATCAGCCGTGGCGCGGCCGCGGCAATTTGTGCGTCTCCGGCAGCCATTATTCTCTCCCCAACCTCCGGCGACGTTGTGCTGGCGGCAAAAGCGGCGGAGATGTCACTCATCGATTTCGCCTTTAAAACCACGCTGCCCATCTCCATTGTTGCCATCGTGGGGATGGGCATCGCCCACTTCTTCTGGCAGCGCTATCTCGATAAGAAAGAGAACATCAGCCATGAAATGCTGGACGTGAGTGAAATCACCACCACTGCGCCCGCGTTTTACGCCATTCTGCCGTTCACCCCGATCATCGGGGTACTGGTTTTTGACGGCAAATGGGGTCCACAGCTGCACATCATCACCATTCTGGTGATCTGTATGCTGCTGGCTGCCTTGCTGGAATTTGTGCGCGGCTTCAACACTCAGAAGGTGTTTTCAGGACTGGAAGTGGCCTATCGCGGGATGGCGGATGCGTTTGCTGGCGTCGTGATGCTGCTGGTTGCCGCAGGCGTGTTTGCTCAGGGTCTCAGCACCATCGGCTTTATTCAGAGCCTGATCTCCATCGCCACCTCGTTCGGCTCTGCCAGCATTATCCTGATGCTGGTCCTGGTGATCCTCACCATGCTGGCGGCAATGACTACGGGTTCCGGTAACGCGCCGTTTTACGCCTTCGTTGAGATGATCCCGAAACTGGCTCACTCCTCTGGCATTAACCCGGCTTACCTTTCCATCCCAATGCTTCAGGCCTCAAACCTGGGCCGTACCATTTCTCCGGTATCCGGTGTGGTGGTTGCGGTCGCCGGTATGGCAAAAATCTCGCCGTTTGAGGTGGTGAAGCGGACATCGGTACCCGTTCTGGTCGGCCTGATCATCGTAATCATCGCCACGGAAGTGCTGGTTCCCGGCGCCGCCTAAGCCAAATTCCTGATAACCAAAAAGCGCCTGCGGGCGCTTTTTGTGCTTTAATAATTTCCAGAAATTAATCGCACTCAATCGATCAGGAAATCAAATGTTCAGTAAGGATATCGCTATCCCATCTGGCGCTATGGCGCTTGCCCTTTGTGTCCTCTCCGCACAAGCAGAACCCCTCAAGGCAACGCAATATGGCGATTTCGATCGCTACGTTCTGGCGCTCTCCTGGCAAACCGGATTCTGTCAGAGCATGGTCGAACGCAATCGCAATGAACCCGATGAATGTCGCCTGCAAAAAGAGAGCGCCAGCAAAACTGATTTCCTGACCGTGCACGGTTTGTGGCCTGGCCTGCCTAAATCAATAGCGTCCAGAGGCGTAGATGAGCGCCGCTGGATGCGTTTTGGCTGCGCCACCCGCCCCATTCCGAACATGCCAGAAGCAAAAGCAAGCCGCAAATGTTCTGCCGCTGAAACCGGTCTGTCTCTGTCTGGTGCCGCAAAACTTAACAGCGTCATGCCCGGCGCGGGCGGCAACTCCTGCCTGGAACGTTACGAATATGCCAAACACGGCGTCTGCTTCGGGTTTGATCCGGACGCTTACTTTGGCACGATGGTGCGTTTAAATCAGGAGGTTAAAACCAGCGCGGTAGGTCAATTCCTGGCGGATAACTACGGTAAAACCGTAAGCCGTCGCGAGTTTGATCATGCCGTTGCCAAAAGTTGGGGTAAAGAGAACGTCAAAGCATTCAAACTTACCTGTAATGGCAGTCCGGCTTACCTCACGGAAATGCAGATCTCCTTAAAAGCCGACACCATCAATAACCCGCTTTCTGCCGCTTCTTTCGCACCGCAGCCACATCCGGGTAACTGCGGCAAACAGTTTGTGATCGACAAAATCGGTTACTGATCGCATTCCGGGCATCCTCATGCCCGGTCTTTCATTCTTTTCCGTTATATGACGCCAGGCGTCACACTTTTGCACACCTGCATTATTCATCCAGCTATTGCATCATTTATCCGGTAAACACAAACGAAACCTCCCCGCCATAATCGTGGCGTCATCTACAGGAGGAATTTCACATGGCTAAAAAATTGATCGCACTGTGCGCCTGCCCGATGGGCCTGGCACATACCTTTATGGCCGCTCAGGCGCTGGAGGATGCCGCCACAGAAGCCGGTTACGAGGTCAAAATTGAAACGCAGGGTGCAGATGGGATCCAGAATCGCTTAACGGCGCAGGATATCGCCGAAGCCGACATTATCATCCATGCCATCGCCATCACCCCGGAAGACAACGAGCGCTTTGAAACGCGCGACGTCTACGAGATTACGCTTCAGGACGCCATTAAAAACGCGGCGGGCACCCTGAAAGAGATCGAAGAGATGATCGCGGCAGAACAACAATAATAATCTTCAACCTCAGGGGTTTTCGTCATGGCAATTAAAAAACGCAGTGCGGTTCGCCCGGAAAGTCACGAGGGCGATACGCTCGCAATCAAACCCGCGCCGGTCACGGCGGGCAATACCTTCTGGAAAGAGCTGCCTCAGCACATTATGTCGGGTATTTCCCGCATGGTGCCAACGCTCATCATGGGCGGGGTGATCCTCGCTATTTCACAACTTATCGCTTACGTCTGGCTGGAGATCCCACCTGATACCGGCATTATGGATGCGCTAAACTCGGGAAAATTTACCGGGTTTAACCTCTCGGTGCTGAAGTTCGGCTACCTGACAGAATCGTTCGGTGGACTGTTGTTCAGCTTCGCCATTCCGATGTTCTCCGCGTTTGTTGCCAACTCCATCGGCGGCAAACTGGCCTTTCCGGCAGGCTTTATCGGCGGTCTTGTCGCCACACAGCCTACGCTGGTGCTAAATTTTGACCCGGAAAAACTGACCTGGCTTGCCACCAAACCGGTACCGTCCACCTTTATTGGTGCACTGATTATCGCCATTGCCGCAGGCTACCTGGTGAAGTGGCTGAACACCAAAATCAGCGTGCCACAGTATCTGCTGGCCTTCAAAAGCACGTTCCTGATCCCGATTATCTCTGCCCTGTTCGTGATGCTGGCGATGTACTACGTCATCACCCCTATTGGCGGCTGGTTAAACGCAGGCATGCGCACCCTGCTGCTCGCTGCAGGTCAGGCAGGTTCAATGATGTACGCCATTGGTATGGCTGCCGCAACCGCCATTGACCTCGGCGGCCCCATCAACAAAGCGGCGGGTTTCGTCGGGCTGGGGCTCACCACCGATCACGTGCTGCCGATCACCTCTCGCGCCGTGGCGATTGTCATCCCGCCTATTGGTCTGGGCCTGGCAACGCTTATCGACCATCGCCTGACCGGTAAACGCCTGTTCAGCCCGCAACTTTATCCGCAGGGTAAAACGGCGATGTTCCTGGCCTTTATGGGGATCAGCGAAGGGGCCATCCCGTTCCTGCTGGAAAACCCGCTCGCAACGCTGCCTGCGTATATGATCGGGGCTATCGCCGGGGCGATGACCGCAACCGCGCTTGGTGCCGTTCAGTGGTTCCCGGAATCTGCCATCTGGGCGTGGCCGCTGGTGACCAATCTCGGTGCCTATATGCTAAGCATCCTTGTCGGTGCGGTCATTACAGCGCTGCTGGTGGTCACGATCCGCAACAGCATGCATAAACGCGGAAAACTCGCCATCGATACGCTGTAATGGGGTGAATAATGGATTTACTGACAACGCTTCGCCACTGGCTGGCAGCAGAAAAACTGGATGGCGTGCTGATCGCCTCGCGTCAGAACAAACAGCCGCACCTGGGTATTTCAACCGGATCGGGCTACGTGCTGGTGACTCAAACGCGCGCGCATATTCTGGTGGATTTTCGCTATTACCACGATATCGCCCCGCATGCGGCAGGCTACCAGATGCATCTGCTCGAGGCAGCAAACCCCTTTGCCACGGTAATGAACCGCCTCATTGCCGAGGAAAACCTCGCCACGCTGGGGTTCGAAGGTGAGCACGTCAGCTGGCAAACCGGCTGTCAGTGGCGCGACACGCTGAATACAACGCTTTGCGGTATCTCCCTCGACACCCTGCGGCAAATAAAAACGGCGGACGAAATTGCCCGCATTCGTGCGGCCTGTCGCATTGCCGACAGCGCCGCACAGCATATCCGCCGCTTTATCCAGCCCGGCATGCGCGAGCGCGAGGTCGCAGCCGAGCTGGAGTGGTTTATGAAACTGCAGGGGGCGGAAAAACCCTCTTTCGACACCATCGTTGCCAGCGGGCCACGCGGCGCACTGCCGCACGGAAAAGCCTCTGACAAGGTGATTCATGCAGGCGAGCTGATCACCCTCGATTTTGGCGCCCAACACCAGGGATACTGCTCGGACATGACGAGGACTTTCCTTGTCGCCGGGCAGCACCAGGCACCTGAGGAACATCCGCTCTATGCGATCTACCAGACCGTGCTGAAGGCGCAACTGGCAGCAATTCAGGCCATTCGTCCGGGTATTCCGTGCCGGCAGGTGGATAACGCTGCACGTTCGGTCATTGAATCTGCGGGCTACGGTCCGCAGTTCGGCCACAATACCGGGCATGCCATCGGCATTGATGTCCATGAAAATCCACGATTTTCCCCAACTGATACCACGCTGCTGCAGCCCGGAATGCTCTTGACCGTCGAACCGGGGATCTACCTGGAGGGCGCAGGTGGCGTGCGGATTGAAGACGTCGTTCTGGTAACGGAGACGGGAGCCGAGGTGCTATACACCATGGATAAAACGCTGCTGCTGACGGGAGAACACTGATGGACCACGAATTACTGCGCGCACTGAGCGAAGCCGATGCCATCGCGGCCTCAGAGCAGGAAGTGCGCGACATCCTGATCGCGGAGGCGCACAAGCTCCATAAAGAGGTACAGTTTGACGGCCTCGGCTCCGTGCTCATCCGCGTGAACCAAAGCACCGGGCCGAAGGTGATGATTTGCGCCCATATGGATGAAGTCGGTTTTATGGTGCGCAGCGTATCCCGTGAAGGCGCCATTGACGTGCTGCCGATTGGCAACGTACGCATGATGGCGCGCACGCTTCAGCCGGTTCGCATCACTACACGCACCGGCGTTAAAATCCCTGGTCTGCTCGACGGTGACGTTAAAGGCGATACCGTAGACAATCTGCGTGTCGACATCGGCGCAACGTCTGCGCAAGAGGTGTTTGACAGCGGCATTGACGCAGGCGACCGCGTCACCTTTGACACCCCCTTCCAAACCCTGCCAAACAGTCGGGTGATGGGCAAAGCCTTTGACGACCGGCTGGGCTGCTACCTGCTGATCGCTCTGCTGCGCGAACTGCATCAGGCTCCGCTCGACTGCGAGCTGTGGCTGGTGGCCAGCTCCAGTGAAGAGGTCGGCCTGCGTGGCGGACAGACCGCCACACGCGTGATTCAACCCGACATTGCCCTGGTGCTTGATACCGCCTGCTGGTCAAAAAACTTTGATTACGGCAGCGCAAATCATCGACAAATCGGCGCGGGTCCGATGCTGGTGCTGTATGACAAAACGCTTATCGCCCCACCGAAATTAACCGCCTTCATTGAAAAAGTGGCATGCCCATTAGGCATACCGCTGCAAAAAGACATGTTCAGCAACGGCGGTACCGACGGTGGCGCAGTGCATCTTTCCGGCACGGGTGTTCCCACCGTGGTACTCGGGCCGCCAACCCGGCATGGCCATTGCGCGGCATCCATTGCCGATGAAAAAGACATTCATCACACCCATCAATTGCTTGTCGCCCTGGCGGCATGCATGAACCGTGAGACCGTGGCTCACCTGACGGATTTCAGGTGCTGATCTCACGCGGTAAGGAGAAAGTATGCTTTCAATTGAGTTTTTCTGCCCGCTGCCCAACGGCCTGCACGCACGGCCAGCCTGGGCGTTAAAGGAGCAGTGCAGCATGTGGCGCAGCGACATTTGCTTTATTAATAAGCGGCTGAATACCCACGCGGATGCCAAAAGCTCGCTGGCGCTGATAAGCACCGGCACGCTGTTTAACGACAGTTGCGTGCTGGAGATCAGCGGCAGCGATGAAGAGCAGGCCAGACGCACACTTGAGCAGTATATCAATACGCTATTCATCGACAGCGACAGCATTCCCTCTGGCGACGCACCGCACATCGCACATCCCCTTCCCCGCTCGCTTCTGCGGCTCACCCCGCAACTGCAGCACGCCATTACGCTTGCCAGCGGTATTGGCGCGGGCACATTGCGTGGCTGGCAGAGCGATAACCTGCAGCGTTACCGCCAGAACCCGGCCACGCCGGAAGATACCACCCGGCTGGAACACAGCCTGGCAACGCTGGCAGAGCAGCTTAACCAGCGCCTGCGCGGTCTGGAAGGGGAAAGCAAAACCATTATCAGCGCCCATCTTTCGCTGATTCAGGATGACGAATTCGGTGGCAATATCCGCCGCCTTATCAATGAAGAGCGACTGAGCCTTGCCGGGGCTATCATTCGCAACATGGAGCAGATTTGCGATAAGCTGTCACTCTCCGCCAGCGACTATCTCCGCGAGCGCGTCAGCGATATTCGCGACATCAGTGAGCAACTGCTCAATATTACCTGGCCTGAACTCCAGCAAACAGCCGCGTTCACACTCGATGCGCCAACCATTCTGCTGGCCGAAGATTTAACGCCCAGCCAGTTTTTAAGTCTTGATACCCACTACCTGAAAGGCATGGTGCTGGAGAAAACCGGGCGCACCTCGCACACCTTAATTCTGGCACGCGCCGCGTCAATTCCGGTGCTGAGCGGCCTGGCGGTTACCTCTCTGGAGCCGTATACGGGCAAAGAGGTGATTCTGGACGGTGTTTGTAGCGTACTGGTCACGGAGCCTGATGAGGCCGTGAATCACTACTACAGCGTGGCGCAACGCCTGGCGGACAAACGCCATCAGCAGCAGATCAAAGACGCCGGGCTACCGGCGCTTACCCGGGATAACGTGGCGGTGGATATCGCTGCCAATATCGGCAGCGCACTGGAGGCTCCCGGTGCCTTCGCCTGTGGCGCGCAGGGCGTGGGCCTGTTTCGCACTGAAATGCTCTATATGGACCGCGAGAGTGCGCCGGATGAACAAGAGCAATTTGAAGCCTACCAGCAGGTGTTACTCTCCGCAGAAGGCAAGCCCGTCATTTTCCGCACAATGGACATTGGCGGCGATAAGCAGATCCCCTATCTCAGTATTCCGCAGGAGGAGAACCCCTTCCTCGGCTACCGTGCGGTACGCATTTACCCGGAATTTGCTCACCTGTTTCGTACCCAACTGCGCGCCATTCTACGCGCGGGCGCCAGCGGCAATGCACTGCTGATGATCCCGATGGTGCACAATCTCGATCAGATTTTATGGGTTAAACAAGAGTTGCAAAAAGTCCGGGAAGAGCTGACGGCACAGGGGTTACGCCATACGCCATGCCTGCCGCTGGGGATTATGGTTGAGGTGCCCTCAGTCTGCTTTATCATCGATCACTTCTGTGAAGAGGTCGATTTCTTCAGCATCGGCTCGAACGATATGACCCAATACCTCTACGCGGTCGATCGCAACAACCCGCGGGTTTCACCGCTGTATAACCCGATCACGCCGTCATTTTTGCGCATGGTGCGCCAGATAGTCACAACCGCCCAACGCCACGGGAAATGGGTCGGTATTTGCGGTGAGCTGGGCGGCGAACGTCGTTACCTCCCTCTGCTATTAGGTCTCGGAATTGCTGAATTCAGCATGAGCGGACCACGCATTCCGGCGGTGAAAGCACAGCTTCGCCAACTGGAAAGCGAGGCCTGTCGGGCACTGGCGGATAAGGCCTGCGACTGTCGCAGCGCAGAGGAGATAGAAACGCTGCTGGCTGATTTCACACCAGAAGAGCCACCTCGCCCGCTACTGGCGCTGGAAACCATCGCCTTTAACGAACCACTCGCATCAAAAGAGCAGGTACTCCAGTTCCTGTGTGGCAACCTCGCGATTCAGGGACGCACCGGGAACCCGCTCGAGCTGGAAGAAGACATCTGGCAGCGCGAAGAGATTGTTACTACCGCGGTCGGATTTGGCGTGGCGATCCCGCACACTAAATCTCAGTGGATACGCCATTCCAGTATTAGCATTGCCCGTCTGGAAAAGCCCATTGATTGGGAATCGGATATGGGCGAGGTCGAGCTGGTAATCATGCTGACGCTCGGCGCGCAGGAAGGAAACAACCACGTCAAAGTGTTCTCCCAACTTGCGCGAAAACTGGTGAACAAGGCATTTCGGGAGGCGCTTTTTGCAGCAGACTCGCCGCAAAGCCTCCTTGATCTGCTGAATGCCGAAATCAATTTCTGACAACTACTGAAATCGGGCGCGGTATTCCCCCGGCGTCAGTCCAAACTGGCGTCGGAACAGCCTGGAAAAATAGTCGCTGTCGGGATACCCGCAGCGCTTCGCCACCTCGCCCACCGGCAGGTGGTATTTTTGCAGAATAGTGCGCGCTTTTCCCATTCGAACCCAACGAACGTAATCGACAAAGCTCATGGTGCCCTGCTGTGAAAAGAGGCGCGACAGATGGTTAGGGGAAATAGTGAACAGTGCCGCAACGCTCTCCCGCGAGAGGGGTTCGGCATAGTTAATCTCCAGCCAGTTACAGATACTCTGATAAAGAAAATCCCGACGTGAAAGCCCCGGTTCCGGGCGTGAAGAGACGACCTTACGACACCAGTGAAGCAGGCTGAGCGTCAACGGTTGAATAATAGCCTGATCCTGTGGTGATGCACTCAGATGAGTGAGCGCCATCAGCATTGCTGTGCACTCGCCTCTTTCCGAATGGGGAAGTTCCATCTTCCGCTGCGGCTGCCCATGACCTGTGGCCTGAAATGCCAGGCCCAGCCAGGAAGGAGCAAAGACAAGACTCAGTAACATGACTGGCTTTTCAATCATCGGCACATTGACCGCATGAGCAGGCAGAAACAACATCTCCCCCTGGGAGATTCCCTTTTGCTCCGGGATAAGTTTGTTGCCATAAACACCGCGCAGCACGACCTCAAGCCTGGGCCATTCCAGGCGGAAACTCCCGGCAGGCGCTGAGGCGGATGGGCGAGCAAACCAGACGCGCCCCAGTTGATGCGGATTAAGCACCAGCCCGCTCAGCAATTCAGCAAAAAACTGCTGATCGGCGGGAAGTCGGTTGTCAGGCATATTACCCCCTGCGCGCATCCGGACGCACCATGTCGAACCGGTGTTCGTCGCTGATTCCGTAATACGCCGTTGGCCCACCCGCACGCAGGATGGGTTGCGCTTTCGCGGTCTGGTAAATGCCCTCTTCCAGCAGCGCATCAGCAATATGAATGCCGACCACTTCCCCCAATACCAGCCAGGTGTCCACTGGCGTGCCGTCTGCGCCGGTCAACTGTATACACTGCGACAGGCGGCACTCAAAGTTTACCGGACTCTCTGCCACGCGGGGTGCCTTCACCCGTTGGCTGGCAACGGGCGTTAATCCCGCAGCGGTAAACTCGTCTTCACCGTGAGGAAGCGTCGCCGAGGTGATGTTCATCGCTTCAGCCAGATCGCGCGTGGCCAGATTCCAGACAAACTCGCCAGTCTCGTGAATATTGCGCACGCTGTCTTTCCAGCCGTTGCTGGAAAAACCAATGATCGGTGGCCGATAGTTGAAACAGTTAAAGAAGCTATACGGCGCGAGGTTAAGCAGGCCGTTCGTGTCGCAGGAGGAGATCCAGCCAATCGGGCGTGGACCAATAATGGCGTTCAGCGGATCGTGCGGCAGGCCGTGACCCTGAGACGGTTGGTAGAAGTACATAGTTCTCTCTCGTTGGTGGGGCGCAACGCCCAGGTTCAGGACACTCAGCGTAACGTATTCCGCCCGGAATGAAGACTGAATAAATTTCAGCGAAAATTCATATGGGCCATGAATGTGACCTTCATCACTTCAAACTTGCACGCTCAGCCAGTATCATCGGGAGAGTTAAACCCTCGCTGCCAGACGGCGAGGGTTTTCTTTTGGATTGGTTTCTGCGTTACACGCAGTATTCACGACATGGAGTAATAAATGTCCAGACCCACAATTATCATTAATGAACTCGACGCAGAACGTATTGACCGACTTCTGGAGAAACCCGAATTCGCTTCTCTCCCGGTAGCCGATGCGCTGAACGAGGAGCTTGACCGCGCGCAGATGTGTACGCCTGAGACCATGCCGCATGACGTGGTGACCATGAACAGCCAGGTCAAATTCCGTAACCTGACGACGGGTGAAGAGTTGACCCGCACGCTGGTTTATCCCGCGCAGATGACCGACAGTAGCGCGCAGCTTTCCGTCCTGGCGCCCGTGGGCGCGGCCCTGCTGGGACTGCGCGCAGGTGATACCATTCACTGGGAACTACCGGGTGGCGCGTCGACGCATCTGGAAGTGCTTGAGCTGCTCTACCAGCCAGAAGCTGCAGGCGATTACCTGCGTTAATCCCGCGCTTCCTGCCCTGCAAAGAGGATGCACTGGCATCCTCTTTTCGTCATTTCACCCGATTGTCCTATATCGCTCAAAATCACCTTAATCCACGCTTAATCTGTTTTGGTGCCGCGGGGACGGTCATGAGTGAGATACTGGCTATCACACTTATTTTTCTCATTTTTTTGGCGATTATCGTCATGGCCGTGCTGTATCTTGAACGCCACTGGTAAATGACACCGCTCACACTACCCCGCCGGGGAAAGCGTTAACCAGCCCTTTAACCTGCTGCTCTGCCGCCTCGGGGCTTTCCGCGCCGGGGACCAGAATGACTTTGCGACATGCCTCTTCCCGTTTCTCAAAAATTTTGTACGCACGTTCAGCATCGGCCAGAGGCAGATAGTGCGTGACGATCTCCTCCGGCGTCAGCAACCCTTTTTCAATCAGTGGCAGCAACTCGCCCAGCCAGGCATGAACGTGCGTCTGCCCCATCTTAAAGCTGATCCCTTTATCAAAGGCGTCGCCAAATAAGAACCCATGAATAAACCCGGCATAGACGCCCGGCACGCTCACCACCCCACCGCGTCTTACGGCCGCGATACACTGGCGTAGCGCTTTACCACTGCTTCCTTCAATCTTGAGATTACTGAGAATGGTTTCAGTGGTGCTGCCCTTGGCTTCAAACCCGACCGCGTCAATCACCGCATCCACGCCGCGCTGCCCTGCCGTCTGCTCAATGATTTTTTCCGCCGCGTCGTTATCATCATCAAAGTTAATGGGAATGGCACCGTAACGTTCCTGAGCAAACTGAAGCCGGTACGGATGATGGTCAATGACAAAGATCTGTTCAGCCCCTAACAGCCGTGCGCAGGCGATGGTCAGCAAACCGACGGGTCCCGCGCCGAAAACTGCTACGCTCGAGCCTTTTGCAATCTGCGCGTTTTTTGCTGCCTGCCAGGCTGTGGGCAAAATATCTGAGAGGAACAGCGCTTTGTCATCTGACAACAGTTGCGGCACCTTGAACGGTCCGACATTGCCTTTCGGCACGCGAACGTATTCCGCCTGTCCTCCCGGCACGCCGCCGTAAAGGTGGCTGTAACCAAACAGCGCGGCAGGCGCGGGAATTTGCTTTTTATTCAGCGCCGCGCCCTGCCCGGCGTTGGTTTTCTCGCAGGCCGCATACTGTTGCAGACGGCAAAAAAAGCAGTCGCCACAGGCAATCACGAAGGGGATGACCACCCGCTCGCCCTTCTGCAAGTTCTTCACATCCCTGCCGGTTTCGACCACTTCGCCCATAAATTCATGGCCAAAAATGTCGCCGTGCTCGACCTTCGGGATCTTACCGCGGTAAAGATGCAGATCGGATCCACAAATCGCCGTCGCCGTGACGCGCAGGATGATATCGTCAGGTTGTTCAATGACGGGATCGGGAACATTATCAACGCGAACATGGTGTGGACCGTGGTACGTGAGTGCTTTCATGCGACCTCCGGGAGGATGTGAGTGAGCTTCTAAAAGGGTAGCGTCCTCTGAGGATCAGCCCTGAAATCCGGGCGTTTTGAGATTTATCCTGGCGGAATACAAAAGTGCTGTCGCGGTTACAGAAACCGATAATATTTTATGTTTGAATGATTTCAGCGTTTATAAACAAGGAGTAACGGGTATGTACCAGACAATCATTATGCCGGTTGATGTTTTTGAGATGGAGTTGAGCGACAAGGCTGTTCGCCACGCGGAGTTCCTCGCGCAGCAGGACGGAATCATTCATCTGTTGCACGTGTTGCCGGGCTCGGCCAGCCTTAGCCTGCACCGCTTTGCCGCCGACGTGCGCCGCTTCGAAGAGCATCTGCAGCACGAAGCGGAAACGCGCCTGCAAACCATGGTAGAGCATTTCACCATCGACCCTTCACGCATTAAAACCCACGTCCGTTTTGGCAGCGTGCGTGACGCCGTAAATGAACTGGCGGGAGAGTTAAACGCCGACGTGGTGGTTATTGGTTCGCGTAATCCGTCGATCACCACTCACCTGCTGGGCTCTAACGCCTCCAGCGTGATCCGCCACACCCATATTCCGGTAATGGTGGTCAGATAAAAAAACAGAGGCCACCTTTCTGAAGTGAACCCCATATATTGGACACTTTCTTAACTGGCGGCTGACATAGCCTGAGTTCGGTATTGTACTGGACTCAGGCCGTTTAGTTTTAGCTTGATTCGTTCGTTGTTGTAATAATGGATGTACTCTTCCACTACTTTTCGTAGATGGTCCGTATTTTCATACTCTTCGTGGTACCAACATTCTGTCTTCAACAGACCAAAAAAGTTTTCTATCACTGCATTGTCCAGACAGTTTCCTTTGCGCGACATGCTTTGCTCTATACCTTTAACCTTAAGCTTTTCCTGATACCGTGCCATCTGATATTGCCAGCCCTGATCAGAGTGCAGTATCGGTCTTTCATCTGGCTTTAGCCGCTGTATGGCCTTGCTGAGCATGTTGTCGACCAGGTTCATTCCCGGATGCGTCGTCATATGCCAGGCTATTATCTCGCTGTTATACAGATCCAGCACTGGTGACAAATATAGCTTTGTCCCTTTTACGTTGAACTCGGTCACGTCTGTAACCCATTTCTGGTTTGGACTGCTGGCCTTAAAATTACGAGACAGGATGTTTGGTGCGATTTTACCGTAGGTACCTTTGTATGACTGATACTTCTTGCTTCTCAGGCATGAGGCCAGCCCCATCTTACGCATCAGTTTTCGTACTGTTTTATGATTTATGCCGTAGCCTTCATTGCGCAACGCCAGGGTAATGCGGCGGTAACCATATCGTCCTTTATGATAATGAAACAGTGCGGCTATTCTTTGCTGTTCGCCCTCATAGCGCTCTCCACTGTCCTCCGCCCTAACGTGCCAGTAGTAAGTGCTGCGAGGCAATCCTGCTATATGAAGCAGCATCCTCAGGTTATGGTTTTGCCTCAATTCGGTAATTATTTTTGCTTTGTCTTCTGCTTTTCCCGAATCAAGGCCTGAAGCTTTTTTAGGTAGGCATTTTCCGCCCTCAAGTATTCAAGCTCTTCTTCAACGCTCTGAAACGCTGGAGGGGAATTTTTTTTTTATTTTATTGACGTTCGTTCTTACCAGACTTCACCGGACGCCCTCTGGGTTTATCTTGTAAGGCAATAACACCGCCTTCACGGTAAAGGCGCTCCCACTTGCTGACAGTATAAGCGGTTGCGATGCAAAACTCCGCCGCAGCTTTCCGGGATGACTTGTTATGTTGCTGCATCCAGAGCACAACAGACTCTTTGAACTCAGCAGAGTAAGCTCTGGTAGGAATGGAAAAACCGTTCACCCCGTTCACTTTCCAGTGTTCAGTCCAGCGTCTGACCGCTCCGTGATCGACGCCGAACAGCCTGGCCGTTTTCTTTGCACCGTCACCACTGTTCAGATAGTGGAGAACAACTTGTTGCTTGAATTCAGATGAATATTTTTTTCTGCCCATTGAAACGCAAAACCCCTAATCGTTGGATGTCCAACTTTCGGGGTTCACTTCATTTCGGTGGCCTCTAGCTATTGCAGGTGTCGTCTTACTTTCTTTTATTATGCTGTTTTGGTGCGAATCAGGTAGTCAAACGAACTCAGTGACGCTTTCGCACCTTCGCCGGTGGCGATGATAATCTGCTTATACGGCACGGTGGTGCAGTCGCCTGCGGCAAATACACCCTTCACGCTGGTTTCACACTTCGCATCAATGATGATTTCGCCCATGCGGTTGCGCTCAATCGCGCCTTCCAGCCAGGTCGTGTTAGGCAGCAGACCAATCTGTACGAAGATGCCTGACAGTGCCACGCTGTGAACATCACCACTCACGCGGTCACGGTATTCCAGCCCGGTCACTTTGCTGCCGTCGCCCTTCACTTCCGTGGTCTGCGCGTTCAGCACGATATCGACGTTTTTCAGGCTGCGGACTTTATCCTGCAGAACCTGGTCCGCCTTCATCTCTGGTGCAAATTCCAGCAGCGTCACGTGTTCAACAATACCCGCCAGGTCGATTGCCGCTTCCACGCCGGAGTTACCGCCGCCGATCACCGCCACGCGTTTCCCTTTAAACAGCGGGCCGTCGCAGTGCGGGCAGTAGGTCACGCCTTTGGTGCGATACTGATCTTCGCCCGGGACGTTCATGTTGCGCCATTTCGCGCCGGTGGCAATGATAATGCTGCGTGCTTTCAGCACCGCGCCGGACGCGGTTTCAATCTGGTGTAAACCACCCTCGACCGCTGCAGGAACCAGCTTGCTGGCGCTCTGGCTGTCGATCACGTCCACGTCGTAGTCGCTGACGTGCGCTTTCAGTGCACCTGCCAGTTTCTGACCTTCCGTTTTCGGCACGGAAATGTAGTTTTCGATGTCTACGGTATCCAGCACCTGGCCACCAAAGCGTTCGCCCATCAGGCCGGTACGGATACCTTTACGCGCGGAGTACACCGCAGCAGCCGCACCCGCAGGGCCGGAACCGACGATCAGCACGTCGTAGGCATCGCGTTTGTTCAGCGCTTCCGCCGCACGCTTTTCAGCACCGGTATCCACTTTGGCAACGATTTCAGTCAGCGTCATACGGCCCTGGCCGAACTCTTTGCCGTTCATATAGACCGCCGGAACGCCCATCACGTTGCGATCGGTGATTTCATTCTGGAAGGTACCGCCGTCAATCGCCGTGTGCTTAATGCGCGGGTTCAGGACTGACATCAGGTTCAGCGCCTGCACCACGTCCGGGCAGTTGTGGCAGGAGAGTGAGTAGTAAGTTTCAAACTCAAAGTCACCGTCGATATCGCGGATCTGCTCCAGCAGCGCCTGCGCTTCTTTTGACGGATGACCACCGGTCCACAGCAGCGCCAGCACCAGTGAGGTAAATTCATGGCCCAGCGGAGAACCGGCAAAGCGTGGCCCCTGGTCGGAGCCTGGGTTGGTAATCAGGAAAGAGGGCTTACGGACTGCAAGCGCATTATCTTCTTTGAAGGTCACTTTCGGTGACAGTTCGGCGATCTCCGCCAGCAGTTCCTTGATCTCTGCCGATTTCGCGCTGTCGTCCAGCGTGGCAATCAGCTCAACGGGTTTGGTCAGCTTCTCAAGGTAGGCCTTGAGCTGGGTTTTCATCGTAGTGTCGAGCATTATTCTTCCCTCTCTTAAAACGTCATCATGCAAGCTGCCTTAATCGGGCGGCCTGAATGCAACTTGCATCATGGAGTTAGATGAAACGGGCGCGGGGGGCGCCCGTTGATTGCCGGGTGGCACTTCGTTTACCCGGCCTACGATACTGTAGGCCTGTGCAAGCGCGGGCCGCCAGGCTTTACAGACTTAGATCTTACCGACCAGGTCTAAAGATGGAGCCAGCGTCGCTTCGCCTTCTTTCCATTTCGCCGGGCACACTTCGCCTGGGTGAGAAGCCACGTACTGAGCGGCTTTCACTTTACGCAGCAGGTCAGATGCGTCACGGCCGATACCTTCAGCGGTAACTTCGATAGCCTGGATAATGCCCTGCGGGTCAACAACGAAGGTCGCACGGTCGGCCAGGCCTTCATCTTCACGCATATTGTCGAAGTTACGGGTCAGGGCGCCAGTCGGGTCACCGATCATCGCGTATTTGATTTTCGCGATGGTTTCAGAGCTGCCGTGCCATGCTTTGTGGGTGAAGTGGGTATCGGTAGAAACAGAGTAAACGTCTACGCCCAGCTTCTGCAGTTCCTCGTAATGGTCTGCTACGTCGCCCAGTTCAGTCGGGCAAACGAAGGTAAAGTCAGCCGGATAGAAGAAGAACACGCTCCAGCGGCCTTCGGTATCTTTCTCGGTAACTTCGATGAATTCACCGTTTTTGAACGCCTGGTTTTTGAAAGGTTTAATTTTAGTGTTAATCAAAGACATCTGTACTTCCTCCGTGTTTTCGTTGAGATGTAAGGTAACCAACTTTCTTCATCGGGGCTAATGCGTATGCTTTATCAAATCAATCAGCCAAACCTTACAACATCAACAAGACAGCAAGGTGAACCTTATTAAAGGGCGCCCGAAAGTAAAAAGGCCGCCTCAACGGGCGGCCCTGATACCTGAACTCCCCGCAGGTACATTCAGTGCCAGCCGAAGCTGGCGTTGCGTTGCGCTCTATAACCTTATATCAAGGCAATAACAGCCGAATGATTACAACACCCGTCCAGCGTAAGAGCAATGCACCTGAGCGGCAATCCTATCTATGGCTGTGATAGGTTTTAACGAACATGTGCTGTCGTTTATTTCCTTTGGTGCCCAGGCAGGGAGAAATAGATAAGAATGATGATTATTATCTATATATAAATGAAAACTATTTCAATGAAAGGAATCGCACTTTTAAAGATAAAAGTATCTTAATACTCATTGAAGATCTATTTCATTAATCTACCTTCGTGATATATTAAGCGAAAATAAATCGTTAATTAAGTAAGTTATTCTCATGGATGATAAAAGGTTAACTTACTCCTATAGTTATCAGTTATGTGATAACGCAACACAGCGTACTCAGGATGAAACATGGCAAACCTCTACGATCTGAAAAAATTCGACCTTAACCTGCTGGTCATTTTTGAATGTATCTTTCAACACTTGAGCATCAGCAAGGCAGCAGAAACACTCTACATTACCCCCTCTGCGGTCAGTCAGTCACTTCAGCGCCTGCGTAGCCAGCTCAACGACCCGCTGTTTATTCGTT
Organism: Enterobacter mori; assembly: GCF_025244905.1. Classification (NCBI taxonomy): domain Bacteria; kingdom Pseudomonadati; phylum Pseudomonadota; class Gammaproteobacteria; order Enterobacterales; family Enterobacteriaceae; genus Enterobacter; species Enterobacter mori. The sequence continues at coordinate 1,234,332 of NZ_CP104285.1, read as the reverse complement.
CCGGTAAGGGGATCACGCCAACCACGGTGGGCATCAATCTCCACCATCATCTTGAGCAAAATCTTAATCAGCTGGAGCAGACGATAAACATCATGCATGGCTCCGTGCTGAAGAAGAACTTTATCCTCTATTGCCCGCAGATCCTGACCACTGAAAATCTACTGGATCCGCTTAAGCTATTGATGAGAGAGCATAATTATCAGATCGAGCTTCATGATATGCTGCTTACTGCGGATTCTGCAGAAGACCTATTGGCCTACCGTAAAGCAGATCTCATCTTCTCCATGGCGCCGGTGAGCAACCGTTCAATGATCTGTGTGCCTTACGCTTCCTATTCAATGGTTATGGTATGCAGCCAGGATCATCCGCGTATGAAGGATGTTGTCACGATGGAGGAACTTAACGAAGAGAAGTTTACTGTTTTCATGAGCGACGAACCCGGCGTAAAGAGCTATCAATCTATGGTTGAAAAAGTGCATGCTGACAAGACAATCGGTTTTCGTTGTGACTCCGTATTCACTATTATGGCCATGATCAGTGCCTCGCATTTGGTCGGATACGTGCCGGAGATATTTTATGAAAAATACAAACATGTTCTGAGACTCAAGAAATTAGATGCACCGTTTATGCTTCCTCCGCTGGACGTTTTTATGATCTATAACCGTTCAGCCTTGAACAGTTCAATTTTCTCATCATTTATCGGCCAGGTTGCAGAAAATTAAATGGCGATGGCTGCGTTTACCGCAGCCATTTACTTTCCTGCAATACATAACCCACATTTATAATTAAGAAAAACATTTCTCTTTTTCATTTACCTCATCCTATTTTTACCTAATATTACTCTCTCTTGATTATTGACACCCATCCGGTATTTATTTGCAGGGAGGCATTTACCTTGTCAATGTATAAGTATCCACTAAACCAAAATGTCCTTGAGGCCGCGGTAGACCGCATCGCATGGACGCTTGAGAATCTCCCGATGGTTTGTGTTTCATTTTCAGGCGGGAAAGATTCGACCATCATGCTGCATTTGACGGCTCAACAAGCCCGAAAAATGGGCAAGAAAATTCATCTGCTCTTTATAGACTGGGAAGCGCAGTTCACTTACACCATTGAGCATGTAAATAGAATGCTCCAGCAGTATGGCGATGTGATTGCAAAATACTGGTGGGTCGCTCTGCCACTCACGACGCAAAACGCCCTGTCGCAATACCAGCCCGAATGGCAATGCTGGGAGCCGGGCAAACCGTGGGTTCGCCAGCCGCCCGAAGAGGCGATAACCGCCCCTGATTACTTCGATTTCTACCAGCCGGGCATGACGTTTGAAGCCTTTGTCCGTGCGTTTTCTGACTGGTTTGCACAGCATCGCCCTGCCGCAATGCTGGTGGGCATACGCGCCGATGAATCCTACAACCGCTTTTTAACCATCGCCAACGCCCGCAAGCAGCGTTTCGCCGATGATAAACCCTGGACAACCATCGCCCCGGGCGGGCACGCGTGGTACATCTACCCGCTTTACGACTGGAAAACCGCGGATATCTGGACGTGGTTCGCCAAAACGGGAGAATGCTATAACCCTCTGTACAATCTCATGTTTCAGGCTGGGGTCCCGCCACGCTATATGCGCATCTGCGAACCCTTTGGCCCAGAACAACGTCAGGGTTTGTGGTTGTATCACGTGGTCGAGCCTGAACGCTGGGCCGTTATGTGTGAACGCGTCAGCGGTGCGAGCAGCGGCGGAATTTACGCCGGGCACGATAACCATTTCTACGGCCACAGGAAGATCCTGAAACCCGACCACCTGAGCTGGTACGCGTATGCCATGCTGCTGCTCGACAGCATGCCGCAAACGACGGCAGAGCATTACCGCAACAAAATCGCGGTGTATTTGCACTGGTATCAAAAGCGGGGCATGGACGATATTCCCGATACGCAGGAAGGGGACATTGGCTCAAAAGATATCCCCTCCTGGCGCCGAATTTGTAAGGTTTTACTCAATAACGACTACTGGTGCCGGGCGCTCTCTTTCAGCCCTAACAAACCCAAACACTATCAACGCTACAGTGAAAGAGTGAAGGCAAAACGCAAGGAGTGGGGAATTTTATGCGACAAAGAATAATCTCAGAGATCGAAACGTACCTTCAGTCCCTTCCTGAAGAGGATCGCATTAACGCCATCAATGCGTTTCGCCAGGTCATACATCAGCACAGCCCTTTTCGCGAGCAGCCTGTCGACTGCGTGCTCTGGGTTAAACAGGATCGTCTTACGGCCAATGATTACAATCCCAATAACGTTGCCCCACCGGAAAAGCGGCTACTCACGAAGTCGCTGGAGCTGGATGGATTCACTCAACCTATCGTAGTAACTGAAAGTGACCCGCAGCATTACGAAATCGTGGACGGTTTTCATCGCCATGAAATCGGCAGCACGCGGGCAGCGCTAAAGCGAGAGCTAAAAGGGTATCTTCCCGTCACCTGCCTGCGCCGCGAGCGCCAGGATAAACACGATCGAATGGCCGCAACCATTCGCCACAACCGGGCGCGTGGACGACACCAGATCAACGCGATGGCAGAAATCGTCCGTGAACTGGCGCAGCTTGGCTGGAACGAGCAAAAAATTGGCAAAGAGCTCGGTATGGACAGCGATGAGGTGTTGCGCCTCAAGCAAATCAACGGCCTGCTGGAACTGTTCGCAGACCGTCGTTATTCAGAAGCCTGGACGGTGAAATAATCAGAGCGCATTCAGGCGTTCGGCCGCCAACAGCAGTGTCGATTCTTGCTTCGCAAAACAGAGACGGATCAGTTTATGCGGGAAGGGATCGGCACAGAAGACCGACAGCGGTATGGCGGCCACGCCTGCCTCTTTGGTCAACCACTGGCAGAAACTGACGTCATCCAGATCGGAGATTGCGCTGTAGTCGGCCAGCAGAAAATACGTTCCTTCGCACGGTAAAATCTCCAGACGGCTTTCGCTGAGCGCATTCACAAACAGATCCCGGCGCGCGCGGTAAAAGTCCGGCAGCTCGCGGTAGTGCTCCGGCTCGGCGCGCAGCATATCCGCCAGCGCCAGCTGGGCGGGCGTGTTCACCGCAAAGGTCAGATACTGGTGCACTTTACGCAGCTCGGCGCTGATGGCGGCCGGTGCCACGCAGTAACCCACTTTCCAGCCGGTCATATGATAGGTCTTGCCGAACGACGAGACGGCGACGGCGCGCTCGCGCAGCTGCGGATGGGCCAGCACGCTGGCGTGTCCTTCTTCTGCAAAACAGATGTGTTCGTACACTTCATCGCTCAGCACGTAGATCTCACGTTCTGCAATCGCCTGCCACAGCGCCGCGAAATCGGCTTTCTGCCACACCGTTGCGGATGGATTGTGCGGCGTATTCAGGATCACCAGGCGGGTTTTATCACTCAACAGTGCCGCGAATGCCTGCCAGTCAGGACGGAAATGCGGCGGCTGCAGCGCCACGCGTTTCACTACGCCGCCGGAAAGCTCGATGGCAGGCGCGTAGCTATCGTAGCTTGGGTCAAAGCAGATCACCTCATCACCGGTGCGCACCAGCGCGGTAATGGCCGCATATAGCGCTTCGGTCGCCCCCGCCGTCACCGTAATGTCGCTGTTCGCATCGGGCCTGTGGCCGTACAACTCCGCCGTTTTGTCCGCAATGGCTTCCCGCAGCGCCTGCACGCCCGTCATCGGCGCATACTGGTTTGCCCCCTGCGCCACGTGGTAAGCCAGACGTTCCTGCAAATAGCGCGGGCCGTCAAAATCCGGGAACCCCTGCGAGAGGTTAATGGCATTGTGCTGCTGCGCCAGGGCGCTCATCTGCGTAAAGATAGTAGTGCCGAGATTCGGAAGTTTACTCTGCGGAATCAATGCGTTATTGCTCATTGTACTGTGCCTGCGTGTAATACTTATGTTGCTGACACTATAACACGATGTTAGTCTTTGGCAATCAAGACGCTTAGACGTCTAAACCATATGAATATTCCTGGCCGCGAGGGTAAAAGGAAATGACAGACAACCTGCAACTTACACATCTGGTCGACGCCTGCCGCTGGATTGGTGCCAAAGGCTGGGCTCCCGCCACCGGCGGTAACATGTCGGTGCGTCAGGATGAACATCTGTGCTGGCTCAGCGAATCCGGTAAAGACAAAGGCAGCCTGACGACGGAGGATTTTCTGCAGGTCGAAATCGCCACCAACCGCGCGCCGTCCGGGCGCAAACCGTCAGCAGAGACCGGGCTGCACACCCTTATCTATCGTCTGTTCCCGGAAGCTAACGCCGTGCTGCACGTTCACACCGTTAACGCCACGGTGCTGTCGCGCCTGGTGAAAGAGGCCGAGCTCAACATCAGCGGCTTTGAGATGCAAAAATCCCTCGCCGGACAGACCACGCATCTGGATACGGTTTCCATCCCGGTCTTTGATAACGACCAGGACATCGACGCCCTCGCCTCGCGCATCGCCCATTACGCGCAGGAATGCCCGCTTAATTATGGTTTTCTTCTGCGCGGTCATGGCTTAACCTGCTGGGGACGCGACGTGGCCGAAGCCCGCCGTCATCTGGAAGGACTGGAATTCCTGTTTGAATGTGAAATGCGTTTACGACAACTGGAGAGAGTATGATTCGCGCGATTGTGACGGATATTGAAGGGACCACCAGCGATATTCGTTTTGTCCATGATGTTTTGTTCCCCTACGCGCGCGAGCGGCTGGCGGCCTTCGTGACCGCGCAGCAGTACGCCGAGCCGGTCACAACCATTCTGGACAACCTGCGTGATGAAATCGGTAACCCGCACGCCAGCGTCAGCGAGCTTATCGACGCCCTGTTTGCCTTTATGGATGAAGACCGCAAGTCCACGGCGCTCAAAGCGCTGCAGGGGATCATCTGGCACGACGGCTACGTTAACGGCGACTTTACCGGTCACCTCTACCCGGACGTACTGCCTGCGCTGGAAAAATGGAAAGCGCAAGGGATTGATCTCTATGTTTATTCCTCGGGCTCTGTCGCCGCGCAGAAACTGTTATTTGGCTACAGCGATGAAGGTGATATTACTCATCTGTTCAGCGGCTATTTTGATACCCACATCGGCGCCAAGCGCGAGGTTCAGTCTTATCAGAACATCGCGGCGCAAACGGGCATCGCCCCGTCGCAGATCCTGTTCCTCTCCGATATCCATCAGGAGCTGGACGCGGCTGAACAGGCAGGTTTTCGCACCCTGCAGCTGATTCGCGGTGATGATGACGGTGCAAGCCACCACCATCAGGTCCACCAGTTTGACGAGATAAATCCGGAGCAGATCCCTTCATGAGCGCATTGACCATTTATTCCGATAAAGACGCCAGTAAGCATCAATGGCACAGCACCGACGCCGCCGAGATCGCCCAACAGCTCAACGCCAAAGGCGTGCGGTTTGAACGCTGGGCGGCGGATCGCGATTTAGGACAGGATCCCGCGCCCGAAGCCGTGATCGCGGCGTATCAGCATGCCATCGACAAACTGGTGGCGGAGAAAGGCTATCAGAGCTGGGACGTGATCAGCCTGCGCGCCGACAACCCGCAGAAAGAGACGCTGCGCGCGAAGTTCCTGAACGAACACACCCACGGCGAGGATGAAGTACGCTTTTTCGTGGAAGGCGCGGGCTTGTTCTGCCTGCACATCGGCGATGAGGTGTATCAGGTGCTCTGCGAGAAAAACGACCTGATCTCCGTGCCCGCGGGCACGCCGCACTGGTTTGATATGGGCTCAGAGCCAAACTTTACGGCGATTCGTATTTTCGATAACCCTGAGGGATGGGTGGCCCAGTTTACGGGTGATGCGATCGCGGATGCGTATCCAAGGCTGGCATAAACTTTCCCCCTCTCCCAGTGGGAGAGGGTCGGGGTGAGGGCACCAGCGCGCACTACGCGTTAAGCCCTTTTGCATACCTCACCAACTGATCCAGCACAATCCCCCACCCTTCGTGGAAGCCCATCTGCTCGTGCTGCTCGCGGATTTCCTTCGTCGGATGACGTGCTATCGCCGTGTAGCGGGTTTTGCCCTCGCCTACGTCTTCCAGCAGCAGGATCGCCGTCATAAACGGTTTCTCGGCAGGCTTCCAGCCTTCGCTATAGCCGTCAGTAAAGACCAGCTTTTTCCCGGGATCGATTTCAAGAAATACGCCCCGGTTATCCATCCGCTGTCCGTCCACCTCAAACACGGTGTTGAACCGTCCGCCCACGCGGAGGTCGAGGTCGCATTCGGTCACCTTATGGGGAGCAGGAATGAAGAAGTTTTTGATATGCTCGGGCGTAGTCCAGCAGAGCCACAGCAGGTCGCGCGGTGCGTCCACCACGCGCTCCAGTTTTAAGTCTGTTTCAGGATCGAGCCTCACGATAACGTCCTCTAAAGGGAACCCCTTACAAGGATAGTCCCACTCAGGCAAATTTCCCTTTCGCTACCTCTTCAGGGGTGACCACACCCGTATCCAGCACCCAGCCGCTAATCAGCGAGGTTGGGGTCACGTCAAACGCCGGGTTATAGACCTGCGCGTTTTCCGGTGCCCACTGCACCGCGCCAAAGCTTCCGGCTACGCCCGTCACCTCGCTGGCAGCGCGCTGTTCAATCGGGATCGCGTCACCGTTCGGGCAGTCCGGGTCGAGGGTCGTTTGCGGGGCAGCTACATAGAACGGAATACCGTGGAATTTCGCCAGCACCGCCAGAGAATAGGTCCCGATTTTGTTCGCCACGTCGCCGTTGGCGGCAATACGATCTGCCCCCACCCACACGGCGTCTACCTGCCCTTTCGCCATCAGGCTGGCGGCCATGGAATCGGTAATCAGCTGATACGGCACGCCCAGCTCGCCAAGCTCCCACGCGGTCAATCTACCGCCCTGCAGCAGCGGACGAGTCTCATCCACCCAGACGTTGCTGACCTTGCCTTCCTGGTGCGCGCGGGCAATCACGCCCAGCGCGGTGCCGACGCCCGCCGTTGCCAGCCCGCCGGTGTTGCAGTGGGTCAACAGGCGACTGCCGGGTTTCACCAGCGCGCTGCCCGCTTTCGCAATGGCGTCGCAAAGCCGTTTGTCTTCGTCAATCAGGCGCAGCGCTTCGGCTACCAGCGCCGGAACATACTCTTCCTGCCACAGGGCGAGCTTCATGCGGTCGAGATTGTTCATCAGGTTTACCGCCGTCGGGCGAGAGGCGCGCAGGGTGTCCAGCGCCGCCGCCAGCTCGTCGCGGCTTTTACCATTTTCCGCCAGCAGCGCCAGAAGCAGGCTTGCAGAGAGACCAATCAGCGGCGCGCCGCGCACCCGCAGGGCGTGAATGTGCCCAACCAGCGCCTCTACCGTCGAGGCATCCAGCCAGCGTTTTTCCTGCGGAAGCGCCTGCTGGTCGAGAATAAAGAGCTGATTATCCGCCACCCGCAGGCTGGTCGTCTGTAATGTCTGCATGTCGTTAATTCCCTGTTGCGTTGTTGTAGCACATTGTGTCAGGATGAAATCCAGATGTATAGACGTCTACATGTCTTTATTAGCAAACCGTGAGGAACAGGCCATGTCGCAATACCGTACCTTTACCGCTCAGGACGCCGTGGAGTATGCCAGGCAGTTTGGCGGTCTTGATGACCCATCATCGCTGGTGGAGGCGCAGGAGGTAGGCGACGGCAACCTCAATCTGGTGTTCAAAATTTTCGACAGCGCGGGCGTGAGCCGCATCATCGTTAAGCAGGCGCTGCCCTACGTGCGCTGCGTCGGCGAGTCCTGGCCGCTGACGCTGGACCGCGCCCGTCTCGAAGCGCAAACCCTGGTCGAACACTACCAGCACAGCCCGCAGCACACGGTGAAAATCCACCACTATGACCCGGAACTGGCGGTGATGGTGATGGAAGATCTCTCCAGCCATCGCATCTGGCGCGGCGAGCTGATCAACAACGTTTACTACCCGCAGGCGGCGCAGCAGCTGGGCGAATACCTCGCGCACGCGCTGTTCCACACCAGCGATTTCTACCTGCACCCGCACGAGAAAAAAGCGCAGGTGGCGAAATTCATCAACCCTGAAATGTGCGAGATCACCGAAGATCTGTTCTTCAACGATCCCTACCAGATCCACGAGCGCAACAGCTACCCGGCCGAGCTGGAAAATGACGTAGCGGCCCTGCGCGACGACGCCCAGCTCAAAATTGCCGTAGCCTCCCTGAAGCACCGTTTCTTTTCTCAGGCTGAAGCTCTGCTGCACGGGGACATTCACAGCGGCTCGATTTTTGTGGCCGACGGCAGCCTGAAGGCCATCGACGCCGAGTTCGGTTATTTCGGGCCGATTGGTTTTGACGTCGGCACCGCCATCGGCAACCTGCTGCTGAACTTCTGCGGCCTGCCGGGACATCTGGGCATTCGCGATGCCGCTGCCGCGCGCGAGCAGCGCCTGACCGATATTCAGGAACTGTGGAATACCTTCGCGGAGCGCTTCCAGGCGCTGGCGAACGAAAAAACGCGCGACGCCGCGCTCGGCGCACCGGGCTATGCCTCCGCGTTCCTGAAAAAGGTCTGGCATGACGCCATCGGCTTCTGCGGCACCGAGCTCATTCGCCGCAGCGTCGGGCTTTCCCACGTGGCGGATATCGACACCATCCAGGATGAAGCCATGCGCCACGAATGCCTGCGCCACGCGATAACGCTCGGCAAGGCACTGATTGTGATTGCCGAGCGCATCGACAGCGCGGAAGATCTGGTGGCACGGGTGCGGCAGTACAGTTGAGTGCTTTTGCCGGGTGGCGGCTTCGCCTTACCCGGCCTACGATCCGAGTGTAGGCCCGGTAAGCGCAGCGCCACCGGGCAAAATCTCACCCCAAATACTCAATCACCGACAACCCACCGTTATAATCCGTGCTGTAAATAATCCCCTGCGCATCCACAAACACGTCGCACGACTGGATCACCTGCGGACGATTCGGCCGCGTGTCCATCATTCTCTCTGGCGCGGCGGGCACCAGCGCCCCGGTTTCAACCGGCCGATAAGGATTGGAAATGTCATACGCGCGCACGCCCGCGTTCTGATACGTGGCAAAAATCAGCGTCGAGCTGACGAAGCTCCCCGGCCGGTTCTCGTGCAGGTTGTGCGGGCCGAAATGCGCCCCTTTCGCCACGTAGTCGGTTTCATCCGGCTGCGGGAAGGTCGAGATGCTCACCGGGTTCGACGGCTCGCGGATATCAAACAGCCAGATCAGCTTTTCGCCGTCTTCCTGATTGTCGAGCACCGCTTCGTCCAGCACCACCAGCAGCGAGCGGTCCGGCAGCGGCAGCGCGGTGTGCGTCCCGCCGCCAAACGGCGGGCTCCAGTTGCGGTGGCTAATCAATTTCGGCTGAGTGCGATCCTTCACGTCCAGCAGCGTCAGGCCGCCGTCGCGCCAGCTGCCGTAGGCGGTATCGCCCGCGATAATCGCGTGGTGAAGCGCGTAGCGTTTCCCTTCCGGCCAGTTCGGCTTCTCCCCTTCTGCCTGGTTCATCCCCGGCAGCCACCAGCGCCCCGCCACCTCAGGCTTGCGCGGGTCAGCCAGATCGATGGTCAGGAAGATGTAGTCGGTAAAGCCGTCAATAAGCGCCGACACGTACGCCCAGCGGCCACCGACGTACCAGATGCGGTGAATGCCAATGCCGCTCAGCGACAGAAAGCCGATTTCACGCGGCCTGTCCGGCGTGGAGATATCAAAAACGCGAAGCCCGGCGCTCCAGCCTTTGTCCTGCACGTCGCTGACGGTCTCCCCCACCTGACGGGTGTAGTAGACCTTCTCGTCGGCAAAGCGCGCATCGGCGAACAGATCCCGGGCGTTAATCACCAGCAGGAGATCGTCATGCGCCTGCAGGTGCACGTTCCAGGTGCCGGGCGGCGCGGGCACGTAGCCCGCCGCTTTCGGGTTCTTCGGGTCGCGCACGTCGACAATCGAAAAGCCCTGCGACACCATGTGGCCGATATAGGCGAAACCGCGATGCACCATCAGCTGCACGCCGTCCGGGCGACCGCCCTGGTCGCTATGGCCAATCAGCCGCATATTGCGGCTGTATTCGGGTTGAGGTAATGCATACATAGTGGCGTCCTTTCGCCCGGATGGCGGCTGCGCCTTATCCGGCCTACAACACCGTAGGCCCGGTAAGCGAAGCGCCACCGGGCATTATTTTGACCTGGCTTCCAGGGTCGCAAACCACGGCGCGATAAAATCTTCCGTCTGGCCCCAGCCCGGAATGATTTTTCCCAGAGACGCCACGTTCACCGCGCCCGGCTGGGCAGTGAGCAGCGCCTGCGGAATGGCGGCCGCTTTGAAATCGTAGGTCGCAGGCGTCGCTTCTCCGGCAATCTTATTGGCAATCAGGCGTACGTTAGTCGCGCCAATCAGCTTCGGATCCACCGCCACGCTCACCTTCCACGAGCTCCCCGGTTCACGCATCAGCTGCAGATCCTGGTTGGAGATGTCGATGCTGTAGAGCTTGATCTCGGTGCGGCCGTTCTCTTTCAGCGCCTTATACGCGCCCTGGCTGAAGGCGTCCCAGGTGCCCCAGATGGCGTCGATTTTACCTTTCGGGTATTTCGCGAGGATCGCACCCACCTTGTTGGCGGTATCGCCCTGCACGTCAGAGGAGACGGCGCCGATGGACTCCAGCTCTTTGATGTCCGGATACTGCTTTTGCAGCTCTTTATAGGCTGCCTGACGACGTTCCATCGGCGGGAAGCCCGCCACCCACAGCTTGACGATATTGGCCTTGCCGTTGAAATCTTTCGCCAGCTGGCCGAAGGAGAGATTGGTCAGAGAGGCATCGTCCTGCTGGGTAACAGTCACGCCCGGGATCTCGCCGTTGACGGCGGTATCAAACACGGCGACCTTGATTCCGGCATCTACCGCTTTCTTCACCAGCGCGGTGGAGTACGGATCGCGCCCCTGAGAGAGAATAATTCCGTCGTACTTCTGGCTGATGGCCTGGTTCACGAAGTCCTGGAATTTGGCATCGTCCCCGTTGCTTAAAAAGGTGCTGACCTTAAAGCCGAGCTTCTTCCCTTCCTGAATTGCGCCAGCAATAAACTGCGTGGTGTTGTCGTCTGAGCCAAGGTTACGGATCACCGCGATGCGGATCGGGCCGTCATGGTTCGCAATGGCAGCCGGAAGCGGCGCGGGGGTAGCCGCGAAGCCTGGCAGAGCAGTGAGCAACCCTAGTGCCACCAAAGAGAGTGCAATCTTTTTCATTTTTTATCCCGTTGTGTTGTCAGCGTTTTTGTATGTAGGTAATCGCCAGTGCCACCGCGAGCACCAGCCCTTTTATAATGTCCATGGCGTAATACGGCACGGAGAGCATCACCAGCCCGTTCGACAGCACGCCGAGAATGACCGCCCCGACCAGGGTTCCCAGCGCGTTCGGCTTGCCGGATCCGGCCAGCGAGAAGCCAATCCATGCCGCCGCCACCGCATCCATCAGGTATCCGCCGCCCGCATTCACCTGCGACGAACCGATGCGCGAAGCCAGCAAAATCCCGCCCAGGCCCGCCAGCAGCGAGGCGATCACGTAGGCCGCCACCTTGTAGCGCGTGGTACGAATGCCGGAGAGACGCGCAGCCTCCGGGTTGCCGCCAATGGCGTACATCCGGCGTCCATGAGTGGTCAACGAGAGACCCAACTGCGCCAGCACAGTCACCACCAGCATGACGATCACGATGGTCGGCACCTGCCCCAGCAGGCTAAACGCCGCCGGAATGGTCCCTTCCGCCATGTCGCCGCTCGGCAGCACCATGTTCTCGGTAATCGACCCGCCGTAGCTGTAGGTCATCGCCACGCCCTGAATCACAAACAGGCTGGCAAGCGTTGCGAGCATGTCCGGAATACGCAGGATGACGATCAGAAAGGCGTTAAACAGCCCCACCAGCGTGCAGAGCGCAAGGGTGATCAGAATCGACTCGGTGGTACCGAAGCCGTGCCAGACGAAAAGGGAAATCACCAGCGCGTTCGCCAGCGAGGCGGTGGATCCGACAGAGAGATCGAACCCGCCGATGGTCAGCGAGATCGACACGCCGATGGCAATCACCGTCACGATGGCAATCGAGCGCAGAATATTGATGATGTTGTTCGGATCGAGGAAGCTGTCCGACGCCAGGCCAAAGACGGCCACCAGCGCGACGACGGTTAACAGCATGCCCCACTTGTAGAGAAAATCGAAAATTTGCTGACGGCCAGACGCCGTCGCGGTCACTGAAAGGGCCTTACTCACGACGCCGTTCCTCCGGTTGAATAATAAAGTAGTGTTTCTTCACGGGCCTCGGCCCCGGCGATTTCCGCCACGATGCGCCCGTCCCACAGCACGCAGATGCGGTCGCACAGCCCGACCAGCTCGGCAAACTCGCCCGAGGCGTAAATGACCCCTTTGCCCTCGCGCGCCAGGCCGTCGATCAGCTGGAACAGATCGGTTTTCGCCTTCACGTCCACGCCTTTGGTTGGTTCGTCGAATATCAGCACGCTGGCGTCATTGCACAGCCATTTACCGATGGCGATCTTCTGCTGGTTGCCGCCAGATAAGCGGCGCAGCACCTGCCCCGGTCCTCGGGCGCGCACGCCGACGCGAGCAATCACCTCTTCCGCCCAGCGCCACGCCTGACGATGGCCAAACAGGCTCCAGCGCGAAAAGCTGTTATCCGCGCACACGGCAAGATTCATGCTCACCGGCTCGTCGATAAAAATCCCCTCTTTACGCCGCTCCTCCGGCACCAGGGCCAGCCCGCGCAGCACGGAGTCGGCCGGGTCACGCGGCTGCCAGGATTGATGATTCAACTCGCCGTTTGCCACGCGGCTTTTGGTGGCGCCAAACAGCGCCTTGCAGAGTTCGGTTTTCCCCGCGCCCGCCAGTCCGGCAATCCCGAGGATTTCGCCCTTGCGCAGGTGCAGGGAGATATCTTTCAGCAGCGCGTCGTCGTGCAGCCCTTCCACCCGCAGCAGCGTCTCTTCGCCGTGCGGCGGTCGCGCGGGCGGATAGATATCGCTCAGCACGTGGCCGAGCATCTTCTCGACGATCGCTTCGCCGCTAAGATCGGCCATCGGGCCGGACTCGATCAGCTTGCCGTCGCGAAGCACCGTCAGGGTGTCGCAGATGGCCTTCAGCTCGTGAATGCGGTGGGAGATAAACACCACGCCGATGCCCTGCTGCTTTAAACGTCTCACCACCGCAAAAAGACGCTCACTCTCGTGCGCGTCCAGCGGCGCGGTGGGTTCATCAAGAATCAAAAAACGGCAGTGGTGGGACAGGGCGCGCGCCAGCAAAATCTGCTGCTTTTCGGCAAGCGTGCAGCCGTCGATGGAACGGCGTACGTCCAGAGAGACATCCAGCTGCGCCAGCGCCTGTCTCGCCTGCTGGCGGACGGCGAGCCAGTTGAAGCGATGCCCCGGCTGCGCCAGCTGGTCGAGCATGATGTTTTCGGCAATGCTTAACCCCGGGATCAGCGCCACGTCCACCTCCTGCTGTACGAGGTGGATCCCAAGCCGTTTGGCATCAAGCGGCTCGCGGATGCTTACCGGCTGGTTATTGATGGAGATTTCGCCCTCATAGTGGTCGTGCGTGCCGCAGAGCACCGCCATCAGCGTTGATTTCCCCGCGCCGTTGGCACCGGTCAGCGCATGCACGGAGCCGCCGGTTAAGGTGAAATCCACGCGCGACAGCGCCTGAAAGCCCGAAAAGGCCAGACTGATACCGCGCATCTCAAGGCGACTGGAAACCATCCGCGTAAATCCTTCATTACTCTTCTGATTTATCGAATTTTTCACAGCTCCGGTTGACTGACAACGACGGAAAAGGCATAAGATAAAGCGAAATATTATTAGCCATCCGGATGTCCAGACATAACATCGGGTTAGCGCTTGCTAAAAAAGGACAACACCATGAGCAACACCGATATCCGCGTCGTGCCTGGCCCGGCGAACTACTTCTCTCATCCCGGAAGCCTTGCGCATCTGAATGATTTCTTTACCCCGGAGCAGCTTTCCCGCGCGGTGTGGATCTACGGCGAGCGCGCTATCGACGGCGCGCGCCCTTTCCTGCCGGACAGTTTTAACGCGCCTGGGGCGATACACCTGCTGTTTAAAGGCCACTGCAGCGAGCGCGACGTCACCCATCTGGTGAACGAATCCGGCAGCGACGCCAGCGTGGTGATTGGCGTCGGCGGCGGCGCGGTGATGGATACCGTCAAGGCCGTGGCGCGCCGCTTAGGGGTGCCGTTCGTGGGCATCCCCACCATTGCCGCCACCTGCGCGGCCTGGACCCCGCTCTCCGTCTGGTACAACGATGCCGGTCAGGCGCTGCATTTTGAGATCTTCGACGACGCCAACTTCCTGGTGCTGGTAGAGCCACAAATCATTCTTAACGCCCCGGCGGAGTACCTGCTCGCGGGCATCGGCGATACGCTGGCGAAGTGGTACGAAGCGGTGGTGCTGGCACCTGAGCCGGAAACCCTGCCGCTGACCGTGCGGCTGGGCATTAACGGCGCGCTGGCGATCCGCGACGTGCTGCTGGAACACAGTGAGGAAGCGCTGGCCGACCAGCAGCGCGGCGAACAGACCCAGGCGTTCCGGGACGTGGTGGATGCGATTATCGCCGGTGGCGGGATGGTCGGTGGCCTGGGCGAACGCTATACGCGCGTGGCGGCGGCACATGCGGTGCACAACGGCTTAACCGTGCTGCCACAGACGGAAAAATACCTGCACGGCACCAAGGTGGCCTACGGCATTCTGGTGCAAAGCGCCCTGCTCGGCCAGGATGACGTGCTGGCGCAGCTGGTGACGGCGTACCAGCGCTTTAACCTGCCGACCCGGCTTCGCGAGCTGGACGTCGACATCAATAACCGAGAAGAGCTGGATAAGGTCATTGCCCACACCCTGCGCCCGGTGGAGTCGATTCACTATTTACCGGTTGCGTTAACGCCTGACGTTCTGCGCGCCGCGTTTGAGAAAGTGGAATCCTTCAGCCGTTAATCGCCTCGACCGTCTATACCTAATGATGATTCTTTATACTCTTGCTACGAGGTCATCATGCAGATCGATTTAACAGGTAAGAAGGCGCTGGTAACCGGTGCCAGCCGTGGGTTGGGTCGGGCAATTGCACTCTCGCTGGCGCGCGCCGGTGCGGATGTGATTATTACGTATGAAAAATCTGCCGATAAAGCCCAGGCGGTCGCCGATGAGATTAAGGCGCTGGGACGACACAGCGAAGCCGTGCAGGCGGACAGCGCCAGCGCGCAGGCGATTCAGGATGCCGTCACCCATGCGGCGCGTTCCCTCGGCGGGCTGGACATACTGGTCAACAACGCCGGGATCGCGCGCGGCGGCCCGCTGGAGTCCATGACGCTGGCGGATATTGACGCCCTGATCAACGTCAACATCCGCGGCGTGGTGATCGCCATCCAGGAAGCGCTGGTGCACATGTCCGACGGCGGGCGCATCATCAACATCGGCAGCTGTCTGGCGAACCGCGTGGCGCAGCCGGGCATAGCCGTCTACTCGATGACCAAGTCTGCCCTTAACTCCCTGACCCGCGGGCTGGCGCGCGATCTGGGGCCACGCGGCATTACCGTTAACCTGGTACATCCCGGGCCCACCAACAGCGATATGAACCCGGAAGACGGGGAACAGGCCGAAGCCCAGCGCCAGATGATTGCGGTCGGTCACTATGGTCAGCCGGAAGACGTCGCGGCGGCGGTCACGTTTCTTGCCAGCCCGGCAGCCGGGCAGATCTCCGGTACCGGTCTGGACGTAGACGGCGGTTTGAACGCCTGATCGCAAATTTACTGCAAGCCTCTGTCGTCCGACAGAGGCCTTCCCGAGCGCTCTCGACGGTTCGCGTCAGGAGCTGGCGGCAATTTACGGCTGTAAACAGGAGCAGATCAGCCTCTATTTACCGAAAGAGGGTTAACAGCACTTCGCCCCACCCTTGCCACCGTAGCGGGCGTCCTGGCGGTCGCGGAAAAATTCTTCGTAGGTCATGGGCGTCTGGTCCGGATGGTTGACGCGCATATGCTCGACGTAGTTGTCGTAGTCCGGCACGCCAATCATCATTTTGGCGGCCTGGCCCAGGTACTTACCTGCTTTGGAGAGGGTGTCGAACATAGGTCATTTCTCGTTTGTTTCCCCCTCACCCTACCCCTCTCCCCAAAGGGGAGAGGGAACTTACAACACCCTCTCCCCTTCGGGGAGAGGGCTGGGGTGAGGGGTTTTTGGTTAATGCGCCCCTTTGGCCTGGGTGACAATCTCGTCCAGGTTTTCAGGCATCGGCTCGTAAGGTGTCTCTTTCGCCGTTGGCTTATCGACTTTCAACGCCGCCAGCGCGGTCTTGAGAGAATACAACGCCAGCACCACGACCACCACCATAAAGAAGATAGTCAGCCCAGCGTCCAGACGGTTGTTAAACACCAGTTGCGACAGCTGCGACTCGGTGTACTGCGCCGGGATCTTACCGCTGTCGATCATCGCCTGGAACTTGTTGGCGATTGCCAGGAAGCCCACCTTGTTGTCCGGGCTGAAGGCTTTCTGCCAGCCTGCCGTCAGGGTACAAATCAGCAGCCATGCGGTTGGCACTAACGCCACCCACGCGTAACGCTGGCGCTTCATCTTGAACAGCACCACCGCGCAGAGCATCAGCGCCATGCCCGCCAGCATCTGGTTGGCGATCCCAAACAGCGGCCACAGGGTGTTAATCCCACCCAGCGGGTCGACCACGCCCTGGTGCAGGAAGTAGCCCCACGCCAGCACGCACAGCGCCGTCGCCAGCAGGTTAGCCGGGAGTGAGTCGGTACGCTTCAGGTTCGGGGAGATCACGCCCAGCAGGTCCTGGAGCATAAAGCGCGCCGCACGCGTACCGGCATCTACCGCCGTCAGGATAAACAGCGCTTCAAACAGGATGGCGAAGTGATACCAGAACGAGACATCCATCAGCCCGCCCAGCGCACCGTGGAGAATATACGCCATGCCGACCGCCAGCGTCGGCGCGCCGCCCGCACGGGAAATAATCGACTGCTCGCCTACCTCATTAGCAATGTGCGTTAGCGTTTCAGGGGTAATGGCAAAGCCCCAGCCGCTGACCACCTGCGCGGCAGAGGCGACCACGTCAACGGTGCCGGCAGGTGCCAGGACCGCCATCGGGCTGTTCATCGCGAAATACACGCCCGGGTCGATAATGCAGGCCGAGACCAGCGCCATGATAGCGACGAAGGACTCCATCAGCATGCCGCCGTAGCCAATCAGGCAGGCCTGATTTTCATTCGCCAGCATCTTCGGCGTCGTCCCGGAGGCTATCAGCGCGTGGAAGCCGGACACCGCACCGCAGGCGATGGTGATAAACAGGAACGGGAACAGGTTACCGGTCCAGACCGGGCCGGTGCCGTCGATGAATTTGGTCAGCGCGGGCATGGTCAGGGTCGGGCGCATAATCAGAATGCCGATTGCCAGCCCGACGATGGTGCCGATTTTCAGGAAGGTGGAAAGGTAATCACGCGGAGCGAGCAGCAGCCATACCGGCAGCACCGCCGCTACAAAGCCGTATCCCACCAGCATCCAGGTCAGCTGTACGCCGGTGAAGTCGAAGAACGGTGCCCAGGTTGGGCTTTCCGCCACCCAGCCGCCGGAGATAATGGCGAACACCAGGAACACCAGACCAATCACCGACACTTCACCAATGCGCCCCGGGCGCAGATAGCGAATGTAGATCCCCATAAACAGCGCCAGCGGAATGGTGAAGGCAACGGTATAGGTTCCCCACGGGCTGTGGGTCAGCGCTTTCACCACGATCATCGCCAGCACCGCGAGGATGATCACCATGATCATAAAGGTCGCCACCAGTGCGATCACCCCGGCGGTTGCCCCCATCTCCTCTTTCACCAGCTCACCCAGCGAACGACCGTCGCGACGGGTGGAGACGAACAGCACCATAAAGTCCTGCACCGCGCCCGCCAGCACTACGCCCGCGAGGATCCAGATCATCCCTGGCAGGTAGCCCATCTGCGCCGCCAGCACCGGCCCCACCAGCGGGCCCGCTCCGGCAATCGCCGCAAAGTGGTGACCGAACAGCACTTTTTTATCGGTCGGCACGTAGTCCAGCCCGTCGTTGTGGCGCACGGCAGGCGTCATGCGCGTTGCATCAACGCCTAAAACGTTCTTCGCGATATAGCGGCCATAAAAACGGTACGCGATCAGATAAATGCAGACGGAGGCGACAACGATCCAGAGCGCATTGATCTGCTCCCCCCGGTTGAGGGCGATATAGCCCAGGGCAAAGGCTCCCACAACGGAGAGCCCTGCCCATGTAAGGTATTTCCCTGAGTTGTTCATAGTGGTTATCCGTTGTTGTGAAACAGTGAGATGTTACATTTTGTTTCTAGAACAACCGGAAAAATTTAACAACTTTGAAACGCAATAATGCGTGGTCAAACCAGACATTTACACCACATTGTTAAGCCGATCACTTTCGTGACGTCCTCGGTCACACTTTTGCCTTTTTCATCCATGCACCGCCTTACGGAATGATTTGTATCATTTTTTTTGGTCATAACCTCGCCAGAATGTTCCTGCGCAATCGCGTACATACAAGGAAAAGGATATGAACAGTTCTGTACCTCAGGATTATAAGGTCGGGCCGGGCGCGTACTTCGCCCTGGCGTTTGCAGCCGTTTTCTTCTCCGGCCTGTTAGGCGGAAAAGAGTGGTACGGCGTCTTTGATTTCACCACCCTAAACGGCGCATTTGGCAAAGTCGTCAGCAAAGCCAGTCTGGATGACGGTACGTTAACCACGGCCAGCAGCGCCTTTCGCGGCACCGGCGGCAGCGGCGCGATGGACGGGTTTCTCTTCGCGCTCGGTTTAATTCCCGCGGTGATGTTCGCGCTGGGGATGATCAACGTGCTGGAGCACTATGGCGCGCTGCGTGCCGCCCGCAAACTCTTAACCCCTCTGCTTCGCCCGCTGCTGGGCATTCCCGGCACCACCGGGCTGGCGCTGATTGGCAGCCTGCAAAGCACCGACGTGGGCGCGTCGCTGACCCGCAACCTGTCTGATGAAGGGCAAATCAGCGAAAAAGAGAAAGACGTTTTTGCCATGTTCCAGTTCTCCGCTGGGGCGATGATCACCAACTTTTTCTCTTCCGGGGCGATCCTCTTCACGCTGGTCGCCGTTGACGGCACGGCGGCGGTACCTACGTCCATCGGAGCCTGTATCGCCGTCATGTTCATCATGAAAATCGTGGGCGCAAATCTGCTGCGATTGATTCTGTCCTTCACCCGTAAAGGAGACGCCGCATGAGTGCCCCACAGTCTAACCCCGTGATTACCGATGTCTTCGTCGAGGGCGCGCGCAAAGGCTGGAGCATCGCTACCAGCAGCACCCTGCCCAACGTGGTAATGGCATTTATCATCATCAAGGCGCTGGAAATTACCGGCGCCCTGAAAGGGCTGGGTATGATTTTCGCCCCATTGATGGGCCTGTTCGGCCTGCCGGGTGAAGCCGCCGCGGTGCTGATTGGCGGCTGGATGTCGATGGGCGGCGGGATCGGCGTCGCCATCGGCCTGTTTGATAAAGGCATTATCACCGGCGAGCACCTGGCGATCCTGGCGCCCGCTATCTACCTGATGGGCTCGCAGGTGCAGTATCTGGGCCGCATTCTGGGCGTGATCGGCACCCGCGCCAAACGTATCCCGCTGATGATCGCCATCTCGGTAGTCAACGCGTTTTTAGCCATGCTGCTGATGCGCATTATTCTCTGAACAGGACGTGAACATGAATCTTGACCACTATATTGAAGAGCTGAAAACCCTGGTGAACGTGGACTGCGGCACCCAGACCATTGCGGGCGTTGCCGCCGTGGCAGGCATCATGCAGCAGCTCTGGCAGCGCGAAGGCTGGCACACCGAGCAGGTTAATCTGGGTGATAAAGTAGGCCCCGGTGTGTTCGTCAGCAACAAGCCGCAGGCGGAGCAGTTTGACGTGCTGCTGGTCGGGCACCTGGATACCGTGTTTGCCCCGGGCACCGTCGCCGAGCGCCCGATGAGCGAGGACGGTACCCGTCTGTACGGCCCCGGCGTCTCGGATATGAAGAGCGGACTTCTGAATATTTTGTGGGCGATGCGCGGGCTCGACGCCGCGGACAAAGATCGTCTCGCGATTGCTGTGGCGATGAACCCGGACGAAGAGACCGGCTCGGTGTATTCCCACGAATGGATTGGCGAGCTGGCTAAGCGTTCCCGTTGCGTGCTGGTGTGCGAAGCCGCCCGCGCGGACGGTTCGCTGGTGAAAGCGCGTAAAGGGATGGCGGGCTATCACCTGACCTTCAGCGGCGTAGCGGCACACGCGGGCAACGATCCGGAGAAAGGCCGCTCGGCAATTACCGCCCTGGCGAACAGCGTCATCGCCATTAATGCGCTAACCGACTGGGATCGCGGCACCACGCTCAACGTCGGGGTGATTCACGGCGGCAGCGCGGCCAACGTGGTGGCGGATAACGCCGTAGCCGAACTCGACGTGCGCTTTTGGGAAAACGACGAGTACGACCGGGTGAATCAGGCGCTCGAGGCATTATGCGAAAAAGGCTTTTCAGACGGCGTGACCACGACCCTGACGCGGGTGAATCACAAACCGGCGATGGCAGCCAGCGTTGCGACGCAGGCCCTGATGCAGCAGGTTGAAGCCGCAGGAAAAGCGGAGGGTATCGACATTACCTGGCAGGCGGTCGGCGGAGGCAGCGATGCCAACCACACCGCCGCGCTGGGTATCCCGACGCTCGACGGCCTGGGGCCGATTGGCGCCGGGTTCCACAGCCCCGCGGAATGGCTGGATAAAGCATCCATTGAACCGAGGATTCGGCTGTTGAAGCGGGTGGTTTCGATGTTGTAAACATTGCCCGGTGGCGCTTCGCTTACCGGGCCTACGTGTGAGGTGTAGGCCGGGTAAGGCGAAGCCACCACCCGGCAATTCTGCACCGTTCAACCCAATACCATCGTACTCAACCGGCAGGTGCAGCACCGCCGCCCCTGCTCGTCAAAGACCACAATCTCCCAGCTCTGGCTGGAACGCCCCAGATGCAGCGGCTGACACACGCCGCGCACCTTGCCGTGAGAGACCGCGCGATGGTGCGTGGCGTTCAGCTCTGTTCCCACCACGTTCTGTCCGTCGCGGGTCATCAGAAAACCGGCCATTGAGCCGAGCGTTTCCGCAAGTGCCGCCGACGCGCCGCCGTGCAGCAGGCCAAACGGCTGATGGGTGCGCGCATCCACCGGCATTTCGGCTTCCAGCGTATCGTCCCCGAGGCGGGTATAGATAATGCCAAGATGCGCCACCATCGTGTTCAGACTGGTGGCATTCAGCTCATCGAGGGATAAATGACGTTTCCAGATCATTACGCCCCCAGGGTGGAGCCGCCGTCCACCACGATATCCTGCAGGGTAATATGGCTGGCGGCATCGGAGGCAAGGAACAGCACGGTCGCAGCTATCTCCTGCGGACGGGCAATTTTGCCCAGCGGAATGCCAAGCTTAAACTGCTCGCCAAAGCCGCGAATGCGCTGCTGCTCCGCGTCGTCGCTTTTCCACAGGGTGCGCTGCATGTCGGTGTCCGTTGAGCCCGGCGACACCAGGTTACAGCGCACGCCGCTGCCCGCCAGCTCCAGCCCGACGGTCAGGGCCAGGCTTTTCAGCGCCGCTTTCGACGCACCATAGGCGCTCATCCCGATGCGCGGCGTGTGCGCCGCGTCGGACGCCACGGTGACTATCGCCCCGCCCTGCTGACGGCGGAACTGGCCCATCGTCTGCTGGAACAGGTTGAACGCGCCGCCGACGTTGACCGCGAAGGTCTGCTGCCAGTCCTCCAGCGAGAGCTGGTCCGTCGCCCCCATGCGCAAAATGCCCGCCGCGTTGACCAGCACGTCCAGCCGCTCAAGCGTTGTCAGCACGTGCCCGCACACCTCCTGCACCTGTGCGGCGTTCGCCACGTCCAGGGTTTCGGTGGCGAACGGGTAATCATCCTGCGGAAACGCCAGATCGAAGCCGGTCACCTGTGCGCCCGCCTCAACAAACGCCAGCGCCGTCGCGTAGCCAATCCCCTTCCCCGCGCCCGTCACCCAGACGGTTTTGCCGGTAAAATCAAAACCCATTACTTCACCTCGCGGGAGAGCAGCGCCCACCAGGCGTCGATTGTTGGATTTTTTGCCAGCATCACGAAGTCGATATCGCCGTGCACTTTGCGCCAGCGGGCGGCCAGCGCCATCATGCGCACCGAGTCCAGACCGTAGTCGATCAGGTTTTCGTCATCCATCGGCTCGTCGGACTCGTCCAGCAGCGGCAGAACAAGCTCACGCAGCGCGGCTTTCGTTGCCGGAACGGACGGCAGCAGCTCGTCGGTCATCACCACGCGGCCCGAGCGTCCGGCCACGTAGTTCAGCGACATCAGGTGCTCGTCGCGGGTGAAATCCGCCAGCGCGTCGGCAATAAAGAACGGCTTGATGTCGCGCATGAAGGCGTCGGTGGCGGTGGTCATGCAGCCGATGTGGGCGTACACGCCGGTAATCAGCAGCTGGTTTCGGCCCGTCTCTTTCAGCATCTGCTCCAGCGGCGAGCGGTGAAACGCGCTGTAGCGCCACTTCACCAGCACCGTGTCCGCTTCGTCCGGGGTCAGTTCACGGACAATGCGCTGCTGCTCCGGCGAGCGGGTCAGGCCCGGCCCCCACATGTCGTTCAGCAGGGCGCGGTCTTCGTCGCTCTGCTCTTTCGGCTGGGCGGTGTAGTACACCGGAATATTGTGCTCTTTGCAGTACGCGCGCAGTTTAGCGATGTTCGCCACTACCTGCTGCATCATCGCGCTATTTTCGCCCCAGAAATTCAGGAAGTACTCCTGCATATCGTGGATCAGCAGCGCCGCGCGCTCAGGTTCAAACGCCCAGTTCACTTTACTGGTCGGCAGCTCTGCTGCGGTTGGCAGCGCGTATGCGGTTAATTTTGGAATGGCCATACTCTGTTCCTCAGCCCCGGGCGCGTTCAGCAAGCCACAGGCGCAACTGTTTCTTATCGACTTTGCCGACCGGCGTGAGCGGGAGCGCATCCACGCTCTCCACGCGGTCCGGCAGCTTGAATTCGGCAACGCCCTGCTCGCGCAGGAAGCGGCGCATCTCCACCGCGCGCAGGGGCTGTTTCACCACCAGGTACGCGCAGCTTTTTTCGCCCAGCAGGCTGTCCTCCATGCTCACCAGCGCGGCGTGGATCACCGCTTCGTGGCGCAGCAGCAGGTTTTCGATCTCTTCGGCGGCGATCTTCTCCCCACCGCGGTTGATCTGATCCTTCTCGCGCCCCTGCACGGTGATGTAGCCCTGCTCGTCGATGGCGATCAGATCGCCCGAGCAGTAAAAGCCGTCGGTATCAAAGGCGCTGGCGTTGTGTTCCGGGCTGTTGAAGTAGCCGCGGAAGGTGTACGGCCCGCGCGTCATCAGACGCCCGACTTCCCCGCGCGGCAGCGGGTTGCCGTCCTCGTCCGCCACCCACACTTCATCATCCGGGCACATCGGGCGGCCCTGGGTATTGATGATGCGCTCCGGCGCGTCGTCGAGGGCGGTGTAGTTCACCAGCCCTTCCGCCATGCCGAACACCTGCTGAAGCTGGCAGCCAATTTCTGCCGGAATCCGCGCCGCAAGCGTGGCGGACAGGCGCGCGCCCCCCACCTGGAGCAGTTCGAGGGATTTCAGCTGGGCGTTCCCCGCGCCGTCGGCAATCGCCTGCAACCACAGGCTGACCGCGGGCGGCACCAGTGAGGTGACGTTAATCTGATGCTGCTCAATCAGCGGGAAGCAGAGCGTGGCGCTCGGGTCGTTCGCCAGCACCACGCAGCCGCCCGCGGTGAAGATACCAAGCGATCCCGGGGAGCTCATGGCGTAGTTATGCGCTGCAGGCAAGGCATTCAGGTAACGCGTTTCGGCGGTAATGCCGCAAATCTCGTTGCTGCGGCGGATGCTGTAGTCGTAGTCGTTGTGCGTGCGCGGGATCAGCTTCGGCGTGCCGGTGCTGCCGCCGGAGAGCTGGAAGAACGCCACTTCGTCGGCGGGCGTCGGGTTCGGGATGAAATTGTCCGCCGGGCGGGCCATCGCCGCTTCCAGCGCGTGTTCACCCCGATCGCCGCGCAGCAGCACGACGCGAACCGAGCGGTGTGCATCCACAAAGGCATTCAGAAAATCATCGCCAGCAAACAGCGCGTGGTCGCGATCGGCAATCAGTACGGTGGGTTTGATCTGCTCCGCGTAGGCGTTCAGCTCGCTTCGCTGATGGCTAAAGAGCGCGTTGACCGGCGCGACGCCGATTTGCAGCAGCGCGAAGAAGGTGATGTAGAACTCGGCCACGTTGCCAAGCTGCACCAGCGCCGTCTCGCCGCGATGCAGCCCCTGTGCCTGAAGGGCGGACGCCAGGTTGTTCACCGCCTGATTAAACGCGCGGTAGGTGATGCGACGATCGCCGTCAATAATCGCCACGGCATCGCTGTCCGCATGGTCCGTCAGGATGTGGGTCAGCGGCAGATCCTGCCAGTAGCCTTTTTCGCGGTAGCGGCGGGCAAATTCCTCAGGCCAGCGGGTAAAAGGGATGGTCATGTATATTCCTTAGTGCAAACCAAACACGTTGAGCATGGTGGAGAGCTTCACGCCGGTTTCGCGCCACTCGCCCACCGGCGAGGAGGCGGGAACAATGCCCGCACCGGCAAACAGGCGAACGCTATTTTCGCGAAGACGCGCGCAGCGGATGGTTACTACCCACTCGCCGTTGCCTTCGCTGTCGCACCAGCCGACGATGCCGCCGAACAGCTCGCGGTCGAACGGCTCCAGCTCGGCGATCAGTTCTTTCGCCGCCTGGTGCGGGAAACCGCTCAGTGCAGGCGTCGGGTGCAGCAGACAGGCCAGCGTCAGGGCATTTTCATTTTCACGCGCCTCGCCTTCTACCGGCGTTGCCAGATGCCACAGCGTCGGCGTGGTAATCAGCTGAGGAGAATCCGGCATGCTGAGATGATGGCTGCGCGGTGCCAGAATGGCCTTCATCGCCTGGGTCACCAGATCGTGCTCGTGGCGGTCTTTTTCGGAGGCCAGCAGCTTATTGCCCGCTTCGCGATCTAATACGTCGTCTGGCTGACGACGCGCCGAGCCTGCCAGCGGCAGCGAGCTAAAGTGTGCGCCCTCTTTACGCAGCAGCAGTTCGGGGCTTGCCCCCAGCAGCACGCCGCCGTCTTCCAGCGGCACGTGGAAGTTAAAGCTCGCCGGGTTCTGGGCGATAAGACGCTCCATCAGCGCACCGCTATCAATGTTGTTATCGGTCGCGATATCAATCAGGCGCGAGAGCACGACCTTGTTCACCTGCGGCGTGGCGGTCAGCGCCGCGGCGCGGGCGACCATCTCTTCAAACACAGGCTGCGGGGGGATCTCGGTACGTTTTTCGATATTCAGTGACTGCGCAGCGGAGAAATAGCGTGAAGACTGCTGGCGCGCCGGGCGAGAAAACGTCTGCCAGCGTTCAGGAATAAACAGCGACGACGGCTTGCGGGTATCGAACGGGATTGCCCCTACCATGACCGGATGGGCGATGCCGCTGGCCTTCGCGTTTTGAAAAGCCTGGGCTAATTTCTGCTGGAAGCGGCCTGCCGGATCGTCGCCGCCAACGGCGGGTTCAGAAAAACGGGCAAAGCAGCCGGACGTGGTAAAGCTGCGGTAAGGCGACATAAAGAAAAAGCTGTCTGATTGCAGCGTAGTCGCGGTGTGCTGAACTTCCTCAGCCAGGGACGTATCCATATCATCCTCCTTAAAATGATAAAAGAAGCAATAATGATTATCATTTATATTTTCGTCGGCTAACCTAATCCCACATCGCCCCGCTGTCAACCGCAGAGCAAACAACTTGTGCGACTAACGCTTGCATCCCTTCCCGGCAATCATGAAAATGAGAAGCATTAACTTCAACAAAAACAGGATGACGCTCTGTGAAAATCCCTGCCTTTTTACGTAACACCCTTCTTTTAACAGGACTTTTTGTTTTAGGACTAACCTCAGTCATCGCCGCCGACTGGCCGCGTCAGGTAACTGACAGCCGCGGCGTTCACACGCTTAATAGCAAGCCGATGCGTATTGTCTCCACCAGCGTGACCTTAACCGGCTCCCTGCTGGCGATTGACGCACCGGTCGTCGCCAGCGGCGCCACCACGCCGAACAACCGCGTGGCGGATGGGCAGGGTTTCCTGCGCCAGTGGGGTGATATCGCGAAACAGCGCAAGGTTGCGCGGCTGTACATTGGCGAGCCGAGCGCCGAAGCGGTTGCCGCCCAGATGCCGGATCTGATTTTGATCAGCGCCACCGGCGGGGATTCCGCGCTGGCGCTGTACGATCAGCTCTCCGCCATCGCCCCGACGCTTATCATCAACTACGACGACAAGAGCTGGCAGACGCTGCTGACGCAGCTGGGTACGATCACCGGGCAGGAGAAACAGGCCTCAGAACGTATTGCCGCATTTGATAAACAGCTCGCCCAGGTGAAACAGCAGATGACGCTGCCGCCGCAGCCGGTGAACGCCATCGTCTACACCGCCGCCGCGCACAGCGCCAACCTGTGGACTGCGGAATCGGCACAGGGCAAGCTGCTGCATCAGTTGGGCTTTACGCTGGCGGATGTGCCTGCCGGGTTGCACACCTCAAAAAGTCAGGGCAAACGCCACGACATTATCCAGTTAGGGGGTGAAAACCTGGCGACGGGACTGAACGGCGAAGGGCTGTTTGTGTTTGCGGGCGACCAGAAAGACGTGGATGCCATCTACGCCAACCCGCTTCTGGCACACCTGCCTGCGGTACAGAACAAGCGCGTCTGGGCATTGGGAACCGAGACGTTCCGCCTGGACTATTACAGCGCGATGCTGGTATTGCAGCGTTTAGAGGCAATTTTTGGGTAATGCCTGCGCCCGGTGGCGCTTCGCTTACCGGGCCTACGGGTGCAAAATGTAGGCCGGGTAAGGCGAAGCCGCCACCCGGCAAATCACACCGGAGCACTCTCCTGCCTGAACCGCCGCAATTCCACCAACGCCACTAACAAAATCACGCCAATCATCGCTAACGCAAACCCGCTGCTGCTCGCCGACGCCACCGGAGTCATTATCACCCCCAGCCCGCCGAGGATCGCCGCGCCAATCGCATCCCCCGTGACGTTCTGCGCCGTCCACAGGCCGTTAATGCGCCCGAGCATCCCTTCCGGCGTCTGGGTCTGGATCAGGGTGTACTGCAACAGCGAACTGATGGCGCTCAGCCAGCCGAAGAGCACCAGACACATCACTCCGAGCGCCCACACCGGCATCAGGCTGAAGAAACCAATGGCGATAAACGAGGCCAGCGTCGCCACCAGCATGATCAGCCCCGGTCTCGCGCTCTGCGCCAGGTTGCCGCTTGTCAGCGCCCCACACGCCGCGCCGAGCGGAATAGCGGCGTACAGCACGCCAATTTCCGAGGCGCTCATCTGCCATTCCCCTGCCAGCGCCGGGTAAAGCACGCGCACGGCGCTCGCCATGGTCAACAGGCCGCCGAGCAGCGCAATGCCGCCAATTAGCGGGTTGCTGAACAGAAAACGAATCGCGGCCATCAGCGATTTCAGCGGATGCTCGCGCGGCTGCGGCGGAGGTGGCAGCAGCGGCAGGCGCAACAGGGTCAGCGTGGTGATGAAGGTTCCCGCCGCCGCCAGCCCGTAGTTCCACGCCACGTTGCCTGTCGCCAGCAGCAGGCCGCCCACCATCGGCGAAATCACCGAGCCCAGGCGCACGGTGAGCATGGTGATCGCCCCCGCCTGCATCAGGTTTTCACGCCCCACCAGCGCGGGCGTTGCCGCCAGCAGCGCCGTCACGCCTAACGAAGCAAAAAAGCCGTCCCACAGCCCCAGCGCATAAATGGCGATGAGCGATGGTTCCGGCAGCATGGCGTTCAGACACAGCCCAATAAAGCCCACGCCGCAGGTGCCGCGCGCCAGCAGGATCAGCTTCTTACGCTCGTAGCGGTCAGCCAGCACGCCGCCGACCATCAGGCCAATAAACATCGCCCCGCCGGTTAAGGTGACGGATAACCCCACCAGCCAGCTGGAGTGCGTCATGCTCTGGATTTGTACCGGCACGGCCACGCCGAGCAGGCCGAGGGACAAAATGGAGATAAAGCGAGCGATAAAAACGGCGCGATACGCCGGGTGCGTTTTGAGCAGGCTGAGGTTGAGCAGCCAGGATTTTTGATTCATGACAAAGCCTTGAGTGTAATTCTACCCATTCCATGGGCGCACATGCTAACATAGCCAAATAAGATAGATAACGATAATCACTATCATTATCAAATCATGGACGTTGCTATGTCGTTTTCCTCTTCTGCGGTGCGCGCCGTTGCCGTGCCCGTTTTACTGCTGCTCCTGAGCATTGCGATTGCACTCAGCCTGCTGGTCGGCGCGAAACCGCTGCCCGCATCCGTTATCGTCGATGCGCTCTCCGGCACCTGCCAGAGCGCTGACTGCGTCATCGTGCTTGACGCCCGCCTGCCCCGCACCCTTGCCGGACTGCTGGCCGGAGGCGCGCTCGGCCTTGCCGGTGCGCTGATGCAAACCCTTACCCGCAACCCGCTGGCGGACCCCGGCATTCTCGGCGTCAACTCCGGTGCGAGTTTTGCCATTGTGCTCGGCGCGGCGCTGTTTGGATTGACGTCGCCCTCTGAACAGCTGGTGATGGCCTTCTGCGGCGCGCTGGCCGCCTCGCTGGTAGTGGCCTTTACCGGCAGCCAGGGCGGCGGCCAGCTGAGCCCGGTACGCTTAACGCTGGCAGGCGTGGCGCTGGCGGCGGTGCTGGAAGGCTTGTCCAACGGCATCGCCCTGCTTAACCCGGACGTTTACGACCAGCTACGCTTCTGGCAGGCAGGCTCGCTGGATATCCGTACCCTTGAAACCCTAAAAGTGGTGACGATCCCGGTCATTATCGCTGCTGCCGTGGCGCTGTTTTTAAGTCGGGCGCTGAACAGCCTGAGCCTCGGCAGCGACACCGCGACCGCGCTCGGCAATCGCGTGGCGCGCACCCAGCTGACGGGTCTGCTTGCCATCACCGTGCTGTGCGGCAGCGCGACGGCGGTGGTCGGTCCGATTGCCTTTATCGGCCTGATGATGCCGCACATGGCGCGCTGGCTGGTGGGAGCGGATCACCGCTGGTCGCTGCCCGTTACGCTGCTGGCGACGCCTGCCCTGCTGCTGTTTGCCGATGTTCTCGGTCGTCTTCTGGTACCGGGTGAACTGCGCGTCTCGGTGGTCAGCGCCTTTATCGGCGCGCCGGTGCTGATCTTCCTGGTACGCCGTAAACGCGGAGGTGGCGCATGATGGCCCCGTCCCGTCGTTTAGTCACCAGCGTCTCGCTGCTGCTTATCGCCATTGTGCTGCTGGCGGTCTGGAGCCTGCGCAGCGGCGCGGTGACGCTTGATTTTGCGCAGGTGTTTAACGCCCTGCTCGGCAGCGCGCCGCGCAACATCACCCTGGTGGTGACGGAGTGGCGACTGCCGCGCGTGGCGATGGCGATCCTGGTGGGCGCGGCGCTCGGCGTAAGCGGCGCAATTTTCCAGTCACTGATGCGCAACCCGCTCGGCAGCCCGGACGTGATGGGCCTCAATACCGGGGCCTGGAGCGGCGTACTGGTGGCGATGGTGCTGTTCGGTCAGCACCTGACGGCGATTACCTTTACGGCGATGGCGGGCGGCATTTTAACGTCCTTACTGATCTGGGCGCTGGCCTGGCGCAACGGCATCGACACCTTCCGCCTGATCATCATCGGGATTGGCATCCGCGCCATGCTGATGGCCTTTAACACCTGGCTTTTACTGCAGGCCTCGCTGGAAACTGCGCTCTCCGCCGGGCTGTGGTACGCCGGTTCCCTCAACGGCCTGACGTGGGGCAAAACCTGGCCCGCCGCGCCGCTGATTTTGCTGATGTTCATCGGTGCGCTGCTGCTGGTTCGCCGCATGCGCCTGCTGGAGATGGGCGACGACAGTGCCTGCGCGCTGGGCGTGGGCGTTGAGCGCTCGCGCCTGATGCTGATGCTGGTTGCCGTATTACTGACGGCTGCTGCCACCGCGATTGCCGGGCCAATCTCATTTATCGCTCTTGTCGCGCCGCATATCGCACGGCGTATGAGTGGTACGGCACGCTGGGGCTTAACCCAGGCGGCGCTGTGCGGCTCGTTGCTACTGCTGGCTGCCGACCTCTGCGCCCAACAGCTGTTTATGCCTTATCAACTTCCGGTGGGCGTGGTGACCGTCAGCCTCGGCGGGATTTACCTCATCGTCTTGCTCGTTCAGGAGTCACGCAAGAAATGACAGATTCAACCACCCGCTTGCGCGGCGAAAACTTAACCCTCGGTTACGGGAAAAAAATCATTGCCCATGATTTAACCGTCGCCATTCCGGACGGCCACTTCACAGCGATTATCGGCCCGAACGGCTGCGGCAAATCGACATTGCTGCGCACCCTGAGCCGCCTGATGACGCCGACAGAGGGCAGCGTGTTTCTCGACGGCGAGCAGATCCAGCGTTTCGCCAGCAAAGAGGTAGCGCGGCGCATCGGTCTGCTGGCGCAGAACGCCACCACGCCGGGGGACATCACGGTGCAGGAACTGGTCTCGCGTGGGCGCTACCCGCACCAGCCGCTGTTCACCCGCTGGCGCAAGGAAGATGACGAGGCGGTCAGTCGCGCGATGCAGGCGACGGGGATTACCGATCTCGCCCAACAAAGCGTGGATACCCTTTCCGGCGGGCAGCGTCAGCGCGCGTGGATCGCGATGGTGCTGGCACAGGAGACCTCCATCATGCTGCTGGACGAGCCGACGACCTGGCTGGATATCAGCCATCAGATTGACCTGCTGGAGCTGCTGAGCGAGCTGAACCGCACGCAGGGGTACACCCTGGCGGCGGTGCTGCATGATTTAAACCAGGCCTGCCGCTACGCCACGCACCTGATTGCCTTGCGGAACGGTGAGATTGTGGCGCAGGGCGCGCCGAAAGAGATTGTGACGCCGGAGCTGATCGCGCGGATCTACGGCATGCGCTGCATGATTATTGACGATCCGGTGGCGGGTACGCCGCTGGTGGTGCCACTGGGGAAACGTGCGGTCTGATGACCCCTCACCCTGACCCTCTCCCCATAGGGGAGAGGGGACGATTACACCCTCTCCCCTATGGGGAGAGGGCTAGGGTGAGGGGCTGTTGACGTTATCCCAATATCTCCTTCAATACCGGCCCTATCTTCTCAAACGCCTGCGGTGAAATGATATCCACGTGGGCGCAGTCCTGGCTGTACACCTCCAGTTCCCCAACCCAAGGTGCCCACGCGACCTGCGGATCCATCGTTCGCGTGCGCTCGGCGACAAACAGCGTCGCTTTGCCGTCAAACCGCGCGCTGTGCGCCGTGGTCAGCAGACGCACCGCGTCGGCGTAGTTGCCTTCAATAGCGTTAAACAGCTCGCTGGAGCCCTGCCCCTGCTGCGCCGCGATAAAGGCCTGACGCTCGCGCTCGATTTCTGCCAGCACCTCCGGGTCGAGGCCGTTAGCCTCTTTCTCCGCCCAGTTCTGGGTTTCCGGCGGCCAGGTATCCAGCAGGCCGAGGAAGGCCACCTCTTCACCCAGCTCGCACAGACGGGCGGCAATTCCCTGCGCCAGCGTGCCGCCGAGGGAATAGCCGAACAGATAATACGGGCCCTTCGGCTGTTGTACGCGCAACGTATTCAGATGGTGCTCAATGACTCCATCCAGATCCGCACACTGCTGCATCGGCCCCTCAGGTCGGGGAGACTGAATACCGGTTATTGCCCAGCGCGGGCTGAGGTAGCGCGCCAGCACGCTAAACTGCCAGGCAAAGCCGGACGCCGGATGGAAGCAGAACAGCGTCGGGCCGTTGCTTTCGCGCAGCGGCAAAAGGGTTTCATACCCCAGACGCTGCGCCTGCTCGTCGCTCATCTGCGAATCCAGCAGTGCGCTAAGCTTGCTCACCGTCGAGGCGACCATAATCTGCCCCGGCGTGACCTTGCGGTTGAACGCGCGGCTAAGCTGCGCCGCCAGACGCATTGCCAGCAGCGAGTGTCCACCGAGGGCAAAGAAATCGGCTTCGATATCATTGACCTCGCAGCCCAGCAGGGCGGAAAACGCCTGCGCGACGGCGACTTCGGTTTCGCTCTCCGGCGCGCGCCCGGAGGTGTTACTCGTCAGCTCCGGCAGCGGCAGCGCCTTGCGATCCAGCTTGCCGTTCGCGCTTAACGGCAGCGCGCTGATTTGCAGCAGCACTACCGGCACCATATGCGGCGGCAGCTGGGCTTTGAGTGAAGCAAGCAGCGCGTCGCGATCCAGCGGTAAGCCGGATTCGGAAACCACGTAGCCCACCAGCTGGCGAGCATCACCGCCGGTTGCCGCCGCCTGGTTGAACACGCAGGCATGCGCCACGGCCTGGGCTACGTCCGGCAGCGACAGCATCGCCCGGTCGATCTCGCCCAGCTCGATGCGCTGGCCGCGAATTTTCAGCTGATCGTCGCTGCGGCCCAGATATTCCACCGCGCCGTTGTCAAGCCAGCGGGCCACATCCCCGGTGCGATACATCCGCTCACCTGGGGCGAACGGGTCGGCAATAAAGCGGCTGGCGGTGAGATCCGGTCGTCCCAGATACCCCTGCGCCAGCTGAATGCCGGTGAGATAAAGGTCCCCCGCCACGCCGAACGGCACCGGGCGCATCATCGCGTCCAGAATGCGCAGCCCCGTGTTCCACACCGGGAAGCCAATTGGCACGCTGTTGCCTGCAACCGCTGCCAGCTCGGGGCCAAACGCTGGATACCAGCTCACGTCCACCGCCGCTTCCGTTGGGCCATAGAGGTTATGCAGCGGCGCACGGGTGAGCTGTTCCCACTCGCGGCACAGTTCGGTCGGCAGCGCTTCACCGCTGCAGAACACCTGCTTAAGCGTTTTGCAGCACGCAACGTTTTCCGGCTTCAGCGAGGCGACAAAAGCCGCCAGCATCGACGGCACGAAGTGGGTGGTGGTCACGCCGTACCGCGCGAAGAAGCTCTGCATCGCCTGCGGATCGCGGTGCGCGTCCGGCTCGGCCATCACCAGCTTCGCCCCGGCGATAAACGGCCACCAGAACTCCCACACCGACACGTCAAAGCTGCACGGCGTTTTCTGCGCCACCACGTCATGCGCCGCCAGTGGATAATGATCCTGCATCCACTTCAGGCGGTTAACGATGGCGGTATGGCCGACCATGACCCCTTTCGGACGGCCCGTCGAACCGGAGGTAAAGATGATGTACGCGGTCTGCTCCGGCTTCGCCAGCCGCAGAGGTTCAGCATCGGTGGCCGGTAATAGTGTGTTGTAACTAAACGCAGTAATTGGCAGATCGTTAAAGCGCGGGAGCTGCTCGTCGGTGGTAATGAGCAGGGACGGCTTCGCGTCCTCCAGCATCATCCGCAGGCGATCGTCCGGGTAGCCGGTATCCAGCGGCAGCCACGCGGCACCGGCCTCGACGATGCCGTGCAGCGCCAGCGTCAGGAACACCGAGCGCGGGAGTGCCACCGCCACGCTGTCGCCCGGCTTCACGCCACGCGCGCGCAACTGATGTGCCAGCGCGACGACCTGCTCGCGCATCTGGCGATAGCTGAGTTCAATATGCGCGTCCGCCAGCGCGGGGGCGTCCGGCGTTTTGCTTGCCTGCACTGCCACCAGATCCGCCAGCGTGGTGGACGGCAGCGCCAGCCCGGTATCGTTGATACGGGCCAGCTGCTGATATTCCTGCTCTGAAACGGTTTCCACTTCGCCGCAGCGCAGGTCCGGGTTGGCGGCAAACTGCACCAGCATCGCGTTCAGGCGCGCCACGTGACGCTTCAGCGTCGCCTCAGCGTAACGCTGCTTGTTGGCGAGGATTTCAATACTTAGTCCACCCTGTTCGTCCGGGAACAGCGCCAGCTCCAGATCGTTCACCGGGCCGGTCGCCAGCGTGTGGGTAATGGCCACCACGCCGTCGATATCCAGCTGATAATCGAAGACCTTAACGTTCAGCACCGGGCCAAACAGCGCTTCGTCGCCTGCGGCACGCCCGCTGTCGCGCACGATCTGCTCGGCGTCGTAGCGCTGGTGGCGGCGCATTTTTTTCAACTGGTTCGCCAGGCGCAGCGCCAGCGCCGGCAGGCTCTCCTGCGCGTTGATATTCACCGCCAGCGGCAGGACGTTGAGCACCGGCCCGGTCGCGGTGAGCGCCGCAGAGCCCATGCGGCGCATAAAGATAAACCCGGCGGCGTAGTCCAGCCGTCCGGTGAGGCGCCCCAGCCACAGCGCCACCAGCGCAAGGGCCAGATCGGTGCGCTGCGCCTGCCCAGCCGCCTGAGCAAGCTGGCTAAAGGCGCGACCGTCCATTGCAATTTTCAGGCGCAGAATGTCGGTGGTGGCGGCGCGTCCCGGCAGCGGCGCGGAAGAGAGCGAGACCGGAGAAGGAAGCTGCTTGCGCTGCTCAGCCCAGAAGGCACCGTCGCGCGCGTATGCCTCGCTGTCACGATAGCGCTGATACTCGTCCACCACCTCGGCAAACGGCGTAAACGGAGAGGCGGGCGTCGTTTCACCCTTCTTCCACGCGGCGTAAATCGCGGCAATGTGGCGGGTAATGGCCGGGAAACTGAAGCCATCCACCACCAGATGGTGATAGCGCTGATACCAGTACCAGTGGCTTTCCCCCACCTGAATCAGCTGATGAAACGCCAGCGGCTGCCCGCTGTCGACGCGCAGGTTTTGGTTAAGATCGGCCTCCATCAGCGCCACGGCGTCATCGTGAGAGGTAACGCGAACGATGGGTGGCTCCGGCAGAATGAAGGTGTCATCCACCCACTGCCACACCTCGCCGTTCTCCTCGGCAAAACGCATCCTCAGGGTATCGGCCTGCATCATGCCTTCCGCTATCGCTTTTGCCAGCAATGGCGCGTCGATAACCCCTTTCAGTTCGGTATAGTGCGCCACGCTCCAGGCGTTTGGCAGGGAGGAAAGCTGTTCCGCCATCCAGATACCCGGCTGGGCGGCGACGAGAGGAAGACGGTTCATGCGCTTCCCTCCGCAAAATGGGACGGAACAAGCGTTTGCCAATGCCCGGCAAGCCACTGCTGGCACGCCTCCTGGGACTGCGGCTCGCAGACAACGCGCCAGCCTGCGGGCAGTTCGCACTGCTGCGGCCACAGGCTGTACTGCCCCTGGTCGTTTTGCAAAATGGCGAACTGTCCCTGCGGATTATCGAAAGGATTGCTGAATTCCATACAGACTCCGTTAGTGAATAAGCGGCTGCCAGAGGGTCATTAGCCCCTGCGTCAGCCCACCGCGCCAGCAAAGCGCATCGTGTCCGCCGTCAACCTGACGCCAGATAACCGGCTGCTGAGTGTGTAGTTCGGCGAGGAGCGCCTGGTTTGCGCGCAAGATAAGCGGCTCGTTGCGCCCGGCCTCAAGGACGATGCGCAGCCCGCGAGCGTTTTTTTCACCCGCTTTGAGTTGTTCGATGAGCAGCCCGCCCTGCTGCGCGCCGCGGTGCGGCCACCAGTAGGATCCGGACTGGCTGAGGATGCAGCCAAAACGCTGCGGCCAGTTGAGGCCCGCATAGAGGGAAGAGAGCCCGCCGAAGCTCTGGCCCGCCACCAGGGTATGGTCGGCGCGGTCGCTGAACGAGGCGGTTTTTTTCACAAGGGGAAGGAGTTCTTCCTGCACCGCCAGCCAGAAATCGGGATTACAGGGCAGTTCCCGGCTGCGATGTTCTGTGTCGATCACATCAATTAAGACGTAGACCGCAGGCGGCAGTTTGCCGTCATGGGTCAGCGACGCCAGCGCAGGCCAGACGGGCATGCTTTCGGCCCAGAACTGTCCGTCGAGCAGCACCGCCAGCGGGCGCTCGGGGCTGTCATCTCCGGTGGTAAAAATCCACACGCGGCGCCGGTTGTTCAGACGTGCACTGTTCCACTCAATGCAGACAGGCGGCTGATACGGCGTATCGGGACGATCCCAGCCCGGCTGCTCGGGCGCGTCCGGCATCTCCAGCGCCGAGACGGCGTGACCGCGCCCGCCGCGCCAGCTCTGCGGGTTCAGCGGGTCGGCCACCGCCTGCGGCAGCAGCCTGCGCCAGCCTTCGCGCAGCGCCATGCGGTCCGGCTGCTCGCCTTCAAACACTGCGCTGGCAAAATCGTTTTCGTTGCTGGAGGGGATAAAACAGTAGCTGCCGCGCCATTCGGGGCTGAACTCGCCCTGCCACTGCCAGACATCGGTATCCGGAATGCGCTCAAGAGATTGCGGACGGGCATTTTGATGATGATCGGTCACGCCGGTGATGTAGAGCCAGACGCGTTTTACCGTTGACGTTTTCTGGGTTCCTGCCGGGTCACGCCACCAGAAGGTGACGCGATAGCTCGCCTTCAGACGTTCCCATTCTGGCCCGTTTTTCGACTGCCACCAGGCTTCACTTCCGGTTGTTAACGCCGTCACCCTTATAACCCCATGTTTAACAGTATTTTTTTGTTTCAGAACAAATTTTATTGATAATATTATTGATAACTATTTGCATTTGCAATAGCGTAGTGCCCGCGCTGTGGGAAGCGCGCTCATAAAATAACCATGTCGCCTCCTCTCCCGATCGGGAATGGAGCCCGGGGATGCGGCGCGAAAAGCAGGACGTACAATGAATAAGAAGATTCACTCCCTGGCCTTGCTGGTCAATTTGGGGATTTACGGCATTACGCTGCCAGCCCTGGCAGATGACAATACCGCCGCCACCACAGCGCAGCACGAAGATACGATGGTGATCACCGCCGCCGAGCAAAACCTGCAGGCGCCGGGCGTATCGACCATCACCGCCGATGAAATCCGCAAAAACCCGCCCGCGCGGGACGTGGCTGAAATCATTCGAACCATGCCGGGCGTTAACCTGACCGGGAACTCCACCAGCGGTCAGCGCGGGAACAACCGTCAGATTGACATTCGCGGCATGGGCCCGGAAAACACCCTGATCCTGATCGACGGTAAGCCGGTGACCAGCCGTAACTCCATCCGCCTGGGCTGGCGCGGCGAGCGTGACACCCGCGGCGATACCGGCTGGGTGCCGCCGGAGATGATCGAACGCATCGAAGTGATCCGCGGCCCGGCCGCCGCGCGCTACGGCAACGGCGCGGCCGGCGGCGTGGTGAACATCATCACCAAAAAATTCGACGACCAGTGGCACGGCTCCTGGAACACCTACCTGAACGCGCCAGAGCATAAAGACGAAGGTTCCACCAAGCGCACCAACTTCAGCCTGAGCGGCCCGCTGGGCGGTGACTTCAGCTTCCGTATGTTCGGCAACCTGGACAAGACCCAGGCCGACGCGTGGGACATCAACCAGGGCCACCAGTCTGACCGTACCGGCGCTTACGCCAACACCCTGCCCGCAGGCCGTGAAGGTGTGGAAAACAAAGACATCAACGGCGTGGTGCGCTGGGACTTCGCGCCAATGCAGTCGCTTGAGTTTGAAGCGGGCTACAGCCGTCAGAACAACCTGTACGCAGGCGACACGCAGAACACCAACAACGACAACGCGCTGGTGAAGAAAAACTACGGTAAAGAGACTAACCGTATCTACCGCCAGAACTTTGCGGTGACCTGGAACGGCGGCTGGGATAACGGCATTACCACCAGCAACTGGGCGCAGTACGAACATACCCGCAACTCCCGCCTGGGCGAAGGGCTGGCGGGCGGTACGGAAGGCCTGTTCAACAGCAATAAATTCACCGACACCGACCTGGCCGACGTGATGCTGCACAGCGAAATCAACCTGCCGATTGATTTCATTGTGAACCAGAACCTGACGCTGGGCACCGAGTGGAACCAGCAGCGCATGAAGGACTCGACCTCCTTCACGCAAACCCAGCAGGGCGGCACCATCCCGGGCATGAGCGAAGACCGTAGCCCGTACACTTCAGCGGAGATCTTCTCCCTGTTCGCCGAAAACAACATGGAGCTGACCGACAGCACCATGCTGACTCCAGCCCTGCGCTTCGACCACCACACCATCGTCGGCAACAACTGGAGCCCGTCGCTCAACCTCTCGCAGGGGCTGGGAGATGACTTCACGCTGAAGATGGGGATCGCGCGCGCGTACAAAGCGCCAAGCCTGTACCAGACCAACCCGAACTACCTGCTCTACAGTAAAGGCCAGGGCTGCTACGCCAGCTCCGACGGCGTGGGCTGTTACATGATGGGTAACGACGATCTGAAGGCCGAAACCAGCATCAACAAAGAGATTGGTCTGGAGTGGAAACACGACGGCTGGCAGGCGGGCGTGACCTGGTTCCGTAACGACTACCGCAACAAGATTGAAGCGGGCTATGCGCCAATTGGTCAGACCTCCACCGGTAAAGTCACGACCGATATCTACCAGTGGGAAAACGTGCCGAAAGCGGTGGTTGAGGGTCTGGAAGGCTCCCTGAACGTACCGGTCAGCGACACCATTAACTGGACCAATAACATCACCTACATGCTGCAGAGCAAGAACAAGGAGACCGGCGATCGTCTGTCGATCATTCCTGAGTACACGCTGAACTCAACCCTGAGCTGGCAGGTGCATCAGGACGTGTCGCTCCAGTCGACCTTTACCTGGTACGGCAAGCAGCAGCCGAAGAAGTACAACTACAAAGGTCAGCCGGTGACCGGGTCTGAGAAAGACGAAGTCAGCCCGTACAGCATCGTGGGCCTGAGCGCGACCTGGGACATGACCAAAAACGTCAGCCTGACCGGCGGCGTAGATAACGTCTTCGACAAGCGCCAATGGCGCGCGGGTAATGCCCAGACCACGGGTAATACCACGACGGGCGCGTATATGTACGGTGCCGGTGCCTACACGTATAATGAACCGGGTCGAACCTGGTATATGAGCGTGAATACGCGATTCTAGGTAAAAGCAAAACGGCAACCTCGTTGCCGTTTTTAATGTTTGCTCCCTCTCCCCGTGGGCTGAGGAATCCCCATTAATTTTTTTTACCTGAAGCGATTAATGTTGCATCAGAAAAATTAATGACTTACAGCGACGCCCTGGTCCGGCTGTAAATCGCTGAGGCGTTTCCTGTAGGCCGGGGCGAGGCGCATGGATGCGCCGAGAGGGCGGGCTTTACAGGGATAATGAGATGGACGCTCCAGATTTTGCGGTATCAAAGTACCAGACTGGATCGTTGCAATACGTCCTGAAAAATGAGGAGCGTCCACATGAAAGTATCAACTCTTGGTATCGACCTGGCAAAGAACGTTTTTCAGCTTCATGGTGTCGATCACGAAGGCCATACGGTTTTACGTAAGAAGCTGACCCGGGCTAAATTCGTTCAGTTTGTCATTCAACTGGAACCTTGCCTGATTGGCATGGAGGCCTGCTCGTCCAGCCATCATTTTGCACGATTATTCAGTCGTCACGGCCATGAGGTAAAACTCATCCCTCCGCAATATGTGAAGCCTTATGTGAAAACGAATAAGACGGATGCAGCAGATGCTGAAGCTATCTGCGAAGCGGTAACCCGCCCGAATATGCGTTTTGTGCAGATAAAAACCGAAGAGCAGC
Organism: Enterobacter mori; assembly: GCF_025244905.1. Lineage (NCBI taxonomy): Bacteria > Pseudomonadati > Pseudomonadota > Gammaproteobacteria > Enterobacterales > Enterobacteriaceae > Enterobacter > Enterobacter mori. Next base: position 1,194,710 of record NZ_CP104285.1, on the reverse strand, counting down.
AGGCCGTTTTAGCGTTACACACTGAACGGGGAATACTTATCCGTGAGCGCATCGCCTGCTCTAACAGCTTAAGAGCTACACTTGCTGAGTTTGGTATTACGATGGCGACCGGGCAAAGTCATCTGATCTGTGAGCTGCCGGCCATTCTGGAGGACGCCGACAATGGGTTATCTCCCTTTGTCAGAGCCAGTATCCTCAGGCAGGCTAAACATATCAGGGCACTTGAGGAGCAGATAAAAGAGGTAGAAGAGGCCCTGGCCTCCTGGTATAAAACACAGGCGGCCTGCCAGAGACTGGCAAAAATCCCTGGGGTGGGCATGCTAACGGCCACGTATGTGGTAGCAGCAGTGGGTAATGCCCGACAGTTCAGTACTGCAAAACAGTTCGCCTCATGGCTGGGGCTGACACCAAAAGAACATTCCAGTGGCGGTAAACAGCAACTGGGCGGGATAAGCAAACGTGGAGATGGATATTTCCGATACCTTCTGGTTCACGGCGCACGGGCACTTACTGCCTGGGTCAACCGGAAAGGCTCAGTTGAGGAGAATGCCTGGCTTCAGGGATTGCTTGAGCGGAAGCACTACAATGTTGCAGTTGTCGCGATGGCGGCAAAAACAGCGAGGATCATGTGGTCAATGTTGGCACACAATACTGAATATCAACCTCGCCAGCCCGCCTGACACAAGGTCAGTCAATCTGACGAGGTGCTGAAAAATGAGTTAACGTCCTGGTATGTGCAGGTGACTTCAGAAGATGGCAAAACAGGTAAGACCGCAGGCAGGATACACCGAGAGGTAACAAGGGCAAGTTAGCCCGTAGAGGATGATTGGTACCTGCCTGGCGGATTTCATCATGGTTCGGGATAAAAAATCCCATCAGAAACCGGATATATGGCTGCACCTACCCGTTTTATTACCGAACTGAAGAAAACATTGCATTCCGGGAGCGTCCATATACGTTACCTCCGCCCGTCCCCGACAAGCCGGAAGGAATAAGCCGAAGGCACCGCGAAGCGGCGATTTACCGCCGGGAGCCCGGGTCGCCAGGGCGGCGGCGATTGCAGATTGAGCCGCCCTGGCACGTTCACAGGTCATGTTCTTACAGAGTAGCAAGGAGCATAAAGTGAACGGAATGACCACCAGAGCCGTATGTTCCCCCTCACCCCAGCCCTCTCCCTCAAGGGAGAGGGGGTCGTCCGTGCTGGTATTATTTTGTGGGGATCCATCAGCCCCGTGGGAGAAGACCGGGGTGAGGGCATCAGATCGCATATCCCCCTTCATCTGAAAGTTTACTTTCGCCCCTTCAAATAAAAGTCTACATTTATAAATCTGATATAATTCGTTGTGTTTACATTGCCATCAACCGTTATTCACCACAAGCTTTTAACAAACACCCAATTTATTTCTCCTGATATTCAATTTAATTATTTAAAATAATAAAACATAAATTAATACAATAAAAAACTTGTTGTCTCGCCATAAGAAACGACTGTAATCTCTGCCACGCCCGTCAGTCACGGCGGTAAGCACCTATAAACACTGCAATCAGGAAAGGACCGCGGCGTAAAAAGCCGAGGCGTACGTACGCACGCTGTAAAAGCATTCGCACGTTTATGAGAATAGTTTTTAATTACAAGCATCAGAGTTGTAACGCTGGTCAGTAATTAAAACCCTGGGCAGAACATAATCAAAAGGAATAACCTAAGGATTTCCATTGTGAATCCCTGGTCCGCTCTATATTTAATTTAATGCGAGTTTACAATGAAGAAATCTATTATTGCTGTTCTACTTTCTGCTGTTATTACTCCTGCGGCCTTTGCTGATTCATTTTCCGTGGAATTAGACCAAAACGGTAATATCGTTCAGGGCGTGCAAAATCCTGCTCAGGGAATATTTGACGTCAAGCCAACCGCGGGAAAGGTTACCTTGTTCGGTACAGAAAATACGGTGGCAAACCTTGATCAGATTCAGAACAACCTGAACCTCATTCAAGACCATCAAAGCCAAATCACGGTAAACAGAATTACGATTGATACCAACGCAAAGAATATCGCCCAGAATAAAATAGCTATCGACGACAACACGCACGAGATCGACACTAACGCCCAGCAGCTCCGCGCTACCGCAAAACAGGTCGGTGATAACCGCGACGGCGTCGCTGCCAATAAAGTCGGCATCAAAGCCAACGCCGATGCTATTGCGCAGAATAAGAACGCTATCGGCGACAATACCCAACAAATCAACAACAACGCCCAGCTAATTCGCTCTACAGAAAAACAGGTTGGCGAAAATCGCACGGTCCTTATGGCAAATAAAGGCGATATTGTCACCCTGACTCAGGATACAAAGGTTGCCCAAACCACGGGGGAATACGCGCAGTCTCGCGCTCAGACCGCCATGCAAAACGCCGAGAAAAACCGTGCGGCACTGGTCGCATCCAACAAGAAGATTGCCGAGAACACCGTCGAGCTTGCCGATCATGAGCAGCGTATTGAGACGCTTGAGCAAAGCAATAGCAGCAATTTTGGCAAGCTGAAAAATGAAGTGGAAGATAACCGTAAGCGTGCCTCTGCGGGTATTGCAGGCGTTGCCGCAATGGCCAACATCCCGCAGGTTACTAACACGCAAAACTTCTCCGTAGGCGCTGGCGTGGGCAACACCGATGGTGAAAATGCGTTGGCGGTCGGTTTCTCTGCACGCGCAACGGAAAATGTCGTGGTTAAAGCCTCCGTATCTAACGATACACAACACAACTTTGTGGCAGGTGGCGGCATCGCCTACGGCTGGTAATCCCGCTCGCCGGGTGGCATTTGCTTACCCGGCCCCCTAATCTGCGTTAAAGTTAACGTTTTCTGAAACAGGCGAGAGCGCGCATGCAGGTGAACCACTCTACATTTCTTCTGGCTGGCCTGACCGTTCATCACGTCTCCTTCGACCCCGCCACCTTCACCGAGGCCGATCTCCTCTGGCTCCCCCACCACGCTGAGCTTTCACACGCCGGACGTAAACGTAAAGCCGACCATCTTGCCGGACGCATCGCCGCCGCGCATGCGCTTAACGCGCGTGTTATACCCGACATCGGCCCCAGCGGCGAACCGCTCTGGCCGGACGGTATCTCCGGCAGCATCACCCACAGCGGTACGCAGGCGATGGCGATTGTCGTTCGCGATCGCCATGCGCTTATCGGCATCGATTGCGAAACGATCCTGCCTGAATGCGAAGCCAGAGAGATTAAGGACGGCATCATTGATGCCAATGAAGAACGCGTGCTTTCCCACTCCGGTTACCCGTTCGCCCTTGCACTGACGCTGGTGTTCAGCGCCAAAGAGAGCCTGTTCAAAGCCCTCTTTCCTCGGGTGCAGGCTTATATGGGGTTTGACAGCGCCCGGGTGAAAATGCTTGACGATAAGACGCTTACGCTGGCGTTGACTCGTCAACTGGCAGGTTTTAACGAAGGCGCCGCCTTCACCCTTCACTGGCAACAGCAGGGTGAACAGGCGATCACCCTGCTGTCACACGCTCCTGCCGACGGGCCTTCACGCTGGTGACCCCGAACGTCACGATAAACACCATCGCGAACAGCACTACGATGGTCGGCGCAGGCGCGCTGTCGAGATAAAACGACGCATACACGCCGCTTACCGATACGAGGGCTGAAACGGCTACCGCCACCAGCAGCGCCGAGTGGAAGCGTCGGGTGATCAGCACTGCCACCGCGCCGGGGGCAATCAGCAGCGAAATCGACAAAATAATCCCCACCGCCTTCAGCGTCGCCACGATGGTCAGCGAGACCATACACAGTAAGCCGTAGTGCAGCCAGCGGGTGCGCAGCCCGCTCGCCTGCGCCTGCTGGTAATCAAAGCAGAACAGCAGAAAATCGCGCCACTTCAGGCCAATCACCAGCGCGATCAGCCCCGCCACGATCCCGCTTTGCAGAATGTCCATGCCGTTTATGCCCAGCATATCGCCGAACAGAATGTGGTCGAGATGCACCTCGGGTTTGACGGCGATATAGAGGATCAATCCTGCGCCGAACATACCGGAAAAGACGATCCCCATGACCGTATCCTGCTTGATTCGGCTGTTATCTTTCAGGTATCCGGTGGCGACCGCGCAGAACAACCCGGCCACAAACGCGCCCAGCGCCAGCGGCAGGCTCATCATCCACGCCAGCACCACGCCGGGAAATACCGCGTGGCTCATGGCGTCGCCCATCAGCGCCCAGCCTTTCAGCACCAGAAAAACCGACAGCAGCGCGCAGGGCACGGCCACCAGGAGTGAAATCAGCAGCGCGTTGTTCATAAACGCAAACTGGAAGGGTTCGAGAAGCAGCGCCATCATGGCTGAGCCTCCTGCGCGTGACGCGCCCGACGGCGGCTGGCGAGCAGCCCGTGCTTCGGCGCAAAGACGAACGCCAGCAGGAACAGCAGCGTCTGGGCGACCACGATAATGCCGCCGGTCGCGCCGTCCAGATAGTAGCTGGCCCACGCGCCAAGGAAGCTGGTGATGCTGCCAATGGCGACCGCAATCATCAGCAGGCGCGGAAAGCGATCGGTAAGCAGCCACGCGGTCGCGCCGGGGGTGACCACCAGACAGATCACCAGAAACGCGCCGACGGTTTGCAGCGCCGCCACGGTAGAGACCGCCAGCAGCGTGAAGAAGAGAATTTTCAGGCGTTCAGGGCGCAGGCCGATGGCGCGGGCATGGTTCTCATCAAAAAAGGTCACCATCAGATCTTTCCATTTGAACAACAGGATAACCATCGACACCACGCCGATAATCGCCAGCTGGACGATATCCTCCGGGGCGATAGCCAGAATATTGCCGAGCACGATGGTCTGAATGTTCACCGAGGTCGGGTTGAGCGAAACCATAAACAGCCCCAGCCCGAAAAAGGAGGAGAAGATCAGCCCGATAATGGCATCTTCCTTCAGGCGGCTGCGCTGGTTGAGAAATAGCATGCTGCCCGCCGCCAGTCCGCCCGACAGGAACGCCCCCAGCGAGAACGGCAGCCCGAGCATGTAGGCTCCCGCCACGCCGGGCACGATGGAGTGCGACAGAGCATCGCCGATCAGCGACCAGCCCTTAAGCATCAGATAGCAGGAGAGAAACGCGCACAGCCCGCCCACCATCGCCGAGACCCACATTGCATTGAGCATGTACTCGTAGCCGAAGGGTTCGAGAAGCGCGTTCATTTGGCCTCCTGTCGGTGCGTCACGAAGGGGCGTTCGTCGTCGGTAATAATGCGATCTTCCGAGCCGCTGAGCACCACGTGGCGCAGCACGCCGCTGAAGGCGCGCTCGAGATTCTCGGCGGTAAAGGTGGTTTCCGTCGGGCCGCTCGCCAGCACGGTGCCCTTGACCATCACCGTGTAATCACAAAACTCCGAGACCGAGCCCAGGTTATGGGTCGAGACCAGCATCGTTTTGCCCTCGTCGCGAAGCTCGCGCAGCAGGCTGATGATCCTGGCTTCGGTTTTGACATCCACGCCGGTAAACGGCTCGTCGAGCAGGATCACCTCGCCCTGCTGGGCAATCGCCCGCGCCAGAAACACGCGTTTCTTCTGCCCGCCGGACAGTTCACCAATCTGCCGATGACGCAGCTCAAGCATATCCACGCGCTTCAGGGCGTCCGTCACGATTTGCCTGTCGCGATCTTTGGGCCGACGCAAAAACCCCATGTGCCCGTAGCGGCCCATCATCACCACATCTTCAACCAGCACCGGAAACGACCAGTCAACCTCTTCCGACTGCGGCACGTAGGCGACCAGGTTCTGACGCAGCGCCCGGTGTGGCGGCAGCCCCTGAATGGTGATGGTGCCGCTCGCCGCCCGCACAAAGCCCATCACCGCCTTAAACAGCGTGGACTTGCCGGAACCGTTCACGCCCACCAGGGCGGCAATCGATCCGCACGGCACGCTGAACGACGCGTCGCGCAGCGCCGTGTGGCCGTTGCGATAAGTCACGGTCACGTCGGTTACAACAATCCCTTTCTGCATGCTTACTCCTTCATCCCGTCGCGGATGCCCTGCACCAGCGTGCGGGTGGTGACGTTCAGCAGATCGATATAGGTCGGCACCGGGCCGTTTTCCGCGCTCAGGGAGTCGACGTACAGCACGCCGCCATAGTGGGTGTCGGTTTCCCGCGCTACCTGACGCGCGGGCTTATCGGAGACCGTACTTTCGCTGAACACCGCCGGGATGTGATGTTTTTTCACCAGGTCGATCACCTTGCGCACCTGCTGGGGCGTGCCCTGCTGATCGGCGTTGATCGGCCACAGGTAAAGCTCTTTCATTCCCAGATCCCGCGCCAGATAGGAGAAGGCACCTTCGCTGGTCACCATCCAGCGTTTGTCTTCCGGGATCTCCGCAACCTGCTTACGCAGCGGTTCGAGGGTGGCGGTGATCTTCTGCTTGTAGGCTTCCGCATTGCGTTGGTACGTCTGCGCGTTGGCCGGATCGTATTTCACCAGCGCGTCGCGGATGTTATCGACGTAAATCAGGGCGTTGTCCGGCGACATCCACGCGTGCGGGTTGGGCTTGCCGTTATACGGTCCTTCGCTGATACCCATCGGGGTGATGCCTTTGGTGACAATGACCTCCGGCACGCCGTTCAGGTGCTGATAAAAGCGCTGGAACCAGAGTTCCAGATTCATGCCGTTCGCCAGAATTAGCTGCGCCTTCTGCGCGCGTTTGATATCGCCCGGGGTGGGCTGGTACTCGTGGATTTCCGCGCCCGGTTTAGTGATGGAGGTGACCTCTGCGGCATCCCCCGCCACGTTTTTCGCCATATCAGCGATAACGGTAAAGGTAGTGATAACCTGAAACTTTTCAACTGCCAGCGCGCCGGTCGTGGTCGCAGTCATGAGCAGCGCGCCGAGCAACAGACGCTTCAATCCTTGCAGTGGGTGCATCGCAGAAGTCTCCCGAGGTGATTAAATTCAAAGCAAAATTAGCCTGTGCTATAAGGTATAGCACAGGCTATATTTAAATGAAAATGGTTATCATTAAAGTTATGTCAATGAAGGGCGTGCCTGATGGCGCTTCGCTTATCAGGCCTACGGTAAGGCAGTTTTGTAGATACTGTTATGCCACGCAAGCATTTTCCTGATGCAACGTGACATCGAACGGGCGTCCTGACTTCAGGACGCCATACGCCACCTGCGCCAGCTTACGCATCATCGCTCCGATTATCAGCTTCGCTCCCTTACCGTTCTTTTCCAGACGCGCCCTGAATCCTTTTCCCCACTCCGTTTTGTACAGCGCCACCATCGCGGGCATATACAGCGCCCGGCGAAGCGAGACATGGCCAGCCTTACTCATCCTGCTTGCCCTGTTTACGCTGCTTCCGGATTCATGTTGCCGCGGTGTCAGCCCTGCGAACGCCGCGAACTGCCGCGCCTGCCCGAACCTGTCCTTCAGTCCCACATACGCCAGCAGCACGGCGGACGTCTTTTCACCGATACCCGGTATGCTGTCCAGCAGTTTTCGCCGGTGCTTCAGGTCCGGGTCGTCATCCGTCAGGTCCTTTATCTGTTTCTCCAGCCGCTTCAGCTCCGCTTCCAGCCACAGAAGGTGCGCATCAATGCTCGGCATCTGCACCTCCCGCGCCGTCTCACGGCGGTTCAGCTCCTGCGTGTGCATGTCCGTCAGGGACTGATGCCGCAGTACCAGCGCCCGCAACGCGCGCTCCACCGGATGCGGTGCCTCCCAGGCTGCCGGACGCTTCTGCCGGCAGAACTCTGCCAGCATACGGGCATCCACGGCATCGGTTTTACTGCGCAGGCCTTCGCTCTGCGCAAAGGCTTTACCCAGAGCCGGGTTGATGATGGATACGGTGAAACCGGCATCGCTGAGGGAAGCCGCGACGTCTTCCATATAGGTGCTGGTCGCCTCCATGCAGATGTGGGCCGGAGCCACATTATGGCTGCGGAGCCACCTGAGCAGCTCCTCGTGACCTTTAGGGGTGTTAGTAAACTTTTTGCTGCGGTGACGGCCATCAGGTCGCAACACATCGACATCCAGCTTAGCTTTGGAGACATCGATACCAATAAAGTGAAGTTCCTGTTCCATAGTGAAACCAACCTTGTGAATGCGGATTACCGGGAAAACCGGTCCATGATACTGTCCGGTTTGTCACTTGTGGAGAAGGGGCAGTCCACTGCAGGGATCTACAACACAGGCTCGAGGCCTAAGGCCGGGTACGGCATGTGGACTGCCTGACAGAAAGAACTGGCCGGTTCTTTCTGTACGGGAGGATAATACAAGGCCGGGTAAGCGCAGCGCCACCCGGCAAGAAAGATGGCTGGATTGTTAACGACAGGGGTTTGCCATCAATTAGACATCCGGGAACATCACGCTATTCCCCGGCGCTTCCCTGTGCAGATGGATAAAGTTCAGGTGCCGTTCATACTGGTCCAGAATGTCCGTGATCACCTGCTCCTTGCTGTAATCCATCAAATCATTCCCCTGGCTCCCTTCCAGCAGGAAGGTCTCAAGCCGGTAGTAGGTCGACTTCCCGCTGCGCGCCCGGTAGGTAAACCCGGGCACCGAATACTGCTGCGGCCAGATCTGATAGATAAAGTTCTGCTCGTCGCCCATGTGCACCAGCAGATCCAGGTGTCCCAGGGTTTCGCCCTCCTCTGGCGGCAGTTTTTTCAGCTCCACGTAGGCGCCGCGGAGCTTCAGCTCCTGCGCCACCTCTTCCATCGCCGGGAAGCAGACCGTCTCCATCATCTGTTTGGTGTAGCGCGTGCCCGGGTAGTTCATCAGGCGCGAGAGGCGTTTCTTCCAGCTCAGCCTGTCCTGCGCGCCCAGCGGACGCGGGGCGGTGTCGCGGCTGGCGCTGACGCGGCGGTAGTCTTCCACCTTAAGCGATTTATACAGCCCGGCCATCACGAAGAAGATCACGAAGCTGAACGGCAGACCCATGATCACCGTGGTGTTCTGCAACGCCGAGATGCCGTTGGTCATCAGCATGCCGAGCGTCAGCAGGCCAATGGCGACGGACCAGAAGATGCGCAGCCAGTTCGGCGCGTCGCTGTTGATGTCTTTGAGCTTCGAGGTGAAGTTCCCCAGCACCAGCGCGCCGGAATCCGCCGAGGTGACGTAAAACAGCAGGCCGGTGATGGTCGCCACCGAGGCGCTGAAGGTGAACGCCGGATACTGCGCCAGCAGGCTGTAGAAGCCGCGCTCCGGGTGCGCCATCGCTTCCTGCGCGAAGGTCGCATTGCCGTGGATGATCTCGTGCAGCGCGCTGTTGCCGAAAATCGACAGCCACAGCAGGGTAAAGGTGAACGGGATGATCAGCGTGCCCATCACGAACTGGCGGATGGTGCGCCCGCGCGAAATACGCGCCAGGAACAGGCCGACAAACGGCGACCACGCCACCCACCACGCCCAGAAGAACAGCGTCCAGTTGTTCATCCACTCTACCGGGCGGTCAAAAGCGAAGCTGTTCAGCGTCATGCCCATAAAGCGGTTTACGTAGTCGCCTACGTTCAGCACTAAGGCATTGAGCAGGAACGAGGTATCGCCCATAAACAGTACGAACAGGATCAGCCCCAGCGCCAGCGCCACGTTCAGCTCAGACAGCACGCGGATGCCTTTATCCACGCCGGAGGTCACCGAGATGGTGGCGATAATGACGGAGAGCGCAATCAGCGCCGCTTTCGCCGCCATGGAATCCGGGATATCAAACAGCACACTCAGCCCGTAATTGAGCTGCACCACGCCAATCCCGAGCGTCGTCGCGATACCGAAGATGGTGCCGATTACCGCTGCAATGTCTACGCTGTGGCCAATCGGGCCGTTAATTTTTTTACCGAAAATCGGATACAGCGCCGAGCGAATGGTGAGGGGCAAATTATAACGATAGCTAAAGTATCCGAGCGCCATGCCCATCAGGGCATACATCGACCAGCCGGTCAGACCGTAGTGGAACAGCGTCCAGACCATCGCCTGGCGCGCGGCCTCCATCGTCTGCCCTGCCCCTTCCGGCGGCTGCATATATTGCGTGACCGGTTCCGCCACGGAGAAGAACATTAGGTCGATGCCGATGCCCGCGGCAAACAGCATCGCGGCCCAGCTCAGCAGGCTGAACTCGGGCTTGGACTGCTCGGGCCCGAGCTTCACGGAGCCGAAGCGCGAGCAGGCAATGCAGACGACGAAGACGATATAGAGCGTCGCCGCCAGCAGGTAGTACCAGCCGAAGGTCTTCGACACCCAGTTCAGGGTGCGGCCAATCCACTCGGCAGAAAAATCACGAAAGAAGATGGTTGTCAGGGAAAACAACAAAATCAGCCCGGCGGACGTATAAAAAACGACCGGGTTGATTTTGTCTTTTTCTCTGTCCTGTGAAAGGTCTGTCATCCAGTATCCCCACTGTTTTTGTAACTATTAAAATCCAAATCCGCAACAATTAAGACACATTTTATATTGAACGTCCAATCAAAAACCGCTTTAATGTATAACCAACGCTGATGAATGGAGTGGCAACAATGCCCAAAGTGGGGATGCAGCCGATCCGGCGCAGGCAGCTAATCGACGCCACGCTGGAAGCAATAAATGAAGTGGGAATGCATGACGCGACCATCGCGCAGATCGCCCGTCGGGCGGGCGTGTCCACGGGTATCATCAGCCACTATTTCAAAGACAAAAACGGTCTGCTGGAAGCGACCATGCGCGACATCACCGGCCAGCTGCGCGATGCGGTATTAAGCCGCCTGCACGCCCTGCCGGACGGCAGCGCAGAGCAGCGTTTGCAGGCGATTGTCGGCGGCAACTTTGATGAAACGCAAATCAGCAGCGCGGCGATGAAGGCCTGGCTGGCCTTCTGGGCGAGCAGCATGCACCAGCCGATGCTCTACCGTTTACAGCAGGTGAGCAGCCGCCGCCTGCTGTCGAACCTGGTGTACGAGTTCCGCCGCGAGCTGCCCCGCAAACAGGCCGAAGAGGCGGGCTACGGGCTCGCCGCGCTGATTGACGGGCTGTGGCTGCGCGCCGCGCTGAGCGGCAAGCCGCTGGATAAAACCCTGGCGCAGTCGCTCACCAGCCACTTTATCAGCCAGCATTTACCGACCGACTAACCGAGGAGAATTTATGTCCCGAATGGCAGAACAGCAGCTTTATATCAATGGTGGTTATACATCCGCCACCAGCGGTCGCACCTTCGAGACCATCAACCCGGCCAACGGTGAAGTCCTGGCGAGCGTGCAGGCCGCCGGGCGCGAAGACGTCGACCGCGCCGTAGAAAGCGCAACGCGCGGGCAAAAAATCTGGGCGGCGATGACCGCCATGGAGCGCTCGCGCATCCTGCGTCGCGCCGTCGATATCCTGCGCGAGCGCAACGACGAGCTCGCAAAGCTGGAAACCCTCGACACCGGTAAAGCGTATTCCGAAACCTCAACCGTCGACATCGTCACCGGCGCGGACGTGCTGGAGTACTACGCGGGGCTGATCCCGGCGCTGGAAGGCAGCCAGATCCCGCTGCGCGACACCTCATTCGTCTACACCCGCCGCGAGCCGCTGGGCGTGGTAGCGGGCATCGGCGCGTGGAACTACCCGATCCAGATCGCCCTGTGGAAATCGGCCCCGGCGCTGGCGGCGGGCAACGCGATGATCTTCAAGCCGAGCGAAGTGACGCCGCTCACCGCCCTGAAGCTTGCGGAGATCTACACCGAAGCGGGCGTGCCGGACGGCGTGTTTAACGTCCTGCCGGGCGTGGGCGCGGAGACCGGCCAGTACCTGACCGAGCATCCGGGCATCGCCAAAGTCTCCTTCACCGGCGGCGTCGCCAGCGGCAAGAAGGTGATGGCCAACTCGGCGGCCTCGTCCCTGAAAGAGGTGACGATGGAGCTGGGCGGCAAATCTCCGCTAATTATTTTCGACGATGCGGATCTCGATCTCGCGGCTGACATCGCGATGATGGCGAACTTCTTCAGCTCCGGCCAGGTGTGCACCAACGGCACCCGCGTGTTCGTACCCGCGAAGTTTAAGGCCGCGTTTGAGCAGAAAATCGTTGAGCGCGTGGGCCGCATCCGCGCGGGCGATCTGTTCGATGAACGCACCAACTTTGGCCCGATGGTCAGCTTCCCGCACCGCGACAGCGTGCTGCGCTACATCGCCAAAGGCAAAGAGGAAGGCGCGCGCGTCCTGTGCGGCGGCGACGCGCTGAAGGGCGAAGGCTTTGACAACGGCGCGTGGGTGGCCCCGACCGTGTTCACCGACTGCACCGACGAAATGACCATCGTGCGCGAGGAGATCTTCGGGCCGGTGATGTCCATTCTCACCTATAACACCGACGAGGAAGCCATTCGCCGCGCCAACGACACCGACTACGGCCTGGCGGCGGGCATCGTCACCGCCGATCTGAACCGCGCCCACGGCGCTATTCATCAGCTCGAAGCGGGCATCTGCTGGATCAACACCTGGGGTGAATCCGCCGCGGAGATGCCGGTGGGCGGCTACAAGCACTCCGGCATTGGCCGCGAGAACGGCGTGATGACGCTGCAGAGCTACACCCAGGTGAAGTCCATCCAGGTTGAGATGGGTAAATTCCAGTCCATATTTTAACCGGGAGGTTTATTTGCAATTTGACTACATCATTATCGGGGCCGGCTCTGCCGGCAACGTGCTGGCAACGCGACTGACTGAAGATCCGAACACCACCGTCCTGCTGCTTGAGGCGGGCGGCCCGGATTATCGCTTTGACTTCCGCACCCAGATGCCCGCCGCGCTGGCGTTTCCGCTGCAGGGCAAGCGCTACAACTGGGCGTATGAAACCGAGCCAGAGCCATATATGAACAACCGCCGCATGGAGTGCGGGCGCGGTAAAGGGCTGGGCGGCTCGTCGCTGATCAACGGCATGTGCTACATCCGCGGTAACGCGATGGATCTCGACAACTGGGCGAAAGAATCTGGCCTTGAGCACTGGAGCTATCTCAACTGCCTGCCCTACTACCGCAAGGCAGAAACGCGCGACGTAGGGCCGAACGACTACCACGGCGGCGACGGTCCGGTGAGCGTCACTACCTCGAAACCGGGCGTGAACCCGCTGTTTGAAGCGATGGTGGAAGCGGGCGTGCAGGCGGGCTACCCGCGCACCGAGGATCTCAACGGCTATCAGCAGGAGGGCTTCGGCCCGATGGACCGCACCGTCACGCCGCAGGGCCGACGCGCCAGCACCGCGCGCGGCTATCTGGACCAGGCGAAACCGCGTCCTAACCTGACCATCCGCACCCACGCCATGACCGATCACATTATTTTTGACGGCAAGCGCGCGGTGGGCGTCGAGTGGCTGGAGGGTGAAAGCACCATTCCATCCAAAGCGACGGCGAACAAAGAGGTGCTACTGTGCGCAGGGGCTATTGCCTCCCCGCAGATCCTCCAGCGCTCCGGCGTAGGCAGCGCAGAGCTGCTGAAGCAGTTTGATATTCCGCTAGTGCACGACCTGCCCGGCGTAGGCGAAAACCTGCAGGATCACCTGGAGATGTACCTCCAGTACGAGTGCAAAGAGCCGGTCTCCCTCTACCCTGCCCTGCAGTGGTGGAACCAGCCGAAAATTGGCGCCGAGTGGCTGTTTGGCGGCACCGGCGTGGGTGCGAGCAACCACTTCGAAGCGGGCGGGTTTATCCGCAGCCGCGAAGAGTTCGAGTGGCCGAACATCCAGTACCACTTCCTGCCGGTGGCGATTAACTACAACGGCTCGAACGCGGTAAAAGAGCACGGCTTCCAGTGCCACGTCGGCTCCATGCGCTCCCCGAGCCGCGGGCACGTGCGCATCAAGTCCCGCGATCCGCACCAGCACCCGGCGATCCTGTTCAACTATATGTCCCACGAGCAGGACTGGCAGGAGTTCCGCGACGCGATCCGCATCACCCGCGAGATCATGCACCAGCCCGCGCTGGACAAGTATCGCGGTCGTGAAATCAGCCCGGGCGTCGAATGCCAGACCGACGAGCAGCTGGACGAGTTCGTGCGTAACCACGCGGAAACCGCCTTCCACCCGTGCGGCACCTGCAGGATGGGCTATGACGAAATGGCGGTGGTCGACGGAGAAGGCCGCGTTCACGGGCTGGAAGGACTGCGAGTGGTGGATGCGTCGATTATGCCGCAGATCATCACCGGCAACCTGAACGCCACCACCATCATGATTGGCGAGAAGATTGCCGACGCCATTCGCGGACGCGAGCCGCTGGCGAAGAGCACGGCGGCGTATTATGTGGCGAACGGGGCGCCTGTTCGCCGCTGAGTGCGAACTGCTCCCCTCACCCTAACCCTCTCCCCAAAGGGGAGAGGGGACGATTACACCCTCTACCCTTTGGGGTGAGGGGTAAGCCTTTTACTTCCGGAACTCCTCAAGCCGCTTAACCTGCCGCCCTTCCCCGTCAAAATTCTCCCCCACCAGCCAGGCGCGCAGTTCGGCGTCTCTTTGCGGCCACTCGCCGTCAATAATAGAAAGCATATCGCTGTCGCGGTTACGCCCTTTGCGCACCAGCTTCTGGCGCAGGCGACCTTCCCAGATAAACCCCAGCCGCTCCGCCGCATTTCGTGAGGCGGTGTTCATCGAATCGCATTTCCATTCCAGTCGACGGTACTTATGCTCAAAGGCATTTTTCAGCAGCAGCCACACCGCTTCGGTACCCAAACGAGTGCCTTTCATTTTACGCGACCAGGTGACGTGACCAATTTCCACCGAGCCCTGAAAACGTTCAATCGCCATATAACTCACCAGCCCGACCGCCTTTTCGGTACGCAGATCGATGACGGCAAAGGGCACCAGGTCGTCATCCAGCACCTTTCCGAGCACCCAGTGCGCCGTGGCCTCAACGCTCATGGGCTGAGTACTGGCAAGCCACGTCCAGTCGCTGTCGTCACCCAGCGCATAGGCTTCAAACAAATCAGCCGAATGGCGGTCAGCATCCAGCGGCTCCAGACGGCAGTACTGGCCGAACAGCGGCGTGCGGGTTAAGACCCGGGCGCATTTCCAGTCCGGGACGATATCGTTAACGGTTTGACCATGTTGATTGATTTCGGGCACGACGGTGACTCCCAGGAAGATAAGCGCCTAATAACCAGCCTGTATGCGTTATACCCGGATGGTATAAGCAAAGCAGAATTTCGACTTTGAGGAAATCCTCAGTCAGCCTAACGTAACGAAGCATATAACAATCACAATATATTTTTTCAGGGATCGCTATGACTAAAAAACTGCTGCCGTTACTGGTGCTGGCTGCGCTCTCAGGCGTTGCCCACGCTGCTACTCCGCCCAACACGCTGGTTGTCGCCCAGGGTCTTGATGATATCGTGAGCCTTGACCCGGCCGAGGCCAACGAGCTTTCCAGCATCCAGACCGTGCCGAGCCTGTATCAGCGTCTGGTACAGCCGGACCGCGATAACCCGGAAAAAATCACCCCGATTCTGGCGGAAAGCTGGGAGGCCGACGCGGCAGCAAAAACCCTGACGATTAAACTTAAGCCCGATGCGAAATTCGCCTCCGGCAACCCGCTGCGCCCGGAAGACGTGATCTTCTCTTATACCCGCGCCGTGACGCTGAACAAATCCCCGGCCTTTATCCTCAACGTGCTGGGCTGGGATTCCAGCAACATCGCCAGCCAGCTGAAAAAGGTGGACGATCACACCCTTACGCTTCACTGGACGGCGGACGTCAGCCCGTCTGTGGCGCTGAATATCCTCTCCACGCCGATAGCCTCCATCGTCGATGAAAAGCAGGTTGCTGCGAACGTGAAGGATAACGACTTCGGCAACGCGTGGCTGAAAATGCACTCGGCGGGCAGCGGCGCGTTCAAAATGCGCGTCTACCAGCCGCATCAGGCCATCGTGCTGGAAGCCAACGACTCCGCCCCCGGCGGCGCGCCGAAGCTGAAGAGCATCATCATTAAAAACGTTCCCGACCCGGCCTCCCGCCGCCTGCTTATCCAGCAGGGTGACGCGGACGTGGCGCGCGACCTGGGTGCAGACCAGATTAGCGCCCTGGACGGCAAGCCGGGCGTGAAGGTGCTGAGCATTCCTTCCGCCGAGCAGAATTACCTGGTGTTTAACACCGGCAACAGCACTAACCCGCTGCTGAACAACCCGGCGTTCTGGGAAGCCTCCCGCTGGCTGGTCGATTATGACGGCATCACCAAAGACCTGCTGAAAGGCCAGTACTTTGTCCACCAGAGCTTCCTGCCGGTCGGGCTGCCGGGCGCGCTGGAAGATAATCCGTTTAAGTTTGACCCGGCAAAAGCGAAAGCGATCCTCGCCAAAGCGGGCATTAAAGACGCGCACTTCACGCTGGACGTGGAGAACAAGCCGCCGTTTATCACTATCGCGCAATCCATGCAGGCGAGCTTTGCCCAGGGCGGCGTGAAGGTCGATTTGCTGCCTGCCGCCGGGAGCCAGGTGTATGCCCGCGTGCGCGCGAAGCAGCATCAGGCGGCGATTCGTCTGTGGATCCCGGACTACTTCGACGCCCACTCTAACGCCAGCGCCTTCGCGTGGAACGACGGCAAATCCAGCACCGTGGCCGGGCTTAACGGCTGGAAAATCCCGGAGCTGAACAAGGCCACGCTGGCGGCGGTTGCCGAGCCGGATCCGGCGAAGCGACTGGATCTGTATAAGAAGATGCAGGAACAGTTACAGCATAACTCGCCGTACGTGTTCGTTGACCAGGGCAAAACCCAGATCGTGGTGCGTGATAACGTGAAGGGGTATCAGCAGGGGCTGAACGCGGATATGGTCTGGTACGATCGCGTCACGAAGTAGCCCTTGTTGCCGGGTGGCGCTGCGCTTACCCGGCCTACGTTCTCGGTTTTTGTAGGCCGGGTAAGGCGAAGCCGCCACCCGGCGTGAAGAGATTTCCCATGCCACATCTTTCCACCCGCGTGCTTCAGGGTCTGCTGACCCTGCTGCTCACGCTCTTCGGGCTGCTGCTCGTCACGTTTGCGCTCTCGGCGTTTTCACCGGTCGATCGCGTGCTGCAGATCGTCGGCGATCACGCCAGCCAGTCAACCTACGATCAGGTTCGCCACCAGCTTGGGCTGGATCGGCCCCTGCCCGTGCAGTTCTGGCACTACCTGCAAAACCTTGCCCACGGGGATTTAGGCACCGCCAGCGCCACCGGGCAGCCGGTGTTGCAGGACCTGCTGCACGCGTTCCCCGCCACGCTGGAGCTGGCGACGTTGGCGTTAATCATCGGGTCCGTGCTCGGCGTGATTGCCGGGGTACTGTGCGCCCGCTACGCCGGTTCGCCGCTCGATCTCGCCATCAGAACCCTCACCCTGCTCGGCAATTCGGTGCCGATTTTCTGGCTCGGCCTGCTGATGCTGGCCCTGTTCTATGCGAAGCTGCAGTGGAGCGCTGGCCCCGGCAGGCTGGACGACATCTGGCAGTTCACCGTGGAGACGCGCACCGGCTTTGCGCTGATTGATACCTGGCTTTCCGGCGACCGCGAGGCGTTCCGCAACGCCATCAGCCACCTGGTGCTGCCGGTGCTGCTGCTGGCCTATTATTCGCTGGCAAGCATTACCCGCCTGACGCGCTCCGCCTGCCTGAGCGAGATGAACAAAGAGTACATCCTGCTTGCCCGCGCCAAGGGTGCCGGGGAGATGACTATTCTGCTGCGCCACGTGCTGCCAAACATTCGCGGCACCCTGCTGACGGTGATTGCCCTCGCCTACACCAGCATGCTGGAAGGCGCGGTACTGACCGAAACCGTCTTCTCCTGGCCGGGGATCGGGCGCTACCTCACCACCGCCCTGTTCGCCGGAGACACTACCGCCATCATGGGCGGCACGCTGCTGATTGGCGTGAGCTTTGTACTGATCAATAACCTTACCGACCTGCTTGTGCGGGCGACCGATCCCAGGGTGCGCTGATGCCGTTTTATCTTTTCTTACGCCGACTGCGCCGCTCTCCTGCCGCATTTTGCGGGCTGGTTGCCATCGCGCTGCTGGTCGTTATCGCCCTGTTCGCGCCATGGCTTGCGCCGCTTGACCCGAACTGGCAGGACGCCGCCGCGCGCTTACAGGCACCCAATATCCAGCACTGGCTGGGTACCGACAGCTACGGGCGCGACCTGCTTTCGCGCCTGATTTACGGCACGCGTCCGGCGCTCGGGCTGGTGGCGTTAGTCACCGTTATCACCCTGCCCGCCGGGCTGCTGGTGGGGATTTTGTCCGGCTACTACGGCGGCTGGATGGAGCGCATCCTGATGCGTTTTACCGACGTGGTGATGTCGATGCCGCGCCTGATCCTCGCCTTCGCGTTTGTGGCGATGCTCGGCCCCGGGCTGGTCAACGGCGCGCTGGCGCTGGCCTTAACCACCTGGCCTGCCTACGCGCGTCAGGCGCGGAGTGAAATTCAGCGTCTGCGCCACAGCGACTATCTCGCCGCCGCCGAGATGATGGGCATTCGCGGCCCGCGCCTGCTGATCGGCCATATTCTGCCCCTGTGCCTGCCGTCCGCGATTGTGCGGCTGGCGCTGGATCTGGCGGGGATTATTCTGGCGGCCGCCGGGCTGGGCTTCCTCGGTCTTGGCGCGCGTCCGCCGATGGCCGAATGGGGCGCAATGATCGCCGACGGCATGCAGGTCATTTTCGACCAGTGGTGGATTGCCGCCATTCCGGGCGGAGCGATTCTGTTTGCCAGCCTGGCCTTTAACCTGCTGGGCGACGGCCTGCGCGACGTACTGGAGCCACAGCATGACTGAACAACGCGTTATCGTCGATGCGCTGAATATCGACTACCCCGCCGCACGCGTGGTCAACAACCTGAGCTTCACGCTTGGCAACGAGCGGCTGGCGCTGGTGGGGGAATCCGGCTCGGGCAAGTCGATGTCCGCCCGCGCGCTTATGGGGCTGGTGCGCAAGCCCGGCATCGTAAGCGCGAACCGGCTTAACGTGCTCGGCAACGACCTGCTGACCCTGAACAGCCGACGCTGGCAGGCGCTGCGCGGCAACGGAATTGCGATGGTCCTGCAGGACCCGCGCTACGCGCTGAATCCGGCGAAGAACGTCGCCGCTCAGCTTGATGAGGCGCTGACCCTGCATCAGCGCCTGCCCCGCGCTGAACGCCTGGCGCGCATTCACGACATCATCCGCGCCGTCGGGCTGAGCGAGAACGTGCTGTCACGCTATCCCGGCGAACTCTCCGGGGGCATGGGCCAGCGGGTAATGATCGCCATTGCGCTGATCAACAACCCGCAGGTGCTGATTGCCGACGAACCGACCTCCGCGCTGGACGCCCGCCTGCGCAACCAGATCCTCGAACTGCTGGTGCAGCAGAGCGAAGAACGCCAGATGGCGATGCTGTTAATCAGCCACGATTTGCCGCTCGTCGCGGAACACTGCGACCGCGTGCTGGTGATGTATCAGGGCGAAAAGGTCGATGAGATGGCGGCGAGCCGTCTCCCGCAGGCGATGCACCCGTATACGCGCACCCTATGGACCTGCCGTCCGAACGCCAGTACCTATGGACAGATGCTGCCGACGCTGGACCGCTCGCAGCCGTGGAAGGAGACCGATAATGACGCTCGTTGAAGTTAAGGATCTCCAGGTGAGCTTCGGGGATAAAATGGCGGTGTCCGCCGCCAGCTTTGCCATCGAGAAAGGTGAAACCTTCAGCCTGATCGGCGAATCAGGCTGCGGGAAATCGACTCTTCTGCGCGTGCTGGCGGGGCTGCAGCGCGAGTGGAACGGCCACATTTCAGTCCTCGGGGAAAATTTACGGCCAGGACGACGTTTTGAAGGCGAGCTTCGCCGCAACGTGCAGATGGTATTTCAGGATCCGTGGGCGTCGCTGCACCCAAACCACACCATTGCGCGCACCCTGTCGGAGCCGTTAAACATTCGCGGCGAAACCCAGGTTGCCGAAAAGGTGGCGGATGCGCTACAGCAGGTAGGGCTTTCAGCCGACGCGGGTAAACGTTATCCGCACCAGCTTTCCGGCGGGCAGCGCCAGCGCGTGGCCATTGCCCGCGCGCTGCTGCTGCGCCCTCAGCTTCTGCTGCTGGACGAGCCGACTTCGGCGCTGGATATGTCCGTGCAGGCGGAAATACTCAATCTTTTGAACCGCCTGAAAGCCGAGCACGGCATGACCTATCTGCTGGTGAGCCATGATGCGGACGTGATTGCCCATATGTCCGACCGGGCGGCGTTTATGGCGCACGGGGAGATCCAGCAGGTATTTGACCGGGAGGCGATGTTACGGGGCGAGCACAGGATGGGTTAAGTGCGCGCGGCGGTGCCCGGTGGCGCTGCGCTTACCGGGCCTACGTTTCGTATCGCGTTGAGTGTTTTTCGTAGGCCGGGTAAGGCATCGCCGCCACCCGGCAAACAATTACTTCAGCAGCTTCACCGTGGCATCGATGTCGATCTCGTCTTCGGTAAAGATCATCGTCGTGTTCTGGAAGGTGGTGATCGCCAGCTTCTTCACCGTGCGCATTTCGCCCGGCTTTTTCTCGGATTTCGGCTTGATGCTGTTCATCAGCAGCCCCACCGACAGCACCGCATTCTCTTTGTCGATTTTGGTATCAACCGGTTCTTCTTCGTTAAACACCACGAAGGATTTGATCGAGGTGAGCTTCACGCGCTCGCCCGCAATAAAGAGATGCTTGCTTTCCGGGATCACCTTCACCGCATAGGCGGAAAGGCCTTTGTTGTTGGTGGTTGGCTCGAAGGTCACCGCCGCATCTTTCTTAATCAGATCAGGGTTGGCGACCTTAATCACATGAAAATAGCGGTTGTCGCCGTTTTCATCTTTGATAAATCCAAAGCCTTTATCTTTAAACCACGTTGTGATTGTACCGTTCATCGCTGTTACCGCCTGTCAGATCTCTGAGACTAAAGTTTTGCAGCGCGCAGTGTAATGCACAATGGCTAAGGAGACAAAAAAAAGCCCCTGCACGGGGGCAGGGGAAAGTTCATGTCAGAGCTTATTAGAATTTAGTTGAATACCATCCCACCATCGATGAGCAGAGACTGGCCGGTCATGTAGTCGGAATCCGGTCCTGCCAGGTATGAGACGCAGGCTGCCACATCTTCCGGTTCAGACAAACGGCCAAGCGTGATGCGTTTGGCAAAGGTTTCAGTTCCGTAGCCGAGCGGTTTACCCGCCGCCTCGGAGACCTGACGGTCGATCTCCGCCCACATCGGCGTTTTGACGATGCCCGGGCAGTAGGCGTTAACGGTGATCCCCAGCGGCGCGAGATCCCGCGCGGCGGTCTGGGTTAAGCCGCGAACCGCGAACTTGCTGGAACTGTAGACGGCCAGCTCCGGGTTACCGGTGTGGCCCGCCTGAGAGCAGGCGTTGATGATCTTGCCGCCGTGTCCCTCTTTGCGGAAGGCGTCAATCGCGGCCTGGATCCCCCAGATCACCCCTTTCACGTTAATGTTGTAGACCTTGTCGACAATCTCCGGCGTGATGGATTCGATAGGGGTAGACGGCGCAACCCCGGCGTTGTTAACGATCACGTCGAAGCCGCCCAGCGCGGTGCGGGCTTTCTCCACCGCCGCGAACACCTGGTCACGGCTAGATACGTCCACCTTCACGGCGACGGCTTTACCGCCGTTGCGGGTGATTTCATCGGCTACCGCTTTCGCCGTCTCCTCGTTGTAATCCGCGATGGCGACGGCAAAGCCATCTTTCACCAGGCGAAGCGCAATCGCTTTACCAATCCCCTGGCCTGAGCCTGTTACGAGAGCCACTTTTTGCATTTCTCTGTCCTTATGTTGATTCACAAAATCTGGCTGAGATGGAGCTGACCCATCAGCAGCGGGTTATCGCTGTAGTCGACGGGAATGGCCACCACGGCCGGGCCGTCGACATCCATTGCCGCACGCAGCGTCGGCTCCAGCGCATCCGCACTTTCGACGGCAAAGCCCTTCGCGCCGAAGGCGTCGGCATAGACTTTGAAATCGACCGGGCCGAACTCGACGCCGGAAAGACGCTGGTATTTTTTCTCTTCCTGGATGGCCACCATGTTGTAGGCGTTATCCACCCAGATGATGTGCAGCACGTTGGCGTTGAGGCGTACCGCGGTTTCCAGCTCCATGCTGGATTGCAGGAAGCCGCCGTCACCGGAGACCGACACCACCTTGCGACCCGGGTTCACCAGCCACGCGCCAATCGCCCACGGCAGGGCAACGCCCATGGTCTGCTGACCGTTGGAGATCATCACCTGGCGCGCCCGGAAGCTGTAGAGGTAGCGGGCGATCCAGATGTGGAAGCTGCCCATGTCGACGGTGAGCGTTACGTCGTTATTCACGATGTCCTGCATGGCGCGCACGATGCGCAGCGGATGCAGGGCAAACTGGTTGAGCGAGGCGCCGCGGCGATCGAGCAGATCCCGCTGATGCTGGCGATCGACCAGAATTTCGGAGGCCCGCTGGCTCAGCTCAAGCTTGTGATCGATGCGATTCGCCAGCAGGTTCAGGGTTTCAGCGATGTCCCCCACCAGCTCCAGATCCGGGACGTAGTTACGTTCTTCATAGGCGGGCAGCACGTCGATGTGCACCAGCGTCGCGTCACCGCTGTTCCACATGGACGGCTCGTACTCCACCGGGCTGTAGCCGATGCAGATAATCAGATCTGCCAGATGGAGCAGCCGGTCGCCCGCCTGGTTATTGAACAGACCGACGCGTCCGGCGAAGCGAGTGAAGTGCTCCTGGTTCACCGCCCCGGCGGCCTGATAGGTGCTGGTAACCGGGATGCGGCTTTTCTCCAACAGCTTGCGCAGCGCGTCGCTGTTGGCCGGCTGGCTCGCCATCAGCCCCAGCAGGATGACCGGGTTTTTGGCGTTTTCGATCAGCTTCGCCACGTCGTTGATGGCTGACTCCGGTGCCGGGCCCATCAGCGCGGGACCGCTGGCGGGTAAAATCGCGCCCGTCGCGGGCTGGTCGACAATATCCTGCGGCAGGCTGACGAAGGCGCCCCCCGGCCTGCCGTGCTCGGCGGCGCGAAACGCGTTCGACACCACCTCGGCAATCGCGTCCGGCGCACTCACCTCCACGGCGTATTTGGTGACCGGGCTGAACATGGCGACGGTGTCCATGCTCTGGTGCACCAGCTTGGCTTTATCCGCCCGCTTCACCGCCCCGCCCAGCGCCACCACCGGATCGCCTTCGCTGTTGGCGGTGGCGATGCCGGTGATCAGGTTTGAACAGCCCGGCCCGGAGGTGACCATCGCCACCCCGGCCTTGCCGGTCAACCGCCCTACCGCTGCCGCCATAAACGCCGCGTTGGCCTCGTGACGCACCGGGATAATCTCGATGGAGGAGTCCAGCAGGGAGTCAAAGACCTTGTCGATTTTCGCGCCGGGGATGCCGAAGACCTGCTTCACGCCCTGCGCTTCCAGCTGGCCGACAACCAAATCGGCGCCGTGCGCCCACTGACGTGACTGTTTCTCACTGTTCACGGTAGTTCTCCTGTTAGTTTTCGACGGCGCGGATAGCCGCATCAAGGTTGCTGGGGTGCAGGTTGGCCTGTAAAAAGGCGCTGTCGGCGGGAAGATCAATCATCAGCTTGTGAATTTCACCGAAGGTGAGCACGCCGCTCTCCAGCTGGTAGTCGAGCAGATGGCCCCCGCCCTGACGGTCGTCGGTGATGAAATGCTCGTGATAGCCCGCCACGTTGATGCCCTGCATGTGCTGCGGCGTGCGGAACCCGACCAGTACGCCCTCGCGCTGGTTAAAGCGGAACACCGGCTGGTCGTCCAGCACGTCGGTCATCGCGCGGTACGGCGGCGTCTGGCGCGGTACGGTGCGGGTGTGGGCGTGGCGGAAGTTACCGTCGATGCGCAGCGCGCAGAACAGGTTATCGGAGGGGATCTGCTGGTCGATGACGTCGTGGATCTGCTGACGGCTGACCGGCCCGTCGAAGGTTTTGCGGTACTGCGGCTGGAACCAGGTCATCACCGCGAACGGCGTTTTCTGCTCCGGCTTCGCGGCGCGGGCGCTGCCGTCGGCGCGCAGCTGGTACACCTGGCTGCTGAAGGCAATCATTTCGCCGTCCAGCTCGTTGAAGGTGCCCAGACCAAAATCACCGTGTGCCAGCAGATCGGCGATGGTGGTCTCTCCTTCATACACGCCGCTTAGCAGGGCGCTCATTAGCGATGTCTGATAGATCACGCTGTCAGGATGCTGAGCAGAGAACCCGCGCAGGGTCTCGCACAGGCTGGCTTCACAGTCGCAGGCAGATGAATGCTCCATCATGCTCGTCCTCTTCAACTTTATTTAGAAAGGTTAAATAAATGTTGACCCGATTCAGCAGAGAGTTCCAATATAGAAACCATGCTGGTTTGAGACGTTTTAGATATGGAACTTCGTTATCTGCGCTATTTTGTCGCGGTTGCACGCGAGCGACACTTCACCAGGGCGGCCGAAGCGCTGGGTATTTCACAGCCTCCTCTGAGTCAGCAGATCAAACGGCTCGAAGAGGAAGTGGGCACGCCGCTGTTCAGGCGCCTGACGCGGGGCGTGGAGCTGACCGAGGCGGGAGAAGCCTTCTATGAGGATGCCTGCAAGATCCTGGCGCTGAGCGACGCCGCGCTGGAAAAGGCCCGCGGCATTGCGCGCGGGCTGAACGGCAGCCTGTCGATTGGCATCACCAGCTCCGACGCTTTTCATCCCAAAATTTTCGCGCTGATCCGCCAGTTTCAGGTGCAGAACATGGCGGTACAGGTTCACCAGGTGGAAGCCAATATGTCGTCGCTGACGACGATGCTGGCGGAGGGTGAACTGGATATTGCCTTCGTGCGCCTGCCGTGCGAAAGCAGCAAGGTGTTTGAGTTAAAAATCCTCGACCGGGAGCCGATGGTGGTGGCGCTGCACCGCGATCATCCGCTGGCGGCGTACGATTCGCTGGCGTTAGAACAACTGCGGGATACGCCGGTGGTGCTGTTCCCGCAGGAGGTCGCGCCGGGCCTGTATGACCGGGTTTACAGCTGCTGCGAGCGGGCCGGGATTGACGTGCAGCGCGCGCTACAGTCGTCGCAGCTTTCATCCTCCCTGAGCATGGTTTCCGCAGGCGGCGGGTTCGCGCTGGTACCGAAATCCATGGCGGCCATTTCTCCGCCGAATGTCACCTATCACGCGCTGAGCTCGCCGGCGCTCTATACCGATATCGCGCTCTGCTGGCGGCGCTTTGAACGTTCGCGGACGGTGAAGCGGTTTCTGGCGATGATGAGCGAGGGGTAGCGGCCGGTTTGGTTGGGGGTTGTTGTAGGCCGGGTAAGGCGTAGCCGCCACCCGGCAATGCCCTTCTGGAAGCCGCCTCGCAAACCTGCAAGCAACCTGATGTAATTCAGGAGCATCCCTTTTCATCCTTTCTTCACGGTCGTAAAGTGCCTGCGTTGCGGCACATCCGTAACCGGGCGTAGGAACCCGTTAGCATAACGTGACGTTAAATTGCAAAAAGAGGATGCTAAATGGCTACTATTCCTGAGTTTTCTTATGCGCTTTCTGAAGAAAGCGCTGTTCATCATCTCATCAGACTTCCCCTTTCCGATTCTGCGGATCTCTTCGAGCTGGCCGATGCCTGCACCGCGTATGTTAGCGTGCTGGTGGAAACTGACGACGCGGTGACGTTTGCCACGCTCTGCAAGCGATTGCTGGCTGTGCTGAAGCGGCTGCGTGAGTGCTGCGATGCCGAACTGCCTTCGTATCTGGTTGAACAATTGATCGCAGGGGAAAAGATTACCTCCTGCGTGCCGGACTGCTGGCAGGAGACGACGCTGCAAGTGGACTATGCCGTGGCGTTAACGCTGGCGGTGATGGACGGGACACTGCCTGCGAGCGTGGCGAAAGAACTCACCGGACTGCTGCATGATATGGTCTGGCTGTTGGCGGAGTTTGTGAAGGAGCCGTATATAACGGCGCACTGAGGCGGGTGAATGGAGGCCGGGGTTCTGCTGGGTAAGAAGCAGGATTTCGGCCTTAAGCAAAATTCAATGTTGTTAGTGGAATGTCTGCCAGGAGCGAAGAGCAGACCTTCGGTTACAGCTCGATCAGCGCTGATAGTTACCCGCCGCACGGTTCATTACGGCCCATATGGTTTTCATATCCCTTTGTCCTTCTACCAATGACTGTCGGGCCAGAATATCACAGCGCTGCCGCGCTACATCCACCCGTCTGCAGTTTCTGGAACGATAAATTTTTCACTACAACATATGAGGTGTTTAAGCATCGCGTTAATCTTGATGCTGAGAGTTCCGGCCATAGGTAGAGTGCGGGCTTAAGGGCATTAGGCGCGATTTTTTTACTGAAATTTCTACGGCACTCTTAACGTGTTTATGAGTGTTAGTTTGATCTTGGTAAGGTTCTTTAAAAACCTATCTTGATGTTACTAAATTACCCTATAAAATGTAAAAAAGTCAATTTCATCATTGGATGTGAACGCAAATGGCAAAGCAGATTATTCAAGGAACAACTGAAATTAACAGTTTGGGTATCAAGAATCATTTTGAATCAGTTGAACCTGTACAGGCGATATTGGAACTCGTATGGAATGGATTTGATGCTGGAGCTAAGAATATTAACATAAACATTGTTTATGACAATTTTGATACAGTAAAAAACCTGACCATTCTTGATGATGGTGACGGGATAAACTTTACTGATTTAGGAAGCAACTTTAATCGATTTAATGATTCATTAAAAAAGACAAGCATTGATCAACACGGTTCTAAAGGTCGAGGACGTTTATCATTTCATAGACTTTGCCATCAGGCTATCTGGTATACCAAATACTTAGGTAGAAATGCTTATATCAAGATTAATGATGAGGATATTAAGGCATATGAAGCTCAAATTGATATCGACGCTGAAGAGCAAAACAATTTATTGAATGCAATGGATAAAGGGACGTGTGTTGAATTAACATTATTACACTCAAGTCTTCCAGATAGAAGTGAACTGATTTCTATTTTGTCCAATGAGTTTTGTTGTAAATTGGCATTGGATGATGAAAGGAGAATTTTTGTAAATGGTACTGAAATTGACATCCCAGAACACGAAATAAAAGAGATCTCCTTCGAGATTGAAAACAATAACTTCATGGTAAAAGGGATTCGCTGGGATAAAAAACCGGCGACTGAAAAATCATTTATCTATTTGACTGACAGTTCCGGAAAAATTGTTCACAAAGAATCCACAACATTCAATAAAAAAAGAGATTTTCATTTGAGTATATTTGTTTCATCTGTTTGGGCTGATACTTTTAGCTCTAATGGTGATGACATTTTTTCAACAGCTAAAAGTAATCCTGATTCTAAAGCATGGCGGCAGTTAGTTAAAAACGTCTTAAAATTCTCAAGATCTATATATGATGATTTTCTGCGAGTGCAGGTTGAAAAAGCCATACAAAAACTTGAGGAGGATGGTGCATTTCCTACATACAATGAATATGATATAACATATGCTAACTGGAAAAGAAATAATATTAAGCAGGTTGTAAGAAGTATTTACATTGCCGATCCTCAGTTTCTGGTATCTCTCACTATAAAGCAGAAAAAGATAATCATCAGGCTTCTTGATAAGATGCTCGTGTCAAATCAAAATGAAGATTTATTTGATATCCTTGAAAGTGTTTTAGATTTAAGTGATAGTGATCTTTCTAGGTTTGCATCACAATTGAAAAAAACAAAATTAGAAAATATTATAAGTTCAATTGAGGAATTGCAAAGAAGGCGTTTTGCGGTTGAGAAATTAAAGCTAATAATGAACGAGCATTATAAAGAAGTTCTAGAAACGCCTGACTTACAAAAAATCATTGAAAAAAATAACACATGGTTATTTGGTGAAAGATACGAAACTATAGGTGCGGAGGAAGATACTTTTACTAAGATTGCAAAATCATTGAGGGATAGTGTTTACTCCATCAATAACATAGATGAACAAGATGTGGAAAATGGAGAGGATATTATAGGTGCCAAGAGACAAACGGATTTATTCTTAGCCAGAAGGATGCCAACGTTTGACTCTAATGGGAATAAGATTTTTAGATGCATAATTATTGAAATTAAAAGACCAAGCATAGCCCTCAATGTTAAGCATTTACGTCAACTTGAAGATTATGCTGGGATTATTAAACGGCATCCTGAGTTTTCTAGCCAAAATTTGCATTTTGAATTAATCCTTATAGGTAGGAAAATTTCTAGTCAAGATATAGAGATTCCTACTCGCTTGTCAAACTATGCTGGGCGTGGTGATGTTGGTTTAGTATCTGATGATGCAAATATGAAGCGTTACGTTAAGAATTGGTACACAATATTTGATACTTTTGAATTGACGAATAGTTTCATGCTTGAGAAATTACAAATGGAAAGAGATATAATTGAAAAGAAATCTAGAGAGGACCTAGTTAAGGAATTACAAGAAGAAAGTGTTGATGCTTAAAACTAAAATATCGATACTACACTTGAAGAGGTTCTTTCCTTATTAGTTTAGTATTCATGAAAAGAAAAGGGTTGCATTAAAATGTAACCCTGAATTATTGAATTGAAGCACCTCACATTAACTACTCATAGTTTTCCTTCCAATATTTTAGAATCTATTATTTCTTTAGTTTTTAAACCATTGTGCTGCTCACCATAATTTAACACTTACAGTAATCAGGAACTTCCGCTTTTGGCACGAAGCGGGCAAACTAACCGAGTTGATGGCCTGCTGTGAGCGAAGATCGGACATTCAAAACAATGGTAAAAAAGTTGTGGCGAGAAAAATAGGGCAGGATCGTCTACCTAGATGGGATCAATCCAAGAAACTGCAATTTCATCCAAGTTTCCACATTATCAACCCACTAATAATCAACTATAATATTATAGAATAGTACATTCAAGATTAAAAAATTTGTTAAAGCGGCAACATTACACCCACACTCTTTGGCTATTATGGCCAAAGCATGAATATTAGTACCAACTCAATAAAGTTCAAAGGCTGGGACCTAATTTTACATACTTTTTATAACTAGAACCATTTTGTGATTCTAGTAAGGAAGGATTGACAAGCATCACTTTCAGTAGCAAAACATTCAACCTCTATGCGTTTTCCATGTTCACTATAAAAAACACGCCATAGCCCTCCATCGAGGATCAGACATAATGCCTCATCCTCAATACCATCAATAGAATAGCTATCTCTTGGTATGTTTAATTTATACAACTCATTTTGTAACTCTACTCTATCCACCGGTTAAGCCTTGTGCTTGCTAAATTAGTTTCAAATATCCGGAATCAATATGACTATTCATACATTATTGGAACTTATATTGAGTGACCGTATCCAATTAACCAAACAAAGGGACAGTTTTACTTCCCTATACGCTTGGTATATATCTCATAAATAATATAAGGTTGTGCATCAGTTCTCGGAGGAAAAGCGCGTATCAGATCTGAAAAACTTCAATAGTTACCGTCCAACATTAATAAACCCGACATAAGCCGGGCTATAAATTCTTAAATCAATGACTTAATTTAAATATTTAGACAGACTCTGACTTTAGATTTCGTCAACAACAACCTAACTATCGAGAATTTTAGAAACTGCCTCTTTACTTTCAAGCAAACAATTCTTCTAAAAATTCCGAGAACGAATCGGCAACCAACTCAACCTCTTTATCATCCATCAGAAAAATAAATACCTTCCCTAATGAATCATCAGATTTGAGAGATAGTAGAAAAGTGTTCCCCCCGTCATCATAAGCAAAAGGAACCATATTCCTTAACTCGCCAAACGACTCAATAAGGTCACGATAAAGTTGCTCAATCGGCAGATCACCATATTTTATAGGGTTAAAACCGCCAAGCATAAAAGGATTACCATCTTCATTATCATGAGGATATCCACCATTATTTTTAAGATAAAAATCAAGAAATGATGCGGGAAGATGATGATCAAAGTACGCATTGAATGCGTTGATTTCGTCTACAGTCAGTTTATTTGCTGAATCAGTAAGATACATTAACATTTTCCTCCAACGGTTCTGCGGGCACGGTTTCTAGCTGGATGAGTATAGGCATTTCCAGTGGCAGCCTTGTACTGACTAACGCCACCAGTATGCGAAATTCCCTGATGAGCACTTTGTTTAACCAATTGCATAGTCCCTTTGTTAGTTTCAGGATTATAATCATCAAGATGGTGCCAGACATAACCACTTGGCGTCGTTTTTTGATTTAATCCAGCCTCTATATTTGCAGCATGGAAATCTTGCAAATAATCCCCGGTATATTCAATAGAAACAACAGGATTAATGCCAGCTTTATTATACAAGGCATTACTTCCAGAATAATCCAGCCCGCCAGTAGGAGTTTGAACAACACCACTGTATCCACGCTCACTAAGCTTGGCGATTGGGTCAACGGTAAGACCCAGCGGATCAATCCACCCCAGCGGATTCGGCGCATACTGATAAAGGTTCCACCCGCCATTCAGCCCAATCGGATCCTGCACAATAAACCGCCCGACCTGCGGGTCGTAGTAGCGGAACAGGTTATAGTGCAGCCCCGTTTCACCGTCAGCGTACTGCCCGGCATAGCGAAGCGGCTGGTGTGCCATCGCCGTGCGATTCACAAGCCGTGAGAACCCTTCGCTCTGATGGCGCACCTCGCCAAAGCTGCCGTACTGGCCGCTCCAGCGCACCGCGCCGCGCTCGTCGGTCACTTCAAGCGGCGCGCCGTTCAGGTCGGTGTTGAACCAGTAAATCTCACCGCTGCTCTGGTCACGAAGATGATCCACCCGCGCCAGCGGGCTCCAGGCTTCATTCGGGTCGTATACATAGGTGCTGCACAGCCCGCTTTCCTGCTGCTCCTGCAACAGGCGGTAGCCCTGCCACAGGAAGCGCGTTTCGGTGGTGCCGTGCGTCGTGGTGACGATTTTGCGCGTGCGGCGGCCCAGCGCGTCGTAGTGATAGCGCGCCTCAAACCGCCCTTCCGGCCCGGTTCCCCGGGCGGACACCAGACGGTTCTCGGCGTCATACGCATAATGCTGTTCATACAGCCCGTTGCGGCGGCTGACCAGGTTGCCCCAGTGGTCGTATTTCATAAACAGCGCCTGCCAGTGCTGCAGGCGGTTATCCGTGACCGGTACCGGATCGTCACTGGCGGCGAGGTTATCCGCGGCGTCATAGCTGAACTGCGCGCGGCTGTGCCCCTGTCGGGCCTCGTAGTGCTTCAGCAGGCGCCCTTCGGCGTCGTAGCCGTAGTCCACCTCACCGCGCAGGGTGTCGCTGACGCCGGAAAGCTCACCGCGCGCGGTATAGCGATACAGGCGTTCCAGTATCGCCTGCTCCGGCAGGGTCACGTCCGTGCTCAATTCGCTGCGCTGCAGGGTGCGTCTGCCGAGGCTGTCATACTGACGGAGCTGCTCGCGCGCGCCCTGGGTGCGGCGAACTTCACGATGCAGGCGGTCGCGGGTGAACTCTGTCACCAGCTGCTGCCCGAAGCGGATGGCGCTGACGTGGCCGGAGCCGTAGTGCAGCCAGGCCAGCTTTTGCTCGCCGGGCAGCGTCAGGCCGGTCAGGTTGCTCAAGGCATCCCATTCATAGCCCACCGCGCCGTTAATGCCGGACTCGCTCAGCACGCGCCCGGCGGCGTCGTGGCGGTAAGCGATCTCATCGCTTTCGATACCCAGGGCAACGCCTTCAGCGGTTGGCGTGCGGCGGATGCGGGCGATCTGGCCGCTCAGGTCGCGGAAGTAGCGGTACTCCGCGTGGCGCTGAGTGCGCCCGATCAGCAGGCCGCTGTCGTCATAGCTAAACTGCTGGACGCGACGGGCGATACCGCCGTCGGCGGCAGGCCTGCCGTTTTCTTCGAGCGCGCAAAGGAACCCTCGCGCGTCCCATTCCATATGGCGCACGGTCTCGTCCGGGCGCGTTTCGCTGAGCGGTCGGCCCATGGCGTCGTAAGTGAAGCGGTATTCCGCCCCGTTGCCGTTATCGAGTCGCAGCAGGTTACCGCGCGGATCGTAGCGCCACTGGCGCACGCGGCCAATACGGTCGGTGAGGCTGACCGGGAGGCCGAGCGCGTTATAGGCCCAGCTCACCTCGCTTTCCAGCGGGTCGCGCCAGCCCGTGAGCTGGCCGCGTTCGTTCCACACCAGCGACTCGCGGCTGCCGTCCGGGTGGATCACGGCGCTCAGCAGCCCGGCACGGCTCCACTCCCGGCGCGTGATGTTCCCTTCCGCATCCTCGCTGGCAATCAGCTGCCCGAAGCGGTCGTAGGTGAAGCGGGTCACGCTGCCGGAGCAGTCGGTGCGCTGCGTCAGCAGCCCCTGGTGGTTCCAGACCAGGCGCACCACGCCGCCCGTGGCGTCGGTGATGCTCTCCGGCAGGTTTTCTTCATCATCGGGATAGCGATACGCGGTGGCGCTACCGGCCGGATCCGTCTCCGACAGCAGGCGACCGCGAAGATCGTACCTGGCCTGCGATGAGGTGCCGTCCGGGTACACCGTGCGGGTGATGCGGTCGGTCAGACGATACCAGTGATACTCCGTACGGCGGCCCGCCGGGTCCGTCTCGCTGGTCATGCGGCCATATTTGTCCCACGTGCTGCGGCGCATCGCCCCGCCGGGCAGGATGACGTCGCAGAGCTCGCCGTCGCGGTAGACAAAGCTCGTCTGGCGACCGTCGTAATCCGTGAAGCGCTCGACGTTGTCGTCGTCATCCACCAGCCAGTGCGCCTGCGCGCCGTCTTCGCGGGTCGCACGGCGGGTGCCGTTATCAAAATCGTATTCGAACGTCAGCTGTTCGCCGCCGCTGTGGCGGAAGCCGACCACGCGCGGCAGGCCGTCAATCTCCCGCCAGCGGTATTCGCTTAGCAGGCCGTTGGCGTCCTCATGGGCGCTCATCAGCCCGTCCTGCCAGCGGAAGCGTCGGCGCACGCTACCGCCCCGGCCAGTCACACAGACCAGCTGGCGCTGTTCATCATAAGCGTAACTGACCAGGCAGATCTCGTCATCCAGCCAGGCGCCGACGAGCCTGTCGCGGTCGTAGCGGCAGACCACGCGCTGGCCCGCGCTGTCGGTCAGAGCATGCAGGGTATTATCCGCATTCCACTCGAAGAGGATATCGTTGCCGCAGGGTTCAGAGATGCGCTGGAGCAGCGACGGAGCATCCTCCCGCAGCGGCGCATAGTGCCAGCGCTCGCCGCTGACGTCATACACCGACCAGCTGTCGTCCTGATGGTGTTCAAGCCAGTTCTTTTCGCTTTCACAGTAGGTGCGCATCCCTTTCGGGACCTTCGGGAAGGCGACGTAATCGCCGGACGGCGCGCGCCACACCAGGCCGTCCTGATAAGGCTCCAGGCGGCTTTCCCAGAACAGGCTCCAGCCGCGGCCCAGCACGCTGTCGCCGGGGTTGCCGCTGCGCCAGTAGCGCTGCCAGCGCACAGGAAGACGGGAAGGGAGGATGAAGTCCAGCTCATCATCCCCGCTGAGAAACTTCTGTCCGCTGACAATATCCACCGGGCGGGCGATGATCCCCGCGGCGGCCACGCCGGTCATCAGCGTGCCGGCGCGGCAGGCGATACGGGCCAGCTTATTGATCCCGGGAATTTTCCCCAGCAGCTTAGAGAGCGCCCCGACTTTGCCGGCGGCACCGCCCCACCCGCCAATCAACCCGGCGAACAGCAGGGTAAGATCGGAGACTTTATACAGCCACTCGGGGACTTCAGACTGAATGGGCAGGGTTTGCTGCGGATCGCCGCCGATAATGACGTTGTCCGAACCGGTCATCACCTTCGCGTCGCAGGTGGTGCGATCCCCGATGCGGGCCGCAGGCAGGCCGTTAATGGAAACACGTGAGGAGCCTTCGGCCATTTGCTGCGAGCCGTCGTCAGAGCACTTCACCGCGCTATCCGTGGCCATGGCGGCGGGTTTACCGTTGATAAACACATTGGGCGAGCCGGAGGTAATGACGCCTTTCTTCGTCATGCTGGATGCCCCGGCGTCCGCGATGCTGTCCCGGGCGGCGGTCGCCAGTTCCCCGGTGTAGTACCCCACGGCCAGGCTGGCGCCGACGAGCAGGACGCCCACGCCAAGGCAGGATGCGCCGAGTCCCGCAATAAACATCGCCCCTGCCAGAATGCCCCCGGCGGCGGCAATCAGGCCACCGACAATCGTTCCGGCAATCATCCCGGCCAGCGCACCGGAGTGGCCGATATCATCACCTACGCGTGCAGCTTCAAACATAACAACGGTCCCTGATGTTAATGGTGGAAACGGAAGCTCCTGAGAAGATCGCGAAACAGCGCGCGGTCGGCATCGCCCGGCGTGCGGGTGCAGGTCATGGTGAACACCAGAATTTTATCGTTCTCGACGTTAAATACGGCCTGCTGTTGCCAGATGCGTTTTCCGTCGCGCAGGTAGCTCGCATGGACGGTTTCACCCTGCAAAAGGCCGTCGCCCAGGGTAGCGGCGCTGCGCTCCCCCTGCTTCCAGCCCTTGATGTGTTTTTCCATCAGGGCGAGCTGGCGATCGATATACGCGGCAAGCGCTTCGCCGGGGTTGAGGGCATCGCGGGAGATGTTGAACGCTGGCGCATCCGCAGCGGGCGGCGCGAATACGTTGACGGTACGATCCTGATAACCTTCAGGAAAAGCGATCAGTCCTTCACTGAAAAGGCACTGCGAAGTTGGTTCTGACATTGAGCGGGTCCCACCACATTTTTTCAGAAGCGGTAAGTTTCGCATATGTGTTTAAGGCTGACTATCCCCAGATTTTCGCCCCACCGCCACGCTCGCCGACAGCCCCGACACCAGCTCAACTCCCTCCGGCAATTTGTCGATATGAATGCGTACCGGCACGCGCTGCGCCAGCCGCACCCAGCTAAAGGTGGGCTCGACGTCGGGCAGACCCAGCCCGCCCGTTTCGTCGTTACTGTCCCCGATCCCGTGCCCGATGCTCTCCACGTGGCCCGTGATGACCGGCTCGTATCCCATCAGAACAACCTGCGCGGCATCCCCGACGCGAATATGGCGCAGCTTGGTCTCCTCAAAGTACCCCACCACCCAGAAGCTGTGGGCATCGACGATGGCAACCTTTGTTTCCCCCGCCGTCGCGTAGTCTCCGGGGCGAAGCCGCAGGTGCGTGACGTACCCCGAGACCGGCGCACGCACGGTGGCGTGCGCCAGATTAAGCTCTGCCAGATCCAGCGCGGCCAGCGCGCCGTGATAATTGGCCGCCGCGACGTTCGCCGCGCTGCCGGTTTGCTGCAAATCCTCGCTGGAGATGGCGTTTTTAATCAGCGTGCGGCGATGGGCCGCATCCTGGCGCATCAGCATCTCATGGCGTTTCGACTCAACGTCCGCCTGCGCGCTGACCACCGCCAGCTTAAGCCAGCGCGGATCGATAGCGTAAAGCACATCGCCCCGGTTCACCCACTGGTTATCCCGGACGGCCACGCTGATGACCGGCCCGGAGACATCCGGCGCAATCTGCACCACATCGGCCCGCACGCGGCCGTCGCGGGTCCATGGCGTTTGTGCGTAGTGTTTCCACATCATAAACGCCAGAAGCGTGGCCGCCGCGACGGTGCCCAACGTCAGCGCATAGCGAGCCAGTAAAGAGAGCAGTGATTTCATGACAATAACCCCAACGCGGTCAGACCCTGCATCAGCAGGAAAAAGGTGACAATCCAGGTGGAAACATCCATCAGCGGGCGAAACGGTAAGCGCCGGTAGAGCCTGCTGAGAGAGAAAAGCGCGACGAGGCTCAGCGTGCAGACCAGCGCCGCGAGGGCGGCCATCAGTAACCCCGGAATAAAAACGCCGCCGATATTGAGATCGTTAATCATGGTCTGGCCCCTGTAATGCACAGTGCAGCTCCACCAGCCTGAAGACAAACTGGCGCGTATGTTCATCTGCCGCAGGCAGATAGCGCGCGATAAGGATGGCGATGCGTTCGCGTAAGGCGTGGCGGTCTGCGGCGTTTATCCGATGCAAAAGCGCGTCAACCTCCCTGCCGGGCGGTGTGTCACTGCGGCGTAAATGCATGACCGAAAGTCCCAGGCGCAGCGCGTGCAACAGCCGATCGAGCGCCTGCTCTGGCGCGCGCTCGCTGCGCTGCAAACGCGGCAGCACCAGGGCGGTTCGGTCCATCATCAGGTTAATCCACTGCGTTTCGTCGACCCGCAGCGTGCCCTTCACGCTGCGGCGAATATCACGCTGGCACAGGTTCAGCAGACGCGTGATGGCGCCGTCCGCCTGCACGGTTTGCAGCAGGCTCATGCCGATGACGGCAAAACCCGTCGCGGCAAATAGCGCAATGGCGGTGTTGGCCGCAACGGCGAAGTCTCCGCTGTAGTGCGCTCCCAGCTCGCACAGAATGGGTAGCGTCAGGGTAATACCCATCGCCATAAACGTGGTCGGCGGGCGAGCCTGTAGCGACCCGGCCAGCAGATACGCCGGGGCAAGCACCGCCACCAGCACCGGGAAATCGCTCACCTGCGGCAGCAGCGCAAAGCTGTAGAACAGGCTAATGACCACGCCCCAGAACGAACCAATGATGTATTTCACGATGTGCGGTGCCGGGGTGTCGAAGCTGCCAAACAGCGTGCAGCAGACCCCCAGGATAGACACCGCCGTACCGCCGTCCGGCCACGCCGAGAAGATCCAGACCAGACAGCCGCTCAGAATAATGGCGAAAGCCCCCAGCGCCGTGCGGGCTGCGGTAAGAGGATCGCGGTGGAAAACGTAGCCTTTCCCCGTGCGGGTTTGCATCTCCCCAAAGAGGGGTTTGGCGTGGTGGATGGCCCCGGAAAGACGTTCGCACTGCTGCAGAAGAGCGATTGCCTCCGCGAGGTAGCGAATAAAACTGACCTGCAGCGCGTCGTCAAACGTCTGCGTCTGCGCGGCATACCGATCGATGAGAAGCGCACAGCGGAGCCGTAACGCTTCTGCCGTGCTGCTGGCGCCTTCACCGGCAAGCCAGGCCTGAACGTCCTCCAGCAATGCCTGCGCGTCGGCGGGCAGGGTTCCGATTGCTGGCAGGCGATCGTGCAGTTCACAGTTGACGATAACCAGCCGCGCCAGCCGGTCGTGGATCGCCTTTCTGGCCTGCCGCACCGGGGCTGAGAGGGCAAAATCATACGGAATGTGGTGGCTTATGCCCTGCAGAAACTGCAGCGCCAGAGCCAGTTGCAGCGGGCCGGAAGCCGCATCGGGTTTACCCGCTAAGGTATCCGCCACCCGTTCGCGCGCCGCCTGAAGCGTCTGGGATAGCTTAGCGTTGAACTGGCCCGATACGCGCGCGGGCAGCACGTAGCGGTGAATCAGCGCCGCGCAGAAAATCCCTATCGCGATCTCCTGCACGCGGACGATGGCGACGTTAAAGATGCCGCCGGGATCGGACACCGCCGGAAAGCCAATCAGGCTCGCGGTGTAGCCCGCCAGCACGAAGGCATAGGCCCGGGGCGTGCGCTCCAGCAGGGATAGCCACAGGCAGAACGTGATCCAGCCCGTCAGCACCACGCTGCACAGGATCGGCGTATTCACGAAGGTGGGCACAATCAGAACGGTCGCGCAGGCACCCGCCACGGTACCGGCCAGCCGGTAGAGGCTTCTGCTCAGCGATGCCCCTACCGACGTCTGCGACACGATGTAAACCGTAATAATCGCCCATGAGGGACGCTCGAGGCCGATCGACAGCGCGATGTAATAAGCCATCATCGCCGCGGCAAAACTCTTCGCGGCGTAGATCAGCGCGCCCGCATCGTTTCGCAATGCGGCGGGCAGGCGCACGGAATGAGAGAGGAATGTATTCATGCCGGGATTATTACCGGCTTACAGACGTGCTCAAATACTCTATTCTGTCAAAAAATACCTGAATGTTGCCAAAATCATGAAGCTTCAACTCGCTAATATGCTGTATGACCCTGACTCTACTGCCTGCCCGGCGGTGGCGCGTCATCTGGACTTCGTGGATTACGCCGCGGAAGTGCCGGTACATACCCACCGCAAGGGGCAGCTGATTATTGCCCGATACGGTGCGGTCAGCTGTTACGCGGAGAATGATATCTGGATCGTGCCGCCGGACTGCGCCGTCTGGATCCCCGGCGGGATCCCGCACAGCGCCAAAGCGACCTGGAACGCGCATCTTAACTATTTGTTTATTGAGCCCGGCGCGGCGGCGCTGCCGGAGAGATGCTGCACGCTGGCGATCTCGCCGTTGATTAAGGAACTGGTCGATCGTCTGACGCGCGAAGGCGTGGATTATCCCCCCGACAGCCACGTCGCCAGGCTGACCAGAGTAACCCTTGATGAGCTCGCCAGCATGCCGCAGCAGAAGCTGAGCCTGCCGGTCTCGACCGATCCGAAAATTCGCGCCATGGCCGACGCGCTGGTTACCCGCCCTGAGGACAGAAGCACCCTGAAGGATTGGGCAAAACGGCTCGCTCTCAGCGAGCGCTCGTTTGCACGCCTGATGCAGCGCGAGACCGGGCTGAGCTTCGGGCGATGGCGCCAGCAGCTGCATTTGATTATTGCCCTGAGGGAGCTGGCAAGCGGCGTACCCGTCCAGAACGTGGCGGCAACGCTCGGGTACGAATCCGTGAATGCGTTTATCACCATGTTCAGGAAAGCGATGGGCAGCACGCCCGCCCACTACTTTGCCGAACGGAAAAACAGCGGCCGTTAGCCCGGCCCCTCGCTCCCCGCCGCCAGCAGCGGCACCACCACGTCGCTAATCGGCACCGCAATGCCGTGCTTGCGGCCGTAGCGCTGGATAACGCCGTTGCGGATATCCCATTCCATCGGGCGATCCGCCTGACGGTCGGCGA
The DNA here is from genome assembly GCF_025244905.1 of Enterobacter mori. Taxonomy (NCBI): domain Bacteria; kingdom Pseudomonadati; phylum Pseudomonadota; class Gammaproteobacteria; order Enterobacterales; family Enterobacteriaceae; genus Enterobacter; species Enterobacter mori. The sequence continues at coordinate 1,155,947 of NZ_CP104285.1, read as the reverse complement.
GGATCGACGTGCCCAGGTCCTCAGGCGCACGCTGGAAGTTCGCCAGGATCTCCTGGGCCACCGCATCGTCCAGCTTCGCCCCTTCGGCGCGGGCGACGGCAAGCCCCTCACGCAGGTAGGCCAGCGCAAGTTCGCTGATATCCTCGCGCCTGAACATTCCGGCGCGGCGGTTGGACAACACCATCAGCCCGGCGACCGCGTTTTGCAGCAGCTTGCGCCAGGCGACGGTGGCGAAATCTATTGAAAGCTCAACGTCACAGCGCGTTCCGCGAAGCGCCTCTACCACCCGCTGCGCGTGCGGCACGTCCGGCAGCGTCAGGCGAGGTTTGGCCCGCAGCCAGACGGAGGCATCCGGCTCGCGCTGTGCCGGAAACCAGACCACCGACGGCAGCACCGTTGCGCCGTTAACCCACGGCTCAAGCTGGGCTTTTTGCTCCACGCCGTTTTGCAGCGCGCAGACCACGGTATTTTCATCGCACAGCGCGCGCAGCCATCCGGCGCTGTCGGCATTTTGCGTCGTTTTTACTGCCACAAAAACGAGATCGACGGGGCGCGTGATGACGTTCGGATCGGTTAATACCGGACCCGGCACGACCGTTTCACCGTCGTCGTAGCGCAAACGCAGTTCAGGATGCGCGGTGCGTCCGCACAGCTGCGGCGTGCGGCCCGCGTCGTGCAGCACAGCGGCGATGGTGGTACCAATTGCGCCAGGCCCAATCAGCGCAATCACTGGATTGTCAGACATGGTTAACTCCCCTTTTCGCTAAGCCTGCTAACAGTTATACCACCCTGAAAAGTGAGCGCCACGTCGTTGTCTATACTCAACACACAACAGACAACGGAGTGCGCCATGCCTTTACCTGATTTCAAATCCTCTGAACCTTTTACCCTCGGCATCGAGCTTGAACTGCAGGTGGTTAACCCGCCGGGCTACGATCTGAGCCAGGACTCCTCCGCGCTCATTGCCGCCGTCAAAGACGACATCAAAGGCGGCGAAGTCAAACACGACATCACCGAAAGCATGCTCGAAATTGCCACCGGCGTGTGCCAGAACATCGACCAGGCGGCGGCACAGTTCTCGGTGATGCAGCAGAGCATTCTGCGCGCGGCAGCGGATCAGCACATTCAGATCTGCGGCGGCGGGACGCACCCGTTCCAGAAGTGGCAGCGTCAGGAGGTGTGCGACGACGAGCGCTATAACGTCACGCTGGAGCGCTTTGGCTATCTTATTTTGCAGGCAACGGTATTCGGCCAGCATGTACACGTGGGGTGCCGAAACGGGGACGACGCGATTTACCTGCTGCACGGCCTGTCGCGCTTCGTGCCGCACTTTATCGCCCTGGCCGCCGCCTCGCCTTATATGCAGGGCACGGACACGAAGTTCGCCTCGTCGCGGCTCAACATCTTCTCCGGCTTCCCGGATAACGGTCAGATGCCGTGGGTCAACAGCTGGCAGGAGTTCGAGGGGCTGTTCCGCCGCCTGAGCTCCACCAGCATGATCGACAGCATTAAAGATCTGCACTGGGACATCCGCCCCAGCCCGCATTTTGGCACCGTGGAGGTGCGGGTGATGGATACGCCGCTGACGCTCGGCCACGCGATCAACATTGCCGGACTGATTCAGGCGACGTCGCACTGGCTGTTGACCGCGCGGCCCTATAAGCATCAGGAAAAAGATTTTCTCCTGTACCGCTTTAACCGTTTTCAGGCCTGTCGCTACGGGCTGGAGGGGATCCTGACGGACGTGCATAGCGGCGAACACAAAACCGTGGCGGAAGATATCGCCTGGCTGCTGGAGCAGGTTGCGCCGTCGGCCGAGAAGCTCGGCGCGACGAGCGCCATCAATGAAATTGCCCTGCTGTTAAAGCAGGGCAAGAGCGAGGCGCAGCGCATGCGGGACTTCATCGCTGACGGCGGCTCGCTGATTTCTCTGGTTCAGAAGCACTGCGAGCTGTGGGCGACGAGTCCGTAAGGCCGTGGCCCCACTCGCGCAGGCGCTGGAACAGCACGAACAGCGCGGGGATAAACACAATCCCTACCACGGTTGCCACCAGCATGCCGCTGAACACCGTGGTGCCAATGATGCGGCGGCTCTGGGCACCCGCCCCGGTCGCCAGCATCATCGGCAGGACGCCGATGATGAACGACACGGCGGTCATCATCACTGCGCGGAAGCGGCGCGATGCCCCTTCCCGCGCGGCATCGACAATCGCCATCCCGTCCATCCGCCGCGCGCGGGCGAACTCCACGATAAGAATCGCGTTTTTCGCCGCTAACGCGATCAGCAAGACCAGACCGATCTGCACGTACACGTCGTTGGCGTAGCCCGCCAGCCATAGCCACACCAGCGCCCCGCCGATGGCGAACAGCACCGAGAGCATCACGCTCGCCGGGAGCGTCCAGCTCTCGTACTGGGCGACGAGGAACAGCCACGCCATCACCACCGCCGCCAGCACAATCCATACCGCCTGGTTGCCGGTCTGCTGCTCCTGATACGACATGCCGCTCCAGGCGTAGTCGTACCCGGCAGGCAGGCTCTGCGCCAGAATTTCGCCCATCGCCGCCATCGCGGTGCTGCTGCTTACCCCTTCCGCTGCCGAACCGCTTACCGATACCGACGGGAACTGGTTGTACTGCTGAATAAATGGCGCGCCGACGGTCGGCGTGATGGTGACGAGGTTGCTCAGACGCACCCGTTCGCCGCTGTTGCTGCGCACGAACAGCTCGCTGATTTGCTCCGCGCGCTCGCGCCACTGCATCTCGTTCTGCATCACCACGTGGTAAACGCGGTTGTTGACGCTGAAATCCCCGGCGCGGGTGCCGCCGAAGGCGGTTTGCAGGCTGCTGAAGATGCGCGACACCGGCACGTCGAGCCGGGCCGCACGCTCGCGGTCAACGGTCAGCGTTAGCTGCGGCACGTTGCTGCTCCAGGTGGTGAACACGCGGCTCAGCTGCGGATGCTGGTTGGCTTTTGCCAGCACCTCACGCGTGACGCGCTCCAGCTCCGCCGGGCTCTGCCCCGCCTGCGCCTGAATGCGCAGGTCGAAGCCGGAGGCGTTGCCCAGCCCCGGCAGCGTCGGCGGCGCAAAGGTCATGATGGTGGCTTCCGGCAGGGCCAGCAGCTGGCGCTGAAGATTGCCCATCACCTCGTCCAGCGGCGGACGCTCGCTCCAGTCTTTGAGCATGATGGAGATAAACCCGCCGTTGGAGGCGCTGGTGCCGTTGAGGATGTTAAATCCTGACACCTGAATCACGTCCTCCACCGCCGGGTCTTTAGCGATAAGCTCGCGCGCGGCAGTCATCACCGCTTCGGTGCGTTCCAGCGAGGCTGCCTCTGGCAGCTGGACGCTGGCGAAGAAGTAGCCCTGATCCTCCTGGGGCAGGAAGCCTTTTGGCATCGACGTAAAGCTGAATACCACAACCGCCGCCGCGCCTGCGGTGGCCAGCAGCGCCAGCCACGGGCGCAGGTTTAAGACACGTACAATGCGGGTGTAGAAACTGCGCGTGGCGTCCAGCCCACGGTTGAACCCACGGAAAACGGCGGCGGGCTGTGCCGGACGCGGGCGCAGTAGCATCGCGCAGAGCGCGGGCGTCAGGGTCAGCGCCACCAGGCTTGAGAGCGTGACGGCGGTGGAGAGCGTCACCGCGAACTGGCGGTACAGCTCGCCCACAATTCCCGGCAGGAGCGCTACCGGCACAAACACCGCCAGCAGCACCAGCGTGGTAGCAATCACCGGCCCGGCAATCTGGCGCAGCGCCAGCGCGGTCGCTGCCGTGCGGCTCTGCCCTTCCGCCATCAGGGTTTCGACGCTTTCCACCACCACGATGGCATCATCCACCACCATGGTCAGCGCCAGAATAATGGCGAACAGGCTCAGCGTGTTGGCGGAGTAGCCGAGCGTGTAGAGCACCGCAAAGGTGCCCACCAGCGACACCGGAATGGCGAGCGCGACAATCAGCGTCGCGCGCCAGCTTTGCAGGAACAGGGAAACGACCACCACAACCGCCAGCATGGTCAGCGCCAGCGAGACGCCAATCTCTTTAATGGTGGCGGCAACGAAGGTGGTGGTGTCGAATTTTACCTCGTAGACCAGGTCGTCCGGGAAGCGCGTCGAGAGACGCTCCAGCTCCGCGCGCACCGCGTCGGCCACGCGCAGGGCGTTGGCGGACGGCGTTGGGTAGATGCCAAGGTAAGCAGAGTCATGCCCGTTCAGCTGAGCGCCCGAGCTGTAGCTGCGCGAGCCGAGCTCGATGGTGGCGACGTCCTTCAGGCGCACCAGCTGGCCCATCTCCCCGGCGCGAATAATGATGTCGGCAAAGTCTTCGGCCTGGCTTAAGCGCCCCAGCCCGTTGATGGTCAGCGTCTGCTGCTGGCCGTTGAATACCGGTGGCGTACCGATCTGGCCCGCCGCTCCCTGCACGTTCTGCTCGCGCAGCGCCTGCGCCACGTCATCGGTGGTCACGTTCAGGGCGTTCATGCGGTCCGGCCGCAGCCAGATGCGCATGCTGTAGTCCCGCGCGCCAAACATCTGCACCTGTCCCACGCCCGGCAGACGCGACAGCGCCTCGCGCACCTGCGTGCTGGCGTAGTTACTAACGAACAGCGGCGTGTGGGTGTTGTTCGGTGAGTAAAGGCTTACTCCCATCATCAGGTTGGTGGCGCGCTTGCGCACCTGCACGCCGTTTTGCTGTGCCTCGGTCGGCAGCTGCGCCACGGCCTGCGCCACGCGGTTTTGCACGTCGATGGCGGCGAGGTCCGGATCGGTCCCCGCCGCAAAAGTGATGTTCAGGCTGTAGGTGCCTTCATCCGAACTGGTGGACTCCATATAGAGCATGTGATCCACCCCGTTAAGCTGCGTCTCCAGCGGCGTGGCGATGGCCTCCGCCACATCAGCCGAGCTGGCGCCCGGCCAGCTGGCAGAAACATTCACCACCGGCGGGGTGATCTGCGGGTACTGCTCCACCGGAATGATCCTCAGCGCGATGGCCCCCAGCAGGGTGATGACCAGCGCAATCACCATCGCGAAGCGCGGGCGTTTGATGAAAAACGTCAGCATGATGGCTCCTTAATTCAGTATCTGGACGGCAGCGCCGGGCTGCACGCGCTGCGCGCCGTCGGTAATCGCTCGCTCACCGGGCTTCACGCCGGAGGCAATCTGAAACTGCTGGCCGATCTGGCCGGCCACGTTTAGCGGGCGCCTTTCGGCGTTGCCGTCGGCATTAACGACCCAGGCGAAGAACCCGTCGCCGTTCTGCTGGACCGCGGCGGCAGGCAGCGTCAGCACCGGCTGCTCGCTTGCCGGACGCAGGTAGACGTTCACATTGCCGCCGGGCAGCAGCTGATGGCGCGGGTTGGCGAACTCGGCGCGCAGCATCACGCTGGCGGTGCGCGGGTCGATGCGGTTGTCCACGGAGGTGAGTTCCCCGCTGACGCGCTGGCCGTTGCTGTCAATCAGCGCCTGCCAGGCCTGCTTCATGGCGCTGATATCCGCATGCTGTCCGGCTTTAGTGGCAAACGCCCCCTCTTCCAGCGCAAAGGCGATGCGGATCGGGTCAAGCTGCACTACCTCCACCAGCACGCCGCTGGCAGGGTTGACCAGGCTGCCGACGTGGAACTGGCTGTGCCCCACGCGCCCGTCAATCGGCGAGGCGATGCGGGTGTAATTCAGGGTGACGCTGCGGGTGTCGAGACGGGCTTTGGCCTGCTCCAGCGCGGCGCTGGCGACGTCCCGCTGCATGCGTGCATTATCGACGTCGTGACGGCTGATGGCGTTGCTGCTGCCCAGGCTTTCAAAGCGGGAAAGCTGCTGCTGCGCCTGACGCAGCGTGGCTTCGGCGCTTTTCACCTCGGCCTGCGCCAGGCGCAGGGCGGCGCGCGGCTCGGCGTCGTCCAGCTCAAACAGCACCTCGCCTTTTTTCACGTACTGCCCGTCGCGGAAGTGAATTTTGGTAATCACGCCTTCCGTGCGGGCGCGCAGCTCAACGGTGTGAATGGCTTCGATGCGGCCCGGGATCTGGCGCTCGGCGGCGTGGGCGGTGTGCTCCACGGTGGCAACGCGAACGGGGATGGCAGCGGCGAAGACGGGTTGCAGGGTACTGACAAGAAGTGCTAACAGGACCGGGAATTTCATGGGAGTACCTCAGCGTTGTTTCTCCCCTCACCCCGGCCCTCTCCCCAAAGGGGCGAGGGTGTTTTAGTTCCCTCTCCCCTGTGGGGAGAGGGTTAGGGTGAGGGGGAAGGTTTTAGGTTTCGTTATGCAGCCTTACGGAACCTGCGGGTCAGTCGCTTCTCGATTTCGACGATGAAGAACATCACGCCTGCAACGGCCAGCGTCACGAACCAGTAGCGCAGCGGCAGCGCTTCGGTGCCGAACAGCATCTGCATAAACGGCAGGTAGATAATCGCCGCCTGGAGCAGGAACAGTACGCCCGTTACCAGCCAGATCCCTTTGTTCGCCAGCAGGCCGCGGTTGAGGGAGAACCCTTCGGTGTTGCGGCAGTTAATCATGTACACCCACTGGGCGCAGACCAGCATCTGCAGCAGCACGGTGCGGATGAACTCCGCGCTGTGGCCGCGCGGGGCCAGCCAGGCTTCCAGCGCAAAGGCGGCGATGGCAATCATGGTGCCGACGAAGGCCACGCGCCAGACGGCGTAGGCGTCCATTACGTGCTGCCCGGTCTGACGCGGCGGACGGCGCATGATGTTGCGCTCGGCGGCCTCAAAGGCCAGGCCGAAAGAGAGCGTGGCGGAGGTGGCCATGTTCATCCACAGGATCAGCACCGGCGTCAGCGGAATGATGTTCCCCGCCAGCAGCGCAATCACAATCAGCAGACCCTGCGCCAGGTTGGTCGGCATGATGAACAGAATGGTCTTCTTCAGGTTGTCGTAAACGCGACGCCCCTCTTTTACCGCGCTGGCGATGGTCGCGAAGTTATCGTCCGTCAGGACCATGTCCGCCGCCTCTTTGGTCACTTCAGTCCCTTTGATGCCCATCGCGATGCCCACGTCCGCCTGACGCAGCGCCGGGGCGTCGTTCACGCCGTCACCGGTCATGCCGACGATTTCACCTTTATCCTGCAGCGCTTTCACCAGGCGCAGCTTATGCTCCGGGCTGGTACGGGCGAAGATGTCATACTTCACCGCCGCTTCCGCCAGTTCGGCGTCGTCCATCTTCTCCAGTTGGTAGCCGGTCACCGCCTGCTCGCTGTTAGCGATCCCCAGCATCTGGCCGATGCTCATCGCCGTCTGCGGGTGATCCCCGGTGATCATCTTCACGCGGATCCCCGCCTGCTGGCAGGCGTTAATCGCCTCAATCGCTTCCGGACGCGGCGGATCCATCATCCCGGCGATGCCGAGGAAGATCAGGCCGTGGCTCAGGTCGTCGTGCGTCAGCTCCTGCTCGCCGTTCGCCGGCTTGAACGCCGCGGCGACCATGCGCAGCCCCTGACGCGCATAGCGCTCCATCTCGCTTTCCCAGTACGCGCGGTTGAAGGCTTCCGCACCGTTGCGGGTCTGCTGCTCGGCGCACAGGGCGAAAATCACGTCCGGCGCGCCGGTGATCAAGATCTGCTCCTCACCGCCAATCTGGTAGTGGGTGCTCATGTACTTGTACTGCGAATCGAACGGGATCTTGTTGACCAGCGTGGTCACGACAGGCTCGAGGTTAGCCTTGGCCGCCAGCACCTTCAGCGCCCCTTCGGTCGGCCCACCGGTAATGCCCCACAGGCCGCGCTCGTCCTGAATCATCTGGCTGTCGTTGCACAGATCAACGGTGCGCAGGTACTGCTCCAGCACGGTGCCCGGCTGGATCTGCACCGGCTCATCGCTGCCTTCCAGGTAGAGGTTGCCCACCGGCTCGTAGCTGTTGCCGTCCACGCGGTAGCAGGCGTCGGCGGTGATGATGGCTTTCACCGTCATCTCGTTCATGGTCAGGGTGCCGGTTTTATCCGAGCAAACCACGGTCATCGCGCCCAGGGTTTCAACCGTCGGCAGCTTGCGGATAATCGCCCGCTTGCGCGCCATCGCCTGCACACCCAGAGAGAGGATGATGGAGATAATCGCCGGCAGACCTTCCGGTACGGACGCAACCGCCAGGCTAATCAGGGAGAGCAGCAGCTCGCCCATTGGGATCTCGCGGAACACCAGGCTGAAGACGAACAGCGCCGCCATCATTGCCAGGATAATGGCGAAGATCGCTTTACCCAGCTTGTCCATCTGCACCAGCAGCGGCGTGCGGTGCTTTTCAATACCCGCCATCATCTGGTTGATGTGGCCGAGCTCCGTATCCTTACCGGTCGCGGTGACCAGGCCGACGCCACCGCCCGCGCTTACGGTCGTCCCGGAGAAGACCATATTGGTACGGTCGCCCAGCGGCAGTTCGCCGCTCAGCGGATTAATGTGTTTATCCACCACGGTGGATTCACCGGTCAGAATCGCCTCTTCCACGCGTAAATTATGCGCTTCGATTAAACGCATATCCGCCGGAATACGATCTCCCGCGCGTAATACAATAATATCGCCCGGGACTATTTCAGTTGTGGGTATAGTTTCATGATTGCCGTTACGAATAACGCGCGCCTCGCTGGAGAGCATATTGCGAATACTCTTCAGGGATTTTTCCGCGTTGCTTTCCTGAATATGCCCAATTAAAGCATTGATTACCGCGACGCCCAAAATAACCAGCGTATCCACCCAGTGGCCCATTACTGCCGTTAATACGGCTGCGGCCAGCAGGACGTAAATCAGCACATCATTAAAATGGGCCAAAAAACGCAGCCAGGCGGGTTTACCTTTTTTCTCCGGCAGCGCGTTCGGACCTGATTTTTGCAGACGCGCCTGCGCCTCTGCACGATCCAGGCCGCTGGCCTGGCTCTGCATGTGCGTAAGCACCTGCTCTGCGGTCTGCTGGTATGCCAGCCCGCCGGAAGGCGGCATGTTTGGGGACAATTTTTTTTCGGTCATCGTATTTTTCCTTCAATATCCGGTGAACTGAAGCCTGAATTCCTTTCTGGCTTAAATAAATTCATTTTTAAGTCTTGCGGGTAAAATTGATCTACCGCAATATAATCACTTCTCGGTTATTCAAAACTGATTAAAACTATTTCGATGACCTGATTTTTACAAAATATTTCTAAACCAACGCTAAACGAGGGGGAACCATGTTTGGTATTTATCGCGGACGACGCCTGGCGTTATACATTGTCGCAGCCATTGTTATTGCGACGTTAATTGGATACAGCACTTATATGTTTGTAAAATTATTTTCCTGATACAGACGTTTATTTACATAACGCGATATTAATATGAACACCGGGCCGTATGTTGTTATTTATTCGCAGTAATAATGTCTTCTTTTTATTCAAAAATGCCCGAGGGGCTGATATTGCTTTACGATACAGAATGCCGGACAATGCCATTTTTAACTGACGATTAACATTACGATGAAACACCCGTTAGAATCGCTGCTTACAGCGGGGGGCATTTTATTGCTGGCCCTGATCTCCTGCCTGCTGTTACCTGCGCCGTCGCTGGGTCTGGTGCTGGCGCAGAGGCTGATGACGACCTTCCACATGGTCGATCTGAACCAGCTCTACACCATTCTGTTCTGCCTGTGGTTTTTAGCGCTCGGCGCCATCGAATTCTTCATCCTGCGTTTCGTCTGGCGCCGCTGGTTTTCACTGGCGTCGTAAGCCGGTGAAATCGCGCATGCCGTGGAGCAGCGCTTCACACCAGGCCGCGAAGTCGTGACCGCTGGATGAGGGATGGAAGCTGACGCGATACCCTTTCTCCCTCAACGCCTGTTCGAAATCCTGCGTTGTGCGATAAATTCCCCCGCCCGGCCCCGTGGTTTCAAACTTTCCGGCCTGCAGCCAGAAGCGCACCGGATACGGCGGCGACTGCTGATATTGCCGCGTCAGCCAGCCGGGAGCCTCCCCTTTCGGCGCCCACCAGTACGAGCCTGAAAGGCTCAGCACGTTACCAAACAGGCGTGGATAGCGCAGCGCCACCCAAGACGAGGCAATGCCGCCGTAGCTCGACCCCGCCAGCACCGTTTTCTGCCGCTGCGTCGCGATGCCCTGCCCTCGCAGCCAGGGCAGCAGCTCATGCGCCATAAAGTCGGCGAAGTCCGGGTTCGGTGGCAGCTCGTTGCCGCGTCGGGCGTGATCGAGGCTGTCGATAAACACCACGTTAATCGGCGGAAGATGGTGGCGGGCAATAAGACCGTCCAGCACGTTAGCGAAATGGTACTCGTCCTGATAAATCTGCCCGTCGAAGAGGATTAACGTCCAGCGGGCTGGCTGCGCACCCCGCGGTTTATAGATCATCACCTCGCGGGAATTACCGAGGATTTTGCTGGTGATGCTCTGGCGGCTTAATGACCCGTGGACCAGCGGCTGGGCCGTGGCCTGCACGGAGCAATAGCGTGCCGGGCTGAGATCGAGCAGCGAATAGCGGTTCCAGCGATCCGCCTTCTGTTCACCAAAGGTATTCGGGTTGAGCGGATCGGCCTGGGCACTCACCAGGATCGCGCGGCGCTGGTCGCGAGGAGAGCCGTCAACGCTCGGCACATCCGGGGCAAGCTTGTACTGCATCACCGTGTCGGCGGGCACCACATAGCTGCGGAACCAGACGTCGCTGTTGCCCAGGCGGAACAGCGGGTCGTGATCCCCCGCCGGTGAGCCGAGAATAAAGACGTTATCCCGCGCGCCGCGCCACAGAAAGGTAACGCGCTTATGTTCTGCGTCTACCGGCTCCACCATCGGCGTTCCCTGCCGAATCTGCGTCTGCCAGAACGCGTCGGTACTCCCTCCGGCAGCAATCTCTTTTGCCAGCGCCTGAAGCGTCGGGCTTTCAGGTGCCAGCATCTGTACGCGCGGTAATGCAGATGTCTCTTTCATCCGCCACTGAAAACGCCAGGGTTTACCCGCTTCGCCGTGCAGGACCAGCGAGGTGCTCTGCTTTACCGGCAGGGCAAAAAGCAGCGTGTGTTCGCCATCGGCGGGCCCGTTTTCAATCAACGTACGAATGCGGCGGTTCTGCCCGTCCAGCAGGCGGGCATCCGTTACGCCATGCAGCGTGGCGGAGACATAATTTTCAGCAAGCTCAGGCAGCATAAAACAGACTTCACCGCTGGCATCAAACTTCCCCTGGACGTCTCCCTGCCGGGAAGAGTGTTCGCAGGTTGCCGCCACCGCAGGTAGCACACCTATCCCGAGTAATAATCCGCTCCATACCCTCTTCATTACCGCTTGTTCCCCGACGAAATTTGTTATCAACGCTAATGCAAATGGTAATAATTTGCAATATCATCTAACGCGTTTTAACGGTGTTTTAATGGCGATAGCAACCAAGGATGAGTAGAAAAAATGTTTAAGAATAATAAGATAATGCAACTGTGGCTGCTGAGTCTGGCGACGGCCAGCGTGGCGGCTCAGGCTGAAAATAGAGAAGAAACCATAACGGTGACGCAGGGCGTGAGTGAAGAACCCACCGCCCCGGTAAAAGGGATTGTGGCAACCCAAACGCTCTCCGCGACCAAGACCCGCGCGGAGATCGTAAAAACGCCGCAGTCGGTATCGGTGATCACCCGCGATCAGATGAACATGCAGGACGTGACGTCCGTATCGCAGGCGCTGCGGTACTCGGCGGGGGTGTTTACCGAGTACCGCGGCTCGTCGAACCGTAACGATGAGGTGTTCGTGCGCGGCTTTAGCTATGTGCCGAAATTCCTCGACGGTCTGAGCTTCGGCGCGACAGCCTCGTCCCAGACGGGTACGATTGACCCGTGGCTACTGGAGCGCGTGGAGCTGGTGCGTGGCCCGGCGTCGGTCCTGTTTGGTCAGGTCAATCCGGGCGGATTAATCAGCATGACCAGCAAACGCCCGACCACGGAATCCATCCATAACGTGCAGTTGCGCACCGGCAATAACGATCTGGCAGAAGGCGCATTTGATTTCGGCGGCAAGCTGAGCGATGACGGCCGCGTGCTGTATCGCGTCAACGGTATCGCCCGTACCCAGCACAATCAGGTGGATGATTATAAAGAGACGCGGATGGCGATTGCGCCTGCCATCACCTGGTACCCGAACGACCAGACCCGCTTTACGCTGCTGACCAGCTACCAGAAGGATCCGGATGCGGGCTACCGCAACTTCCTGCCCGCCTACGGCACGGTCAAAAGCGTTGACGGGAAATACATCCCGCGCGACTTTAACGTCAGCGATCCGAATTACAATCAGTCCTGGCGCGAGCAGACGACGATCGGCTACGAGCTGGAACATCAGTTCGCCGACGACCTCACCTTCCGCCAGAACGCGCGTTACGCCGCCATCAAACAAAAATACCGTTACCTCGTTTACACCACCAGCGCGGCTAACAGCACGGTATTAACGCGACGCGCGCAGCATGAAGAGCGCACCACCAATGAATTTGGCCTGGATAACCAGCTTGAGTATCTGCTGGAGAGCGGCAGCGTCAGCCACACCCTGCTCGGCGGATTCGACTACAAGACCAGCAAAGATAAACAGCTGCTGGAACGCGGGAGCGGTTCACAGTATGACCTCGACTGGACGAACCCGGTGTACGGTGTGAACGTGGATGAAAGCACCTTCAAAACCGCCAGCGACGAGCAGCAAAATCTCGACCAGATGGGGCTGTATTTGCAGGATCAAATGAGCTGGAACAGCTGGGAATGGCTGGTTTCCGGGCGCTACGACTGGAGCGAAGTACGAACTAACGACTTCACTGACGGCAGCGTTACCCAGCAGAACGACAGCAAATTCACCTGGCGAACCGGCCTGCTGTACGCGTTCGATTCTGGCCTGTCGCCGTACGTCAGCTACAGCACCTCGTTTGAACCGAACCTGCAAACCAATCGCGCGCCGGGCGTCGCGCCCTTCAAGCCAACCACCGGGGAGCAGACCGAGATTGGCCTGAAGTATCAGCCGGTCGACAACACGCTGATGACCCTCGCGCTGTACGATTTAACCCAGGACAACGTGGCGACCTACAACAGCGCCGAAGGCTGGTTCGAGAACGCGGGCAAGGTGCGTTCGAAAGGCGTTGAGGCGGAAATCCACTCTACGCTGATGGATAACATCAACCTGATTGGCTCATATACCTACACCGATGCGAAAACCAAAAGCACGACGGTGGCGGGAACAGAAGGCAAAACGCCTGCGCGTATTCCCGCGCATATGGCATCGGCCTTCGCCAGCTATACCGTGCCGGGCGGCGCGCTGAAGAGCCTGACCGCCGGCGTGGGGATGCGCTACATTGGCACCAGCTACGGCGATGCGAAGAACACCTTCAAGGTGCCGTCGGTGGATCTGTATGACGCAATGGTGAGCTACGATCTGGGCGAGATGAACCGCAGCCTGAAAGGGGCGAGCGTGCAGTTCAACGTCAATAACGTGGCGGACACGAAGTATGTGGCGTCGTGCGCAAGCGATACGGCGTGCTTCTACGGGATTGGCCGGACGGTGACGGCAACGGTGAATTACCGCTGGTAAGCATGGTGCGGTCTGATCCCCTCACCCTAACCCTCTCCCCAAAGGGGAGAGGGGACGATTACACCCTCGCCCCTTTGGGGAGAGGGCCGGGGTGAGGGGGGATGTCATTCAGTGCGCCCTACTGTGATTCTCTTTACGATACGCACCCGGCGGCTGGTTGAACGTACGTGTGAAGATGCGGGTAAACGTCTGCTGCGAGTCAAACCCGTAGCGCAGGCAGATATCGTACACGCGAGCGTCCGATTCACGCAGGTCGCGCGCCGCCAGCAGCAGCTTACGCTCGCGAATGTAGCGCCCGAGGCTCTCCCCTTTGTATTGCATAAACAGCCGCTGCAGGTGCCACTTCGAATATCCCGCGTGGCGGGCGATCTCTTCGATACGTAACGGCTGGTGTAGGTTGTCATCGATCCATTCAACAATCGTATCAATGACCTGAGCGGAAATCGTCATGCTGCTCTCCCCCTCTGCTTCTCGCTTAAACATTATTCCCACCACTCGCGAAATGTCTGAGTGGTATCACTCACCCGCACGGGCTCACCCAGTTCCGGCGTCAGCAGCCGATAATTTTTGTCCTTGCTGGCTCGCGCCAGCTGGATCAACGGGTCGTTCCACGTGTGTTTCGCCAGGACAAAGCGCCCGTTGTGCCCCGGCACCACCGCTTTGGCGTTGAGATCCGCCGAGGCCTGCGCTGTTTCATCCGGCAGCATGTGGATGTACTTCCAGTCCTGATCGTACTGGCCGTTTTCCATGATGGCTAAATCCACCTCGCCAAACTGCTCGCCGATGGCCTTAAAGTGCGGGCCGTAGCCGGAATCCCCGCTGTAATAAACCTTCTGCTCTGGCGTGACGAACATAAAGCTGCCCCACAAGGTCTGGTCGCGCTTGATGCCGCGCCCGGAGAAGTGACGCGCCGGAAGAACATGCACCGTCAATTCATCGCTGATGCGCACCGACTGGTTCCAGTCGCGCTCGTCGATGATTTGCGGATCCATCCCCCAGTAGCGCAGGTGTGAGCCCACGCCGAGCGGCGTGACCACGCGCTTCACTTTCGGCATTACCGCCTTGATGGTGGCGTAATCCAGATGATCGTAGTGATCGTGGGAGATAATCAGCAGGTCAATCTCCGGCATGCTCTCCGCACGCCAGGGGTACTCCCCCGCAAACGCTTTGTTAAGGAACGAGAACGGCGCGGCGTAGTTACCGAGGACCGGATCGATCAGGATGCGTTTTCCCGCCAGCTGCATATACCAGGAGGAGTGGCCGAGCCACACCAGGGTGTCCTGCTCAAGCGGCAGGCTGGTAAGGTCGGTTTTCACCAGCGGCAGCGGCTGCGCCGGTCGTGCGTTTTCGGTTTTTTTGGTCAGAAAATCCCACGTCGCGACCAGCATGTTTTTGTCGCCGTTATAACCCGGCGTCGGCAGCGTATTGTGGAACTTCCCGTCGCGATACTGCGGGGAGGCTTCCACTTCGGAGAGCTGTGCCCCTTGCGGAGGCTGGCCGAATCCGGCATTCAGAACAAAAGGCAAACTGGCAGCTGAAGCAATAATCATGACAAACACCACGCAGATGAATAGAGGCTTTTTCATATCCTGACCCGAAAACGCGCCCCATCCGATGGTTTACGCGGGTTAAACTTGATTATGAGTGAGTAAGCACTCATTATTAGATATGATGGATATATCGTCAAGACGTTTTCGATCTTTGACATTCCGCGTTGCAGCGGTATGAACCGCATGCTTCAATACGTTTTTTTACAATTGACAAGGGGGAGAATTGAGTGGCACGTCCGAAGAGTGAAGATAAAAAACAGGCCTTACTGGAAGCAGCAACCGCTGCGTTTGCGCAGTCGGGGATTGCTGCCTCAACCGCGCTCATTGCCCGTAATGCGGGCGTCGCCGAAGGCACCCTGTTTCGCTACTTTGCTACCAAAGACGATCTGCTGAATGCCCTCTACCTGCATCTGAAGCAGGATCTCTGCCAGACCATGCTGGCGAATCTGGATCGCAGGATCACCCTGCCAAAAGAACATACCCGCAATATCTGGAACAGCTACGTGGACTGGGGTATTCGTAACCCGGTTGCTCATGCGGCTATCCGCCAGATTGGCGTCAGTGAAAAGCTGAGCGCCGAAACGGAACAGGCGGTGAAAGAGATGTTCCCGGAACTCCATGAGCTTTGTCGCCGCTCGGTACGCCCGGTGTTTATGTCGGATGAATTTAAAACGTTTGGCGATGCACTTTTCTTATCGCTGGCCGAAACCACCATGGAGTTTGCCACCCGCGATCCGTCACGCGCCGTCGATTTTAAAGCGCTGGGTTTTGAGGCCATGTGGCGCGGGCTGGCTCAGGAGGATAGCGATGGACAGTAAATTCTTGCAGGAGCACGCAAAACGCGTGGCGCTGGAGATGCCTTTCACCGAACACTGCTGGCCGTTTGGGCCGGAGTATGACGTGTTTAAAGTGGGCGGAAAGATTTTCATGATTATGGCCGTCGCACACTGGCGGCCGCACGTCAGCCTTAAATCAGACCCGGAGAAATCCCTGTTAAATCAACAGATCTATCGCGGGATAGAACCAGGCTACCATCTGAGTAAAAAGCACTGGATTTCCCTTTACGGCACTGACGACGTGACGCCGGAACTGGTTACCGACCTCATTAATGATTCCTGGAATCTGGTGGTCGATAAGCTGCCGAAAAAAGATCAAAAATGGATACGTCCGGCCTGATTGTTCGGCTCAGCCGAACAGATTAAGCGCTCGAATCGCCCTTATCTTTTCCCGCTTCGCGCGGTAATCTGCTTTCCTTTCGCGCCCGCGCATGGGCGAATTTTATTACCAGGAGTTGTTATGGATATCATTTCTGTCGCCCTGAAACGCCACTCGACCAAGGCGTTCGACCCAGCTAAAAAACTGACCGCTGAAGAAGCGGAAAAAATCAAAACCCTGCTGCAGTACAGCCCATCCAGCACCAACTCCCAGCCGTGGCACTTTATTGTTGCCAGCACTGAGGAAGGCAAAGCGCGCGTGGCGAAATCTGCCGCGGGTACCTACGTGTTCAACGAACGTAAAATGCTGGATGCTTCTCACGTGGTGGTGTTCTGCGCGAAAACCGCGATGGACGATGCGTGGCTGGAGCGCGTTGTCGATCAGGAAGAGGCTGACGGCCGTTTCGCCACGCCAGAAGCCAAAGCCGCGAACCACAAAGGCCGCTGCTATTTTGCCGACATGCACCGCGTGGATCTGAAAGACGATGACCAGTGGATGGCGAAACAGGTTTACCTGAACGTCGGTAACTTCCTGCTGGGCGTGGGCGCGTTGGGTCTTGACGCGGTGCCGATTGAAGGCTTTGACGCTGCGATCCTTGACGAAGAGTTTGGTCTGAAAGAAAAAGGCTTCACCAGCCTGGTGGTGGTGCCGGTTGGGCATCACAGCGTGGAAGATTTCAACGCCACGCTGCCAAAATCTCGCCTGCCGCTGAGCACGATTGTGACTGAGTGCTGATCAAAACGGGCCGCTCTGTGCGGCCCGTTACGCTTTACTGATGACTAACCTGCGATGCGGATGCACATCACGATCGTATCCCCAGGCAAACGCAATCCAGCGCTCTTCCAACTCGGCGTATGAACTCACCGGTGTTAAGTGCCACTCTTCACCTACCGTACCGTCCGCCACGCTTATCCGATAATTCATGCTGAACGCCCAGTCGATCATACGTAACCAAAACCGCTGTCCGTCTCCGGTTTGTTCGCTGTCAGACACAACAATATCGTACTCGCTTAACACCCATTGAAAAAAGGACTGTGGTAATCCACCGATCACTCGCTGATGGACAGCGCGCGGTGTACGCCAGACCATAATCTGTGTCGCAGCCCCATGGGGAAATGTGATTTCCTTATGGAATTTCAACTTTACCGCATACGCCGTATAAGGTTTTCCGTCGTCGGTGGTTACGAGGCGGTATTCATCGCCGTAGCGCGATTTTAACAGGCGATATCCCACAGGCAGCATAAATCCGGGCAGATGAAAATCCACCGTGCCTCGAGCAAGAAACGCTTCAGTATGTTCGACGTTTCGGGAGATAAGGCCTAATTTTTGGCTAAAATCTGCGGAATCAATCATCAGTGGCGACATGGTGGTTTCTCATGGCGTGAGTATAGACGACTTAACACCTCATCGAAATGATGTCGATTCAGTCGGCTGGTTTACGTTAAACGCCACCTTACACCTGCCTCCTCCCCTTAGCAGATTCGGCTCTAATTCCCTGAAAGCCCCTCGCAAAAAACTATTTACCCTGTTCCGCCAGCCATTCCATCGCCCGCTCCCCGGCCCCATCTACCGGTAAATAGACCAACAGTCGCGAGCCGTTTCGCGGCGCGGAGTACCAGTACATTTGCTGCAGCGTAAAATCCCCCAGTTCGGGATGGGTAAACAGCTTGAGCTGGTTCTCCACGCCGCGCACGTCGTTGCGCTGGTGCCACAGGGTTTTGAACTCTTCGGACACCGCAAAGAAGCGCGCCAGCTTCGCTTCCCAGAGCGGATCTCCCCGGTGCTCCGCCATTGCCGCGCGGAAGTAGGAGACGAAAATCGGCAGCACGTCGTCACGTTTGCCGAGCCGCGCGCGCCAAGCCGGATGGGTGAGGAACAGATAAATACAGTTGCGGTCTTCCGGCGGGATTGCATTGAAATCCACCCCCATCAGATGACCGAAGCTGTCGTTCCACGCCACGATGTCGAAGTTGGGCTTCTGGATGCTGGCAGGTTTTGGCAGCAGGGTATCGAGCAGGCGGCGCGTGCCTTCGCTGATGCCCTCGCAGCAGACGGCCTGCGGTGCTTCGCCCGGCGGCAAACCGGCGAGCACGAAAACGTGTCGGGCTTCGGTCGGGGTGCACTGCAGCGCTTTAGCCACGGCTGCCATCACGGCGCTCGACGGGTTGACGTCCCTGCCCTGCTCAAGCCAGGTGTACCAGGTCACGCCTACGTCAGCCAGCATCGCCACCTCTTCACGGCGCAGACCCGGCGTGCGGCGGCGACCGCTGCGCGGCAGGCCGAGACGCTGCGGATCGAGGCTTTCGCGCCGCGCGCGTAAAAATGCCCCCAGCTGTTTTCGCGTGTCATCCTGAAGTGAGACGACGGGTTCAGACATCAAGGCCATAAATCCCCCTGCATGGTAGTACCAGTACCAGTATAAGCAAGAACTGGTACCCGTTTATCAGATGGTTGATGCTACGACCATCTGTTGAATGACGCAATGGAGATCCCATGAATACGTCAGTTGTTTCACCGGGCCGCGCTGGCCTGATATTGCTGTTAACCGGCCAGATGCTGCCGCTGATTGATACCTCAATCACCAACGT
This sequence comes from Enterobacter mori, assembly GCF_025244905.1. Lineage (NCBI taxonomy): Bacteria > Pseudomonadati > Pseudomonadota > Gammaproteobacteria > Enterobacterales > Enterobacteriaceae > Enterobacter > Enterobacter mori. The sequence continues at coordinate 1,137,082 of NZ_CP104285.1, read as the reverse complement.
CGCGCTGGACTCCATCACCCACTCATTACACGCCACGGCGACCGAACTGGAGCTGATCGTAGCACTCTACGGCGTGGCCTTCGCCGTCTGCCTGGCGCTCGGCAGCAAGCTGGGGGATAACCTTGGCCGCCGTCGCCTGTTTATGTGGGGCGTAGCGAGCTTTGGCCTGGCCTCGCTGCTGTGCGGGATGGCAGGGAACATTGAACAGCTGCTGGCCGCGCGTATCGTTCAGGGCGCGGGTGCGGCACTGATCATGCCGCAAATTCTTGCGACGCTGCACGTCACGCTAAAAGGCACCGCCCATGCGAAAGCGATTAGCCTGTTCGGCGGCATCGGCGGGATTGCGTTTATCGTCGGCCAGATGGGCGGCGGCTGGCTGGTGTCGGCGGATATCGCCGGGCTGGGCTGGCGTAATGCCTTCTTTATCAACGTGCCGATTTGTCTGGTGGTGCTGGCGATGAGCCGTCATTACGTGCCGGAAACCCGCCGCGATACCCCGTCACGCATTGACTGGACCGGCACCGTGCTGCTGGCGATGATTCTCTGCTGCCTCCTGTTCCCGATGGCGCTCGGCCCGCAGTGGCACTGGTCGTGGCCGCTGAAGGCCGCACTGGTGGCGATAGTACCGCTGGGCTGGCTGATGGCGCTGAATGCACGTAAAAAAGAGCGTGAAGATGCGCACCCGCTTATCCCGCCGCGTCTGCTGCAGCTTCGCAGCGTTCGTTTTGGCGTATTGATTGCGCTGCTCTTTTTCAGCGTCTGGTCCGGGTTTATGTTCTGCATGGCGCTGACCATGCAGACCGGTCTGGGGATGGCACCCTGGCAGTCCGGGAACAGTTTTATCGCACTGGGCGTGACCTACTTTATTTCCGCGTGGTTCGCGCCGCGCCTGATTGCCCGCTACAGCACCAGCACCATTCTGCTGACAGGTCTTGCGATCCAGATTACCGGTCTGCTGGCGCTGATTGTTACGTTCCGGGTGTGGGGAATGGATAACACCGCCCTGACGCTGGCACCCGCCACAGGGCTGGTCGGCTACGGGCAGGCGCTGATCGTGAACAGCTTCTATCGTATCGGGATGCGCGATATTCAGCCCGACGACGCAGGGGCCGCGAGCGCCATTTTAAGTACCCTTCAACAGGCTGCGCTGGGGCTGGGCCCGGCCATTTTCGGGGCGATTTTGCTGCACGCGCTGCAAAACCATCACGGGGATTACACTCAGGCGGTTAACGTTTTCCTGACGGTAGAAACCGCCATGATGGTGGTACTGGCGCTGGCGACGCTGCGCATGCGTCATCGCCTCTGTTTAGCCGTGGTGAAGCGCTGTCAGGCCGCCAAATAAGCCTGTGAATTTGCATAATAGATCCGCAGCCGCCATTATGGGGCTGCATCAATACAGGAGACGTTATGCAGGAATTAATTGCTCAGGTTGAAGAGTTAGGGATTGAAATTAATCACACCACCTCTTTAGTGATTATCTTTGGTATTATTTTTCTTACCGCCATCGTGGTTCATTTTATTCTGCACAAGCTGGTGCTTCGCGCTTTCGAGAAACGCGCGCAGGCCAGCAGCCATTTGTGGCTGCAGATCATTACCCAGAATAAATTATTTCACCGTCTGGCCTTTACCCTCCAGGGGATAATCGTCAACGTTCAGGCGGTACTGTGGCTGCAAAAAGGCAGCGAAGCGGCGGAAATGCTCACCACCTGCGCGAAGCTGTGGGTGATGGTGTATGCCCTGCTCTCCTTCTTCTCGCTGCTGGACGTGATTTTCAATCTGTCGCAGAAAATGGCTACCGCGTCGCAGCTGCCGCTGAAGGGGATTTTCCAGGGCATCAAGCTGGTGAGCGCCATTCTGGTGGGGATTTTGATTATCTCCCTGCTGATTGGCCAGTCCCCGGCGATTCTGATCAGCGGTCTGGGTGCCATGGCCGCCGTTCTGATGCTGGTGTTTAAAGACCCGATACTCGGACTGGTGGCGGGCATTCAGCTTTCCGCCAACGACATGCTGAAACTCGGCGACTGGCTGGAAATGCCGAAGTACGGTGCCAACGGCACGGTGACGGACATCGGCCTGACCACCGTAAAAGTGCGCAATTTTGATAACACCATCACCACCATTCCGACGTGGGCGCTGGTCTCCGACGCCTTTATCAACTGGAGCGGCATGTCGGCTTCCGGCGGTCGACGCATAAAGCGCAGCCTGAATATCGATACCACCAGCATTCATTTTCTTGACGAGCAGGAGCAGCAAAAGCTGATTCAGGCGAAGCTGCTGAAGCCTTATCTGGCCGCGCGTCATGAGGAGATTAACCTGTGGAATCAGCAGAACGGTGAAGGGGAATCGGTATTAAACCTGCGCAAAATGACCAATATCGGCACCTTCCGCGCCTACCTGAATGAATATCTGCGCAACCATCCGCGCATTCGCAAAGATATGACGCTAATGGTGCGCCAGTTAGCGCCGGATGCCAACGGCCTGCCGATTGAAATATACGCCTTCACCAACACGGTGATCTGGGCAGAATATGAGGAAATTCAGGCCGACATCTTCGACCATATTTTTGCAGTGGTGGATGAATTTGGCCTGCGTATTCACCAGTCGCCAACCGGGAACGATATTCGCTCCCTGGCGGGCGTTATCGCAAAATAATCAGGTACTGGCGCGGGAAATAAAGCGCCAGTCCATCATCACCCTTTCCGTGGGCGCATCCGGGTTGTCGATTTTGTTCAGTAACAGCTCGACCGCCTTGCGCCCGATATCCCGCGACGGCTGTTCGATGGTAGTGAGTGAAATCATGTCCGCCAGCTCGGTACCGTCAAAGCCCACTACCGCGATATCCTCCGGCACCCGCAGCCCCACCTGCTGAATCGCGCGCAGCGCGCCTGCGGCCAGGGTATCCGATACCGCAAACACCGCGTCCGGCGGATTTTCCTTCAGCAGATTTTGCATCGCGGCCATCCCGGCGTGAGAGCTGAGATCGCTGGCGTATTCCACCGCCTGATAGTCCAGATCCTTCAGGTGGATCACGCTTTTATAGCCACGCTCGCGCAGGCGGGCATATTTATAGCTGAGGTCGTGATTGATCATCGCGATACGCGTGCGCCCGCTCCCGGCAAGCTGGCTGACGGCATGCTGGGAGGCATCAACATCGTTAATTCCCACGCAGGAAACCGCGCCCGCATCGGCATATTCGGCGCACTGCACCCACGGTGCGGCACCAATCAGCGCGGCAAGTTCCGGCAGCTTCGAGAAGGCGTCCATGGTGATAATACCGTCGACAATTTTGCCGGAGAGCAGGCTTAAGCCCGAGCGGGAACGTTCGATATCCGAGCCGGAATTGCACAGCAGAATGCGGTAGCCGTTTTTCTCGGCCTCTTCTTCAATGCCCTTCACCACCTCGGCGCAGAACGGGTTGGCAATGTTTGAAACCATCACCAGGATCATATAGCTGCGGGCGGTGCGCAGCTGGCGCGCAAGCAGGTTCGGCTGGTAGTTGCTCTCCTGGATCGCCTGCAGGACGCGCTCGCGGTTTTTCGCCTTCACGGTGTCGCTGTTGTTGAGCACGCGGGAGACCGTCGCCACGGAGACTCCGGCCAGCTGAGCGATTTTCTGAATTGACATAGCGACGATACATCCTGCGGTTAGCGTTTTGTGCAGGCTACCATAAAACGGTTGCCCGGCGAACCGGGCAACGCGTCATTGCGCCACGCGTACCCAGCGCTGCTGCTGATGGCTTTTCACTATCGCATCAATGATATGCATCACGTTTGCGCCGTCATGGAAGGTCGCAAACTGTGGCGTTTCCGGCATCGCGCCCGCCTCCACGGCGCGGTAAAACTGCATCATCATATTTTTGAAGGCGTCCGGCCAGCCTTCGATATGTCCGCCGGGGAAGTGGGCGCTGTCGGCCACGTCAGGGCTCATCAGACCCGGATCGTCGGTGAGCGTCTGGTTAGCCTGCGCGCGATGACCGACCCACAGCTGCTGCGGCACCTCTTGATCCCATGCCACCGACCGCTCGCTGCCGTTGATCTCAAACGTCAGGCGATTTTTACGCCCCGCGCTCACCTGAGAAACGCTAAAGCTGCCCTTGCTGCCGTCGTCGAAGCGGAACAGCACCGAGCCGAAGTCTTCGGTGGTGACCGGCTTGTCTTCATACTGCGCATGTTCGTCGTGGGTGAAGGTCTGACTGCCCGCCACGTTCGCCCTGCGCGTCGGCCAGACGATGGCGAGATCGGCCATCACCTCGGTAATGCGTCGCCCGGTGACGAACTGCACCGTGTCGCACCAGTGGGAGCCAATGTCCGCCACCGCGCGCGATGCGCCGCCGAGCGCGGCGTCCACCCGCCAGTTGTAGTCGGTTTCCAGCAGCATCCAGTCCTGCAGGTAGCTGCCGTGAGAGGCGAACAGCCGTCCGAGAGCGCCCGCGCGCATCATGCTCGCCGCCTGACGTACCATCGCAAACTGGCGATAGACAAAACTTACGCCGTGCACCACGCCCGCCTGCTCCGCCAGCGCCACCAGCTCGCGCGCCTCGTCCGGGGTCATGCACAACGGTTTTTCAGAAAACACGTGCTTGCCCGCGCGCAGGATCTTGCGGTTAATCTCCGCATGCAGATGGTTCGGCGTGCAGTTGTGCACCACGTGCAGCTCGGGGTGCGCGAGCAGTTCCTCAACGCTGCCGTAGGCATGCGGCACATTCAAGGCACGCGCCTTTTCCTGCGCTTGCGTAAGGGTTCCGTCGCACAGAGCAACCACCTGCACAAACCCGAGGCGCCTGAGCGCCTCGATATGCGCCGGGCCGATAAAGCCGCTGCCAATAATCCCGACGTTAATCATGCTTTCCTCCTGCGGCGAAATCATCAAACGCGCGCCCGGAGACCGGGATGATATGGCGGCGGATAAACTCGCCGCCTTCCCTCGCGCCGGTTTCGCCGTCCTTCAGGCAGCACTCCCACTCCAGCACCGCCCAGCCGTCATAGTCATACTGGGTCAGCTTGCTGAAAATGCCGTTGAAGTCGATCTGCCCGTCGCCCGGTGAGCGAAAGCGTCCGGCGCGGTTTATCCACGGCTGGTAGCCGCCGTAGACGCCGCTGCGCCCGCTGGGGCGGAACTCGGCATCCTTCACGTGAAACGCCTTGATGCGCGCGTGGTAGATGTCGATAAAAGTCAGGTAGTCCATCTGCTGCAGCAGCATATGGCTAGGATCGTAGAGAATGTTGCAGCGCGGGTGATTATCCACCAGCGCCAGAAAACGCTCGAAGGTCACGCCGTCGTGCAGATCTTCCCCCGGATGCAGCTCAAAGCAGACGTCCACGCCCTGCTCGTCAAAGGCATCCAGAATTGGCCGCCAGCGGTTCGCCAACGCCTCGAACGCATCCTGAAAACGCTGCTCGTTGTGCGGCGGCCACGGATAGAAAAACGGCCATGCCAGCGAGCCGGAGAAGGTGGCGTGCGCTTTCAGGCCTAATCTGGCCGAGGCGACCGCCGCCTGCTTCAGCTTCTCCGTTGCCCACGCCTGACGCGCCACATCGTTACCGCGCACGGCGGCGGGGGCGAAGTGGTCAAACGCGTCGCTGTAGACCTCGTTTACCGCAACAAGCTGCCCCTCCAGATGGGTCGACAGCTCGCTGATGACCAGCCCGTGCGCGGCCAGCTTGCCGGTAATGTCATCGCAGTAGGCCTGGCTCTCTGCCGCTTTTTCGACATCAAAAATGTGCGGATGATTGCAGGGGATCTGCACCGCTTTATAACCCTTCCCGGCTGCCCACCCTGCCAGCCCGTCGAGCGAGTTAAACGGCGCTTCCCCGCCAATAAACTGCGACAGAAAAATGCCGGGTCCTTTCATCGTCCTCATACCACCTCCTGAACGTTACGCCTTGTCATCGTCATACTTGAACGTGAGAAGGAAAATCAGCGCGATCGCCGCGGCAGCCACCGCCGGGATCCACCAGAATGTTACCCACGCCTGCGGCACGGCCTGCCCTGCCACCAGGCGGTTGTAGAGCGCGCCGGAAATCTGCGAGCCGAGCAGCATACCGATGCCGTAGGTGAACATCACAATCATGCTCTGGGCCTGGCCCTTCACCTTTTCTCCGGCCACGCGGTCGGTATAGATAAAGCCGACCACAAAGAAGAAGTCATAGCACACGCCGTGCAGCAGGATGCCGATATAGAGCAGGAAGCGCCCCTCCTCGCTCACGCCCAGCGCGAACATGGCGTAACGCACGAACCACGCCAGCATGCCGATCAGCAGCATATATTTCACGCCCAGACGGCGGAACAGCAGCGGAATGACCAGCATGAAGAAGATCTCGGACATCTGCCCGAACGACATGGCGGTGCTGACGTCGGCAATGCCGGCATCCGCCAGATATGAGGCGGTATAGGCATAGTAGGTACCGAGCGGGACGGAGATCAGCATCGCGCAGACGGAGAAGACGAAGAAGTGGCGGGTTTTGAGCAGCGCAAAGGCATCAGCGCAGAAGAGATCGCGCACCTTAACCGGCAGGCCTTTGGCTGGGGCTGGCGTGTGCGGCAGCGTCAGGCTGTAAAGCGCCAGCAGCACGGAGCTGGCCGCCGCCACCTGGAAGATAGTGACGCTGGACGCCACGCCGGTCACGCCGATGAAAATACCCGCCACGATCCAGCCGATGGTGCCGAACACGCGCACCACCGGGAACGTTTTATCCACGTTCGCCAGGCTGTGAAACGCGATGTTGTTAGTCAGCGCCAGCGTCGGCATGTAGCAGAGCGTGTAGCCAAACAGCAGGCCGATCAGCAGTGCGCCGTTCTCGGCAATCAGCGCACCCGGCACGAACCAGAGGATCGCTGCGCCCGCAAGATGCATCACCGCCATCACCTTCTGCGAGGCGAAGAAGCGATCCACCAGCATCCCGAGCACGAATGGCGAGAGAATAGAGGCGATTGGCCCGGCGGAGAACGCATCGCCAATCAGCAGTGACATGTTGTGCTGGGTCATCACCAGGCCGAGCGTGACCGACCAGCTACCCCAGATAAAAAACTGCAGAAACATCATCAACGACAGACGCGGCACCAGCAGCCGGTGCTGCGCTATCCCCTTTTCACTACTTTCAGTTGACACCATGATAAGCCTCACCCGGTAAAAGTAATCGATTACAAAATAGTTCAAGTGAAAAGTAATCGATTACAAATTAAAGATCCTGTGGATCGAAACAGATTTGGGAGGGGGGTCACGATAAAGGTGAAGGGGAGGTGCCGGGTGACGGCTGCGCCTTACCCGGCCTACTAAATAATAACAGCCCCGAACATGCAGGCCCGGTAAGCGCAGCGCCACCGGGCGTAAAGGCGCGTGCGGTCTGGTGCCCTCACCCCGGCCCTCTCCCACAGGGAGAGAGAGAAAACCGCGCTACTTTTTGCGTGAAAGCTTAAAAGCAACAAACAGGAACACCACCCACACCGGCAGCAGCATCGCGGAAAGACGCATCTCATCCATGGTGCACATCAGCACCAGAATCAGCCCCAGGAACGCGATACAGATGTAGTTCCCCGCCGGGTAGAGCAGCGCTTTAAACTGCGTCTCGCGCCCCTTGCGGCGCATCGCCGCGCGAAAGCGCAGGTGCGCCAGGCAGATCATGATCCAGTTCAGCAGCAGCGTCGCAACCACCAGCGCCATCAGCAGGCCAAAAGCCTGTTTCGGCAGCAGATAGTTGATCAGCACCACCAGAGAGGTGATCGCGCCGGAAAGGAACAGCGAGTTGACCGGCACGCCGCGACGGCTGACGCGGGTGAGGAATTTCGGCGCGTTGCCCTGCACCGAGAGGCCAAACAGCATACGGCTGTTGGAGTAAACCCCGCTGTTATAGACCGACAGCGACGCTACGAGGATGACGAAGTTCAGCGCCGAGGCCACCACGTTGCTGTTCAGATCGTGGAAAATCATCACGAACGGACTGCTATCGGATTTCACCTCCACCCACGGATAGAGCGCCAGCAGCACCACCAGCGAACCGATATAGAACAGGAGAATACGGTACACCACCTGGTTGACCGCTTTCGGGATGCTTTTTTGCGGGTCGCGCGCTTCAGCAGCGGTGATACCAATCAGCTCCAGCCCGCCGAAGGAGAACATGATCACCGCCAGCGAGAGGATCAGCCCTTTCCAGCCGGTCGCCAGAAAGCCGCCGTGCTGCCACAGGTTGTCGATCGATGCCCGCTCGCCGCCGTGACCTGAGAACAGCAGCCACAGGCCAAAACCGATCATGCCGATAATCGCCAACACCTTGATCAGCGCAAACCAGAACTCGGTTTCGCCATACAGGCGCACGTTGACGAGGTTAACGGCGTTGATAATGATGAAGAAGGCCGCTGCCCAGATCCACGTCGGCACGTCGGGCAGCCAGTACTGCATGTAGATGCCCGCGGCAGTCAGCTCCGCCATCCCGACCAGCACAAACATCACCCAGTAGTTCCAGCCGGACAGGAAGCCTGCAAACGGGCCCCAGTATTTATAAGCAAAGTGCGCGAAGGAGCCTGAAACCGGCTCTTCAACGACCATCTCGCCAAGCTGGCGCATGATCAGGAAGGCGATAATCCCGGCGATAGCGTAACCCAGCAGAACCGCCGGGCCAGCCATCTGAATGGCGGGGCCGATGCCGAGAAAAAGTCCGGTACCGATTGCGCCGCCAAGGGCAATTAACTGAATATGTCGATTTTGCAAACCACGTTGCAGCGTCGGATTCTGATCCGACGAAGCTTCAGCGCGACCATGGCCTGAAGCGGATGACGCGTCTTTCACGCCCTACCCCTGTCTCTTTTTTAGAAGGGGCACGTTTTAACACTTCATGCTGGAGGTAGCAAGTTTAACGCCGGGCCACTGCATGCACCCGGCAGAGAAAGGTCACGACCCGATGATCCCACCGTCCGCTTTGACGATCACCACCGTTGACGATCGTGGACGCCCGTTCGGGCTGGCGTCTGGCCAGTTGGAGACAGCGCGCGGATTGGCCGGATCGGTAATATCATCCCCGCCCTCCCCCGGATGCTGGATGTTAATGAACAGCGTTCGGTTGTCCGGCGTAAACGCAATGCCGGTGATTTCGCAGCCGCGCGGTCCGGTCAGGAAACGGCGGTATTCATTGGTGCCCGGAATGGTAGCCACCATCTGGTTATTGCCCATCCCCTCGTACGCTTTCTTATTAATGGTGCTGGAAGAGACGTCGGTTTGGATCCACAGGACGCCCTGGTGATCGAACGACAGGCCATCCGGGCTGCCGAATTCCGCGCCCAGCATGGAGCCTTTGGCCTTAGGATCGTCGCCGTCGGTGCGCCCGGCCATGACCAGAATATCCCACTTAAAGCGTGCGGCGGCAGGATCGGCCCCGTCTTCATGCCAGTGCATAATATGACCAAACACGTTGTTGGCGCGCGGGTTGGCGGCATCGACCGGCGCCTTGCCCTCCTTGCCGCGATCGCTGTTGTTGGTGAGCGTACAGTAGACGCTGCCGCTGGCGTGCGGATCGACGGCTATCCACTCGGGGCGATCCATTTTCGTCGCCCCCACCACATCGGCCGCCAGGCGGGTTTTAATCAGCAGATCGCCCTGGCTTTCAAAGCCGTTGCTTTTATCCAGGCCATTTTGCCCGAAGATCAGCGGCAGCCAGTCGCCGCTCCCCTCCTCGTTGAACCTGGCGACGTACAGCGTGCCGGACGTCAGCAGCTGCATATTGGCTTCACGGTTCGCAGGATCGTATTTGTTGTCCGAGACAAATTTGTAGATGTACTCAAACTTCTGATCGTCACCCATATAAACCACCACGCGCTTATCGGCGGCGAGCGTGACGGCCGCCCCCTCATGCTTGAAGCGGCCAAGAGCGGTGTGTTTGCACGGCGTGGAGGTCGGGTCGTAGGGATCAATCTCCACGACCCAGCCAAAACGGTTGGGTTCGTTAGGGGTTTTATCGACGCTGAACCGGTCATCTACTTCGTTCCAGCGGTAAGACTCGTCGCTGTCGCTGATGCCGTAGCGTTTTTCCAGCGGGTTAAGATCGGCTTTTTTGACAAAAATATCCGACCAGTTCTCCTCGCAGGTGAGATAGGTGCCCCACGGCGTATGGCCGTTAGCGCAGTTTTGCATGGTACCCAGCACGCGTTCCCCCTGCGGGTCGGCGGCGGTTTTCATTAAGGGCTGATGCCGCGCCGGGCCGGTAAGGTGCATCGGCGTATTGACGGTAATGCGGCGGGCCAGGGAAGACGGGCGAACCACCTGCCACTCACTGCCCGTTTTTTTCACTTCCACCACCGACACGCCCATCGCGTTCTGCCCCTTGCGGGCTTTGTCGAGGCTCCAGTTCGCGGTGCCGTCCGTAAACAGCATTCCGTTGTCGATGTATTCATGGTTCAGCGCCAGCAGGCCATGCTCCGGGTTTTGCGCTCCCTGCGGCAGGCTAAACCACGCCATCCCGTCGTGGTGCATGCCCGCCTGCACCGCCTGCTCGTCCGTGGTGTTGCTGGCGTCAGGCCTAAAGGCTGGCATGTTGTTTTTAATTCCCGTCGGGTCACCCCAGCGATAAAACGGGCGGGCAATATAGCCTTCAGGCACCCTTACCGTATCTTCCGTGGAAACGGGAATACTGCTAAACCCAAGCGACACCGCTTTCGCCAGCGCGGAAGGCTTCGATACCGCGGCAATAGCACTCTCAGGTTTGATCAGAAAGGGGAATGAAACGGCAGCCCCCGCAACGGCGCCCATCTGCAGAAAACGGCGGCGGGAAAGGAACACCTCGGCAACCTCGGAGAAAACCGGGTTGGCGCTGCGGTTAGTAATATCGTCGCGATGTTCTTTTTTAAAAACGGATTTGAGGGGTCTGCCCATAGCGGCTTCCTGTCATTGGCCAAGAGGTAAGAATGTGGCGACCAGTGTAAGAAGTTTTTGTTACAATTTTATAACACGATAACGGAAGGATGGGGCATCCATGCCCCGGATAACGAGGTGGAACGCTTAGAACTCGTAGCCAACCGAAACCTTGAAGGTCCGCGGTTCGCCCTGAGTGATGTAGGTACCGGAATCGTCTACGCTGGCCCAGTAGTTCTCGTTGGTCACGTTGTCGATGCCTGCGCGCACGGTCATCTGGTTTGCATTGTGGTTCACCGCGAAGCGATAGCGCATGCCCAGATCCAGCGTGGTGTAGCTGTCCAGCTTTTTGGTGTTTGCCAGGTCAGCGTACTGCGTGCCGGAGTGGTTCACGCGGGCGGTCGCCGTCAAACCGTCAACGGGCTTGATGTCGTACTCCGCGCCCAGCACGGCGTAGAAATTCGGAATACCGATTGCATCGTTACCCTGATTGACGCCGTTTTTGGTTTTGGTCATCTCGGCCTGCAGCCAGGTGGCGCTGGCGTTCAGACGCATCCCCAGCATTGGCTCGCCGAAGACGTTCAGCTCAACGCCTCGGTTACGCTGCTCGGCGTCCAGGCCGTAGTGGCCGCTGTCGTCGAGGATTGCCGACGGCATTTTGATTTCGAACAGCGCAAGCGATCCGCCCACGCGGCCAAAGTCCGCCTTCACGCCCACTTCGTTCTGCTTAGAGTGCACGATACCGGTGCTCTGGCCGTAGTTGGTGGCGGTGTTAGGTGCGGTGTTGCCCGGCTGTAGCGCTTCGGTGTGGTTGGCGTAGAGAGAAATTTCCTCCCACGGCTTGTAGACCACGCCGTAGGTGGGCATCCAGCGGCTGCCGTCGAAACCGTCCGCGGCGTTTTCCGCACCGGTAATTTTGTTGTAGCCGCGAATGACCACCTTCTGATGGCGCGCCCCGGCGGTGAACAGCAGCTTGTCGTCCAGCACGCCCAGGGTATCGCTCAGCAGCCAACCCTGGGTACGGGTGCGCCCGCTGGTGAGCGGATCGCTGTATTTCCCGCCAATGCCGTTGAAGTTGGTGCTGTCCGGCATATCGACGCCGGTGTTGTGATAAATGTTGGTGGTCGGGTTATCCGCCGCCGCCGACATTTTCCACGCGATTTTTTCGTTTTTGGTCATCGCGGAATACCCGACGTTGACCTTGTGCGAGACAAAACCGGTGTCGAAGTTACCGCGAATGCCCGCCATCCCGCTGACGGAATCGCTGATGCGATTGGTATCGAGGCGGCTGACCGTGGCCTTGCCGCTCTTGTCCACCAGCTTCGGCGCGCTGTAGATCCCTTCCTCGTGCGCGTGCTGCGCGCCCAAACCGGTATAGGCGGTCCAGCCGTCGGTAATGTCGTACTCGCTGCGCCACATCCCGAATTCGTTTTCGATATTGCTGTAGGCCCACTTCTGCGAGAAGTTGCGGTCATTTTTAGGCGGCTCAGGGACGAAATCCACCGCTGAAATATTGACGCTGGTAGGGCTGCCGTGGAAGGTTTTTTTCTGATATCCCAGGTCCAGCGAGGTGCGGAAGCGGTCGCCTTTGTAGTCCAGGCCAGTGGAAAGCAGAGTGGTGCGGCGGCGGTCGTTCGGTACGCCGGTTTCCCCTTCGCGATGGACGAGGTTCACGCGTGCGCCAAACTGGTCGTTATCACCAAAGCGACGGCCCGCGTCCAGCGTGGTGCCAATCTGGGAATCCGAGGTGTAGTCGACGCCCACTTTTGCCTGCGGCGTCTCGCCCGCATGTTTCGGCTCAAGGTTGATCATCCCGCCCACGCCGGAGCTTGCCGCACCGTTCATCAGCGAGTTGGCCCCTTTGAAGATCTCAATGCGGTCGACCATCTGGGCATCCACCACCTGACGCGGCAGCACGCCGGACAAGCCGCCAAAGGTCATGTCATCGCCGTCGAACTTCAGGCCACGGATACGGAACGTTTCAGCGCTGTTGCCGTAACCCTGAACATACTGCACGCCTGCGTCGTTGGCGACGACATCGGCAATGGTCTTGGCCTGCTGATCTTCCACCAGCTTCGAGGTATAGCTGATGATATTGAACGGCACGTCCATGGCGTTCTGCTGACCGAGCATCCCCATGCGTCCGCCATTTGCCACCTGCCCGTCGAGGAAGGCCGGTACCAGCTGGTCACCGCCGGGTTTAAAATCGCTCGAAGGCGCAGACTGGACAACAATGGTGTCCTCTTTTTTCGTGTCCGCTGCAAAAGCGGAGTGGGTAACCGCGCCAATGGCCAATGCCAGCAGCGTTTTATTCATTGTGGTGTTGTTCATAAGTAACTCATTAAAAGTGCGCGCAAAAATGGCCCGTCACCGGGCCTTAGAATTTAGTTAAGTACAATGCGAACCACGCTGTCCGGCCCGTTAGTGGAGTGGTCTTTATTGAAAGCCTGTTTCACGGTGACGTAGAGCGTCTGGCCATCCGCCGACAGCAGCAGGCTGTTCGGGTTCGGTGGCAGATCCCAGGCCTTCTTCACAGCATAGGTGGTGGCATCCAGGCTCAGCAGTTTTCCGCTTTCACGCTGAGTGATGTACAGCTCGTTGCGTTTGGCGTTGAATTTCACCGCCAGCGAATCGCCCACATCAAGCTGTTTAATCACGTCACCCGTGTGAATGTCCAGCACCAGGGTGGTTTTGGCTTTGGAGTTATCAGTGACGAATAGACGTCCGGTGGCCTTGTCTTCCGCGAGGTTCAGCAGCAGGGCTGGTTTGTCGCCCAGCGGCTTCCAGCGTTTTTCGATTTTATTGCTGTGCGGGTTAATGACGAGGATCTCGCCGCCGCCGTTGGCCGCATACAGACGGTCCGTTTGCGCAGACCACAGTAATCCGGTCACCCATTGACCAGCGTTCTTGATGGTTTTCTTTAATTTCAGCGTTTCAGCGTCGACGACCCAAATCACACCCGGATCGCCCACGCCACCCACATACAGCGAACCTTCGTGCAGCAAAATTTCACGGGCGCCGAACGGGAAGCCTTCTTTATTGCGCTCGGTAAACATCAGGCGCTTTTTGATTTTGCCGTCCGCGGTGCTAACGGCACTGATCCCCCCGTCCAGCGAATTGGTGACGTAAACGGTCTGTCCGTCCGGTGAAATCGCCATCGCAAAGTTTTTCAGATCGGTATGGCTGCGGCCGATGGTTTTCAGCGTGGCCGGGTCGAGCTTATAAATCACCCCACCCTGCACATCCTTAAAACCTTCTGCACTGGCCACAAACAGCGCATCACCCTTCGGATTAAGCACCATTTCGTACAAGCCATCGGCGAGTTCACGCTTGATTACGCCCGTTTCAGCTGGCGCCGTTACGGTCTTCTGCGCGGCAGGGGCCGAAGTGGCGGCCTGTTGTGCAGCACAGCCTGAAAGAGACGCTGCAACGAGCAGTGCCAGCGCGGACATTTTTTTGGTCATCAGGAACATCCTTTACCGTTCAAAGATAGTCTGGCGGGGATCTGCGTCGCATTTAACTGCGATTATGGTTGTACAGGCAGGCGATAAGGCCAGAGCAGGATCCACCGTTGTACTCAGCGTTCCATGTGAGATCTGCTCACTGTTGATGCGGGAAATGTCCGTCAGCGCCCGCAAACACTAAAGAGAATGAGAACTATACTCATTATCTTTATATGATCAAGTGTAAATAGACGTAACGCCATAAATTTACTGACGATAGATTGCGGGGGGATCCCTTCAGTTTTTGGTGCAATAAAATAAGGGGGAATTATCAAAGCTAAAAAGGTAGCTTGTGGCATTCATGGGAACGATCTCTACGCTAATGCCGCGATCGCGATAATGGAAAAAGTCGGGAATATGTCGACGGAAGGGTTCATCTTTTTTCGGCAGCTCGTTGGTATCCCTGGAGACTAAAATCACCCGCCCCGCTTCGCGCCAGTAATTGAAGGCAATTTTATTGCTGACGACGATCGGCTGCTGACCCGCCTGGTGATATTCTCCGGTGGAATCGTAACTACCCGTACCGTTATTAAAGGTAAATGTCATGAGGGAATCCAGCCGTGAATCCTCTTCAACAATGATTAAATGACTCTCGCAGGTAAAGTGATTCCGCTGATAATGAATGTACCAGGCATAAAGGAGCGGTGCAGCAATCATCAGAATGATGATCAATCCGTATGCATGTCGGCTAGTCATTTTCATGATACTGGTTCCTGTACATAATGGAATCACATTGCGCCCCCGCAATATCAGATAATTTATCGCATACAATTACCGACGTACCATTTTGAAAACGATTCAGCGTCATATAGGCTACTCCACCTGTTTTGCACTGAATGGGATACTGTTTCGTCAGGGCGGTGTAAATACGCTGGCTATTTATTTTATCATGCCAGGATGAGTAAACCTCGCACCCTGCAATAGTGCCTACTGGTTGATATCCCTCAAACCCGGTGCGCTGTTCAGGTAACTGTTGATAAAGCACCGTACAAGAAAGGAAAAATAACACCGCTGCGACGCCGTACGCTATTTTCCCCGATAATAACCGGAACCGGTTATCTGTTACGTGTGGTAGCGGGTTATCAGGTTCTGGAGGCAGGCTGCCTGGCACTACGACGGTCAGCGGGATAAAACTATCGACCGTTCCCATCTGTATGTGTGCAACCGACTTAAACCCCGCCTTAGGTATGGTTTGCACAACATTATCTGCCAGGCCCGCCATCTTAAGGGCTTTACGGATGGAAGCGATGGTCTGGTATAACGCATTGGTCGAGACTATCGCCCCCTGTTTTTCCCATACCGCCGAAAAAAGATAACGCTGTGTCAGCACCTCGCCGTTGTGTTCAAGCAGTTGGAGCAGGCACTCGCTAACCGGAGCATGAAGGAGCACAGCACGCTCGGGGTAGCCCGCAAGCGGACATAAACGACGCTGTTCGGGTTCAAAAAGCACGGAACCGTTTATCAAAAAGACGGGTTTCATGACGCATCAACCATTAGGGTAAGGGGGGAAAAATCCATTCATCATTGTTATGTTTACGCGTCCGTATACGCTTTCTGATTCAGAAAATTACGCTTCTATATCAATCAATTACTTATTTCCAAATGCGATACTTTGTACCTTTAGGCCATTCCTGAGGTTCGCCTTAATCAGTATAAATCATTTAACTTCACTCTACTTTCTCGTTGTCAAACCGTAGCGTAGCAAAGCTGCCGCATGCGCCGTGATCGCGCACTGCAAGCAGAGATAAATGCTGTGATTCTTCATTATTTTGAATTTTTATCTTGAGCCATCGGGTGAATATCCATTTTCAGAACGTCTGCAATGTCAACATTAACTACATGGTCTTTTACTCTGGAAATACAACTTAAATCGACAAAAACTCTATGCTCGGGTAAGGCATACCCGGTTTCTCATAGTGCACAGGGATGTGTATTGGAAAGCATTCATAGCAGCCATATAATCCACCCTATAAAGAGTATGGATTATCTCAGGCTTATATCCAGGAGTGTATGTTAGTTTACTTAATTTTGGGCAAATGATATGGGCTATCGTCTATATGGATTTATGATCGGTGAAGAAATTCATTTTGATATTTCTAATCGCAGGCTCTACCGACTCACTTGCAGCCATACCGACAAAAATATTGCATTCGCATCTATTTACTTCAATGAAACGATGCTCAGGCTTTTTCTTTTTTTGTTGATGAATGGCAGAACCAGACCGATTTCAAAAGAAGAGCTGTTTGAAAAAATATGGGAGGCACATAATCTAAGCCCTTCCACACAACGATTATGGCAGGTTCTGCACAATCTAAAGAATAAACTGAACATTTTAGGCTTACCCGAAGATTTTATTCACAACATTAAAGGGCGTGGTTACATTATTAATTACCCAGACATCACCCCCGTTTATTACAGAGTGAGCGAACTCCCGGCTTACTCCCTTAAAAAAGAGGAGAAGACAGATAGCCTGAGTGAGTGATGTCAATTCAGGTTTTTGCCCTGAGCATGCATGTGTGAGGGGCTTTTTTTTATCATCTCT
Organism: Enterobacter mori; assembly: GCF_025244905.1. Taxonomy (NCBI): domain Bacteria; kingdom Pseudomonadati; phylum Pseudomonadota; class Gammaproteobacteria; order Enterobacterales; family Enterobacteriaceae; genus Enterobacter; species Enterobacter mori. The sequence continues at coordinate 1,120,200 of NZ_CP104285.1, read as the reverse complement.
CTTCTGCATTAATTCTTCCGTTAATGATTTATTAACACTTTTGTTTGGTTTATACCAACACTGGAATTATATATGAGCATAATCAACCATTTTGCCAATTTAAAAGTCCGAAAGAAGTTATTCTTTGGTTTTTCCCTCGTGCTGCTCGTGACGATTGTTATTCTGTTTTCTGCTTTGCTGGGCATCAGCAACATTAAGGATAAAGTCGAAAAGAACGGCCATACCACCGATCTGTTTAACGCCCTGTCTCAGGTCCGCTTAGGGCGAACGAATTTTCAGTACACGCTCGACCAGACGTACCTGGAGCAGACCAACGCAGCTACCCAGCGCATGCAGAGCATTGTCGCCAGTATGGCAACATTGTCATGGTCTCCGGATGGCAAAAAAGCGGTGGAAGATACGGCAAACTCGGTCAACAGCTACGTCGCGACGCTGGTGCCTTTCACCCAATCCCTGTCAGAAAAGAGAATCAGCGAACAAAAACTCAGTACTCAGGAATTGTGCGATAACGCCGTGTTGGCATTCGCACTTAGCCGCACTGACATGCTGGACACTCAGCACACCCTTGTGGCCGCACAGTTTGCTTATACCCTTAGCGATATCGACTCCCAGATGACGCTGTATAAACAGCGTCCTACGGATGCGTTATTAAAAGACATCCGCGCACGTCTGGAGACAGCGAAATCAGACGCCGAACAACTGTTACCGGTTGTGGCCGAGGAACAAAAGGTCTGGCTACAGTCTGGCCTGGAAGAGATGCAAGATGTCGCGGCTGAATTATTGAATTACCAAAAGGTGTGGAATCGTCAGGTGACGCTTTCCGATACCTTAACCGATAAAGCCCTAACGCTGACGCATGCCATCCAGACGGTGTTTGACCTGCAGCAGAAAAAAGTGACCGATACCGTTAGTAGCGTTCAAATACAGATGGGCATTGTTGCTGCCATTGGTATTGCGCTTGGTATCCTTATGGCAATGGGCATCACGCTGTCCATCACCCGTCCACTTAATGAAACCCTGGGTGTCGCGGAGCAAATCGCCCGGGGCGATCTTACCAGCACGCTGACCAGCACACGTCGTGATGAGCCGGGTCTGTTGATGCAGGCCGTCGCGACCATGAATGCAAACCTGAAAAGCATTATTAATGATGTGCGCAATGGGGTGGACAGCGTCGCGCGTTCGTCTTCAGAAATTGCTGCGGGCACTATGGATCTCTCCTCGCGCACCGAACAGCAGTCAGCCGCCGTAGTCGAAACCGCCGCCAGCATGGAAGAGTTAACCTCTACCGTCGCGCTCAACGCTGAAAATGCCAACCATGCGCGACGCCTGGCAGATGAAGCCTCACAAAATGCGACCGAAGGAAGTCAGATCTCATTGAAGGTGATTGATACGATGAAAAACGTGCGCAGCAGTTCGCACCGGATTTCAGAGATCACCACCGTGATTAACAGTATCGCCTTCCAGACCAATATTCTGGCGCTGAACGCCGCCGTTGAAGCCGCCCGCGCGGGAGACCAGGGTAAAGGCTTCGCCGTGGTAGCAGCCGAGGTCCGAACCCTTGCCCAGCGCAGCGCGCAGTCAGCAAAAGAGATTGAGAACCTGATTAACGAATCGGTCGTGCATGTGGATACCGGCTTTAATCTGGTTGAAAGCGCAGGTGAAGCGATGGCGAAAATTGAGATATCCGTGGCACAGGTGCGTGACATCATGAACGAGATTGCCGCCGCCACCGATGAGCAAAGCCGCGGAATTTCGCAGATTGCCCAGGCCATGGCAGAAATGGACACGACCACTCAGCAGAATGCCGCCCTGGTGGAGGAGTCTTCCGCTGCGGCCAGCTCGCTTGAGGATCAGGCCGTACAGCTTGAAAAAGTGGTGTCGATATTCCGCGTCTCAAACGATCATACTGCGCATCCTGAACCCCGAAGAACAGAAAACCTGCACACCGCCAGCGTCTCCCCTCATGAACGGCCTTCCCTCCGAGACCAGGACGACTGGGTCAAATTCTGATAACCGCCGCGCGGAGGGCGTTGAAACAGAGGCTCAGGCAGACTACCTGCGCTTAAGGAATTGCGATTTTTTGCAAGGTGACTACTTCTGCAAACCCTTGAACATTCAGCAAATTGTCGGGGTAATTAACACCTGCTGAGGAACAGCCACCCCACAGGTGGGGTGGCTGCAATGACATTATTTCTTCTTGTAAATATCGGCTGTGCCGTGAATTTTGTTGTTGGTGTTACCGGAAGTCAGCACCAACACATCAGCGCCTTGTTTGTCTGCTTTCTCAATCAGCTCTTTCTTCGCATCATCAACCGATACTTCATTTGAAGTATTAACAGTACCGATTTTTTCATACTGCGATTCCACTTTCTCGAATTCGTTTTTCGTCAGCAGTTCAGCAGCAAAGGCATTGGTGGTAAACAGAAACGCGGTTCCCAACAAAATAGCAGTCGTCTTTTTCATAACCTTTTTCCTTGAGATGAGTCGGCAACTACAAAGTCCTCACACACAATGTTGAGGTGTATTGAGCATGGTAGAGAATCTCAGGAAATGCCATACGTTCGGAAAAATTCTTTTATAACAACCCATTGCAATAAATAACTAACGAATATTAAGAATATTCAAATCACACGCGACGCCCGCGATATCAATGTTCGCAAATCGGATACGGTGCTGAAGGAAAGATGGAGGCAGGGAAAGCATGGCACGCCCTGTAGGATTCGAACCTACGACCTACGGCTTAGAAGGCCGTTGCTCTATCCAACTGAGCTAAGGGCGCACGGAGAAACGTGAACTTCGCGGTGGTGAAACGCGTGGAATTATACGGTCAATGGCAGGTGAGTCAATGCCTTTTCCCCGATCTGAATCGATAACGGCTAGCTGATTGTAAATACGGCTATTTTTTCAACATTTTCAATGCATCCCACGTAGAATTTACCGCTGCGAAAAGGCTTAGCTGCTTTTAAGTAACGCCTGCTGTTTTCCTGTAGGCCACCTCGTCACACTGGTGCAAGGTATCCCGGCCGCCTGGAGGCTGACAGACAACAGGACAATGGAGTGACAGCGCAAAACCTGACCTATACGCCTCCCCGGCTAAAGCATATTTCTCATGATATCACCGGCATCAAACTTGAGCCCATCGTTGCCCTCGCCTCTTCGCACAGGATCGGCGTAGAGGTGCTCAGCATTCTGTCACCCGCGCTGCAAAGTGAAGATTTTTTCCGCGAACAATCGGCAGAGCAGTCGCTTATGCTGCTGGAAGTGCAGCTCGGTGTGCTAAAAAATGCGCTCGCCTGTAACAATATTTTCATCAATCTGCCGATAACCGTACTCATGGTGCCAGAACTTTTTCAGCGCCTGCTGCAACTGCGAAGCCCGCCGCTGAATATAGAGATTGTCGACCCTGTCGACTTTTTCACACTCTCCGATACACAGCGGCAAGGCGTCGCCCAGCGCCTGAAGCAGCTCACCATGAAGGGTCACCGCATCTGGCTGGATGACGTAGACGACAGTATTGTCCAGCCCTTCTTATCCTGGCCGCTGCCACTCAGCGGCATAAAAATCGATAAGGAAACCTTCTGGCGTATGCGCGCCACCCCTGCGCTGGGGGAACTGGTTTCCCGCTGTTTTCGGCTTGCCGGAAATGTGCTTATCGAAGGTATTGAGACTGAACGGGATCGTTCCTGCGCACGCCAGGCAGGGGCACAACTCGGCCAGGGGTATTACTGGCCATCCTGGACATGGCCGGAGGATTAAACAGCCATCTCCAGGAGGGAGGCCATGGGAATGACAGTGCGCCGTTACCGTCGGCGTCGAACAGGAAGTGACGCACTGGGATTTACACGCTCGCCTTTTGCTCCCCCCTTCTTTGACCGACTCGAATTTTTGAGCCAGTCCACCAACCTGACCCATAAAACTGACGCCCCGTTTATTCTTCTGGTCACGGAAGATCATTACCTGCGCACCGGAATTCTGAACGGAAATTTCCCACTAGGCTGTTGCTCTGACTATCCGGTGCTGGAAGATGCCTTAAGCGCGTTGAATCAGTGGCCATCCGCGCGTCTGGTGGTTGATATCGACAGCCGCGCCACGGCGCTGATCGACAAACTGGATCAGCTAAGACGATATAGCCTCTACCCTCCTTTTCTTACCCCTCATCTGCTTGTCAGGGCAGATGATTACGATACCCGCCTGTTCTGCAAAGCGGCGGGGCCCTTTCATGTGCTTGAACGACAGTTGCCCGCTGCGGCGCTGCAGCAGTACCTGCTGGAGACAAGGCCTCCGCAAGGTTCGGTGAAAGAGTGGTTCACGCGCAGCGAATGGCCCATTTTACAGGAGCTGTCTCGTGGCAAAACGTTACGTCAAATTGCCCTGATACAAAACCGGCCCTACAGCCGCATTATTTATCGGCTCGGCTGTATTCTGGCCAAACTGGGATTGAACCATCGCCAGGAATTACTGCATCTTCTCAATAACCTCTCAGACTGCACGTTTTAACTTAACCATTAACCCATTCATTCCTAAAGACCTTTAAGAAATAACTTACCGCAGATGTTAATATTTTGTTTTAATTTAACAATTTCATCGAATTTACAACTATTCCTAATTTATCCTCTTGAACCACGTGAAATATCACTGAAAATGCCTATCTCAGCACTTTCCACCATCCGTTAAGCGATGAGGGAGTCCGTTAAAAAGATGATAATGATGTAAAAACAATCGACTGATCTGTACAGGCCAGGAGCGGTAAGTGCAGGTTTCAGCATATCCTGCTGTTTAATTTTAGGTTTAGCCTTCAGATCCTCCCTGGCTTTCAGATGAAGATTCCACGCCCGATCCCGCCGATTTTTTGCACTTGTTGTAGATGCACCACACCCCTTTCTTCCCCCTCGTTTTGTTAACAACCATTTAACACAAAGTGATATATGTCATTTTTTGTTATTACATAAAGATGAAAAAATGTGGTAAATGGAATAGCAGGATATTTGCGCTAAATTTAAAATAATAGCGATTCAGATCCAGAAGATAATACAAAGCAATGGACCAGAATTAATTTACAGGGTTTTCGGAGAAAACTTACACGGTATAATAAGACGAGTTGCAAATATGAATAAGAAAAACCTTTTTGCCACACCAGCCAAATGAGATAACCGCGCTGAGGCATTAATTTACTCGCTACGTTAACAAGGATGCTTTCGCTCTTTCCAGGGAATTACTACCGTAAAAGGATCACCATTTATATCCTTCCGGCATTTAGAGAGTTTGAACAAAACTCCGCATAACGCTTTTAACAATCTGAGGCATTAAAAATGAAACCGGCATCCGTTATCATTATGGACGAACACCCTATTGTCAGAATGTCGATAGAAGTCCTGCTACAGAAAAATAAAAATATCATAGTCAAACTCAAGTCTGGCGATAGCCATGAAGTGCTTGATTGTATTCGCAACCACCCCATCGATCTGGTTATCCTGGACATCGAACTGACGGGAACCGATGGGTTTTCATTACTCAAGAGAATCAGAAACCTAAACAAAGACATCAAGGTTTTGTTCCTCTCGTCAAAATCAGAGTCGTTTTACGCTGGACGCGCCATTCGCGCAGGGGCCAATGGCTTTGTCAGCAAGCGGAAAGATTTGGGTGAGATCTACAACGCGGTGGAAATGATACTGATGGGCTATTCTTTTTTCCCTTCAGAAACGCTGAACTTTATAAATCATCTGGGCTCCGGGAAAGGTATCACGCCGGATATGCCATTATCGAATCGTGAAGTCACGGTGTTACGCTACCTAGCGAATGGGTTATCCAATAAGGAGATTGCGGAGCAGTTGCTATTAAGCAACAAGACCATTAGCGCGCACAAATCAAATATTTATTCCAAGCTCGGCGTACAGAGCATTGTGGAATTAATAGATTACGCGAAAGCACACGAACTGCTATAAACTGAATTCACTCCCCGCAACTTAAGTGAGTTGCAGGGAGTGCGGTCAGCGCTAATTATAATTGATCATAAACGTGGCATCCGCATCGGCCCGTCCCGGCTGAGGGTTATCTGCTGTGGCAATATAATTGGCAAAAAACGACAGTACCGCATTACCTTCTGCATCAACCGTCACCGGCTGGCTGGCCTGCTGAAGATCCAGCCGTGTTTTATCCGCATCGCGGATCTCCACGGCAACCTTGTCTGCTGTACTGCCATCATTGAGCGCCAGCAAACCGCTGTCGCTGCCGTCCGTTTTTCCCGAAAACGTAATGGAGGCTGCGCCAGGAGGACAGCCGGTCAACTTCAGCGTAAACGGCATAGGCTGCGTGCGGCTCCCCGTGGTTCTTAGCTGTTTCGTCGGCCAGGTGCCCAGCGTGACGACCTTATCGCTGTCATTGCCTTCGGCCACGCAGGTGAAATCGACGATATTGCCATAGAGCTGAATGTTAATTTCGCCCAACGCGGTCTCTGCCTGAGCCTGTGAGCAAAGCGCCAGAAGCGCCACGGCGACAAACCGGATCCCGTTTTGCATATCTGCTCCTTAGTCGTAATCCACACGCAAGTAGCCGCGAGAGGTGAAACGCCCTTCCGCAGGTTTATGACCTGTTACGCTGACAGGCCAGGCGCGGATCCCCACCTTTGCCTGGGCGCTGTCGTCCAGACGGAACGGGATTTTGCTGGTCAGGTTGTTGGGTGTCAGCGGCACGCCATTTTCATTGGCAATGACAAAACCCACATCAGCGTTGTCCGACACCAGCGTACTGCCTGAGACTTTTTCAGCTTCAACGCGCATCGTTAGCATGGCGTTCGCCTCAACGTTTGTGCATTTTATGGCGATTGTTTTGCTTTGCTCGGACACGCCTTCCGGTTTGTTTCCCGCGCCCGCTTTACTGAATAAGGATGCACCGATATCACCGAAATCAAACTCCACAATACTCCCGGCATTAATTTCACAGCTTTGCGGCACCTGAATTATCCCGCTGTAGCTGATCGTATAGACCGGCGTGGTTAACGGATCGGAGGAGGTCGTGGTGACGTAAACACGGAACATAGTGGATTGGGGGATCACCACCATATTAATAAAACGTCGGGTCACTTTAAGACGAAAGACCAGACTTGAATCCTGAACACCAAAGGGTTGGTTTTTGGACACATTCGGGTGGCTCCCCATCTGAATGTAACTTTTAGGAGGATAAAACACGCCAGCATAGCTGTCGGTGATTTTCATTGCCCCATCCAGATAGTCGTTAAGCTTTAGATACTGGTAACCATCACTGGTCCCTGTAACCGGGTAATCAGTCACATAGCTACGCTTGGTCGTGTTCCCGGTTGTCCCCTTCGGGCAGACGGCATTCACGCCCACCCACTGAGATTTCTCGCTGAGCGTCACCACCTGCCCAACCTGGTTATTCGAACTGTTGAATTTATCCGTCAGGTCGTAATGCACCTCAGTGGGCACACCTTTTTCATTGACGCACACCGTCGCGAATGCGTTAGCCACCGGCAGAAAAGCCAGAAGCGATAAAGCGAGGCTTTGGATTTTAATCACAGCGAATCCCCTTAAGTGTGATCGCCTGTTGAAGGCTCTGTTCTGGCAAGCTATAGCTCGCACGGCATTGGGACTGCTTTCCATCGCCCCACTGGATAAGCAGCTCACCTTCCAGCGGCAGCCCGCTGAGGTAAATCTGCCCGTCATCCCCCACCATGCTGGTGACGCCGCTTTGCGTTTCACGCACCACCGCACCAAACGGCACAGGCTGGTCGCCGCGCTTGACGGTGAGCAGTGCGCGTACGCCAATACGGGTATCGAAGCTGGCGCGCACCAGCGCCCCTTTGGTCGGCACCACGCTGCTTACGTTGTTTTCGATGTCGGTGTTGTTGCTCATGGTATTGGTGTCCAGCGCCACGCGGTTGTAGCGGTAGACGGTGGCATACGGCATCACCGCATAGCCTCGCCAGTCGGTTTTCACCCCGGTCTGGTTTTCCACGCTTACCCCTGACGCCCCCGGCGCTTTGATCAGGACGTTGGTGTCACCCAGCGGCTGGCTGAAGGTCACCCCGTCTGAATGCCCCACCACGCCGCCGGAAAGCTGCCAGTTGAGGTCGTGCTGGTCGCGGGCGTAGTTGTAGCCCACGCCCAGCGTGCCGTAGGTCGCCTGCCAGTTGGCGCTGGCGCTGCCGCTTGCGCCGTTATTGCTGGTATGTCCCTGGGTGACGCTATAGTTGAGGTTGCGGTCTTCGAGCAGGGTTCCGCTCACGCCGGTCTGCCAGCTGGTATCGCCGTCGCTGTTACGACTGGCAGAAGCGGTGGCGTAGGCTCTGTCGATGGCACTGTCGCGGCGATAGCCATGGCGGGTAAACAGGCTGAACGGCACGGAGACGTTAAACGACGCAATCCGGTCCGTACCGTCGATCCCAACGGCCTTGTTCCACGACCAGGACACGGAGTAGTTGATCCCCTTCACGCCGCCCGCGTAGCCCAACTGATACCAGACGTTCGATTCACTGGTGCCCCAGTAGCTTTGCTGACTGCCCGAAACGTAAACCGAGCCGTAATCCCCCAGAGACTGAGAAATGTTGAGCTGGAAGCGCCCTTTTTTGTTCCACGTCAGGTTGTGATAGCTCTGCACGTCCGGCACGCCGTCATCGTCCTGACCTTCGCCATACTGGTAGCCTTCCATTGAGCGCCACGCCACATCGTCCAGGGTGTAGAACCCTTTGGTAGAGTAGCGATAGCCGAGTAACTGGAAGTTAGTACCAAAGCCGTTAAGGGATTTTGCGTAGAGGAAGCGCAGGGATTGCCCTTCATGGCGACTGTCATCCGCGAGCTGGCTGCGGGCATGGGTGAGATCGAGCGAGACGGCCCCCCAGTCCCCGAGGTTTTTCCCGGCCCCGAGAGCAATCGCGGTATAGCGTGACGCCAGCTGCGTGCCGCCGTACAGCGTATAGCCGTCGGCCAGGCCGGTAATGAGCGTCCCCTGAGCGAAGAACGGTGTGTCCTGCTCGCTGTTGCCGCTGCGGTAATCCCCCGCCACCAGGTCATACTTCCAGCGTCCTTCACGCTGCAGCAGCGGCACGGTGGAGTAAGGCACGGTGTAACGCTGCTGGCTACCGTCCTTCTCTTCTACCGTTACCTCAAGATCGCCGCTTGATGAGGTTGGGTTGAGGTCGGTAATGGCAAATGCCCCTGGCTGGACATAGCTCTGGTAAATGACATAACCGTTCTGACGGATCACCACTTTGGCCGGCGTGCGGGCAATACCGCGCACGGTTGGCGCGTAGCCCTGCATGCTGTCCGGGTACATGCTGTCGGAGGAATAGAGCCGCCCGCCCCGAAAACCAACGCTGTCGAAAACATCGTTACCGGTATTGCTGTCGCCCAGCACCAGCTCGCTTTTCAGCGGAATGACGGTGCGCTGCGCCCAGGTTCCAATATTCTGCCAACTGTTGTGACGTTGCCCGTTACTTTGGGTGTAACGCCACGCGCCGTTATTGCGTAATCGCCAGGCACCATAGTTCAGCCCGCTCTGCAGGTTCAGGTAATAGCTGTCGTCATCGCTGCCCCGGTTGCCGGTAAAACTGTAGTTAACCAGTGCGGCGGGGATACCCTCATCCCACTGTTCAGGCGGAATGTACCCCCGGGCGCTGTTTTGCATGGCCACCTGCGGCAGGCTCACGTTCAGACGCAGTGACGCAAAGTTGAAGGCCGTTTCGCTGCCGGGAATAGCCGTTGTTAGCGGAACGCAGGTCTCCCCCTGCACGTTTGCCAGATCCGGGAACGCCGCAATGTTGACGCCGAAACGGTCGAGCATGGCGCGCGTAATGCACGGCGCTAGCCCGCCCGCGACGGGTGGGGTGTTTTCAGCGTGTTCAAAGCGCACGTCCTGCGTGCCGATAAACTCATCGTTGCGCCAGATGTCCACGCGATAGACGCCCGGCGCCTGCTGGTGTCCTTGTTCAAAACGCGACAAATCCGCCACGCTGGCGGCATCGTCGGACAAAAAGGCCGGGTTGAAGTAGCTTTCGCTCCAGCCGGTGTGCGGCCAGAACGTTGTCATCAATGCCAGTGCAACCGGGCAGTAACGCCATTGAGTGTTCATCGCCCTGACTCTGCTCACAGATTAACGCTACGCGCCGGAGTAATAGCGCCGTAATCATTGACGCTCTGCCAGAAGAGCGTGCCGCTGGCTGCGGTTGGCAGCACCTGCTGGGCCGAGTTTTTCGGCGCGACCATCAGGTTTTCCAGCGTCTGACCGCCAAGCTTCAGGTTAACCAGCGTGACGTAGTAGGGCGAAGCATTGCTCACCTTCAGGTGGTTCCCGACGCGTTCAAAGCGCAGCTGGGAGAGCGCCTCTTCCGGCGGCATCGGCAGGTTAGCCGGGCGCACAAACAGCTTAATGCGTGACAGTATGGCCAACTGCAGCACGTTATTGTTCTCTGTTTTCGCCTTACTCACTGACGGAATTGCCTTCACGTTCATGTAAAAAAGCGATTCGCGATCGGCGGGCAGGGTCGGTCCGGCATAAATAATGCGCAGCGTGTTTTCGCTGTCCGGCTCGCTTACAAACAGCGGCGGTGTGACGGCAAACGTTTTTTCTTTTTGCCCGTTGGCATTTTCAATCCACGCGTTAATTAAATAACGCTCTTGCTTGTTACTGTTGGTGATCGCCAGCGATGTCTGTTTTGCATCTGCCGGATAAATCACGCGCGTCGCGCCCAGCGCGATTCCGCCGGAGGCATTCGCACAGGCAGAAACCATCATCAAAATAAAAGATAAAAACAGTCCGGGTTTAATCAGTGTGTTCATCACAACCGTACCTTTAATAATGTGTTCGCAGGCGTCAGGGATAAATCAACGTAAACCAGACATCCGACTGAATATTGCCTGGCACGAGGTGTTCGGAAATCGCCCGGTAGCGAGCGCTGAAATGAAACGCCAGCTCGCGGGTATCAATGGGCAACCAGCTGACCGCCGTGGCGTTCGGGATAATCTGACGTTGTTGTTCGTCGAAAAGCGCCAGCCCAACGCCGCTGCTGACAGGGGTTTCACCTGGTCGCGATGTCGCCAGGAAAACCTGCGGATCTTCTGCAGGGGTAGCGCCCTGAAACTGGATCCCCACGGTACGAGAAACGTCCACGCTGCAGTCGAGCAGCCGTACGGTGAAAGGCACGTTTACCGTGGAAAAACTGCCGACGCCGGAAAATGAATTGGTGCGGTACTGCCCCATATCCACGCGCATATTCTGGCTATCAGGCGCCACGGCGCAGCCGCCGTTGACCAGTTCCCCTCTCAGGTGAACTTTGCCGCCGTCGATTACCACGGTATGTGCGTTTACCGCTGAGGCAATCGCAAGGGCAAAAAACAGTATCCCAGTCCTTGTCATCCTTCGTTCCCGGCATTAGCGATTAAAAGACCTCCTCCCTGAGGTCGACCACATCCCTGTAATCAGGCATTACTCGTATTTCATAACGAAGGTTGCATCAGCGTTCGCCTGGCCTGGCTCGGTGGTCGCAGCAGTGGCTTTATAGCGCGCGGTGAAGTTCAGGGTGTTCGTGCCTTCAATCAGGTTCTGCGCGGCAGAGAAGGTGGCACCGTCTGGGGTCAGGACGCTGGATTTGCTGTCGAGGATCTCGATACCCACGCCTTTCGCGCTGTTGTCGTTGTTACCAGAGGTAACCGCCAGCAGAGTTTTATCCGTCGCGTCGATCTGACCGGTGAATGCCACCGCAGCGGTTTTCGCAACCAGCGGATCGCAATCGTTCAGTTCAATGGTGAACGGAATATTGGAGGTGGTGTCACCCACTTTGGTGAATTTCGCGGTACGGTACTGACCGAGATTAACCGTCTGCTCGGAAGAATCAGTATTTACTGAACATGCAGCATTCACTAATTCACCTTTAAAATGCACGGTACCGCCATTAACGGAAACCGGCGTTGGATCTTCAGCGTGAGCGGCACCCGCGACCAGGGCCAGAGTTGCAATAACGGTAGAAGCAATGTTGCTGAGTTTCATGTCTATTCCTTTAAAATGTAAATAACCCTTCCCGCGGATAATCGGGAATAAGAAATACGTTCAATTGGTTAATTGAAAGCTTATTTCGGAGGAGACAAAGTAGCTCAGGAAACTATTTTAAAATATGTCAAAACACTGCCATTTTACCAGGTTACATCCTATTCCCACCTAGGAAATTGACCATACCTTCCACAAGGTTTTGTGGCCTCATGATGAAATCTCGCAAAGGGTGACTGACAGCGGCGCTCGCTTCTGACAAAATATAGGCAATCCCCCCTTTCAAACGTTACAGACGGAATCTTCTCTCTGATGGCAGCAAAGATTATTGACGGTAAAACGATTGCGCAGCAGGTGCGCTCTGAAGTCGCGGAAAAAGTGAAGGCGCGTAAAGCTGCCGGAAAACGCGCGCCAGGGCTGGCCGTTGTGCTGGTTGGTAGTAACCCGGCATCGCAGATTTATGTCGGCAGCAAACGCAAAGCGTGCGAAGAGGTGGGGTTCGTCTCCCGCTCTTACGATTTGCCGGAAACCACCAGCGAAGCGGAACTGCTGGAACTGATTGACACCCTGAATGCCGATAACGAGATCGACGGCATTCTGGTACAGCTGCCGCTGCCTGCGGGCATCGACAACGTGAAGGTGCTGGAACGTATCTCACCGGACAAAGACGTGGACGGTTTCCATCCGTACAACGTGGGCCGCCTGTGCCAGCGCGCGCCGCGTCTGCGCCCGTGCACGCCACGCGGCATTGTGACGCTGCTTGAGCGTTATAACATCGATACTTACGGCCTGAACGCCGTGGTGATTGGTGCCTCTAACATCGTGGGCCGTCCGATGAGCATGGAGCTGCTGCTGGCGGGCTGCACCACCACCGTGACCCACCGCTTCACCAAAAACCTGCGCCACCACGTCGAAAATGCGGATCTGCTGATCGTCGCGGTCGGCAAGCCGGGTTTTATTCCGGGCGAGTGGATTAAAGAGGGTGCGATTGTCGTGGACGTGGGCATCAACCGTCTGGAAAGCGGCAAAGTGGTCGGCGACGTGGTGTACGAAGATGCCGCGGCGCGTGCTTCTTACATCACGCCGGTCCCTGGCGGCGTGGGCCCGATGACCGTTGCAACACTGATTCAGAATACTTTGCAGGCATGCGAAGAGTACCACGACGTAGAGGAAGCATAAGATGGCCACATTTTCATTAGGCAAACACCCGCACGTAGAGCTGTGCGATCTGCTCAAGCTGGAAGGCTGGAGCGAAAGCGGTGCGCAGGCCAAAATCGTTATCGCCGACGGGCGAGTGAAAGTCGACGGCGCGGTGGAAACCCGCAAGCGCTGCAAGATTGTCGCGGGCCAGACCGTGAGCTTTGAAGGACAGAGCGTAACCGTTACGGCCTGAGCTGTTTGATGCCCTCACCCTAACCCTCTCCCACAGGGAGAGGGGATAAAAATCCCCCCACAACCATCACGGTTAATTATCGATCAACTTCAAATAATCACTATTTCATCTGTTGAAAGGTGAGATTTCAGTTGCGCGTTTTTCACTCTTTCCTCACGATAAGTAGAACGTTCTACTAAAACGTTCTACTTACAATAACAGCGCCTAAAAAAGCGCTACTCGGGGGAAATCAGCATGAGTCTGATATCAGGGTTTGTTAAATCGCTGTCTAAGTTATCGATGATTGGTCGCGCCTTAATGCTGCCAATTTCACTCCTTCCCGCTGCGGGCCTGCTGTTGGCCTTCGGCGATAAGTTCCATCTGCCGCTGATGATGAACGCGGGCGGGGTTATTTTTGATAACCTGCCGATGCTGTTTGCCATCGGCTCCGCCGTGGGCCTGGCGTCGGAGTCCGGCATCGCGGCGCTCTCTGCGGCGGTCTCGGTGTTTGTCACTAACATCACCATCAGCACCGTATTAAGCATCACGCCGGAGATGGCCTCTCAGGGCGGGAAATACGCCATGGTGGTCGGCATCCCGACGCTGCAGATGGGCGTCTTCGGCGGCCTGATCTGCGGGATCCTCGCGGCCTGGTGCTATAACCGCTTCCACACTATGCAGTTGCCGGAGTTCCTCGGTTTCTTCTCCGGTAAGCGCTTCGTGGCCATTGCAACGGCGTTTCTCTCGTTCCTGCTCGGCCTGCTGCTTCCGTACGTCTGGCAGCATATTCAGTCCGGCATCGACGCCCTTTCCGTGGTGGTGAACGGCGATAACCAGGCGGCCTCGACCTTTATCTTCGGTCTGGTAGAGCGCGCGCTGATCCCGCTTGGCCTGCACCACATCTGGTATCCGTCGTTCTGGTATTCGTTCGGGGATTACACCACCCAGGCGGGCCAGGTGATCCACGGCGACCAGACCATCTGGTTCAAGATGCTGGAAGAAGGGGTGAAATCCTTCAGCAGCGACACCTACCAGAACGCTGGCAAGTTCATGCAGGGTGAATTCCCGCTGATGCTGTTTGCGCTGCCCGCGGCGTGCCTGGCGATGTATCACGAAGCGCACACGAAGAATAAAAAAATCGCGGCCGGTATTCTGTTCTCCGCCGCACTCACCTGCTTCCTGACGGGTATTACGGAACCGGTTGAGTTTACCTTTATCTTCGTGGCGCCGATCCTGTACGTCTTCAACGCCATCATGGCGGGCCTGGCGTACATGACCATGTACCTGCTGCATGCGCATATCGCCAAGTCGTTCTCGGCGGGCTTTATCGACTACCTGTCGTTCGGGATCCTGCCGTCGTTTAACGGCTACCAGACCAACTTCCTGAGCGCCGTTATCATCGGTATCCCGATGGGGCTGATTTACTACTTTACCTTCCGCTTTGTGATCCGTCGTTTCGACGTGAAAACGCCGGGCCGTACCGAAGTGACCGCCAGTGCGAATGACAAGTCCGATTCCGAACTTGCCACCGAAATCATCAGCCTGCTGGGGGGCGCGCAGAATATCGATTCGGTTGGCTCCTGTATCACCCGCCTGCGTCTGGAAGTGGCAAAAAGCGACGCGGTAGATAAAGACGGTCTTAACGGACTTGGCGCGCGCGGCGTGGTCTTCGTCGGCGACAACGGTATACAGGTGATTTTCGGTGCCAGAGCACAGTTTATCGCGCAGACCATGTCCACCATGATCGGCAAATAATAAGATGCCTGAACGACACGTCTCCTGTACGCTGGGAGACGTGTTTTATCTGGCTGATTATCGGTAAATTTCAGGGAGCGGTTTTGAAGAAAGTCAGCATCATTGATGTCGCAAAGCACGCGGGCGTGTCGGTCTCAACCGTCTCGCTGGTGCTACGCCAGAAAGGGAAAATCTCAGAGGCGACGATCGAGAAGGTCAATGCCGCCATCACGACGCTGGGCTATGTTCATAACGTTGCCGCTGCCAACCTCCGCGCCAATACGTCCAATCTGATAGGCCTGATCCTGCGTGACTTCAGCGACAGCTTTTCCATCAAGGTGATGGCAAGCATTGTTCAGGAGCTGGAGAGGCAGGGATACATGGTTTTTCTCGGTCAGCCGCTGAACGACCGGGAACATCTGGAACGTACCCTGCTGTCGTTTAAGCAGCAGGGTGTCGCAGGCGTCATTTATCTCGCGTCTGACACCCGTACTTCTGCCCTGCCGGAGCAGATCCGCCAGTGTCCGCTGCCGCTGGTAGTGGTCTCGCAGTCCCTGCTCGATGAAAAATGCAATCTGGTGATGCGCGACAACCGCCAGGCGGCGAACCTTGCCGCGCGTTATCTTATCGAGCGCGGACATCGCACAATCGCCTATATTGGCGGGCGCGAGGGCTGCCTTATCCGCGAGCAGCGCCTGCTCGGTTTTCGCAGCGCGATGACGCAGAACGGGCTGGTCTGGCGCGATGACTATTCACCTGCCTGCAGCGACGACACGCAGGCCGCCGCGATGGCGACTCGCCAGCTGCTGGAAAAAAATAACGCCATCACCGCCCTGCTCTGTCACTCGCCGGATGCGATGATTGGTTCAATTTCCGGCATTCATCAGGTGGGTCGCACCGTGGGGAAAGATGTGTTCTTAACTCAGCAGGTGGCGCTGATCGGTTTTGAAGATATGCTGCACGTTAACCTCACATCACCGTCATTCACTTACGTCTCCTCGGCCAGTGACGAAACCGGGCGGCAGGCGGCGGGGCTGATAATCCGTAAGCTGAAAGAGCCGGATTTGCAAACCCAGCGCATTACCCTCTCCGGGCAGCTTATCGCGCGCGAATCGGCGTAAAATCAGAATAGAGGCCAGGTCTGTTAGCGCAAGATTACTGCTATATTTCCATGATTTGCCATGGATAATCGCAATGCCTACCGTTATTACGCACGCCGCTGTTCCGCTTTGCCTGGGCTTAGGTCTGGGAACTAAAGTCATCCCTCCGCGCCTGCTGTTTGCCGGAATTCTCCTCGCCATGCTGCCCGACGCTGACGTGCTGGCGTTTAAATTCGGCGTCGCCTACGGGAATATTTTTGGCCATCGCGGCTTTACCCATTCGCTTCTGTTTGCCTTTGCGGTGCCGATACTGTGCGTGCTGATTGGACGACGATGGTTCCGGGCCAGCCTGACGCGGTGCTGGCTGTTTTTAACCGTCTCGCTGTTGTCGCATAGCCTGCTGGATTCGATCACCACGGGCGGGAAAGGCGTCGGCTGGCTGTGGCCGTGGTCGGATGAACGTTTCTTTGCGCCGTGGCAGGTCATTAAGGTCGCGCCGTTTGCGCTGTCTCGCTACACCACGCCGTACGGGCATCAGGTCATTATCTCGGAACTGCTGTGGGTGTGGCTGCCGGGGATAGTGCTGATGGGGTTGCTGTGGTGGAGGCGGAGGTAAAAGAAAAGCCGGGTGGCGGCTACGCCTTACCCGGCCTACGGTCGTGATGTGGTAGGCCCGGTAAGCGTAAGCACCACCGGGCATTACGGACTTACTTACGACGCCAGGTCGTTCCCTGCGGGCCGTCTTCCAGAATGATGCCCATCTCGGTCAGACGGTTGCGCGCCGCATCCGCCGCCGCCCAGTCTTTTGCCTGACGCGCTTCCAGACGCGCTTTGATCAACGCTTCAATTTCCGCCACTTCACCGTCGTCCGCCTGCGCACCGCTCTGCAGGAACACGTCCGGCTCCTGCTCCAGCAGACCGAGCACGGAAGAGAGCTTACGCAGATGGGACGCCAGCGCATTCGCCGCGGCCATATCTTCTGACTTCAGGCGGTTCACTTCGCGCGCCATGTCGAACAGCACGGAGTAGGCTTCTGGGGTGTTAAAGTCGTCGTTCATCACCTCAACGAAGCGCGCTTCGAACGCTTCACCGCCTGCGGCAGAAACAGACTTATCGGTACCGCGCAGCGCGGTGTACAGACGCTCCAGCGCCGAGCGCGCCTGTTTCAGGTTCTCTTCACTGTAGTTCAGCTGGCTGCGATAGTGGCCGGACATCAGGAAGTAGCGCACGGTTTCCGCGTCGTAATACTTCAGCACGTCGCGCACGGTGAAGAAGTTGCCCAGCGATTTAGACATCTTCTCGCGGTCAACCATTACCATCCCGGAGTGCATCCAGTAGTTCACGTACTCGCCACCGTGGGCGCAGGTGGACTGCGCGATTTCGTTTTCGTGGTGCGGGAACATCAGATCCGAACCGCCGCCATGAATGTCGAAGTGTTTGCCCAGCTGTTTGCAGTTCATTGCTGAACATTCAATGTGCCAGCCTGGTCGGCCTTCGCCCCATGGCGATGGCCAGCTTGGTTCGCCCTCTTTGGACATCTTCCACAGCACGAAGTCCATCGGGTTACGCTTCACGTCAACCACGTCAACGCGCGCACCGGCCTGCAGCTGGTCCAGATCCTGGCGAGAGAGCGCGCCGTAGGTTGGGTCCGTCGGGACGGAGAACATCACGTCGCCGTTGTCCGCTACATAGGCGTGACCGCGTGCGATCAGCTTCTCGGTGATGTCGATAATTTCATGAATATGGTGCGTCGCGCGCGGCTCGCTGTCCGGGCGCAGAATATTTAAAGCGTCGAAATCTTTGTGCATTTCAACGATCATACGGTCCACCAGCGCCACAAAGCTTTCGCCGTTTTCATTAGCGCGCTTGATGATTTTGTCGTCAATGTCGGTGATATTGCGCACGTACTTGAGGTTATAGCCCAAAAAACGCAGGTAACGAGAAACCACGTCGAAGGCGACAAAGGTACGGCCATGGCCGATATGA
This sequence comes from Enterobacter mori, assembly GCF_025244905.1. Taxonomy (NCBI): domain Bacteria; kingdom Pseudomonadati; phylum Pseudomonadota; class Gammaproteobacteria; order Enterobacterales; family Enterobacteriaceae; genus Enterobacter; species Enterobacter mori. The sequence goes on along the minus strand of NZ_CP104285.1, from coordinate 1,102,014 downwards.
CAGAGATCGTAAACCGTAATACCACACACGTACATGCCGACTTCCCCGGCATGGATAGGTTTAAATTCCTCTTTTTGGCGCGTCATTGTATTAAAGATTTTTAACATCGAAGATTCCATGTAAACACGTGTGTGGACGAAAACCGGGTATTCTACCCGTAATTCAAACCCGAAGCAGCACACAATGCAAGGTGATCGCATCCTGTGGTTATGCTATAACAAGCCCCTATAGATGACCCGAACGCGGGTCGACGTACCACAATAACGGAACAGGATGCAAAAATGGTTACTTTCCACACTAATCATGGCGATATCGTAATCAAGACCTTTGATGACAAAGCGCCTGAAACAGTTAAAAACTTCCTGGACTACTGCCGCGAAGGTTTCTACAACAACACCATTTTCCACCGCGTGATCAACGGCTTTATGATCCAGGGCGGCGGTTTTGAACCTGGCATGAACCAGAAAGAGACCAAAGAAGCGATCAAAAACGAAGCGAACAACGGTCTGAAAAACACCCGTGGTACGCTGGCGATGGCCCGTACTCAGGCACCACACTCTGCAACCGCGCAGTTCTTCATCAACGTGGCTGACAACGACTTCCTGAACTTCTCCGGCGAAAGCCTGCAGGGTTGGGGCTACTGCGTATTCGCAGAAGTGGTTGAAGGTATGGACGTGGTTGACAAGATCAAAGCCGTCTCTACTGGCCGAAGCGGTATGCACCAGGACGTTCCTAAAGAAGACGTAGTGATTACAAGCGTGACCGTCAGCGAGTAATTCGTGGCGACACTCTTTATTGCGGATCTGCATCTGCAAACGGAAGAACCGGCGATCACCGCCGGTTTTCTGCGTTTTTTACGCGGTGAAGCCAAAAGCGCCGATGCGCTGTACATCCTGGGCGACCTGTTTGAAGCCTGGATTGGCGACGACGATCCTAACCCGCTGCACCGTGAAATGGCTGCCGCCATTCACGCGCTGGTAGATTCCGGCGTTCCCTGCTACTTCATTCACGGCAACCGTGATTTCCTGATAGGCCAGCGCTACGCCCGCGAAAGCGGCATGACGCTGCTGCCGGAAGAGCAGGTGCTCGACCTCTATGGCCGCAACGTCCTGATCATGCACGGCGACACGCTCTGCACTGACGATACCGGCTACCTGGCGTTTCGCGCCAAAGTCCATATTCCGTGGATCCAGACACTGTTCCTCGCCCTGCCGCTGTTTATCCGCAACCGCATCGCCGCCAAAATGCGCGCAGGCAGTAAAGCCGCCAACAGCAGCAAATCCATGACCATCATGGACGTCAACCCGCAGGCGGTCGTGAACGTGATGGAAAAGCATCGCGTTCAGTGGCTCATCCACGGTCATACCCATCGTCCTGACGTGCATTCCCTTATCGCCAACGGCGAACCGGCCCATCGCGTGGTATTGGGCGCGTGGCACGCCGAAGGCTCCATGGTCAAAGTCACGCCCGAAGGCGTGGAGCTGATCGCGTTTCCGTTTTAATCTCTCCTCACAATTCATTCTATTTTTTTGAATGATATCGGCAAATTGTTTCGATTTTAATCAGCCCGTGGTCAGTCTATTATTTATCACATCAGGGCAACACGCCCCACTCCAGACAAAACACTTAAGGAATACGACCATGAAATCCATCAAAACTTTCGTTGCAGTTGCTGCCCTCTCCCTGATTTCTTTCGGTTCTTTCGCGCAGAGCGTGAGCGCAACCGCCTCTACCCTTGATCGCGCAGAAGCGAAAATTGCTGCCCAGGCCGCCGAACAGGGTGCCTCTTATAAAATCACGAGCGCGAAGGTCGACAACCGCGTTTACATGACCGCACAACTGACTAAATAATCATTGCCGATTGACGAAAACAGACCGCCAGAACGCGGTCTGTTTTGTTATGAATTGATGGCAACAACGGCTCAAGATTTAACCGCGCAACCGTTTTCCTTGCCCGTATAACATGCTATTCTCTGTGCCCTCGAAAGCAGTGTGTTTCGCACCACAGGAGTTTTAAGACGCATGTCTTCCCGCAATAATCCGGCGCGTGTCGCCATCGTGATGGGGTCCAAAAGCGACTGGGCTACCATGCAGTTCGCCGCCGAAATCTTTGAAATCCTGAATGTTCCGCACCACGTTGAAGTGGTCTCCGCGCACCGTACACCGGACAAACTGTTCAGCTTCGCCGAAAGTGCCGAAGAGAATGGTTACGAGGTGATCATCGCCGGTGCGGGCGGCGCAGCACATCTGCCGGGCATGATTGCCGCCAAAACCCTGGTGCCGGTTCTGGGCGTCCCGGTACAAAGCGCCGCGTTAAGCGGCGTGGATAGCCTCTACTCCATCGTCCAGATGCCGCGCGGTATTCCTGTCGGCACGCTGGCGATTGGCAAAGCGGGTGCGGCGAATGCAGCCCTGCTGGCAGCGCAAATTCTTGCGACACACGATAAAGCATTGCATCAGCGTCTGGCGGACTGGCGTAAAGCCCAGACTGACGAAGTGCTGGACAATCCGGACCCGCGGGGTGCGGCATGAAGCAGGTCTGCGTCCTCGGTAACGGCCAGTTAGGCCGCATGCTGCGTCAGGCCGGTGAGCCGCTGGGTATTGCCGTCTGGCCCGTCGGGCTGGACGATGAACCGGAAGCCGTGCCGTTTCACCAGAGCGTGATCACCGCCGAGATTGAACGCTGGCCGGAGACCGCTCTGACCCGCGAGCTGGCGCGTCACAACGCTTTCGTTAACCGCGACGTGTTCCCGATCATTGCCGACCGTCTGACGCAAAAGCAGCTGTTCGACAAGCTCGGTCTGCCGACCGCGCCGTGGCAGCTGTTGTCCGATAAAAGCGAGTGGAATGACGTCTTCGCCATGCTGGGCGATCTGGCGATCGTGAAGCGTCGCGTGGGCGGCTACGACGGCCGCGGCCAGTGGCGCCTGCGCGCAGACGACACCGCCGAGCTGCCGGACGACTGCTACGGCGAGTGCATCGTTGAGCAGGGCATCAATTTCAGCGGCGAAGTGTCGCTGGTGGGCGCGCGCGGGCATGACGGGCACACCGTTTTTTATCCACTAACGCATAACCTTCATCAGGACGGCATTCTGCGCACCAGCGTGGCCTTCCCGCACGCCAATGCTGACCAGCAGGCGCAGGCAGAAGAGATGCTCTCTGCCATCATGCACGAACTGGGCTATGTCGGCGTGATGGCGATGGAGTGCTTTATCACCCCGTCCGGCCTGCTGATCAACGAACTTGCGCCGCGCGTACACAACAGCGGCCACTGGACGCAAAACGGCGCGTCCATCAGCCAGTTCGAACTGCATCTGCGCGCGATTACCGACCTGCCGCTGCCGCAGCCGGTGGTGAACAGCCCGTCGGTGATGATCAACCTGATCGGCACCGATCTGAACTACGACTGGCTGAAGCTGCCGCTGGTGCATCTGCACTGGTATGACAAAGAGGTTCGCGCGGGTCGTAAGGTCGGTCACCTGAACCTGAACGACAGCGACACGGACCGCCTGAGCGCCACCCTGGAAGCCATGATCCCTCTCCTGCCGCCGGAATATGCGAGCGGCATTGTCTGGGCGCAGTCAAAACTGAAGTAAGTATCCCCGCCGGGGAGTTGACCTTCCCCTTCCCCGGCGTACAATCCCCGCCCATTGCAGCTCAGTTTTCTTCTGGAATCACCATGAACGATGGAACGGACTATCGCGCGATCCTCGCGTCCGATACCCCTTTAATCGACGTTCGCGCGCCGATCGAATTTGCCCAGGGCGCGATGCCTGCGGCAGTTAACCTGCCCTTAATGAACGACGACGAGCGCGCCGCCGTCGGCACCTGCTACAAACGCCAGGGCCCCGAGGCAGCGCTGGCGCTCGGCCATCGTCTGGTGAACGGCGTCACGCGTGAGGCGCGCATCAACGCCTGGCGCGAGGCCAGCCTTGCCCATCCTGAGGGCTATCTTTGCTGCGCGCGCGGCGGCCAGCGCTCACATATCTCGCAGGCCTGGCTAAAAGAGTCGGGCATCGACTACCCGCTGATCCGCGGTGGCTATAAGGCCCTGCGTCAGACGGCGATTCAGGTGACCATCGAGCAGTCACAAAAGCCGATGGTGCTTATCGGCGGTTGTACCGGAAACGGTAAAACCCTGCTGGTGAAGCAGCACGCACAGGGCATTGATCTGGAAGGGCTGGCGCACCACCGCGGTTCGTCATTTGGCCGTACGCTCACGCCGCAGCTGTCCCAGGCCAGCTTTGAAAATCACCTTGCCGTCGAGCTGCTAAAGAAAGATGCCGCACGCTGGGTGCTGGAAGATGAAGGCCGGATGATTGGGTCCAACCACCTGCCGGAGTGCCTGCGCGACCGCATGGTTGAAGCGCCTATCGTCGTGGTAGAAGATCCGTTTGAAATTCGTCTTGAGCGCCTGCGCGAAGAGTATTTCGACCATATGTGGGCGGATTTTTCAGCTACCTACGGTGAAGAAGCGGGCTGGAAGGAGTACAGCGCGTATCTGCACCACGGCCTGTTCGCCATTCGCCGCCGTCTTGGGCTACAGCGGTATGCAGAATTCACCGCTCTGTTAGATTCCGCGCTGTTGGAACAGCAACGCTCTGGCAGCACGGACGCGCACTTCCGCTGGCTTGTGCCGCTCCTGAACGACTATTACGACCCGATGTACGGCTATCAGCTGGAGAAAAAAGCGGAGAAGATTGTGTATCGCGGGACGTTTGAAGACGTTGCCGAGTGGCTTAATCGCTGAAAAAAGCCGGGTGGCGGCTACGCCTTACCCGGCCTTGTATTATCCTCCCGTACAGAAAGAACCGGCCAGTTCTTTCTGTCAGGCAGTCCACATGCCGTACCCGGCCTTAGGCCTCGAGCCTGTGTTGTAGATCCCTGCAGTGGACTGCCCCTTCTCCACAAGTGACAAACCGGACAGTATCATGGACCGGTTTTCCCGGTAATCCGCATTCACAAGGTTGGTTTCACTATGGAACAGGAACTTCACTTTATTGGTATCGATGTCTCCAAAGCTAAGCTGGATGTCGATGTGTTGCGACCTGATGGCCGTCACCGCAGCAAAAAGTTTACTAACACCCCTAAAGGTCACGAGGAGCTGCTCAGGTGGCTCCGCAGCCATAATGTGGCTCCGGCCCACATCTGCATGGAGGCGACCAGCACCTATATGGAAGACGTCGCGGCTTCCCTCAGCGATGCCGGTTTCACCGTATCCATCATCAACCCGGCTCTGGGTAAAGCCTTTGCGCAGAGCGAAGGCCTGCGCAGTAAAACCGATGCCGTGGATGCCCGTATGCTGGCAGAGTTCTGCCGGCAGAAGCGTCCGGCAGCCTGGGAGGCACCGCATCCGGTGGAGCGCGCGTTGCGGGCGCTGGTACTGCGGCATCAGTCCCTGACGGACATGCACACGCAGGAGCTGAACCGCCGTGAGACGGCGCGGGAGGTGCAGATGCCGAGCATTGATGCGCACCTTCTGTGGCTGGAAGCGGAGCTGAAGCGGCTGGAGAAACAGATAAAGGACCTGACGGATGACGACCCGGACCTGAAGCACCGGCGAAAACTGCTGGACAGCATACCGGGTATCGGTGAAAAGACGTCCGCCGTGCTGCTGGCGTATGTGGGACTGAAGGACAGGTTCGGGCAGGCGCGGCAGTTCGCGGCGTTCGCAGGGCTGACACCGCGGCAACATGAATCCGGAAGCAGCGTAAACAGGGCAAGCAGGATGAGTAAGGCTGGCCATGTCTCGCTTCGCCGGGCGCTGTATATGCCCGCGATGGTGGCGCTGTACAAAACGGAGTGGGGAAAAGGATTCAGGGCGCGTCTGGAAAAGAACGGTAAGGGAGCGAAGCTGATAATCGGAGCGATGATGCGTAAGCTGGCGCAGGTGGCGTATGGCGTCCTGAAGTCAGGACGCCCGTTCGATGTCACGTTGCATCAGGAAAATGCTTGCGTGGCATAACAGTATCTACATGCGCTTTTGTAGCCCCGGTAAGCGCAGCGCCACCGGGGAACAGACCGCTTAGAAGTCGTAACGCAGACGCACCAGGTTCATGTCGCCCAGGTTGTCGGTGCTGGAAGTGAACACGTGTTCGTAATCCACGCGGAAACCGTAATCCAGCTGGAAGCTGATACCCACGCCGTTGTCGATGCGCTGGTAGTTACGGCCGTTCACGTACTCAATGCGGTCGCCCATGAAGTAAGGCTGGATGGATTTCACCGCATACTGACCGATTGGGAACGTGTAGCCCGCAAAGTATTCAATACCCCATGCATCACCGGCGAAGTAGTCGTTAACCGACACTTTTTTGGTGGTCAGGAAGTTTTGGTACCAGCCGCCGCCAGCGGAGAAAGTCCAGTTGTCCGGCGTCCAGCTCAGCGCGGTACCGACAATATTCTGGTCGTAGGATTTGCTGTCGCCGTTGTCCGGGTTACGCATGTCCGCGCGGGTGTAGTTCCACGCTGCGCCCCAGGTCAGATCGGTAGTCAGGTGATAATCCAGACCGAGCGAGCCGCCGCCTTTACGCTTGTAGCGCAGGCCGTTACCCGGCAGGTATTCGCTGTCTTCAAACAGGTAAGAGGCGTAGATGTCTGCATCGCCCACGGTTTTCTTATATTTCAGCATCTGGCGTGAGCGATAAGAACCGTCGTAGTCGCCGTTGATGCCGTTGCCCGGTGCCTGGCCGATCATGTCGTAGTCCCAGATATCGGTTTTCGCGCCCACCACATCATAGTAAACGCTGTTCTGTTGACCGAAGGTCAGCGTACCCCAGGTGTCGCTCTTCAGACCGGTATAGAGCATACGACGAGACGTGTCGTGCGCACCATCGGCGTAGTGGTTATCCCAGTTGAACTGCGCCGGAATGTTCACACCCAGCTCGTAGTAGCTGATCCAGCTGATGTCATCGAACAGGTAGTAATCTGCCGCGAAACGGAAGCGGGTGCCGCCGTCAAAGCCGTTACGCTTATAGCTGTTTTTACCGTCGTCGCCGGTCATGTTCTGGAACTGCGGACGAATACTGCCGCCAACGGTGAAGTTCAGGCGGCTCAGCGGGTTGCCTGCCTGTGGGTCTTGCTTAAGAACCGTGATTTCCGCCTGAGAAGCGAAGGACGTCAATGCCACTGCTGCGCCGATCGTTACCGCCAGCGCTGATTTTTTTATTGTCATTATTTTTCCTTGATAGACACGCCGCTAAATATTTAGCAGGTGAATATTAACTGGAAATAAGCGGGCTGTGTCGGTGGGTTTTTAATGTTTTGTGCCACTAAACAAGTGGTTATTATCGTTTTGTGCTATTAAGTGATTGCGCACCAGCATATAAACCGGTGCACAATCATCACGTAAGTGAACTAACTCGCAAACTGGCGGAACAGCGCTTTGCCTTTTAATAACCGCGTACCGAGCCAGCCGCCACAGAGTGAAAGCAGCACTGCGCCGCAGAGGGGCAGCGTCAACCACAGCCGCCAGTCAGGCTCCCACGGGAAGTCGAACACCTTTGTCTGCAGCACCGCCAGCGCGGTCTCCGCGCCTATCGCCGCCACCAGACCGGCCACCAGCCCCAGCAGGGCAAACTCACTCCAGAGCGTGGCGCGTAACAGGCGCTTGCTGGCACCCAGCGTGCGATAGACCACCAGTTCCTGATGGCGCTGGCGCATGCCAACCTGCACCTGCGCCAGCAACAGCAGGACGCCGCAGATTGTCACCAGCACCACCATCACCTCCAGCGCGCGGCTCACCTGCTCCAGCACCTGCCCAACCTGCTTCAGGATCGCGCCGATATCCAGCAGGCTGACCGTCGGGAATTCCCGGTTAAGCTGGGTCAGCATGCCGTTACCGTTCTCCCAGCGGAAGCTGGTGAGCCAGCTCTGCGGCTGACCGTCCAGCGCACCTGCCGGGAAGATGAAGAAGAAGTTCGGTCGCAGGCTCTCCCAGTCCACCTTGCGCAGGCTGGTCACTTTGGCGCTGAAGTCCTGCGTATCACCGGTAAACGTCACGCTGTCCCCGAGCTTCACGTTCAGGCGCGTCGCCAGCCCCTCTTCCATCGATACCTCCCCCGCTTTCGGCGGCCAGGTTCCGGCAGTAATCGGGTTATGGTCAGGACGTTTATCCTGCCAGGTCAGGTTCAGCTCGCGGTTAAGCGACTCATCTTTATTTCCCTCCGTCGGCTGGCCGTTGATCTGCGTCAGGCGCGCGCGAACGATGGGATAAAACGACTCAGGAATAATGTGATGCTCCGACAGGAAGCCCTTCAGCGACGTCACCTGTTCGGGGGCAATGTTGATCAGGAAATAGTTCGGGCTTTCCGGCGGAAGCTGCTGCTGCCAGCGATCCAGCAGATCGCCACGCAGCACTAAAAGCAGCGCCAGCAGCATAAACGACAGCGAAAACGCCGACAGCTGGCTGAGCGTGGACCACGGCTGATGCAGCAGACGGTTGACCGCCAGCCTCACGGGCAACGACTTGACCGTCAGCCTTCTCAGCACGTTGAGCAACAGCCAGCCCAACACGCCGCACAGCAGCGCCAGCACCACAGCCCCCGCCAGCACGGCCCACAGCAGCGTGCTGCCCCCCATCAGCCAGGCCAGCAGCCCAACCGCCACGGCAAAAATGACCGGCAGATAAAACTTCAGCGGACAGACGCTGGCGACCACGTCCTGACGCAGCACGCGCAGCGGCTGCGTCGCGAGCAGCAGCCGGTACGGGCGTAGCCCTACCAGCAGCGAAATCACCGTCATCGCGCCGATTGCCCATAGCCACGGCCAGAGGCTGGCGGGCGGCAGTGCGGCAGGCAGCACCGGCTTTAGCAGCACCATCAGCAGCTTCTCAAACAGCAGCCCGATGGCCCCACCGGTGATGGCAGACAGCGCCAGCACCATCAGCCACTGGCCGACGATCAGCTTGCGCAGCTGCGCCCGGCCCGCGCCGAGGGTTTTGAGGATCGCCACCAGGTCGTAGCGGCTGCGGCAGTAGTGCCCCATCGCCACGGCAACCGCCGCAATGGCCAGCAGCAGGGTTAACAGCGCCGAGAGCAACAGGAACTGCTGAGAACGTTCAAGGGATTTGCCGAGCGCCCCTTCGTCCTGCTCCAGCCCGTACCAGCGGTGCTCCGGCTTAAGCTGCGGCAGGAGCCATTTTTCATACGTATCAAGCTGCGCAGGCGTGCCGCCAAACTTGTAGCGCCAGGTGACGCGGCTGCCCGGCTGCACGGCGTTGGTTTTCGCCACGTCAGCGGTATTCATCATCAAACGCGGCGCAAGCTGGAACGGGTTAAAGCCGGAATCCGGCTCCTGTACCACTTCTCCCGCAATCCTGAGCGTCGCGTCGCCGACGTCGATGCTGTCACCCGTTTTCAGGTTCAGCAGCGCCATCAGACGCGGTGCCAGCAGTACCGTGCCTGGCGCGGGTGTTAATCCCGCCGGACGGGTCTCCAGTTCACCGTACATCGGGTAGATATCATCGACGGCTTTGACGCTGGCCAGCTGCGGCGTGTCGCCTGCGAAGGTCATGGTCTGGAAGCTTATCTGCTCGCCCACCTTCAGCCCAATTTTGCGCGCTTCTTCAATCCAGCCAGGCGGAACCGCGCGCGAACTTTGCAGCGCCCTGTCCCCCGCCATAAATTCCCGGCTTTGCTGGCTGAGCCCTTTTTCCATACGGTCACTGACGCTGCCGAGCGCCAGCACGCAGGCCACCGCCAGGCTTAACGCCAGCCAGACAATCAGCAGCGAGGGCGAGCGCCACTCGCGCCAGAACCAGCGGGCAATCATGCTTCCTCCTGAAGAATACCGTTTACCAGGCGCAGGCGGCGGTCGCAGCGGGCGGCCAGCTGCGGATCGTGCGTCACCAGAATCAGCGTGGTGCCGTGTTCACGGTTGAGCGAAAACAGCAGATCGGCAATCTTGTCCCCGGTTTTACGATCAAGGTTACCGGTGGGTTCATCGGCAAACAGCACTTCCGGGCGACCGTTAAACGCGCGCGCCAGCGCCACGCGCTGCTGCTCACCGCCCGAAAGCTGTGCCGGGAGGTGGTCAAGGCGTTTGCCCAGCCCCAGCTGTTCCAGCAGGGCTTTGGCGTGTTCGCGACTTTCACGGGTATTTTCACCGCGCAGCAGCCCCGGCAGCTCAACGTTTTCCAGCGCGTTCAGCGTCGGGATCAGCATGAAGGACTGGAAGACAAAGCCGATATGGCGAGCGCGCAACGCGGCGCGCGCTTCTTCATCCAGCTGGTGCAACGGCTGCCCGACCAGGTGGACCTCCCCACTGCTGCCGTCATCCAGCCCGGCCAGAATTGCCAGCAGCGTGGACTTCCCTGAGCCGGATTCACCGATCAGCGCGATGGTTTCGGCGCGTTTGACAACGAGTTCAACTCCGGTGAGGATGGACAGCTCGTGTTCTCCCTGACCGACGGACTTCTTAAGACGATGAACTTCAACACTGTTTTCCGCTGGCATTTGCCCTTCCTTTTTTTGATTCTGATGACCTTCCGCGCGGCGGCTGCGGACACGTTACTGATTCTGGGCGACAGCCTGAGCGCAGGCTATCGCATGGCGGCCAGCGCGGCCTGGCCCGCATTACTCAATGACAAATGGCAGACCCAAACGTCCGTCGTCAACGGCAGCATCAGCGGCGATACCTCACAGCAGGGGCTTTCGCGCCTTCCCGCGCTACTCAAACAGCATCAGCCGCGCTGGGTGCTGGTCGAACTGGGGGGTAATGATGGCCTGCGCGGCTTCCAGCCTCAGCAAACCGAGCAAACCCTGCGTACCATTTTGCAGGAGATCAAAGCGGCGAACGCCCAGCCGTTGCTGATGCAAATTCGCCTGCCGGCTAACTACGGCCGTCGGTATAATGAAGCCTTTAGCGCGATCTACCCTAAGCTTGCCAAAGAGTTTGATATTCCCCTACTGCCATTTTTCATGGAAGAGGTCTATCTGAAACCCCAATGGATGCAAGACGACGGTATTCATCCCAATCGCGATGCACAGTCGTTTATTGCCGACTGGATGGCAACCCGGCTGGCTCCTTTAGTTAAACATGACTCGTAATTCAGCGGAGTTCCTGACAGGTAAAGTTATGCAAAAATCGGTCTTAATAACAGGATGTTCCAGCGGAATTGGCCTTGAAAGCGCCCTCGAGTTGAAGCGTCAGGGATTTCGGGTGCTGGCGGCCTGCCGCAAACCTGAAGATGTTGAACGCATGAACGGCATGGGCTTCACCGGCGTGTTGCTGGATCTGGACTCACCGGAAAGCGTTGAACGCGCGGCGGATGAGGTCATCGCCCTGACCGATAACCGTCTGTTCGGCCTGTTCAATAATGCTGGCTTCGGCGTGTACGGCCCGCTGGAGAGCATCACGCGCGAACAGCTTGAACAACAGTTTTCCGCGAACTTTTTCGGCGTACATCAGCTCACCATGCGCCTGCTTCCCGCCATGCTGCCGCACGGAGAAGGACGCATCGTCATGACCTCCTCGGTAATGGGGCTGATTTCCACCCCGGGCCGCGGTGCCTACGCTGCAAGCAAATATGCGCTGGAGGCGTGGTCCGATGCCCTGCGCATGGAGCTACGCCACAGCGGCATCAAGGTCAGCCTGATTGAACCCGGCCCAATCCGCACCCGCTTCACCGAAAACGTCAACCAGACCCAGTCGGACAAACCGGTCGAAAACCCCGGCATTGCCGCACGCTTTACGTTAGGTCCTGAAGCGGTTGTCGCCAAAGTGCGCCATGCTTTTGAGAGCGATAACCCCAAAGTGCGTTATCCGGTCACGCTGGTGACCCATGCCGTTGGCTGGCTAAAACGCCTTCTGCCGGGCCGGGTGATGGACAAAATTTTACACGGCTGAGTTGAAGCGTCGCCGCTCATCCCCATGTAAAGAACAAACCGACAAAAGAGAAAGCCGCATGTCCGTACAGAATATCGTCAATATTACTGAAGCAAACCTGCAACAGACGCTGGAACAGTCGATGACCACGCCGGTGCTGTTCTACTTCTGGTCTGAACGCAGCCAACACTGTCTGCAGCTGACGCCGGTACTGGAGAGCCTTGCCGCGCAATACAATGGTCAGTTCATTCTCGCTAAGCTGGACTGTGACGCGGAGCCGATGGTGGCGTCTCAGTTTGGCCTGCGCGCCATTCCAACCGTCTATCTGTTCCAGAACGGACAGCCTGTTGATGGCTTCCAGGGGCCGCAGCCGGAAGAGGCGATCCGCGCCCTGCTGGATAAAGTGCTGCCGCGCGAAGAAGAGCTGAAAGCGCAGGAGGGCATGGCGCTGATGCAGGAAGGCAAATACGACGAGGCGCTGCCGCTGCTTAAAGACGCGTGGCAGCTGTCGAATCAGAACAGCCAGATTGGCCTGCTGCTGGCGGAAACGCAGATCGCCCTGCACCGTTCAGAAGACGCGGAAGCCGTGCTGAAGACTATCCCGATGCAGGATCAGGACACCCGCTATCAGGGACTGGTTGCGCAGATCGAACTGCTGAAACAGGCGGCGGACACCCCGGAAATTCAGCAGCTGCAGCAACAGGTTGCCGACAATCCGGCCGATGCCGCGCTGGCAAGCCAGCTGGCGCTGCAGTTGCACCAGGTGGGGCGTAATGAAGAGGCGCTGGAACTGCTGTTCAGCCATCTGCAAAAAGATCTGGCCGCCGCAGACGGCCAGGCGCGCAAGATGTTCCAGGAGATCCTGGCCGCGCTTGGCACCGGTGACGCACTGGCGTCGAAGTATCGTCGTCAGCTGTACGCGTTGCTCTACTAATAAAAAATGCCCGGTGGCGCTCACGCTTACCGGGCCTACTAAAGAGGGTTTATTCCGACCTTTTCAACTGCGTCACCACCAGTTGGTGACGCGAGTTGTAAAACTTCCGGTAGGTTAAATAGCAGGCAATAATGGTCGACAGGCTTGCCGTAGAGAGCAGCATAAAGGTCACCATAATCTGATACTTAATCGCTTTTACCGGATCGATCCCCGCAAATATCAGCCCCGACATCATCCCCGGCAGACTCACCAGCCCCACGGTTTTGGCTGAATCTACCGTTGGGATCAGCGACGAGCGAATGCTCTCACGAATCAGCCGCGCCGAGGCTACTTTAGGCGTCGCCCCCAGGCTTAATTTCTCCTGTAACTGCTGCTGTTCACTGCTGAAACGCTGTCCGAGGTTGTTGTAACACAGCCCCACGGCAACCATGGCGTTCCCCGCAATCATGCCGGAAATCGGGATCACCTGCATGGGTGTGAATTCAATGGAACCCGACAGCACCAGAACCGCCAGCGTGAGCGCCGTACCGGTCGTGATGGCGATATACGAAGAGATGAATGCTTTATCGATATACTTGCTGCGCTTTTGCGCATTCCACGCGGCATTGAAGCAGATAAACAGCACCATCAGCAGGGTCAGTACCGCATGGTTGACGTTGAAAATGTACTTCAGCACATAGCCAACGATGATGAGCTGAATCACCGCGCGGCAAATACTCCACAGAATGTCTTTTTCCAGCCCTAGCTTTTCCCGGTAGCTGACCACAATCGCAATCAATACCAGCACCATCGAAAACGCCAGGGATTCATTGGTAATATTATGTTCACCCACGGTCTGCCTCCTGCATTTTTCCGCCCTGTGGTTGAAGGGTAATGACATCATCCGCATGGCTTATTTCGTTTGAATCATGCGTTACCCACAGCACGGCAATATTCTGCTCGCGGGTGTAGCGATGAATAATGTCGTTGACGTTGCGTTTGTTCGCGTCATCCAGCGCGCTGGTGATCTCGTCGAGAAGCAACACCTTCGGCAAGAACTGCAGGTTGCGGATCAGCGACACGCGCTGTTTTTCCCCTCCGGACAAGGTGTTAATGGATTTCGTCAGGGTCTCCGGCGGCAGGCCAAATTGCGCCAAATCGGTGATAAACTTTTCCGGCTCTGGGGTTTTGCTGCGGATTTTCCACGGGAAAATCAGGTTGTCATAAACCGTATCGCCAAAAAGCGTTGGCGTTTGCACGCAATAAGAGACTTGCTGCCGATAGCGTTCTGGTGAAAGTGTGGCAATATCCTTCCCTTCAAAAAGTATTGCTCCCTCCGTTGGGCTCAACAGCGAAGCCACTATTTTCAGCAACGTACTTTTGCCACAGCCTGACGGACCGGCGATCAGTTTGAATTCGCCCGGTGAAAGACAAAAATCGACATGTCGAAGGATCGTGTTTCCCCCCACCCTGAATCCAACATCCCTGATATGCAAAAGTTTTTTTAGATCGTTCATTTCGCTTCCGTTAACAGATTTTTGTCATTACTGCCTGTAGCATAATCCTTTCAACTGCACTGTGCGAATAGCCTTAATCTATGGCGAGTGTTAAACTTTTCGCACGCTAATTGTCACCCTATCACTACAGGAAGTAAGCAGCATGACACATATCTTTTATGAGTTCCCTTCCCTGAAGCCTGGTGTTCCCGATGTCGAAACATTAATGGAAGTCATCAAATCTTCGGAACTCACAAGTTTTGTCATCGGTGCAGAAGTTGTCGATTTTGTTAAAAAGGCTCTCATCGTGAATACCACGATAGGCAGTTTCAAAAATTGCTATTTCGCCTTCGACAATGGCACCCACTTCCTTGAATTTGATGGCAAGGGAAAGTCGAAACGCTTCAACGACGTGCCCAGCTGGTTCGTCTCTCCGGCTGAATTTTCTCGTACCCAATGGCTTATTAACCACGATCTTGCTGATGTAAAAGCAACCCAGTTCATTGACGTGCTGATGTCCTACCCGCTGAAAGCGCGCCGTGCGCACTGTAATTTGTTATTCGGGCTGGAACTGGAAAAAGCGAATGCGGTTTCGGCAGCTGCGTCAAAGGCGGGTAAAATCGGTAATAAAAACGGCAAAACCACCAAACCGCGCGTGACCGACCTGGGATCGTTTGAATTGTTTAGCCAGTTCTTTGCGCGTATGAAAACCGCCGTACTGGCCGATGAGTTCCCAACGCTGCAGGTTCTGACCGGAATGGATAACATGGCAAAAGCGCCACATAACTTAAAACAAGGTATCCGAACCTGGTTTAAAGCCATTACCGGGGATCTCCCGCCAAACAACAAACGTGTTGAAGCGGGAAATGCGGTTTTGTTCTGCGCCCCGATCCGCGAACACATTCAGCAGATAGAGACGGTTGGCCTGGCGAATTACTATCAGGGATTATCCAAAGCGATTGCCGCTGCGGGTGATGGCTTCATTTCTGACTTTACCTATACTTACGAACAATAAACACGCAGTTTTCTCATCACAGCATTCAAAACAGGAGGTTTTATGCTCATCGTTGTTCCCGTCCTTATTTTTGTTGCGCTGGTCATTGTGGGCGCAGGCGTCAAAATTGTTCCTCAGGGTTATCAGTGGACCGTAGAGCGCTTCGGCCGCTATACCAACACGCTGCAGCCGGGCCTCAGCCTGATTGTCCCCTTCATGGACCGCATTGGTCGTAAGATCAACATGATGGAGCAGGTGCTGGATATTCCTTCCCAGGAGATCATCTCTAAAGACAACGCCAACGTCACCATTGATGCCGTCTGCTTTATTCAGGTGATTGATGCGCCTAAAGCGGCCTATGAAGTGAGCAACCTGGAGCTGGCTATCGTCAACCTGACGATGACCAACATCCGTACCGTGCTCGGCTCCATGGAGCTGGACGAAATGCTCTCCCAGCGCGACAGCATCAATACCCGCCTGCTGCACATTGTCGATGAAGCGACGAATCCGTGGGGGATCAAAGTCACCCGTATTGAGATCCGCGACGTGCGCCCACCGGCTGAACTGATCGCTTCCATGAACGCGCAGATGAAGGCCGAGCGTACCAAGCGCGCCTATATTCTTGAAGCCGAAGGGGTGCGTCAGGCCGAGATCCTGAAAGCGGAAGGAGAAAAACAGTCGCAAATCCTGAAAGCCGAGGGCGATCGTCAGTCCGCATTTTTACAGGCGGAAGCGCGCGAACGTTCGGCAGAAGCGGAAGCCCGTGCGACGCAAATGGTGTCCGAGGCGATTGCCGCCGGTGATATCCAGGCCGTGAACTACTTCGTCGCGCAAAAATATACCGATGCGCTGAAAGAGATCGGCTCCGCGAACAACAGCAAAGTGGTGATGATGCCGCTGGATGCCAGCAGCCTGATGGGGTCGATTGCCGGTATTGCCGAGCTGATCAAAGACAGCGGAAACGAGCGTAAAAAATGATTGAGCTGATCGTTGCACATCCTCATGCCTTCTGGCTAAGCCTCGGTGGCTTACTGCTGGCGGCGGAGATGCTGGGCGGTAACGGCTACCTGCTCTGGAGCGGCGTTGCCGCTGTCATTACCGGGCTGGTCGTCTGGCTGTTGCCTGTCGGCTGGGAGTGGCAGGGCGCACTGTTTGCGGTACTCACGCTGGTGGCCGCGTGGCTGTGGTGGCGCTGGCTGAATCGGCAGGTGAAAGAGCAGAAACCGGCAGACGCCCATCTTAATCAGCGCGGGCAGCAGATTGTCGGCAAACGGTTTACGCTCGACACCGCACTGGTGAACGGGCGCGGGCACATGCGGGTGGGCGACAGCTCGTGGCCGGTGGTGGCCGACGATGACCTCAGCGCCGGCACGCAGGTCGAGGTCATTGCGGTGGAAGGCATTACCCTGCGGGTGAAAGCCTGTTAAGCATGCGCCTTACGGTGACAGCAGCCAGCAAGGTTGTCGATAATCGGGCAATCGGCGCTGTCATCGCCCGGGCATGAGTCCGCCAGCCCCAGAAGTTGTTCGCGCATCGCCTGCAGTTCTACAATGTGGCGTTCAATCTCCGCCACTTTTTCCAGCGTACGCTTTTTCACATCGGCGCTGTGGCGCTTTGGATCGTTAAACAAGTTAACCAGCTCGCCGCACTCTTCCAGATTAAACCCCACCTGTCTTGCCTGGCGCAGCAGCGTCAGTTCATCAAGATGCAGCTGCGTGTAGCTGCGGTAGCCGTTTTCACTGCGCAGCGGCGGCGTGACCAGCCCTTTCTCTTCATAAAAGCGGATCGCTTTGCTAGTTAAGCCGGTTTTTTTCGCAACGTCACTGATATTCACATTTCCCCCTTGACCTTCCCCTTGATGGAAGGTTTAACCTTCATAACAGTTAGCGAAAAGCAGAGTGAAGGTCAACAATTGACCAGAACATTATACGGGAGTTTTGTTATGTCTCACACTATCGACCTGACGCTGGACGGCCTCTCCTGCGGCCACTGTGTCAAACGCGTTAAAGAAAGCCTGGAACAGCGTCCTGATGTTGAAAGCGCTGACGTGACGATCGATCATGCCGCCGTGACCGGCAGCGCCAGCGCGGATGCGCTGATCGATACCATCAAGCAGGCCGGTTACGGGGCGGAGTTAAGCCACCCAAAGGCTAAACCGCTGGCAGAGTCATCATCCCCGTCGGAAGCACTGACAGCGGCCACTCCTGAGCTTCCGGTAGCGGATGATATTGATGACAGCCAACAGCTGCTGATCAACGGCATGAGCTGCGCCAGCTGCGTCTCCCGGGTACAAAATGCATTGCAGGCCGTACCGGGCGTCGTACAGGCACGGGTAAACCTCGCGGAGCGCACTGCGCTGGTGATGGGCAGCGCCTCCGCCGCAAATTTAGTCCAGGCCGTAGAGAAAGCGGGCTACGGCGCGGAAGCAATTGAAGATGACATCAAACGCCGCGAACGCCAGCAGGAAACGGCTGTCGCCACCATGAAACGCTTCCGCTGGCAGGCGATTGTCGCGCTGCTGGTGGGTATCCCGGTGATGGTGTGGGGCATGATCGGTGACAACATGATGGTCACTGACGACAACCGCACGCTGTGGCTGGGGATTGGTGCGATCACGCTCGCCGTGATGGTCTTTGCAGGCGGGCATTTCTATACCAGCGCCTGGAAGAGCCTGAAAAACCGTACCGCGACGATGGATACGCTGGTTGCGCTCGGGACCGGCGCGGCGTGGCTCTATTCCATGAGCGTGAACGTCTGGCCGCAGTGGTTCCCGATGGAGGCGCGGCATCTCTATTACGAAGCGAGCGCGATGATTATCGGTCTGATCAACCTGGGCCATATGCTGGAAGCCCGCGCCCGTCAGCGCTCCTCGAAGGCGCTGGAAAGATTGCTTGATTTGACCCCGCCGACGGCCCGCGTGGTCACCGACGAGGGTGAAAAAAGCGTCCCGCTGGCTGACGTGCAGCCCGGCATGACGCTGCGCCTGACGACGGGCGATCGCGTTCCGGTTGACGGCGCAATTCTCCAGGGCGAAGCCTGGTTCGATGAGGCCATGCTGACCGGGGAACCGATCCCGCAACAAAAATCCCAGGACGATAACGTGCACGCAGGCACGGTCGTCCAGGACGGCAGCGTGCTGTTCCGCGCCAGCGCGGTCGGCAGCCACACCACGCTGTCACGCATTATCCGCATGGTGCGCCAGGCACAGAGCAGTAAACCCGAAATCGGCAAACTTGCCGATAAAATCTCCGCCGTTTTTGTCCCGGTAGTGGTCTGTATTGCCCTGCTGAGCGCGGCAATCTGGTATTTCTTTGGACCAGCACCGCAAATCGTCTATACCCTGGTGATTGCCACCACGGTGCTCATCATCGCCTGTCCGTGCGCCCTTGGTCTTGCGACGCCGATGTCGATCATCTCCGGCGTCGGACGCGCCGCCGAGTTTGGCGTGCTGGTGCGTGATGCCGATGCCCTGCAGCGTGCGAGTACCCTGGACACGCTGGTCTTTGACAAAACCGGTACGCTGACCGAAGGGAAACCGCAGGTCGTGGCGGTGCATACCCTTGGCTTCTCAGAGGCTGACGCGCTGCGTCTCGCCGCCGCGCTGGAGCAAGGGTCCAGCCACCCGCTGGCCCGCGCCATTCTCGATAAAGCCAGTGACGCTACCCTGCCGCAGGTCAGTAACTTCCGCACCCTGCGCGGGCTCGGCGTGAGCGGTGAAGCCGACGGCCACACGCTGCTGCTGGGGAATCAGGCACTGCTGAATGAGAACGGTATTGATACTTCATCGCTGGAAGGCGAACTGATTGCTCAGGCATCACAGGGCGCAACGCCCGTCCTGCTCGCTGTAGACGATAAAGCCGTCGCCATGCTGTCGGTGCGCGATCCTCTGCGCCAGGACAGCGTGGATGCATTAAAACGTCTGCACCGTGCGGGCTATCGTCTGGTGATGCTGACCGGGGATAATCCAACAACGGCCAACGCCATCGCCAAAGAGGCGGGTATTGATGAAGTCATTGCGGGCGTGCTGCCGGACGGCAAAGCGGATGCCATCAAGAACCTGCAGAGCCAGGGCCGTCAGGTGGCCATGATCGGTGACGGTATCAACGACGCACCGGCGCTGGCGCAGGCAGAAGTGGGTATTGCCATGGGCGGCGGGAGCGATGTCGCGATTGAAACGGCGGCCATTACCCTGATGCGCCACAGCCTGATGGGCGTTGCGGACGCGCTGGCCATTTCGAAAGCCACGTTGCGCAACATGAAGCAGAACCTGCTGGGGGCGTTTATCTACAACTCGCTCGGCATTCCGATTGCAGCCGGGATTTTATGGCCGCTGACGGGCGCGCTGCTGAATCCGGTGGTTGCGGGTGCGGCAATGGCGCTCTCCTCCATTACCGTGGTGAGCAACGCCAACCGTCTGCTGCGGTTTAAACCGAAAGATTGAACCTTGTTCTCGTACGCGCTAGCATGATCCTTTCGGTCATGGAGCGCGTATGAGTCTGTTTAATCGTATAAAAGCATCGTTTCGCGCCCTCTTTCCCCGACGTTATGCCTGGCCCGGTATGGATATCTCACTTCCGGGCGGGCAACACCTGCACCTGGTAGGAAGCATCCATATGGGCACGCAGGATATGTCCCCGCTGCCCGCTGGCCTGATAAAACTGCTGAAGAATGCCGACGCGCTGGTCGTCGAGGCGGACATTTCGGGCCATGAATCCCCCTTTGCAGGTCTGGAGAGCGATCGTCCTCTTGCGGAACGTCTCAGCGAAGCACAGCTTACCGAACTGACGCGGCTCGCGGATGAAACCGGTGTATCGCTCGCCATGCTGGACACCCTTCCGCTCTGGCAAATTGCCATGGTGCTGCAGGCAACGCAGGCGCAGCGTCTGGGGCTGCGCGGTGATTACGGCATTGATTATCAGCTGCTGAATACGGCACGAGCGCGCAATCTCCCGATCATTGAACTGGAAGGCACGGACAGCCAGATTGGTCTACTGCGGCAGCTTCCCGATGACGGTCTTATCCTGCTGGATGACACTCTGACCCACTGGCACACCAATGCTCGTCTGCTGCAAACCATGATTGGCTGGTGGCTTGATGCTCCGCCGACGGACAGTAAGCTTGTGTTGCCGTCTACGTTCAGTGAATCGCTGTATGATGTGCTGATGAACGCGCGCAATCAGGCGTGGCGAGAAACGCTGCATGCCCTGCCTGCCGGGCGGTATGTCGTCGCGGTCGGCGCGCTGCATTTGTATGGAGAAGGGAATCTGCCGTCGCTGCTGAAATAAAAAAATGGCCAATATTTCTATTGGCCCGTCAAAGAGGAATTTCATCGTTTTTATTATACCGAAGGAGACCTTCGGCTGAGCCGATTGTCGCTCAAAGTGACCATCACTGCCAATACTATTGCGCAAGATGGTGCTATTTTTTAGACAAACGTCAGGCGTATGCTGTTGACATAAAATGTCTGTCGTAAGAAGGATAGCTATGACTCCCGCCGTTAAATTACTCGAAAAAAACAAAATCTCTTTCCGGATCCATACTTACGATCACGATCCGAATGAAACCAATTTTGGTGATGAAGTCGTGCGCAAGCTGGGACTGAACGCGGACCAGGTGTATAAAACGCTGCTGGT
Source organism: Enterobacter mori (assembly GCF_025244905.1). Lineage (NCBI taxonomy): Bacteria > Pseudomonadati > Pseudomonadota > Gammaproteobacteria > Enterobacterales > Enterobacteriaceae > Enterobacter > Enterobacter mori. Next base: position 1,081,155 of record NZ_CP104285.1, on the reverse strand, counting down.
GGCGGTAAACGGTGATATGAAACATCTCGCCGTGGCGGTCACGCCCGTCGCCGGGCAACTGGATCTGAAAAAGGTCGCCAAAGCGCTGGGGGCAAAAAAGGTGGATATGGCGGACCCGATGGTTGCGCAACGCACTACCGGATATCTGGTGGGCGGGATCAGCCCGCTCGGGCAGAAAAAACGGCTGCCGACGCTTATCGATGCACCTTCGCAAGAATTTGAGACGATCTATATTTCTGGTGGCAAACGCGGGCTGGATATCGAACTGGCCGCGGGCGATCTGGCGAAAATGCTGGACGCGAAGTTTGCGGATATTGCGCGACGGGAGTAAAAGAAAAAGCCGGGTGGCGGCTACGCCTTACCCGGCCTACATTTTGCACCCGTAGGCCCGGTAAGCGCAGCGCCACCGGGCAACACAACGGCACTACTGCCAGCTCACCTCGCCTTTCGGCTCATAAGTATTCACATCAATCGGTGAATTCTGCTCGATGAACTGCTTCAGCACTTCCGCATCGATAAAGCCGGTGTTCACGTATCCCGGTTTATTATCAATATGCGGATAGCCGTCGCCGCCCGTGGCGTTAAAGCTTAACGTTGCCAGACGGTACGTTTTGGCCGGGTCAACCGGTTCGCCCTTGATCTTCAGATCGTTAAGCTTGCCGTCCTTCGCCACAAAGCTGACGTTAGCAAACTGCGGATAGGCGCCCGAGTCCGGCTTCATCTGGGCTAACGCGGTCAGATAGTCAACCACCTCTTTCCCGCTCATATCCGTATACACCACCACGTTGCCGAACGGCTGTACCTTCAGCACGTCTTTATAGGTGATGTTTCCACCTTCGATGGAATCACGAATACCGCCGCCGCTCATTACGCCAAAGTCAGCGCCAGTGCGCGCTATTTGCGCCGCCAGCACCAGATGGCCCATGTTGGTCTGTACGAAGCGGACTTTGCTGCGGTCCCCTTCCAGGCGACCATTGAGCGTACCAATCTTCACATCCAGCTGCGCCTTGCCTTTGTTCTGGAACGGCGTCAGCAGGGAGAGCATCTGCTGGTTCTCTGCAATCTCAGGCGTGTAAAGTACGCGCTCACTTTTACCGTCCGGGTAGGTCACTTTCTTCTTCAGGTTGACCGGGATGAGCTGATAGTGAACCAGCTTCATTTCGCCGTTACGGAACTCGAAATCTGCACGACCCACGTATTTACCCCATTCGTGGGCCTGCACAATCCAGATACCGTTCTGACGGTCCGGCGCGCACGGCGTGCCCGGCACGTAGTCCACCTGCTTTTTGTTCTCGGACGCCATACACACCGGATCTTGTGAGTGACCACCCACAATCATTGCCAGCGAGCCAGCAGGCAGGCTGCGCGCCATCTCGACGTCGCCGGGCGCATTGGAGCCGTGCTCGCCGTTATCGTAGTGGCCCATGTGGGTGGTGGCGATAATCACGTCCGGTTTTTCGTTCTGCTGTAACTCCTGAATCACCAGCTTCGCTTCGTCTGCCGGTTTACGGAATTCGATATCGGTGAAGAACTCAGGGTTGCCAATTTTGGCCGTGTCGTCGGTGGTTAGGCCAATGACCGCAATTTTTAAGTCCTGACGCTTGAACAGCGCCCAGGGTTTAAACAGGCGTTCGCCGGTGCTCTTTTGATAAATATTGGCAGAGAGGAACGGGAATTTAGACCACTTCTCCTGCTGGCGCAGCACGCTCAGCGGGTTATCGAATTCATGGTTACCCACGGCCATCGCGTCGTAGCCAATCAGATTCATGCCGCGAAAATCAGGCTCGGCATCCTGTAAATCAGATTCCGGCACGCCGGTATTGATATCCCCGCCCGAGAGCAGCAGCACGCTACCGCCTTCTGCAGCGACCTCTTTGCGAATGCCATCTACCAGCGTTTTTTGCGCCGACAGACCATATTCGCCGTATTCACTGCGCCAGAAATGACCGTGGTGATCGTTGGTATGCAGAATGGTAATTTTATAGGTTTTGTCTTTTTCATACGCCTGTGCGGGCAGGCTTGTCAGCCCCCAGGCCGCTATCAACGCCAGCGCGACGCCGCGCTTCATTAACTTCATCATCTCTCTCCCTGACCAATAGACAAACGCAAAAATTACAGTGACTCACAAGAATAGACAAATAAGTTTTCAGAATTGCGACTTTCTTCAAATGTCACGGACGGGTATGTTAGTCGGATAATAATTACACCCTGCATTTCTTATAACAAATCGACGTGGTATTTATGGCAATCAGTGAATCAACCCAGCCCGTCCCGGGCGCTCCGGCGTCGCCGCCAAAATCGCGCACTTCCTTTAAAGTTTTAGGCGCAATCAGTCTCTCGCACCTGCTCAACGACATGATCCAGTCGCTAATCCTGGCAATCTACCCGCTGCTGCAGTCCGAGTTCTCGTTAACCTTCGTACAGATCGGGATGATCACCCTCACCTTCCAGATGGCCTCGTCGCTGCTGCAGCCGGTGGTCGGTTACTGGACGGATAAATACCCAATGCCGTGGTCGCTCCCCATTGGCATGTGTTTTACCTTAAGCGGGCTGGTGCTGCTGGCAATCGCGGGCAGTTTTGAAGCGGTGCTTATCGCCGCCGCGCTGGTGGGGACAGGCTCGTCCGTTTTCCATCCGGAATCCTCCCGCGTGGCGCGTATGGCCTCCGGTGGGCGCCACGGGCTGGCGCAGTCCCTGTTCCAGGTAGGCGGTAACTTTGGCAGTTCCCTCGGCCCGCTGCTGGCCGCGGTGATCATCGCTCCGTACGGTAAAGGCAACGTGGCGTGGTTTGTGCTGGCCGCGCTGCTGGCGATTGTAGTACTGGCGCAAATCAGCCGCTGGTATGCCGCGCAGCATCGCGTGAACAAGGGCAAACCTGTAGCAAAGGTTATCAATCCCCTTCCCCGTAACAAGGTTATTCTGGCGGTAAGCGTGCTTCTGGTGCTGATTTTCTCGAAATATTTCTATATGGCGAGCATCAGCAGCTATTACACCTTTTATCTGATGCAAAAATTCGGATTATCGGTACAAAATGCGCAGTTCCACCTGTTTGCCTTCCTGTTTGCGGTGGCCGCAGGGACGGTGATTGGCGGGCCTGTAGGCGACAAAATTGGGCGTAAATATGTGATTTGGGGCTCAATCCTCGGTGTTGCACCCTTCACGCTTATTTTGCCCTACGCAAGCCTGGAATGGACGGGGATTTTAACCGTCATTATCGGTTTTATTCTGGCCTCAGCCTTCTCGGCCATTCTGGTCTACGCACAGGAGCTGCTGCCAGGGCGTATCGGCATGGTTTCCGGTCTCTTTTTCGGATTTGCCTTCGGCATGGGCGGCCTTGGTGCGGCGGTGTTGGGCATGGTTGCTGATCACACCAGCATCTTCCTGGTTTATAAAATCTGTGCTTTCCTTCCACTTCTGGGGATATTGACCATATTCCTGCCTGATAACCGCCACAAAGCGTAATTTAGAGGTCGCCAAAGTTAAACCCTGGCGACCTTTCCCCCTTATGCCATAAGGGTTTCTTCTCACCTTTATCATCAAACTTGTCCAAAAGGGCTTTTTTTCACGCTTATTGCTCTTTTATTCAAACTTCAACAATTATTCATAAACATAAGGGTAAAAATTGTCATAAACTATTACCTGGTCTTTTGGTATTTATGCCAAAAATGGAACACTCACCACGAAAGGAGACGGAATGCACCACGCCACACCGCTTATCACCACCATTGTTGGTGGACTTGTGCTCGCTTTTATCCTTGGCATGATTGCCAATAAATTGCGTATTTCTCCTCTTGTCGGCTATCTGTTAGCGGGTGTACTGGCGGGTCCTTTTACGCCGGGTTTCGTGGCGGATACCAAACTGGCTCCAGAACTGGCGGAATTAGGCGTGATTCTGCTGATGTTTGGCGTCGGTCTGCATTTTTCACTGAAGGATCTGATGGCGGTAAAGTCTATCGCCATACCGGGAGCGATCGCCCAGATAGGGGTGGCGACGCTGCTGGGAATGGCGCTTTCCGCGGTACTGGGCTGGTCGCTGATGACCGGCATCGTGTTTGGGCTGTGTCTTTCAACCGCCAGTACCGTGGTGCTGCTGCGCGCGCTTGAAGAGAGGCAGCTGATAGACAGTCAGCGCGGGCAAATCGCGATAGGCTGGCTGATTGTTGAAGATCTGGTGATGGTGTTAACGCTGGTGCTGCTGCCCGCCGTCGCCGGGATGATGGAAAAAGACAACGTCGGCTTCGCCTCGCTGGCGTTGGATATGAGCATCACCATCGGTAAGGTTGTGGCCTTTATCGCCATCATGATGCTGGTGGGCCGCCGTCTGGTGCCGTGGATCATGTCCCGCACTGCGGCGACAGGTTCCCGCGAGCTGTTCACCCTTTCGGTACTCGCTCTGGCGCTGGGTATCGCCTTTGGTGCCGTAGAGCTGTTCGACGTCTCGTTTGCGCTGGGCGCGTTCTTCGCCGGAATGGTACTAAACGAATCCGAATTAAGCCACCGCGCGGCGCACGACACGCTGCCGCTGCGCGATGCCTTCGCCGTGCTGTTCTTCGTCTCCGTCGGGATGCTGTTTGACCCGCTGGTTCTGATCCAGCAGCCGCTGGCGGTGCTGGGCACGCTGGCAATCATTATCTTTGGTAAGTCCGTTGCCGCCTTCTTCCTGGTGCGGATGTTTGGCCACTCGCCGCGTACGGCGCTGACCATTGCCGCCAGCCTGGCGCAGATTGGTGAGTTCGCGTTTATTCTGGCCGGTCTCGGCATGGCGCTTAATCTACTCCCGCAGGCCGGTCAGAATCTGGTGCTGGCGGGGGCCATCCTCTCCATTATGCTGAACCCGGTGTTGTTTGCCCTGCTGGAAAAATACCTCGATAAAACGGAAACTCTGGAAGAGCAGACGCTGGAAGAGGCCATTGAAGAAGAGAAGCAGATCCCGGTGGATATCTGCAACCACGCGCTGCTGGTTGGCTTTGGCCGCGTGGGCAGCCTGCTCGGTGAGAAGCTGATGGCGCAGGGCATTCCGCTGGTGGTGATTGAAACCTCACGTACCCGCGTTGACGAACTGCGCGAGCGCGGCATTCGCGCGGTGCTGGGTAATGCGGCAAACGAAGAGATCATGAATCTGGCGCATCTGGACTGCGCCCGCTGGCTGCTGCTGACCATTCCGAACGGCTATGAAGCGGGTGAGATTGTGGCTTCCGCGCGCGCGAAGTGTCCGACCATCGAAATTATTGCCCGCGCGCATTATGACGATGAGGTGGAATACATCACCGCGCGCGGCGCGAATAAGGTGGTAATGGGCGAGCGTGAGATTGCGAACACGATGCTGACGCTGCTGGAGAAAGCGCCGGTTGAAGAGGCGGTGACGGGTTAAGATTTGTGCGGTATGCCCCCTCACCCCAGCCCTCTCCCCATAGGGGAGAGGGTGTTCAAGTTCCCTCTCCCCTATGGGGAGAGGGTTAGGGTGAGGGGTTTGCTGTTACCGATCCCAGTATGCCTCTTCGAGGCTGTCTTCCCGTTCCGGCAGGCCACGCGTTAAGCGCGGTGAGTGCTGATTCAGTACCTGATAGCTCACGCGGTTCGCGTATTTACACACCTGCGCCAGCGACGAATAGGTCAGCCAGCTGAACTTATGCTTGCTGGAGTTCGGCACGTTGGTTTTGTGGTAGGCATTGGCGGTAATGTCATGCAGCAGCGCAGCCAACGCGCCATCACCTGCGCCGTTGGTGTTCATGATCTTCTCTGGTCCGCCCATGTACGGCGCGATGTGGGAGTAGATACGCAGTGGGTTGGTGCAATCTTTATGGCGCATACCGCGGCTGAATTCGAACTGGTTGAATTCGGCAATGGCACCAGGCAGCAGCGGATGCTGGGTTTTGCGTTTGCTCTCTTCTTCCGTGAAGCCCGCCATATACAGCCCGACAGGCCCGGCGGTGCAGAGCACCAGATCCACCCAGTTCAGCGCTTTATCAGACGCCAGCAGCGGATCGCTTTCACCGGTCAGCGCTTCGGCCTCTTCTTCGTTCATCGCCAGAATCGAAACGTGTTCCTTCAGGAAGGCCTGCCACCACTCCGGGTTGTCGGCGATCACGAATTTGGTGCCCAGCGTGAGCACCACCGGCACATCGTACTTTTTGGCGTACTCTATCGCTTTCATGGTCGCTTCAGGCATCGGCTCGCCCGGCTTACAGCGCACCAGATAGGAGGTCAGCACCAGCGCCGAGGCGCCCGCAATGACCTCCTCAGGAATACTCTCTGCGCGCAGCTTGTTCATGTGGCCAGGGCTGATGGCAAAGGTACGCTCGCCGGACTCACCAATGAGGGTAAAGCAGCGGCCAATCGGGCCGTCAACGCCCTGCAGGTAGTTCAGATCGGTACGGCTGGAGGTGTTGCACAGGTAGCGATAGGCGTAGCCACCGATTTCGATATTGCTGCACATCACGCCGAGCAGCACCGAACGATCGTCTGCCAGCACGGAGTAGTTGTGCATGGTATTGCCGATGGTGCCACCGGCAAACTGATGGGTGATCAGATTTTCACGCACCAGCTCCTGATACAACGCTTCGGCAACGTCGTCTTCAATCACCAGCGAATGCCCGGCGCTCAGACCGTAACGCGCAACAAACGCATCATCCACTTTGGCTTCAATATCCACCAGCGTCTGATCGATACCCACCACCCAAGCGGCACTGGTTTCATTTTCAGGCTGGATTTGCTGCAGGAGCGGATCGCGAGCGTTAACGGGGAAGTAGTGTTTAGATTTACGTTTACCGGGAAATTTCATGGTCTGAACTGTGCAAGGAATAGAAGCCGGGAATGGTAGCACAAACCCGGCCTCAAGCGCGATCAGCGACTGTTTGTCACCAGCGAGACCATCATGTCGATATGCTCAGGGGAGTCGTTAAGTGCCGGAATGTACTCGTACTTCACCCCGCCAGCTTCAAGGAAAAATTCCCGGTTTTGAACCGCAATCTCCTCCAGCGTTTCCAGACAGTCGGCCGAGAAGCCCGGCGACATCACCTGAATGTGCTTCACGCCCTTCTCACCCAGCATTTTAAGGGTTTCATCGGTGTACGGCGTCAGCCACGGCTCGCGGCCGAAGCGCGACTGGAAGGTCATCATCACCTTCTCCGGCGGCAGGCCAAGGGCGGAGACCAGCTCGCGGGTGGTATCGCGGCAGCGCTGCGGGTAATCATCCCCTTCATTGGCGAAACGCTGCGGAATGCCGTGATAGGAGAGCAGCAGCAGATCCGGCTCGCCGTGTTTTTCAAACGACGCGCGCGCGCTGCTGGCAAGCGCCTGGATGTACAGATCGTTATCCGCGTAGTCGCGAATAAAGGTCACGCCCGGAATGCGACGACGAGTTGCCAGGATGCGCGCCAGCTCATCCCAGACGGCAGCCACCGTGGAACACGAATACTGTGGATAGAGCGCCAGCACGACGATATGGTCAACGCCCTGCGCGAGCAGATTTTCCACTGCGCTTTCCAGCGAAGGTGTTCCATAGCTCATGCCGAGCGCGACGGGCATATCCGGCAGACGGGCGGCCAGCGCTTTCTCCTGTCTGCGGCTGTATACCATCAGCGGCGAGCCCTCTTCCATCCACACGGACTGATAAAGCTTTGCCACGCGCGGAGAACGAATCGGCAGAATGACGCCACGCAGCAGGGGCCACCAGAGCAGTCTCGGGGTATCCACGACGCGCGTGTCGCTTAAAAACTGTCGCAGATAGCGTTTTACCGCTGCTGGAGTGGGTGCTTCTGGGGTGCCCAGATTGGCAAGCAGGATGCCGGTTTTCGCCTGACTCATTCACGCCTCTTAACCATTTGATAGGTTGTCAATTGTAGCGGAAATGCGTTTAAACGAAACCCATTGCTGTAATAGGTAAGATGAGAATTTTTCTCACCCGGGGATCCGGGTGAGAGAGATGCAATTAGCCGAGGATTTTTTCCAGCTCTGCACGTACGTCAGCCACGGCCTGGGTGCCGTCAACTTTCGCGTATTTGGTGTTACCCGCCTGCGCTTCTTTGCTGTAGTAGCCAATCAGCGGTGCGGTCATCTGATGGTATTCCACCAGGCGTTTACGCACGGTCTCTTCCTGATCGTCTTTACGGGTGGTCAGCTCTTCGCCGGTCACGTCATCTTTGCCTTCAACCTTAGGCGGGTTGAATTTGATGTGGTAAACGCGGCCAGAAGCAGCGTGTACGCGACGGCCAACGATACGGTCAACGATCAGCTCGTCCGGTACGTCGAACTCCAGCACGTAGTCCACGTTGATGCCCGCTTCTTTCATGGCGTCAGCCTGAGGAATGGTGCGCGGGAAGCCGTCCAGCAGGAAACCGTTACGGCAGTCTTCCTGCGCAATGCGCTCTTTGACCAGAGCAATAACCAGCTCGTCGGTCACCAGCTTGCCTGCGTCCATGATGTCTTTCGCTTGTTTACCCAGCTCGGAGCCAGATTTAACAGCGGCGCGCAGCATGTCGCCGGTGGAGATTTGCGGAATACCGTATTTCTCCATGATGAACTGAGCCTGAGTTCCTTTACCCGCGCCCGGAGCGCCAAGCAGAATAATACGCATTGCGAAAATCCCCTCAAATGTCGTTTCAATTTTTCAAAAGCGCTAAACAATACCACCAGAACGGGCGTGGCTCAAGGAAGGCGGGAAGGCTGAAACGGTTAATGGGGGGAGATTATTTGGGATAGTGCGAGGGTTCCCCCTCACCCTAACCCTCTCCCCAAAGGGGAGAGGGGACGATTATACCCTCTCCCCTTTGGGGAGAGGGCTGGGTGAGGGGCAGGTGTTTAATTACGCCAGCAGCAGCGCATTCACACGCTTAATGAACAGGTTAGGATCTTCCAGCGTGCCGCGCTCGGCCAGCAGAGACTGATCCAGCAGCAGTTCAACCCACTCGGCAAAGCGGGCGTCGTCCTGGGTGTCTGCCGCACGTTTCACCAGCGGGTGATCCGGATTAAGCTCAAAGATATATTTCACTTCCGGCATCGCCTGGCCCGCCGCCGCGAACAGCTTCGCCATCTGGGTGCCCATTTCGTCGGCATCGGTGGTGACAATCGCCGGCGTATCGGTCAGACGGTGAGTAAAGCGCACCTCTTTCACCCGATCGCCCAGCAGGGTTTTCACGCGCTCAACGAACGGCTCCAGCGCCTTCTCGGCTTCTTTCGCGCTTTCGTCCACTTCATCCGCCAGCTTGTCGATGGACTCGTCGGCTTTGGCAACGGACTGGAAGGATTTACCGTCAAACTCGGTCAGGTAGTTCATCATCCATTCGTCGATGCGGTCAGAAAGCAGCAGCACTTCGATGCCTTTCTTGCGCAGCAGCTCCAGGTGCGGGCTGCTCTTCGCCGCCGCGTAGCTGTCGGCGGTGATGTAGTAGATCTTCTCCTGCCCGTCTTTCATGCGGGAGACGTACTCTTCCAGAGACACGGTCTGCGCGGAGGAGTCGGTATGCGTAGAGGCGAAGCGCAGCAGTTTGGCAATGGTTTCGACGTTCGCGGTGTCTTCCGCCGGGCCTTCCTTCAGCACCAGACCGAACTGTTTCCAGAAGGTTTGGTATTTTTCCGCATCGTCTTTCGCCAGTTTTTCCAGCATCTGCAGCGTACGTTTGGTCAGCGCGTTACGCAGGTTGCGGGTGACGGTGCTGTCCTGAAGGATTTCACGGGAGACGTTCAGCGGCAGATCGTTCGAGTCGATCAGGCCGCGCGTAAAGCGCAGGTAGTTCGGCATGAACTGCTCGGCGTCGTCCATGATGAACACGCGCTGCACGTACAGCTTCAGGCCGTGCTTATGATCGCGGTTCCACATGTCCCACGGCGCCTGCGCCGGGATGTACAGCAGGCTGGTGTACTCCTGCTTACCTTCCACGCGGTTGTGGCTCCAGGTCAGCGGGTCGGTAAAGTCGTGGGCGATGTGCTTGTAGAACTCGTTGTACTCGTCGTCTTTAATTTCAGACTTGTTGCGCGTCCACAGCGCCTGCGCCTTGTTGATCTTCTCCCAGGAGACCACGGTTTCGCCGTCCTGCTCTTCCTGTTTCTCAATCTCAACCGGCAGCGCGATATGGTCGGAATATTTGCTGATGATGGAGCGTACGCGCCAGTCGTTCAGGAAATCGTCTTCACCTTCACGCAGGTGCAGGGTGATTTCGGTGCCGCGATCCGCTTTGGTGATGTCATCAACGGTGTACTCACCTTCCCCTTTGGATTCCCAGAACACGCCATTCTCTGCGCTTTCGCCTGCCGCGCGGGTGCGCACGGTGACTTTGTCGGCAACGATAAACGCCGAGTAGAAGCCCACGCCGAACTGGCCGATCAGCTGGCTGTCTTTCGCCTGGTCAGAGCCCATAGACTCGAGGAAAGCTTTGGTGCCGGATTTGGCGATGGTGCCGAGGTGGTCGATCACCTCGTCGCGGTTCATCCCGATGCCGTTATCGGCAATGGTCAGGGTGCGGTTCTCTTTATTGAAAGAGACGCGCACGCGCAGCTCGCCGTCGCCTTCGTACAGGTCCGGGTTGGACAGCGCGCGGAAGCGCAGCTTGTCCGCCGCATCGGATGCGTTGGAAATCAGCTCACGCAGGAAGATTTCTTTGTTGGAATACAGGGAATGGATCATCAGGTGCAGAAGCTGTTTTACTTCTGACTGGAAACCACGGGTTTCTTGTCCTTTCATCTAAGTCGACCTCAACAATGCCATTTAATGGGGTTGTAAAACGTTGAGTGAGAGATGGGGATAAGGGAGGAAAATTTCAAGCGGAGGCCACGCGTGCAGCCTCCGTTTGGTCAGAAAATAATCTTGTGACGCCCGGCCAGCGAGTGCGACAGCGTAGTGCCGTCCACCATTTCCAGCTCGCCGCCCACCGGCACGCCGTGGGCGATGCGGCTGGCGTCAACGCCGTACTGCGAGCACAGTTCGGCGATGTAGTTAGCGGTTGCCTCCCCTTCCACCGTGGGGTTGGTGGCGAGGATCACCTCTTTGATGGTTTCGGACTCAAGACGCTGTTCAAGGCGGTCGAGACCGATATCATCCGGGCCAATACCGTCCAGCGGGGAGAGATGCCCCATCAGCACGAAGTAGCGGCCGGAAAACTGCCCGGTTTGTTCGATAGCGTAGATGTCCGCCGGACTCTCCACCACGCAAATCTGACCGTTTTCCTGACGACGCGGGTTCGTACAGATGTTACACACGTCCTGCTCGGTAAAGGTGCGGCAATCCGCACAGTGACCAATTTCTGACATGGCGCGGGTCAGAGCCTGCGCCAGGCGCATCCCGCCGCTGCGGTCGCGCTGCAATAGCGTAAACGCCATGCGCTGCGCCGACTTCGGGCCAACGCCCGGCAGGCAGCGCAGTGCTTCCATTAACTGCGTGAGCAGCGGACTGGTTTGCATCAGAATGGCATCTTGAAGCCCGGCGGCAGTTGCATACCGCTGGAAACAGAGGCCATTTTCTCTTTCTGGGTTTCGTCGATACGGCGCGCGGCATCGTTAAACGCGGCGGCAACCAGATCTTCCAGCATCTCTTTGTCGTCTTCGAGCAGGCTCGGGTCGATTTCCACGCGGCGGCAGTTGTGCGCACCGTTGATGGTCACCTTGACCAGACCGGCACCGGATTCACCCGTGACTTCCAGCTGAGCGATCTCTTCCTGCATCTTCTGCATTTTTTCCTGCATCTGCTGAGCCTGCTTCATCAGGCCACCCAGACCGCCTTTTCCACCAAACATAGGCTTCTCTCTTTTTCACGTTTAAGGATTACAACCGTAAGTCAGACTCACGATCAAATGGGGCGAATACTCTCTTCATCCAGATCGGCGTCGAAGAACCGTCGCAGGGTCTGGATGTTGTTATCCGCAATTATCGCCTCGCGCGCCTGCGCGAGCTTCTCTTCATAAATGGCCTGGCGCCACTCGAGCGGCGTTTTCACTGCCGGATTATCATCTTCAATGATAGTCAATTCAACAGGTGAGCCCTGTAAAGCGGCAAGCGCCTCGGCCAGCGCCTTTTGCGCGCCGGGGGAATTGAGGTGCCGTTGCCCAGGGCGCAGATGCAGACGCACCTGATTGCCGTCCTGCTCTTTCCAGGCATTCAGCGCGACCTGCTCGACCAGCTTCGGCAGCTGGAGTTTGCTGACCTCGGCGGCCCAGGCGTCGCGCGCAATGGACTCTTCGGCAAGCTTCGCGGAAAGCTCCGGCGTTTTCTCATGCTCCAGCGCCTTTTTCAGCGCTTTCGGCGTGGCAACCTCTTCCTTCACCGTTTCAACAACGGTGGTCGCCTTCCAGCGGTAAGCCTCTTCTTTCACCGGGGCTTTTTGCTCGAGCGCGGACGGTGCCGGGCGCGACTGTACGCGCTCCGTTACCGAGGCCAGACGTTCAAGCGCGGCGTTGTTCACCGGCCGCGCTCTTCCTGGCGCTGCCGGTTCACTCTTTTTTGGTTTGGTTACTCCCTGCGCACGCTGCAGCTGGCTGCGCGCGGCAAGCACCGAACTGGTGGCATCCGACAGCGGCACGTTTTGCTGTGGCGGCGGTGTCGGCTGCGGTGGCACCTGCTGCGGGGACATCACCGCCGTAGGGACGACCGGCGCGAAAGACTGGCGCGGCACTTCAGGCTCCGGCAATGGCATGCGCGGGTGGAACGCCAGCGCGCGCAGCAGCGTCATTTCAACGCCCATGCGCGGATCCGGCGCGAACGGTAACTCTTTGCGGCCAATCAGCAGCGTCTGGTAATACAGCTGCACGTCGGCAGGCGGCACGGTGCGGGCAAGCTCACGCATCCGCTGTTCAATGGCGGCCATATCCGCACCGATGGCGGACGGAGAAAGCTGCAGCATCGCCACGCGGTGCAGCAGGCTAAGCATTTCAACAAGCAGACCTTCCCACTCCACGCCTCGGGCGGCAGCCGCGTTTACCAGCGACATCACGCGTTCGCCGTTGGCGGCAATCATCGCTTCGATAAGCGACAGCGCCTGATCGTCATCCAGCGTGCCGAGCATGGTGCTAACCGCCTCGGTGGAGAGCTTGCCGTCACCGCTGGCAATCGCCTGGTCGGTAAGGCTTAACGCATCACGCAGGCTGCCGTCCGCCGCGCGGGCCAGCAATTGCAGAGCGCGCGGTTCGTGAACGATCTTCTCTTCATCAAGGATGTGCTCAAGCTGCGCGCGGATCTGCTCAACGTCCAGCGCCTTCAGGTGGAACTGCAGGCAGCGCGACAGAATGGTGACCGGCAGCTTTTGCGGATCGGTGGTCGCCAGCAGGAACTTGACGTGCGCGGGCGGCTCTTCCAGCGTTTTCAGCAGGGCGTTAAAGCTGTGGCGCGACAGCATGTGCACTTCATCGATCAGGTAAACCTTAAAACGGCCGCGCGCCGGGGCGTACTGCACGTTATCGAGCAGATCGCGAGTGTCTTCCACTTTGGTGCGCGAGGCGGCGTCGATCTCGATCAGATCGACAAAACGCCCCTGCTCGATCTCCCGGCAGTTATCGCACACGCCACATGGCGTAGCGGTGATCCCGGTTTCGCAGTTGAGACCTTTTGCCAGCAAACGGGCAATAGAGGTCTTACCGACGCCGCGGGTGCCGGAGAAAAGATAGGCGTGATGAATACGACCTAGCGACAAGCCGTTCGCCAGGGCCGTCAGCACATGTTCCTGACCGACAACGTCAGCAAAGGTTTGTGGTCGCCATTTACGGGCTAACACCTGATAACTCATGGGCAGGCTCTGCAACGCTGGAAGGTGAATTTATGGAGGGGAATGCTATCACAACCTCACCCATTGAGCGAGGTTGTGAAGACCGGGATTAATGACCCGGGAAAGGTACCAGGCTGTAGCTGGTGATGCCCTGTTTTTCCAGGCGCTGTTCGCCGCCCAGATCAAACAGGTTGATGATGAATGCCGCGTCGGTCACTTCCCCACCCAGACGGCGGATCAGCTTCACGGTCGCTTCGATAGTGCCGCCGGTTGCCAGCAGATCGTCGACTACCAGCACTTTATCGCCAGGCTTGATCGCGTCAACGTGGATCTCCAGCTGATCGGTGCCGTACTCCAGCTCATAGCTTTCTGCGATGGTTTCACGCGGCAGCTTGCGCGGCTTACGCACCGGCACAAAACCCACGCCCATCGCCAGCGCAACCGGTGCGCCAAACAGGAAGCCGCGAGCTTCGGTACCTACTACTTTGGTGATCCCGGCGTTTTTATAACGCTCCACCAGCAGTTCAATGCTGAGCGCGTACGCTTTCGGGTCTTCCAGCAAGCTGGTGACATCACGGAAAAGAATGCCAGGCTTGGGATAGTCCTGGATGCTTTTGATGCTGTTTTTCAGATATTCAAGCTGCTGTGCAGTTGCGGTCATCGGTTTGTGCCTAAGTGAAACAGTGTTACTCACGGCGCGCAACGAGTCGGCAAAGGTAACAATTGTTTAACCTTTAACCAGGCGCGCCTGTGCTCGAAAACGGTCGAATTTACTGGCTGTACGCAATAATTGCAACAGCCATGATGAGGCTTCAGTGCTTTTGTTGCTTTTCATCAACCACGGGGATCCGCCACATAAAGATAAGCAGACAGGTCAGGATCGCCAGCAGCAGAATGCGTACCCACATCATTTTCACCAGCCATAATGAAATGGCGAAGGTGATGAGGATCACCGCGATCGCGCGCGGCTTCGCGCCGGGCGGCATGGCCCGGTGTTTTTGCCAGTAACGCAGATAGCCGCCAAACCATGAGCGGTAGAGCAGCCAGTGGTGAAAGCGCGGCGACGAGCGGGCGAAGCACCAGGCCGCCAGCAGAATAAACGGCGTGGTCGGCAGCAGGGGTAAAACAACGCCCAGCGTGCCCAGCACTACCGCGAGCCAGCCAATGATGATTAAAATAGTACGCTGCATAATGCGAATCGTTATCAAACTGAACGGCTACTTTACCACTGGAGAGCGTTTTGAAAACAGCCTTGCTTCTTGAGACGCTACAAAATCAACTGATCGCCTTGCGCGCGCAGGCCACGCCGCTGATGGGACACGCCACGCTGAAGCCGCGTTTTGATCGGCAACTTTTTCGTACCCGTAGCACGTTAATTCAGGACTATCTTGCTGAGGCGCAAACAAATCTTGATGAGTTGCGCCATGCGGTAGAGAACGAACAGCAGGAACAGGTGGCCTGGCTGGCGGAACATCTCACCGAGCAGATTACGGCTTTACATCGCGAAATCGCCGCCTGGCCGCTGCGCGCTTGGGACAGCGCGTCACCGGGACTCGGCAAATGGCAGCGCAAACGGCTGGAGAACCAGGAGTTTGAACGCCGACTGTTTGAGATGAAACGCGAGCGCGAATCCCGACTGAACAACAGCGAAACGCTGGAAGAGCAGCAGTTATTGATGCGCGAAATTAACGCCCTCGAAGGCCGTATTGCCCGCTGCCGACAGGCGCTGGATGAGATCGAGCGCGTCATTGAACGTTTGACCCGTTAACAGGAGCCACAAAGATGTCACTGGAAAAAGCACCCGACGAGGTCAAGCTGGCCGTCGATTTGATTATGCTGCTGGAGACTCATGAGATCCCCACCGAGACGGTGCTGAAGGCGCTGGAGATTGTGCGGCGGGATTTTGAGGGAAAATTACCCCCTCACCCTGCCCTCTCCCCAGAGGGGAGAGGGTAAAAACAGACCGCACCAGACTGTCCCCTCTCCCTTCAGGGGAGAGGGTTAGGGTGAGGGGTGGGGTCATCACCCTTAATCTCGCGCTTCACTTCCGTATGCTCTTCACCTTTTTCGTTACGCAGGTGAACCTCAAGCTGGTTGAAGGCGATGTTAATGTTATTTTCACGGCACAGGCGGTCGATCGCGCGGTTCAGTTCGTCGACGGTGTAGCTGCGATCGCGCAGTTCACGCACATACAGGCGCAGCTCGTGATCCAGCGTGCTCGGCCCGAAGGTGGTGAAGAAAACGTCCGGCGCGGGCTCGTGCATCACCTTTGGATGTGATTTAGCGGCTTTTAACAATACCTCTTTCACTTTATCCAGGTCGGAACCGTAGGCCACACCGAGGCGGATCACCACGCGCGTGGTGGTATCAGAGAGCGACCAGTTGATCAGGCGCTCGGTCACGAACGCTTTGTTCGGGATGATCACCTCTTTACGGTCAAAGTCGGTAATGGTGGTCGCACGAATACGGATCTTGCTGACGGTGCCGGAGAAGGTGCCGATGGTGACGGTATCGCCGATACGCACCGGACGTTCGAACAGAATGATCAGGCCGGAGACGAAGTTCCCGAAGATCTCCTGCAGGCCAAAACCAAGACCGACCGAGAGCGCTGCCGCCAGCCACTGCAGTTTGTCCCATGAAACCCCAAGCGAACCAAAGACCGTCATCGCACCCGCGATAATGATCACGTAGTTCAGGATAGTGGTGATGGCATACGACGCCCCCTGACGAAGATTCAGGCGGGACAGAACCAGCACTTCCAGCAGGCCCGGCAGGTTGCGGATCAGCGCCCAGGCGACCACCAGCGACACCAGGGCAAAGAGCAGGCTGCCCATGGTCACACTTTTCATCACCGTCACACCTGCCTCGGTGCCGCTGTACTGCCAGAGCTTAACGCTGTCGAGGTACGCAAAAACGGTGATCAAATCAGACCAGATGGCCCAGAACATCACCCCAAACAGCGCCACCATCACCAGCATCGTGATACGCATGGTTTGCTGGTTGACCTGCTCCAGCGCAATGGTCGGCTCTTCCTGCGGCTCCGCGCCTTCTGCACCCTCTTTCACCTGATGCTGACGGCGCGCAATCGCACGGCGATAGGCGATACGCCGCGCCGCCACGCTCAACCCGCGCAGCACGGTCTGGAACAGCAGATTCCAGACAATCACCAGATAAACCGTTTCGATCCAGCGGCCTGACAGGCGCAGCGTGGTATAGAAGTAGCCCGTTGCCGTCAGCACCATCAGCGCCAGCGGAATGAGCGCCAGCACCGTTACGGTCGCCAGACGAAGGTTGTGGGACTCTTTATCGCGCCAGCTGTCGCGGCACATCGGCCACATCAGAACGGCAATCAGCAGCAGGTTCAGCAGAATAACCAACTGCCCCAGCACGTCGTCCATCAAATGCAGCGGTGAGAGTTCAGACACGACAGACCAGAAGTGCAGCGGCAGCAGCGCGAGGCTGATCCGCACAATCTGGCGGCGCCAGTGGCTGGTAAGTTTTTCAGGCATGTTGAAGTGGCGTACCGCCACCCCGTCTTTTTCCAGCACTTTCCAGCAGAGACCAAACACCAGCCAGAACAGCGCCAGTTTTTTGCTGAACGCCCAGAGCAGATCGCTGATGTTGAGCTGCATCGTGAGCAGAATCAGCCCGGCGGCAAGAATCAGCAGACAGACCGGCAGCGCGCGGATCAAGTCAATCAGGATCGCTTTCGGCGTGTGTAGCTGGCTGTCGTTACGCAGTTGCCCCACTTCCGACGCCAGCCTGGCCTGATACTGTTTCAGCCATTTCAAGCGCCAACGGATCAGGCCCGCAATCAGCAACAGCGGCAAGCCCGCAAGGAAGGCAATCATCACCGCAGGCCAGGCTTTTTCCCAGTTAACGGTGATTTTCATGCTCTTGATTTGCGATTTCAGCGTCTCCGGGAAGGATTTAACCCAGTCCCAGTCCATCGGCTTGTTGCTGTTCACCCAGAAAATCTGCTGGGTCAAAATCTCCTTCAGGTTTTTCGATACGCTCACCAGCTGCTGCTGGTTGATCTGCAGATTAATGGCCATCATCAGCTGGTTGCCCAACTGCTTGTTGAGCTGGTCGAGGAGCTCGCGGCGCATATCGACGACCTGCAACAGCGCGTCGTGAACCTCCGGGTTCACCTCGCTGGAATGGCCCTCTTCCACTTTGGCGACAAACGTATCGCTCTGGAAAAGCGCATCGCGCTGCTGGTTGACGTCAAACTGTTCCAGACGTAAATCCGCGATGCGGTTGGTCATGTCCTCCAGCTCGTCGGCGGACGGCAGCGTCTGCTGTTGCTGGTACAAAATTCGCGACAGCAGAAGGCTCCCTTTCAGAACCGCAATCTGCTCTTTAATGTTACGTTCCGCCTGCAGCGCGCGATCCAGCCAGTTTTTGACTTTAATATTCTGCTGTACCAGCGAGTTACCGCTTTCGGTGGCCTGAATCAGACGCTCACTTAACTGATGGTTGAGCTCAAGCTCCTGCTTCACCAGCGGGTTGGCCTGAATGCGGGCGGTCTCGTCTGGCGATACGGCTTCCTGAGCGGTTTTTTCCGTCAGCGTCAGGCGTTTGCTGTTTACCGCCTCCTGCAACAGCTGGAGCTGGTGCTCAAGACGATTAATGTTGGCGGTGACGTAATCACGCTGTTTTTGCAGCGTATCCTGCAGTACCGTATTGCCTTCAAGGCTCTTACGCTGCTGTTCAATTTCCGCATTAAGCAACGACTGCTGAATCAACAATAGCGTTTGCTGCGTAGCACGTAACGCGCCATCTCCCACATCCGTCCCATTCAGGCGGTTGCGGATCTGCTGAAGCTGCTGAGACGCGGTGTACATTGCGTTTTGCACGCGCTCAGGCTGCGTTTGCAGCGAGACAAGCTGGCTGTTATAGGTGGCGAGATCGGACTGCGCGGTCTGGAGATCGTCCAGCAACTGCGCCACACGCGACTCCAGCTGACGCAGCGACAGCGTGGCGAGCGTTTTGCGGGTTTCGTCATCGTTATCGACGTCGCTCAGCGCACTCAGCGCCTCTGTCGCCTTGCGCATGTTGTCCGGGGCCTGCGCGACCTTCTGGCGAAGCTGAGCCGTTTCTGCTTTTACGCGTTCAATTTTATCCAGCGTTTCCAGCGTTTCCGTCAGATCCTGTTGAACGAGTTTCTCCTGAGGCGACAGCTCTTTTTGTTTATTCAGCGTATCCAGCTGCGCCTGAACATCGGCACGCGAAGGGATATCACTGGCATTATCTGCGCGAGCAAACGAAAGCGGCGCGGAAGCCAGGAAAAAAACCATAGCGAAAAATAGTGCAAGAACAGGATGTTGCGAGCGTTTGGTGAGCAGCATAGTCGTGAGTATGATGTGAGAAATGACCGAAAATAGTCCGGCGTGAAGAATATCACGCCCGCTGAAAGCAGAATAGCAAGAACATGAACCTCCAGGATAAATCCTGGTGACGGTCAGGCTGGAACGGAGGGGGTTTCGTCACGCAGCGTCGGGCAAAATTGCAACATCTCCAGCAAGATGGCGACGTAGCTACGCGCTTCGTTTTTAAGATCAAAAGATTGTGGCGCAAAAAGCCAGTTCTCCATCAGCCCGGAGACATAGCTACGTAACAGGATGGCAGCGCGTCGCGTCAGCAGGTTGGCCGGTAACGTTTTTGCCTGAATACATTGCGTTAACGTCTGTTCGATACGGTCATAGCTCTCCAGACACAGGCTACGCTGCGCCTGCTGGACGACCGCCATTTCGCCCACGAACTCGCATTTATGAAAAATAATTTCCATCATTAGCCTGCGACGTTCTTCAACTACCGTTGCTTCAAGGATATATACTAGAATTTCTCTTAATACAGAGAGTGGATCGTCGGGGAATTTTGCCCGATACTCAGTCTCTAGATCGCTAATGTTGGATTCTGAAAGCTCCCAGATTTCACCAAACAGATCTGACTTGTCTTTAAAATGCCAGTAAATCGCTCCCCGCGTGACGCCCGCGGCCTGAGCAATCTGCGCCAGCGAGGTTGATGACACACCCTGCTGAGAGAACAAACGAATCGCCACATCCAGAATGTGTTGTCGGGTTTCCAGCGCTTGTTGTTTGGTTTTTCGTGCCATATGTCAGTGAATTTACAGGAGTCAGATTTACATACATTTATGAATGTATGTACCATAGCATGACGATAATATAAACGCAGCAATGGGTTTTTAGACTCAGGACCCTTGATCAATTTGAAATCGGACACTCGAGGTTTACATATGAACAAAAACAGAGGGTTAACGCCTCTGGCGGTCGTTCTGATGCTCTCAGGCAGCTTAGCGCTAACAGGATGTGACGACAAACCGGCTCAACAAGGAGCTCAGCAGGCGCCAGAAGTAGGCGTTGTTACGCTCAAATCTGAACCTCTACAAATCACCACAGAATTACCAGGTCGTACAAGTGCTTACCGCATTGCGGAAGTGCGTCCTCAGGTGAGCGGTATTATCCTGAAACGTAACTTCACGGAAGGCGGTGATGTGAAAGCCGGTGAGTCTCTGTATCAGATTGATCCAGCAACCTATCAGGCGTCTTATGAAAGCGCGAAAGGCGATCTGGCGAAAGCTGAAGCTGCTGCCAAAATCTCCCAGCTCACGCTGAGCCGCTACCAAAAACTGCTCGGCACTAAGTACATCAGCCAACAGGATTACGATACCGCCCTGGCAGATGCCCAGCAGGCTAACGCGGCCGTGGTGGCAGCGAAAGCAGCTGTCGAAACCGCGCGTATTAACCTGGCCTACACCAAAGTGACCTCCCCTATCAGCGGTCGTATTGGTAAATCTTCCGTGACGGAAGGGGCGCTGGTGCAAAACGGGCAGACCAATGCGCTGGCTACCGTGCAGCAGCTTGATCCGATCTACGTTGACGTGACCCAGTCCAGCAACGATTTCCTGCGCCTGAAACAGGAGCTGGCTAACGGCACCCTGAAACAGGAAAACGGCAAAGCCAAAGTGGAGCTGATCACTAACGACGGTATCAAGTTCCCGCAGGAAGGTACCCTGGAATTCTCTGATGTGACGGTCGACCAGACCACCGGTTCCATCACCTTACGTGCGATTTTCCCGAACCCTGACAAAAATCTGCTGCCAGGTATGTTCGTCCGCGCGCGTCTGGAGGAAGGCACGAATCCAACCGCACTTCTTGTTCCACAGCAGGGTGTCACCCGCACGCCGCGCGGCGATGCGAGCGCACTGGTTGTCGGCGCAGATAACAAAGTCGAAACGCGCAATATCACCGCCACTCAGGCGATTGGCGATAAATGGCTGGTGACGGAAGGTCTGAAAGATGGCGATCGCGTGATTGTTACTGGTTTGCAAAAAGTACGTCCTGGCGCAGAGGTAAAAGCACAGGAAGTGAAATCTGACGATAAACAACAAGCTTCGGCCGCTGGCCAGTCAGAACAAACCAAGTCTTAACTTAAACAGGAGCCGTTAAGACATGCCTAATTTCTTTATCGATCGCCCCATATTTGCGTGGGTGATCGCCATAATCATCATGCTAGCTGGGGGACTTGCGATCCTGAAGCTGCCCGTCGCGCAATATCCAACGATTGCGCCACCGGCGGTGACGATCTCCGCAACCTACCCAGGGGCTGATGCAAAAACGGTGCAGGACACCGTGACTCAGGTTATCGAACAGAACATGAACGGTATCGATAACCTGATGTACATGTCCTCTAACAGTGACTCAACCGGTACAGTTCAGATCACCCTGACCTTCCAGTCAGGTACCGATGCTGACATCGCGCAGGTTCAGGTGCAGAACAAACTGCAGCTGGCGATGCCGCTGCTGCCGCAGGAAGTACAACAGCAGGGTGTAAGCGTCGAGAAATCGTCCAGTAGCTTCCTGATGGTTGTCGGCGTTATCAACACCAATGGCACCATGACGCAGGAGGATATTTCCGACTACGTGGGCGCCAACATGAAAGATGCCATCAGCCGTACCTCAGGTGTGGGTGACGTTCAGCTGTTTGGTTCTCAGTACGCGATGCGTATCTGGATGGATCCGAACAAACTGAACAACTTCCAGTTGACGCCGGTTGACGTGATCAGCGCGATCAAAGCGCAGAACGCCCAGGTGGCAGCCGGTCAGCTTGGCGGTACGCCGCCGGTGAAAGGCCAGCAGCTTAACGCCTCGATCATCGCACAGACGCGTCTGACCTCCGCCGATGAGTTCAGCAAAATTCTGCTGAAAGTGAATCCGGACGGTTCTCAGGTTCGACTGCGTGACGTGGCGAAAGTGGAACTGGGCGGTGAAAACTACGACATCATCGCGAAGTTCAACGGCAAGCCGGCTTCCGGTCTGGGTATCAAACTGGCGACAGGCGCTAACGCCCTGGACACCGCTACGGCTATCCGTGCAGAACTGAAGAAGATGGAACCGTTCTTCCCGTCAGGTCTGAAAATCGTTTATCCGTATGACACCACGCCGTTTGTTAAAATCTCGATTCACGAGGTGGTAAAAACCCTGGTTGAGGCGATTATCCTCGTCTTCCTGGTTATGTACCTGTTCCTGCAAAACTTCCGTGCAACGCTGATCCCAACCATCGCCGTGCCGGTCGTACTGCTCGGGACCTTCGCGGTTCTGGCAATATTTGGTTACTCGATAAACACCCTGACGATGTTCGGGATGGTGCTCGCCATCGGCTTGCTGGTGGATGACGCCATCGTGGTGGTAGAGAACGTCGAGCGCGTCATGGCGGAAGAAGGCCTGCCGCCGAAGGAAGCGACCCGTAAATCGATGGGGCAAATCCAGGGCGCCCTGGTCGGTATTGCAATGGTGCTGTCCGCGGTATTTATCCCGATGGCCTTCTTTGGTGGCTCTACCGGTGCGATTTACCGTCAGTTCTCCATCACCATCGTTTCGGCGATGGCGCTGTCGGTGCTGGTAGCACTGATCCTGACGCCAGCCCTGTGTGCCACCATGCTGAAGCCGATTAAGAAAGGCGGTCATGGCGAGCACAAAGGGTTCTTCGGCTGGTTTAACCGCATGTTTGATAAGAGCACGCACCACTACACCGACAGCGTAGGTAACATCCTGCGCAGCACCGGTCGTTATCTGCTGCTCTATATCATCATCGTGGTGGGCATGGCTTTCCTGTTTGTTCGTCTGCCAAGTTCGTTCCTGCCAGACGAAGACCAGGGGGTATTCCTGAGTATGGCTCAGCTTCCTGCTGGTGCGACGCAAGAGCGCACGCAGAAAGTGCTGGATGAAATGACTGACTACTATCTGACGAAAGAGAAAGACAACGTCGAATCCGTGTTTGCGGTTAACGGCTTTGGCTTCGCAGGTCGTGGTCAGAATACCGGTATCGCCTTCGTCTCTCTGAAAGACTGGTCTGAACGTCCGGGCGAAGAGAACAAAGTTGAAGCGATCACTGGCCGTGCAATGGCAACCTTCTCGCAGATTAAAGATGCGATGGTCTTCGCCTTTAACCTGCCAGCGATTGTTGAACTGGGTACTGCGACCGGCTT
This sequence comes from Enterobacter mori, assembly GCF_025244905.1. Lineage (NCBI taxonomy): Bacteria > Pseudomonadati > Pseudomonadota > Gammaproteobacteria > Enterobacterales > Enterobacteriaceae > Enterobacter > Enterobacter mori. The sequence goes on along the minus strand of NZ_CP104285.1, from coordinate 1,057,957 downwards.
CGACTTCCAGCTGATTGACCAGGGTGGTCTGGGTCACGAGAAACTGACGCAGGCGCGTAACCAACTGTTTGGCGAAGTGGCTAAACACCCTGACCTGCTGGTCGGCGTGCGTCCAAACGGACTGGAAGATACGCCGCAGTATAAAATCGACATCGACCAGGAAAAAGCACAGGCGCTTGGCGTGTCCATCAGCGACATCAATACCACACTGGGCGCAGCCTGGGGCGGTAGCTACGTCAACGACTTCATCGACCGTGGTCGTGTGAAGAAGGTGTACGTGATGTCCGAAGCGCAATACCGTATGTTGCCGAACGACATCAACAACTGGTACGTTCGCGGCAGCGATGGCCAGATGGTGCCGTTCTCTGCCTTCTCAACGTCACGTTGGGAATACGGTTCACCACGTCTGGAACGCTATAACGGCTTGCCATCAATGGAAATTCTGGGTCAGGCCGCACCAGGTCGAAGCACCGGTGAAGCCATGAGTCTGATGGAAGAGCTGGCCGCTAAACTCCCTGCGGGTATCGGCTACGACTGGACCGGTATGTCCTACCAGGAACGTCTGTCCGGGAACCAGGCCCCTGCCCTGTACGCCATTTCACTGATCGTGGTCTTCCTGTGTCTGGCGGCACTGTATGAGAGCTGGTCGATTCCGTTCTCCGTTATGCTGGTTGTTCCGCTGGGGGTTATCGGTGCGCTACTTGCGGCAACGTTCCGTGGTTTAACCAACGACGTTTATTTCCAGGTGGGCCTGCTGACAACCATTGGCTTGTCGGCGAAGAACGCGATACTTATCGTGGAATTCGCCAAAGATCTGATGGAGAAAGAAGGCAAAGGTCTGATTGAGGCGACGCTCGAAGCCGTTCGTATGCGTCTGCGTCCAATCCTGATGACGTCCCTGGCGTTTATCCTCGGCGTAATGCCGCTGGTTATCAGCTCCGGTGCGGGCTCCGGCGCGCAGAACGCAGTAGGTACCGGCGTAATGGGTGGGATGGTAACCGCGACGGTTCTTGCGATCTTCTTCGTACCGGTGTTTTTCGTGGTGGTTCGCCGCCGCTTCAGCCGTAAGAATGAAGACGTTGAACACCATCATTCGGTATAACCTCACTGATACCGGTTTCATATGATAAAAAGGCCGCATTTGCGGCCTTTTTCATTTCAAAAAAATCATAAATTACGCTTATTGTAGTGCTATTTATTTTCTGTCATCTTAATAAGACATATCATAAATAACTGAAAACTTAATCGGCGAATTCATGATTTTTTTAATTTCATTTCGCCGCCTAAATTATTAGGAATATTCCTAGCATCACTGTGGACAAAGAAAAGTCCGAATCTGGTTTCGTCTGACTGTTTAAGCTAAATCAATGAAACGTAAGGAAGCGATAAAAAGCCAGTGTTAATTCGGATAAAAACGTTCTGGTCAGGCCGTGCAATTGCGTAAACGCTCGCAGTATCAGGTTTTAATTGTAATTTTTCGTAATAGCGCGGTGAAATCTCGATCAGAGTGGCTTATAGTTAGAGTTATCAGGAACACAGCACCCGTGCGGCTAAGTATGTTGTATCCATCCCGACATGATGTTCGGTGAGTAAGAAATCACTCAGAAGGGGATGCGCTATGGACGAGTACTCGCCAAAAAGGCATGATATCGCGCAGTTGAAATTTCTCTGCGAATCCTTGTACCATGACTGCCTTGCCAATCTTGATGAAAGTAACCATGGCTGGGTGAATGACCCAACGTCTGCGATCAATTTACAGTTGAACGAGCTGATAGAGCATATTGCAACCTTCGCACTTAATTATAAAATTAAGTACAATGAAGATAATAAGCTCATTGAGCAAATTGACGAATACCTGGACGACACCTTTATGTTGTTCAGTAGCTACGGCATTAACGCCCAGGATTTGCAAAAATGGCGTAAATCGGGAAATCGGCTATTCCGCTGCTTCGTCAACGTGAGCAGAGCAAACCCGGTTAGTCTTTCCTGTTAAAATTATTACAATTACTAAGGTGAATTTATGTCTGATAAACCATTAACAAAAGTCGATTATTTGATGCGCTTGCGACGTTGTCAGTCAATAGACACACTCGAACGTGTCATCGAAAAAAATAAATACGAGCTGTCTGATAATGAACTGGCTGTATTTTATTCAGCCGCTGACCATCGGCTTGCTGAGCTGACCATGAATAAGCTGTATGACAAAATCCCAACGTCAGTATGGAAATTTGTTCGTTAATCTTTAACGCGTGTCTGTAGAGGTTCTACGTCACGTTCTGATTTGTATACACCTTTCGACTTACGCTCCCTGTGCGAAAGCAGGTCTCCGTGTAAAACGTGCTCATCCGCAACATTGTTGTGACTGTTATCACACAGGTTTTCCGGGAACGTTCCCTTTCTGGCCTATCCCTATTACTCTGCAGTAATGATATCCAGAGAGGTTCTTGTATGAGCACAGAAAAACAGAAGATGATTGCAGGTGAACATTACTGCCCTGGTGATGAGACGTTACGGGCCGATCGACTGCGAGCCCGCCATCTGATTCACCGCTATAACCACACCGCCCCCGACGCGAAAACTGAACGCCAGACTATTCTGGCGGAGCTTTTAGGACAAAGCGCAGGCGCGTATATCGAGCCGAGTTTCCGATGTGACTACGGCTACAACATTTACCTGGGTAAAGAATTTTACGCTAACTTCGATTGCGTGATGCTGGATGTCTGCCCTATTCATATTGGCGACAACTGCATGCTGGCACCGGGTGTGCATATCTACACGGCAACTCATCCGCTGGATCCCGATGAACGCAACAGCGGCGTCGAGTTTGGTAAGCCCGTGACCATTGGTAATAACGTCTGGATTGGCGGACGCGCCGTCATTAATCCTGGCGTCACGCTGGGTGATAATGTGGTGGTGGCTTCCGGCGCGGTTGTGACAAAAGATGTACCGGCCAATGCTGTCGTTGGCGGCAATCCGGCAAAAATCATCAAGATGCTCTAAGGTATCGGGGGAGCCAACTGTTATGGTCTTTTAGCGCCTGACTGTTACTTTTTTCAGCCTGGTTGCTCCCCTAAAATAGGCAGATCCCCTGTATTTTCAACAATCATGAAGGCAGAAAATGACCGAGATACAGCGCCTGCTCACCGCCACCATCGACGATCTTAACCACCGCGAAAAGCGCGACAATCGCCCGCGTTTTAGCATTAGCTTCATCCGCAAGCATCCGGGACTGTTTGTCGCCATGTACGCAGCCTGGCTGGCAACGCTTGTGGTGATGCTGACATCCGAAACCCTGGTGGACTCCGTCTGGCTGCTCGTTGTGCTGTTTGTGGTATTTAACGCGTTTTTCTTTTTCGACGTTAATCCCCGCTACCGCTACGAAGATATCGACGTGCTTGATTTCCGGGTCTGCTATAACGGCGAGTGGTACAACACGCGCTTTGTGCCGACAGAATTAATCGACAGCATTTTACACTCACCCGCGGTGGAGACCGGGCAGAAAGAGAAGCTGCAGAAAATGGTTTCAACCAAAGGGCAGCTCTCTTTTTATGATGTCTTTACGCTTTCTCGTCCTGCTGCTGCGTAATCAGCGTCTGCAAGCGTCGGATACCTGACGCAAACTGAGAAGCAGAGGTATTACCGTACCCCAGCACCAGACCGGTTTGCCCCTGCTTCGGCGTCAGGTAATACCCGCTTAACGCCGCGGGGGCCAGCTGGAATGCCTTCGCCTGCTGAACAATCACCTTGTCATTAATCCCGTCAATTGCCACCGTCAGGTGCATGCCCCCCTCAGCCGCCAGCACACGATGCGCGACATGTAGCTCAGCGTTGAGCACCTCGCGCAGTTGCCGGTAGCGTTTCCGATAGAGCCGACGCATGGCGGCAAGATGGCGCGCGTAATGGCCCTCTTCAATAAACAGCGCCAGCGTACGCTGTTCCGCACGATGCCCCCCACGCAATAACGCACCAATGGCCGGACGCGCCGCGTTTGCCAGCGACGGTGGGATGACCATAAAACCGATTCGGAGCGACGGAAACAGCGTTTTACTGAATGTTCCCAGATAAACCACGGGCGCGTTGTTGACCATTCCCAGCATTGCTGGCACCGGCTCTCCGGAATACCGAAACTCGCTGTCGTAGTCGTCCTCGATAATCCAGGCCTTATGCTGGAGCGCCAGCGCCAGCAATGACAAACGCCGACGCGCGCTCAGCACGCTCCCGTAGGGAAACTGATGTGAAGGCGAAGTAAAGATGAGTGTAGGACGCGCTGCAGGTTGCCCTTCCCAGTCCATTCCCTCGTCGTCCACGGGCAGGCCTATCATCGTCAAGCCCGATTTCGCAAACGCGCTTTTTGCCCCCGCATAGCCGGGATCTTCAATCCACGCGAGATCCCCCGGCTCGCTCAACAACTGCGTGCAGAGATTCACCCCTTCCAGAGCCCCCTCGGTAATAATAATCTGGCTGGCATCGCAATCAATCCCCCGCGACAGGGCAAGATGGCGGGCAATGGCCTCACGTAGTGAGGATTCCCCGGCCGGATCGCCATAGCCAAGTAATGCACTCCCTTCCTCGCGTAAAACGCGATCGTACAAGCGCCGCCAGAGCGGAAGAGGAAAATAATTGATGGCTGGCGTGCCGGGCGTAAAAGCGAGTACCGGCGTCTCCCTCGGCGTCGGTTCTGGCAACTGCGTCACCCGCTTAGCCAGCGTGATGGTCGGCTCGGGAAAATCCTGTCGATTTCCGCGCTGCGCCAGCTGCGCCACGCGTGTACCCTGACGACTGCGCAGCAGATACCCTTCTAGCGAGAGTTGCTCAAGCGCCGCATTGACGGTGTTACGGGACACGGAAAGCTGCTGCGCAATCACCCGGGAGCCCGGTAAGCGGCTTTCAGCCTGCAGCCTTCCCTGCAGGACGGCTTCACGCATGGCAAGATACAGCGTGCGCTGCAAGGTCTCTTCACCGCGCTTTTCCAGCGCAGCAGCGATCAGGGTATAAAATTCATCGCCAGGTATATTCATTTTCTCTCTCCGTGGTACCACCAGAACATACCTCACTGGTACTTTTTAAGGAACCAGCATTTATTTACTCTGAGATCACTTACAGCAGAGCGGAAAATAACATGAGCACATTCAATCAGTTTGGACAACCCATTGGCGATGAACTTATCGACTGGCAACCCCGCCAGGCACCTTCCCGCGTGCATCTTCATGGCTGCTACTGTCGGCTGGAGCCGCTGCGTGTGGAACATGCCGATGCCCTCTTTTCGGCCTATCTTCTGGCAGAAGATACCCGCAGCTGGACGTGGCTGCTGCGTGAACCTGATGCCACCGCAGGCGAATTTGCCGCGTGGGTGGCAAGCGTGTGCGAATTACCGGATCCGATACATTTCACCGTCATTGATAATCAGACTCAGGCACCTGTCGGTACGCTGGCGCTGATGCGTATCGATCCGACAAACGGTGTTATGGAGGTGGGACACGTCCATTTCTCCCCCCTTCTTAGCCGCACGCCGATGTCCACAGAAGCGCAATACCTCCTGATGCAGTATGCGTTCGACGTGCTGGGATACCGCCGCTATGAATGGAAATGTAACAGCCTGAACGAACCTTCCCGCAAGGCGGCGCTCCGTCTGGGATTTCAGTTTGAAGGGCGCTTTCGTCAGGCTCTGGTGACGAAAGGACATAACCGGGATACGGACTGGTTCTCAATCATCGACAGCGAGTGGCCGATTCTTGCGAAAGCGTTTGAAAACTGGCTTGCCACCGACAATTTTACCGCCGATGGCAAACAGATCAGATCCCTGGAAAGTTGGCGTGAAACGCGCGTTTAGCGTCTTTTTTTACGTCCCTGAACGGCTTTAAAGCGCGGGTTAGATTTGCAAATGACGTACAAGCGTCCCTTACGTTTTACGATCTGGCAATCCGGGTGACGCTGTTTCGCACTGCGCAGCGAGTTAAGTACCTGCATGGTTAACCCCGCTTCGCATTAAGAAAGCCGCCAAAACGTTTGCGGAAGCGCGCAGCGCTGCCATCCGTCGAGAACGTTTTCTGCTTACCGGTATAAAACGGGTGTGATTTTGAAGAGACCTCGATGGTGATGTACGGATACGTCTCACCGTCGAGCTCAATTTCACGGTCGGTCTTGATGGTCGATCCGACTTTAAAGTATTCGTTGGCACTGGTGTCGTGAAACACCACGGTGCGATAGGCTGGATGGATATCAGGTTTCATTATAGGCTCTTCATGTTTTGTTATAACATAACAAAATGATATCCAGGCTCAGTTGAAAAAACAACCCCTGAAAATTCCCCCCCTTCCTCGCAAAACGTCCTTAAAGGTTTGCGACAAAATGAAAATCATGACACCTGCGTGCTATAACTATATCATTTCACGGTAAAATTTTTCGCCTCCGACAAGCGACTCAGTGCCCGGAAATGGGCATATGAGAAAGGAAACAGCAGCATGAAAACCCGACATCTGGTCAGCCTGGTCACAGGCATACTGATCTTTTCTGTGCTGGTACCGATTTGCCTTAGTATCTGGCTGGCGCATCGCCAGGCGGAGGATAAATTTGAAGATGTGCTTAATAGTTACGCATCCCGCGTGCTGCTTCGTACAGACAGGGTAGTTAATCAGGCAAAAGAAGCGCTGACCCGGCTTCAGGCCTTTGAGGGGCCTCCCTGTAGTTATCTGCATTTACGGGAAATGCGTCGGGTTGCTTTCTCATGGCGTTATGTTCAGGAAGTGATCTACATCGACAACCTGAAGCCCCTCTGCTCCTCCCTGGAGCAGGACAGCGACGCAGCCGCTTTCCCGCCCCCGATGCGTATTACTGCAGATGGTTACAGTGCCTGGCTGACCACGCAAAACGATCTTGGTTTTAACCGCTATATGGCCGTACTGGGCAAAGGCCATTACCTTGTGCTGGTCGATCCTGCCTCGTTGGTGGATGTGATCCCTTTCGGTGAGATCGCAATTGATGCCGCGCTGGTAGGCAGCTCAACACACCTCGTTTTTGCCAGCAGCAACACGCTTGCTCCTCATATTCGCAACATGACTGTCGATCGGGAAATGACCCGCGTTCAGTACAACGGCTCAATGTATATTATTAAGCCTGTTCCTGAGCTGGGGTTTAATATCGTCGCCTGGGCGGCGTTAAAACCGCTGGCTGAAACCTGGCATCGGCAACTTCTTTTTTGGCTGCCGTTTGGCATGTTGATAAGCCTGCTTGCCGCACTTTTCGTTCTGCGCATCCTGCGACGTATACAGTCCCCACGCTACAGGCTGCTTGATGCGATTAATAACCGCGAATTTGTGGTTAACTACCAGCCCATTGTGGCGCTCTGCAGTGGGAAAATTGTCGGTGCTGAGGCGCTTGCCCGCTGGCCTCAGCCTGACGGGAGCCATCTCTCACCGGATATTTTCGTTCCGCTCGCGGAACAGACGGGCCTTATTACGCAACTGACGCAGCTCGTCATCGAAAAAGTGTTTGAGGATATGGGTCACTGGCTACATCTGCATGGCGATCAGCATATTTCCATTAACCTTGCGCCTGCCGATTTACTCTCCGGCAAATTGCCGCCTCTGCTGAGCCAGTTGCTCAATAAGTGGAAAGTCCATCCCGGACAGATCGCCCTTGAGTTAACCGAGCGTGGCTTTGCCGATCCGAAAATCAGCGCACCGGCCATCGCGGCATTCCGCCGTTCAGGTCATGCCATCTATATTGATGATTTTGGTACCGGTTATTCCAGCCTCAGCTACCTTCAGGATCTGGACGTCGACACGTTAAAAATTGATAAGTCGTTTGTGGGCGCGCTGGAGTATAAAAACGTCACCCCGCACATTATTGAAATGGCGAAATCGCTGAATCTGGCCATGGTGGCAGAGGGTATAGAGACCGACGGGCAGCTCCGCTGGCTGCACCTTCACGGGGTGCAGTATGGTCAGGGGTGGTACTACAGTAAGGCGCTGCCCAAGGCGGAATTTATACTTTGGGCAGAAGATAACCTCGGGATACATTCTGCTTAAGGGAAGAGTCGATCACCTGCATCATAGCGACGCGGCCACCCGCGGTGGCCGCGACTGGCGCGCTACAGTGCGTTCTGATGCCAGCTAAAGGTGTAGCGGAGCTGGCGATGTTGCAGAATGAATTCCGGTGAAACGCTTGGACTCCAGGAATCATCACCGCCAACGCCCATATGGAATGCATCCAGATTGAGCCAGCAGCCCGGCTCATCGCGCAGTAAGTGCTGATGTGTTGTCTCACGAAGCTGCTGTTGGCTGTGGCGACTGACAGAGAAATGGAAATTTCCCTGAAGCACGTGCGCCCCGCAGACGAGCTCTCGGGTGTCACAGCGCAGACCATTTTCTGTCGGGAAAATGTAGGGTGTCTGCATCGCACCGAGCGGCAAAGTCCAACGCCCCTGCTGCGCCGCCAGCGCCCTGTCCGGATAGTTCTCGAACGGGCCCAGCCCCTGCCAGCACACCGTATCCGGTACCTGAGCAAACTGAACGCTCAGGCCGATACGCGCGGGCTCGGGAATATCGGACGCCACCTGCACCTGCACATCGCCATGCAGTACGCCGCAATCGTCAATCCGCCAGACCTTGTGGCTTAAAAACAGCGCCTTACCACGATATTCCCAGACGTGTCGCGTGGTCACGACCACGTCATTGGCATGCGGTTCCGCTTCACACTGCAGCAGGCGTGCAGACATCTCATTCATACCAGCCGCTTTCCAGCGTTCAACCCAGGCATTCGGATCGATCTGCGTGGCTTCGCTCACGCCAATGTCATTATCCAACGGCGCACGGGTGAAGTTATCCGTCAGCGGCGAGCGCAGTGTTTCAACATCCTTGTTCCACCACTGCGTCAAATTTCCCGAGGCGCGATCGAACCGCCAGCGTTGCTCTCCATGGGTAATGTCCAGCATACCGTCCTGCTCTGTTAATACCGGCGCGATCCCGACTGCCCGCCGTGGCGAAACGTACAGCGGCGTCGGAAGCAGCCACTGATCCCACGCGCAGCGATGATTCGCCGGTGACCAGGCTGTTGCCTGCGGCTGGATAATCTCCACATTAAGCCAGACCTGCCCCGGCTCGGCCGTCAGCGTCGGCAATGTGATTTCCAGACGCTGCTGCCCCTGAGGGGCAATGGAAAGCGCAACCTCACCCTGAGCCAGCATCTCCCCGTCGCGGGTAACTGACCATCTCGCCACCTCGTTGTCGGTATGGCGGAACAGGTAATCACTTTTCACCTCAACCACCAGCGGAGAGGTACTCACCCGCGTAAAGGTGAAAAACTGCTGCGCGCGCTGCGCTTCATACAGCGCCGGGTGCGGCGTGCGATCCGGGAATACCAGACCATTCAGGCAGAACTGTCGGTCATTCGGTTTATCGCCAAAGTCACCCCCGTAAGCCCAGAAGGGTTTGCCGTTTTCGTCTTTCTTCGTCAGCGCCTGGTCGACCCAGTCCCAGACGAACCCACCCTGCAGGCGCGGGTGACAGCGAAATGCCTGCCAGTATTTGGCGAACCCGCCAAAGCTGTTGCCCATCGCGTGGGCATATTCACAGAGGATCAGCGGGCGTGTTTCATCCGGCATGCCAATCCATTTTTTGATCGCCCATTTCGGCACCGCCGGGAACGGCTGGTCCCAATCGACGCGGGCATACATCGGACAGACAATATCGGTTGCCGCCGTATTCGCCCCACCGCCTTCATACTGCACAGGGCGTGTTGGATCGGTGGTTTTCAGCCAGCGGTAAAGCGCATCATGGTTAGCACCGTGTCCAGATTCATTCCCCAGCGACCAGATGATAATGGACGGATGGTTACGATCGCGCTGCACCATGCGGGTCACGCGTTCACTCATGGCTGGCAGCCAGCGGGGATCGTCAGCAAGACGACTCATTGGCACCATGCCGTGGGTTTCAATATTGGCCTCATCCACAACATACAGACCGTAGCGATCGCAAAGCCTGTACCACAGCGGATGATTCGGATAATGCGAGCAACGGACGGCGTTAAAGTTGTGCTGCTTCATCAACTCGATATCACGGCGCATCGTCGCTTCATCCATCACCTGCCCGTTTTCCGGATGATGCTCATGGCGGTTCACACCCCGAATCAGCAGCGGTTTTCCGTTGAGCTTCAACAGACCATTGATGATTTCCACCTGGCGAAAGCCGACGTCGCATGCCTCGACGTCCAGCGTATTACCCTGTGCGTCCATCAGCGTCATTGTCAGGCGGTAAAGTTCAGGCGTTTCCGCACTCCACAGTGCGGGCTCTTTGACGGGGATCGCCACCGCTAACCGCTCGGCCCAAGGCCCTCGCTCGTCTACCACCGCAGAGCCGGGGCGTTGCGTGACGCTGGCGCATTTTTCGCCGTTTCGCCACAGGGTGATGGCCACTTCGCAGGCTGAATAGCAGGACCCGGCCAGCGCGACGTCGACGTTAAGCATTGCGCGGTCACACTCCGCGTTGAGGTCGGTCACAACGTGGTAATCCGCAATCTGCGTCTCAGGCTTATGCAGCAGCGATACGTCACGGAAAATACCGCTCATGCGCCACATATCCTGATCTTCAAGATAGCTACCGTCGCACCAGCGCAGCACCATAACCGCCAGACGGTTCTGGCCTGAACGCAGCGCTGCAGTGAGATCAAACTCGGCGGGCAGGCGGCTGTCCTGGGAATAGCCAATCCACTGGCCGTTGCACCAGAGATGGAATGCTGAGTTTACCCCGTCGAAGATAATGCGGGTTTGCCCGCCGTGCAGCCAGGCGTCATCCACCTCAAATGTGAGCGAGTAACAACCGGTAGGATTCTCAGCCGGAACATAGGGCGGATTGACGGGGATCGGATAGGTCACATTGGTGTAGATCGGCGTATCAAAGCCCTGCATCTGCCAGTTCGAAGGAACGGGCATCGCGACGGCATCGGTATAATCCTCTTCTACCCATGCCTGCGTAACCTGTTCTGGCGCAGCAAAAAAGCTAAACTGCCACACCCCGTTGAGAGAACGTTTGTTCGGGGTTTTCGCCTCTTCTCTGGCAGAGGCTTCGTCACGCCAGCTATGAAACGGCGCGTGGGCCGCCAGGCGATTCCACTGCGTCACCCCGGGGTTTTCCCAGTCCCGACGAGCCAGAAGTGCGCTGAGGGTCAGCGATGATGTATCAGACATAATAACCTCTTTGCGAAGCGCTCACAATTTCAGTCAACATGCCCTGGCAACATAGAAGGGTAAAGTATGCGATCCTCACGTAGCGAGCCGGATCACAAAAGATTTATCCCCGCGCGATTTTTTCAGCCAGCAATGCCAGATTTCTCAGTTGGCGGGCAAGCTCTTCCCGATCAACCCGATCGGCTGCACGAGGGGCGCTCGAATGACGCGCGATCAGCGTGACGGGAAGCTGCTCTTGCCAGCATTTTTCTCCCCTGGTCGGCGTCAGCAGCCATTCCACGCTGCGCTCGCCCGCCTCACGAAAGGCCTGCCGAACGGTGGTCAGCGGCGGAGAAAACCAGGCGCTGTCAGCCGTATCATCAAACCCGACAATCGATATCTGGCCCGGTATAGCAATGCCCTTCTCGGCGCAGGCGCGCATCACGCCCAGTGCCATTTGATCGTTCGCCACCAGAATGGCGTCAGGTAATTGCGACCCGGATAAAAGCTGATGGCCTTTTTCATATCCGGAGGCGGCGCTCCAGTCACCATGAACTTCGTCAGCGGCTTCAAGGCCGGCTTGCGCCAGGCTCGTTTTCCATCCCGCCAGGCGCGCACGCGCTGAAACGGAACTGTCTGGTCCACTGAGCAGAGCGATGCGCTGATGCCCAAGCGTTATCAGATGTTCCGCGCCCAGCGCGGCCCCCTGCCGGGCGTTAAATACCAGACTGTTGACCTGCGCTGAAGGGGAAACATCGAGGAACAGGACGGGCACAGGCGAAGCCATTTTCTGAAGCTGCTCTGCGTCAGGATCGTCCAGCGGGACATTGACCAGCAAGGCTTCTACACGCTGAGCCAGCAGTTCCTGCACTGCAGCCTGGCATTGCTGAGCTTGTTCCACCATTGAAATTAAGACGCTTGCCCCCTGCTCTGCCGCCCGGGATTTTACCGCCGAAACAATTTGCGAGGGCGCATGCAGGGCGAGATCGGTGGTGATCAGCCCCAGCGTGCGGGTCCGTTTCCCCGCCAGCTGCTGTGCTCCCCGATTAGGCACGTAGTGCAGTTCGGCCATCGCCTGCTGCACCTTTTCCCGCGTGCGGGTGGAGACGTGCTCCGCGTCATTAATCACGCGGGACACGGTCTGGTAAGACACCCCCGCGAGGAGGGCAACGTCATAGAGTGTGATCGCTTTCATGCAGTCCGGCATCGCTTGATAACAAGCCGCTATTCTGGCACAGCGACGCCATTAAAACATGTGAGCGCTTCGCAAAATTAAACAACCCGCTCTGGCTGAGGAACCGTCTCGATACGCGGCTTTTGACGGAACCACGGCAAACAGAGCTGGATAAGCGGGCCGATGGTCAGGGCGTAAATCACGGTCCCCACACCAAATGAACCACCAAGCAGGCAACCGATGATCAGGACGGAGACTTCAATGGAGGTGCGCACGCTGCGGATTGACCAGCCTAACCGGGCGTGGATCCCGGTCATCAGGCCGTCGCGCGGACCTGACCCAAAACCTGCACCAATATACATCCCGGTTGCTATGGCGTTCGCGACGATCCCGGACGCCAGCAGCGCGATACGGACAGGCAGCGAACTCAACTCAGGGATCAAGGCCATTGAAGCATCTGCCGCCAGGCCAATACAGATAACGTTACTGAGGGTGCCCAGCCCGGGCATCTGACGCAGCGGGATCCACAGCAGAAGCACCACCGCACCGATCAGAATGATGACCGTACCAATGGTCATCCCCGTTTGTAAGGCCACCCCAAGGTGAAATACGTCCCACGGATCGACGCCCAGATCCGCACGAATAAACATCGCGGTGGAAAGGCCATAAAGCCCTAAACCGACATAAAGCTGTAGCAGACGACGTACCATTTTTATCTTCTCCAGTGAACCAGAGTTTTATATTGGGTCAAAATGGCTCTATGATTAATGTCCAGTTTCTAAATAGTGGACTGCATATGTCATCTCGTCGTTTCGGAAGCCAGTCTCTGGCACGCCTTTTAGGCCACTGGCAGCAATCCTCGTCGCGTATGCCGCTCTGGCGTCAACTGGCCGATGCGTTACGTCTGCTCATTCTGGATGGCAGACTGGCGCTGAATACGCGGCTACCGGGTGAGAGGGAATTAGCCAGTACGCTAAACGTCAGCCGCACCACCGTTGGCAGCGCGCTCGCCCATCTGCGGGAAGAGGGCTATCTGGAAAGCCGCCACGGCAGCGGCTCACGCGTGATCCTGCCGGATACCCGCGCGGTACCCACGCTTTCCGCGGCCAGCGCGGCGCTGGACCTGTCCACCGCCGCACTCAACGCCGGGCCAGAAATCCATCAGGCGTATACCCATGCGCTGACGGCGATTACCCAGCACCTTGCGCTGACGGGCTATGACCAGCTCGGGTTGCCCGCGCTGCGTGAAGCGATTGCCGCACGCTATACCGCGCGCGGGCTGCCAACGCGGGCAGACGAAGTGATGGTGGTGAATGGCGCCGTCAGCGGCTTTGCGCTGGTATTGCGCATGATGACCGGGCCAGGCGATCGCGTCGTCGTCGATCATCCAACCTACCCACTGGCGATCGCTGCTATTCAGGGGGCACTCTGCCGACCAGTAGGCGTATCACTGCCTGAAAGCGGCTGGGATACCGACGGTTTCGCGGCAACGCTTGCCCAAACGGCTCCGCGCCTGGCCTACCTGATGCCGGATTTTCATAATCCGACGGGTCGCTGTATGGACGCCGCAACGCGTCAGACGATCACCGACATCGCCGCGCAGACTCGTACCACGCTGGTCGTGGACGAAACCATGCTCGATCTTTGGTTTGATGCGCCGCCGCCGCGCCCTCTGGCATCGTTTAATCCTGGCGCTGCGGTGATTACGCTGGGCTCTGCCGGGAAAAGCTTCTGGGGTGGACTGCGCCTAGGCTGGATCCGCGCCTCTTCACGCACCATCGCGTCGCTCGCTCAGGCGCGCGATACGCTGGATCTCGGTTCCCCTCTGCTGGAACAGCTGGCAACGCTGTGGCTTATCGAAAACAGCGACACATTTTTGCCCGCTCGTCGGAAAATGCTGGTGGAACGACGGAACAAATGCGGGGAACTCCTGAGCGAGCATTTCCCGGACTGGACCTTCCATGAAGCCGAAGGCGGGCTTTCATACTGGATTGAACTGCCGGGAATGTTGGCAACGCAGCTTGCCGCACGGGCTGAGACGATTGGGATCAACATGGGAACCGGCACGCGGTTCGGTCTTTCAGGGGCATTTGATCGCTATTTGCGTATGCCTTTCTCGCTTGACCCGGAAGAACTCGAGCAAGCGTTATTGAGAATCAAGCCGTTGTGGCTCGCCCTGAACAAAACCACGCCCTCGATTAAACGGAGTCTGGTGTAAAGATTTTTCGTAAATAATAAAAACAGCTGACTGTCATGCAGGCAGTCAGCTGTTTTCATCGGTCAGGAATTAATGCTGAGGAGGAATCGGGAAGCCTTTCAGTGAAATAACAAAATCTTCACCCTCTTTCTTTATTTTTGCGCCGGTATCACACCAGTCAGACGCAATACGAAAGAACTCATCACTTCCTACATTCCAGCCAAGACGTACATGTTTGACGTAGCCTGAACGCAACAGATCGCAGGCCTCTTTGTAGTCATGGGCGGTCGACAGTTGTTGTTTCATTTTCTCTTCTTCAGAAGTTTACGTAGTGCCTTGATTTCTTTAGGAGTAAATGGAGAAACGCTCTCTTCTTCCGTATGCTGATTATCAATATCCTCTTCCGATACTCCCGCCTCTTCTACTGCTTCAAACGCCAGCAGCAGCAGTTTCTCTGTGGTCACGCTTAAATTCTCATTATTAACTTCGGCGTAGTGGCGAAGTCTTTCTTTTAGCGCTTCATCAATTTTAACATTTAAAACCGCAGTAGCCATAATTGTCACTTCCCTTCGGAAACCGTGTTTAATTTAATACACGAAGTTAACTCTCTAATCCAGATATATATTTTTTGCTTATGACGGGAAAAAGACACCCGATAATAAAATGACAGTCTATTATTACAGGTTTATGACAATATTATTTCAGTTAAATGAAAGATATATTTCCGGGCTAATAAAAACCACTTTATCTATAAGGATTAATAGTCTGAGAGCAAGGGTATCTAAAGCAAAAGATTTTCGGAGGGGAAAATGGGTGGGGGCCCTGCCAGCTACATCCCGGCACACACGTCGTCTGCCCTGGCTGCTTCCTTCCGGACCTGACCTGGTGAACAGAGTAGCGTTGCGGGAGAACCAACAGAGCCCCCATTGAGAGCGTTGTTAACCAACGCGCTGGCGCATTATCCCTAGGCCGCCCGTCAATTGCAAGCCATGGGCATCTGGATGCTGGTTTATTGCGCAAACTTAAGCGGCAATCGCCTTCATCTTCGTTTACCATCACACTTCAATAAGACCCACTGGAGTGATCAATGGACGAACATGACTCTTTTCCGCAGCGCGTATGGCAAATCGTGGCCTCCATCCCGGAAGGGGTTGTCACCACCTACGGTGAGGTAGCGCGCCTTGCAGGCTCTCCGCGAGCGGCACGTCAGGTGGGTGGCGTTCTGAAGCGGCTCCCGGAAGGAAGCTCTTTGCCGTGGCATCGTGTGGTGAATCGTCACGGTGCCATCTCGTTAACCGGACCGGATTTGCAGCGCCAGCGCCAGGCGTTATTGTCAGAAGGTGTGCAGGTGTCAGGCTCGGGACAGATCGATTTGCAGAAATACCGTTGGGTGTACTGAACCCTCTCCCGCAGGAGAGGGTAAAGGCAGGAATTACAGCTGCGTAGGCGGCGTTGCAACAGCCGGCTGGTTAGTCTGAGGCGCAAGCGGAACTTCCGTTTGCTGCACCGGGACCAGATTCAGGTCAACTTTTGTTCCACCGTTGTTGATCGCTTCGTGCACCGTGTCGGTAATAAACACCAGTTTATCGTTGATCGTTACCGCCGCACTCAGCAGGATACGCGCATTTGGCTGCACATCTGCTGGATTGTAAGGCAGTACGAAGCTAAATGGCGCCTGTTTACCCTCGGTTCGAACCGCACGCTGCGCCAGCACTTTCGACGGTGCATCAGCCAGTGAAGCATCAGACAGCGTTACCGTTAATACCGCATCCGGCGGCAGAGCCACTCTTTGCTTGATCCAGATTGTACCGGACACATTTGGCTGCTGAATTGACTGCTGTGAAAGTGTATTAATCCCGTTCGGATCAGCTGCTGGCACCGGCACCTGAGCGCTCTTACCTGCACAGGCGGACAATGCCACCGCAATAGCTATACCACTTAGCATTGGCACGAGTTTCATTGAAGTCTCCTTATCATCAATGCACCAGCGGGATCGATCCCATCCGATGTCGTTTCATTCACATAACGTATTCAAGTGTGGCACAAATCAATGATTAACGCCTGAATTTTCCCCTATATTCAGACTAATCTACCCATCGGACCACTTTCATTTCTGCGTTATACTCTGCGTATCTTTTGCCACGGCGTTTATTGAGGACGACTATGAGTCAGGCACTGAACAATCTGCTGACATTACTGAATCTGGAAAAAATTGAGGAAGGACTCTTTCGCGGACAGAGCGAAGATTTGGGTTTACGCCAGGTCTTCGGTGGGCAAGTCGTGGGACAAGCGCTGTACGCAGCCAAGGAAACCGTCCCGACAGACCGTCTGGTGCACTCCTTTCACAGTTACTTCCTGCGCCCTGGCGATAGCGCAAAACCCATTGTCTATGACGTTGAAGTGCTGAGAGATGGCAACAGTTTTAGTGCCCGCCGCGTGGCGGCCATTCAACATGGCAAACCGATCTTTTACATGACCGCCTCTTTCCAGGCACCTGAACCGGGCTATGAGCATCAAAAAGTGATGCCGCCAGCCCCCTCGCCTGACGATCTCAAATCAGAAACCGATATCGCCCGTGCGCTGGCGCATCTGCTTCCGCCGCAGGTAAAGGAGAAGTTCCTCTGCGATAAACCGCTTGAGATCCGCCCGGTCGAATTCCATAACCCGATGAAAGGCCACACTGCAGAACCAAAACGTCAGGTTTGGATGCGTGCCAACGGCACAATGCCGGAAGATCTCCGCGTTCATCAGTACCTGCTGGGCTATGCGTCTGACTTTAACTTCCTGCCGGTTGCGCTGCAGCCGCACGGCGTAGGGTTCCTGGAAAAAGGGATGCAGGTCGCCACCATCGACCACTCGATGTGGTTCCACCGTCCATTCAACATGAATGAGTGGCTGCTCTATAGCGTGGAAAGCACCTCAGCATCCAGCGCTCGCGGGTTTGTTCGCGGGGAGTTTTATACCCAGGATGGGGTGCTGGTGGCGTCAACGGTGCAGGAAGGGGTTATGCGTAATCGCGGTTGAGGTAAAAAAGCCGGGTGGCGGCTCCGCCTGACCCGGCCTACACAAGCGCAGTCGTAGGCCCGGTAAGCGCAGCGCCACCGGGCAATGTACGCTACTCAAGCATTATACGCATTCTCGCCGTGGCTGTTGACGTCCAGACCTTCGCGTTCCTGCTCTTCCGGTACGCGCAGGCCGACAGTCATGTCCGCCAGCTTATAGCCAATAAAGGCCATGACAGCAGACCACACCACGGTGATAGCAATACTTTCCAACTGTACCAGCACCTGGTGAACCATGGTGACGCCTTCTGCATAACCCACGCCGCCCAGTGATTTTGCGGCAAAGATCCCGGTCATGATACAGCCGACGATGCCGCAGACGCCGTGGACACCAAACACATCGCAAGGGTCGTCAACGCGCAGAACACGTTTCAGAGCGGTAACGCCCCACAGACCCGCAAGGCCTGCAACCAAACCCACCAGCAGCGCACCACCTACACCCACGTAACCACAGGCTGGCGTGATACCGACCAGACCGGCAATAGCACCCGAACAGGCACCCAGCAGAGACGGTTTACCGCGAACGGCCCACTCGCCAAACACCCAGGAGAGGATTGCACCCGCCGTTGCGACAACGGTGTTCACGAAGGCCAGCGCGGCGATTTCGTTAGCGGCACTTGCAGAGCCTGCGTTGAAGCCAAACCAGCCAAAGTAGAGGATAGCCGTACCGGTAAACACCATCGGCAGGTTATGCGGCTTGAACGCTTCTTTCCCGAAGCCCACACGTTTGCCAATCAGGTAGGCACCCACCAGGCCCGCGACGGCGGCGTTGATGTGTACAACGGTACCGCCCGCAAAGTCCAGCGCACCATGGCTCGCCAGCAGACCACCGCCCCATACCATATGCGCGATAGGCACATAGGAGAGCGTCAGCCAGACCACCACGAAGATCAGGACAGCAGAGAAACGAATACGCTCAGCGAGCGCACCCACAATCAGCCCGACGGTGATGCAGGCAAACGATCCCTGGAAAGCAACGTGGATGTACTGATAGAAGCTGCCCATCAGCGCAGTCAGCTCGATATTTTTCAGCATCACCCAGTCGAAGTTACCAAAGAACGCATTGCCCGTGCCGAACGCCAGCGAGTAGCCGTAAACTACCCACAGCACGCAGACCAGGGCGAACGTTACCGCAACCTGCGTCAGCATGGAGAGCACGTTCTTGCCGCGGATCAGGCCGCCATAGAACAGTGCAATGCCCGGAATAGTCATGAACAACACCAGCGCGGTGCTAATCATCATAAATGCGTTATCGGCTTTGTCTGCCACAGCAGGCGCAGCCAGTGCCAGGCCCGGCAGCAGTGCCAGCGACCCCAGACCCATTTTGAGTGTTGCTATCTTCATTTTCTCGATCCCTATCACTGTGTGCCAGGAGTTACTTACAGAGCCGCTTCGTCAGATTCGCCGGTACGAATGCGAATGACGCGCTGCAGTTCGGCAACGAAAATTTTGCCGTCGCCAATTTTGCCGGTGTAGGCCGCTTTGCTGATGACATCAATGACCTCATCAAGCTGGTCGTCCGCAATCGCGACATCGATTTTTACTTTTGGCAGGAAATTCACGCTGTATTCCGCACCGCGATAAAGCTCGGCATGACCCTTCTGACGACCAAAGCCTTTCACTTCGGTGACAGTCAGTCCCTGAATACCCATTGAAGACAACGCTTCACGTACGTCTTCGAGTTTGAATGGTTTGATTACAACCGTAACCAGCTTCATAAATCCCCTCCAGTCAGAATTCGGTAATGGCCGCAGCTAACACGTAAGGGACATTGCAAGGGGTGTGCCAGAATTGAAAACAGCGAGAAAACGGGTGGCGATGAGCCAGGAATGGGGTTCAATACCGAACGGGAGAAAAAAAACGCACCATGGCAGTGCACAGTGCGTTTCAGTTTTGCACCAACAGGAATGACTGTTAGCAGCTTGCCTGTTTTTGGTGCATCAGGCGCTCAGCGACTCTTCTTCGCGCGCGCTGGCAGCCAGCTCTTCCCCCGCCAGCTGCAGCTGGTACATCTGCCAGTAGCGTCCTTTCTCTTCCAGCAGTTGTCTGTGCGTACCTCGTTCAACGGCCTGTCCACGATGCAGCACCAGGATGGTATCGGCATCGACAATGGTTGAAAGGCGATGCGCGATGACCACCAGCGTGGTGTGATCCCGAACAGCGGCCAGCGCCTGCTGGATGGCCTGCTCGGTACCGGAGTCAATGCTGGCCGTTGCCTCATCGAGAATCAGCACCTGCGGCGTTTCAATCAGCACGCGCGCCAGCGCCAGCAGCTGTTTCTGCCCTACGGAGAGGTTATTCCCCTGCTCGCCTAGTTTAGTATTGATACCCTCACTGAACCCACGCGCCAGATCGGCCAGCTGCACTTTCTCCAGCACCTTCCAGACCTGTTCCTCGGTAAAAGGCCGACCCAGCGTGACGTTAGCGTAGAAGGTATCGGCCAGTACGACCGGGTCCTGTTGCACCATGGCGACGCCCTTACGCAGCACATTGTGGCTAAGTGAGGCAAGCGGGCGTCCATCGAGGCGGATCTCACCTTGCGTTAACGGATAGTAGCCCATTAACAGACTGGCGAGCGTACTCTTGCCGCTGCCGGTATGCCCCACCAGCGCCACGAAGCCGCGCGACGGTACCTCAAGGTTGATGTCCTGTAAGACAAGCTGGTCATCGCGGTAGGCAAACGAGACCTTATCAAAGGCAATCGAACCGCTTTGCAGAGGACGCTCATCATCGCCATAGGTCTGACGCGGTCTGTCCATCAGCTCGAACACGCGTTCACCGGCGACCACCGCCTGTTGCAGCATCGATTGCTGGGTAGTGAGCTCAATCAGGGGTTCGTTAAGGCGTCCCAGATAGCTGATGAAGGCGTATAGCACCCCAACCTCAATGGTTCCACGCGTTGTCAGCCCAAACAGCATCAGCAGGCCACAGAGGACCAGCGCCGAGAACAGGCTAAGCAATGGACGCAGCAGGAAGCCGTCCAGACGTAATGTTTGCATACGCGCCATATAGTGCGAACGGCTGGCTTCGCCCATTCTCTCGCCAAAACGCGCCTGCTGGCGGAACTGCTGGATGACGCTCATGCCGTTGATCACTTCGTTGAAGCCATCGTTGATATCGGCCAGATAAGCGCGCACCCGACGAACAATCGGCGTGCTGTAGCGCTGGTAGATCACCATCACGATCAGCACCGCCGGGAAGATAGTGATCGCCACCAGCGCCATACGCCAGTCGAGGCTGAACATGGCGACCAGCATCGCACCGATCAGCGCGGCGCTGCGCAACACGGTTGCCACTACTGTGACGTAGAGATCGCGGATCACTTCAGTATCGTTGGTCACCCGTGAAATCACTTGCCCGACCGGCTGGGTGTCAAACTCGCTCAGCGGCTGGCGCAGCGCGGCATCCATGACATCCGTACGCAGTTGCTGTACCACGCCCACGGCTGCACGATTAAAGAGCAGAGACTGGGCATAGTGCAGCCCTGCCGCCGTTAACTGTAGCCCAACGTAGGCCACGCCTAAACCTGCGACTAGCCCCCACGGCAGATAACTTTTCGCCACCATATTGTCGATGAAATAGCTGATAAGCAGCGGGCCGCTGACTTCGGCAATCGCCGCAATCCACAGCAGAAGCACGGCAACCAAAAGCGGTTTACGCCATGGCGAACCGTAGGCCAGAAGGCGTTTGAGCGTCGGCCACATTGTTCCGAGCTTACGCATGAGTCGCCTCCTCATCCAGCGCCGCTTCCAGCTGCTGATAACGATACATATCGCGATACCAACCCGGCTGTTCCGCCAGCTGCTCGTGCTGTCCGCGCTGGGCAATATGCCCGTGCTGCAACACCAGAATTTCACTGGCTTCCGTCAGCGCCGACAGGCGGTGGGCACTGATGATCACCGTGCGTCCTTCTCCCCACTGACGAAGATTGTGCAGGATCTGATGTTCAGTGCGCCCATCAACGGCGGAAAGCGCATCGTCCAGGATCAGGATTTCAGCATTCAGCAGCAGCGCACGCGCGATCGAAATACGCTGCTTTTGCCCGCCGGAGAGCATCACGCCGCGCTCACCGACCTCGGTTTCATAGCCCTGCGGCAGACGCACAATATCGTCATGGACGCTGGCTAAGCGCGCCACATGTTCAATCTCGTCCTGTGTTGCCGAAGGATGACCGAGGGCGATATTGTTCGCGATGGTATCGGAGAATAAAAACGGCGTCTGGCTCACCACCGCCAGGCGGCTACGCCAGCCGTCCAGCAGCAGGTTCGACAAGGGAATATCATGAAAACGAATGTCGCCCTGCGTCACATCGAAGTGGCGCTGCAGCAGAGAGAGAACGGTACTTTTTCCGGCTCCCGTTGGGCCGCAAATTCCCAGCATCTGTCCGGGCTGCAGCGTGAAGTTCACGTTTTCGAGCACTGGATGCGTCGTCTGCGGATAGCTAAACGACTGAATATCGGCTTTCACCGTCCCACGGCCTTCGGGTACGGACTCGCTACCGTCATTCACCACCGGCGCTTCCGCCAGCATCGCGCGAATACGGCTGTACGCGGCGCTGCCGCGCTCAACGATGTTAAACATCCATGCCAGCGCCAGCATCGGCCAGATCATCAGACCAAGGTACATGGCAAAGCTGGTCAACTGACCGAGGGTCATGGAACCCTGCACCACCATCCAGCTTCCGCCGCCAATCGCCAGCATATTCGCCATGCCGATGGCGATATAGATCGTCGGGTCAAACCGGGCGTCAATACGCGCCACGCGCATGTTTTTTGCCCCGGTATCCGCCGCATCAGCCGCAAACAGCGCGGACTGCCGATCCTCCAGACCAAAGGCTTTGATCATGCGGATGCTGGTCATACTCTCCTGGGTGCGATCGTTGAGCGATGAAAACGCCGCCTGCGCCAGCTTGAAACGCTCGTGGAGTTTTTCACCGTAGCGGTTGATCGCCAGCGCCATCAGCGGCATTGGCAGCAGCGCCAGCAGGGTCAGTTGCCAGCTAATCTGGGTCGACATCACAATCAACACCGCGCAGCCCATTACCAGTGAATCCACCAGCGTCAGCACCCCTTCCCCGGCGGCAAAGACCACGCGGTCCACGTCGTTAGTGGCGCGGGCAATGAGGTCACCGGTCCGGTGGCGCAGATAAAATTCAGGATGCTGGCGGCTCAGCTGGCGGTAAAAATCTTCACGCAGTTCAACGGCCAACTGATAGGACGCACCGAATAAGAGCACGCGCCAGACATAGCGCAGCAGGTAAACAATCACCGCGGTCAGCACCAGCGTGCCAACCCACATCAACACCCGTGCGGTGGTGTAATGCTGTTCAGTGACGCCATCCACGACGTATCCCACCACTTTCGGCGGGATCAGCTGCAGTATGGCAATGATAATAAGCAGGCATACCGCACCGAGGTAGCGTTGCCACTCCCGACGAAAGTACCAGCTTAATTGGGCAAATAATCGCACGCGGTTTGTTCCTGAAGGTATTTTTCGAAGTTATTCAATGGGTAATGCTGTGGTGTATTTTATCTGTTCCATCGCGAAGCTTGAGGTGACGTCCGACAAGCCCGGTACGCTGTTGACCAGCCGCTTGTAGAAATCATCATAACGCTTCATGTCGGCCACCTGGACGCGCATCAGGTAATCGTACTCTCCGGCCATACGCCAGAAACCGAGCACCTCGGGCATCTCAGACACCTGTGTGACGAAGCGGCAATACCACTCGCTGCTGTGGTGCTGCGTTTTTATCAGGACAAAGGCCGTCAGGCCAAGCCCCAGTTTTTCGGGATCTAATAACGCCACACGGCCCAGCAGCACGCCGTCATCTTCCAGCTTCTTGAGGCGTTTCCAGCACGGTGTGGTGGTCAGATTAACGGCATCTGCTAACGCCTGCAAAGAGAGGGTGCAGTCTGTTTGCAACAATGAAAGCAGCTTGCGGTCAATTTTATCTAGCATACCCACCTCGCAGAGAAAATTTTTCTCCTTACATTCTATTTTAAAGGCCAGATAGCAACAATTTTTTCTGTGCTTTTCGCTATGCTAGGCACAAAATGACAAACGGATAACTACGATGAATAGCACCTGGGTTAAACATGCGATCAGCGAAATCAATGCCGACTATCAGCGCTCGGCGGATACGCACCTGATTCGCCTTTCCCTGCCGGGATTTGACGGCATTCAGCTCTATCTGAAAGACGAAAGCACTCATCCTACCGGTAGCCTGAAGCATCGCCTGGCACGTTCCCTGTTCTTATACGGTTTATGTAACGGCTGGATTAAAGAAGGCACGACGATTATTGAATCCTCGTCCGGTTCCACAGCGGTGTCCGAAGCCTATTTCGCCCGCCTGCTGGGCCTGCCGTTTATCGCGGTGATGCCGTCCTGCACCGCAAAACGCAAAATCGAACAGATCGAATTTTACGGCGGACGCTGCCACTTTGTGGAAAGCGCCTGCGAAATCTACGCCGCCTCTGAAATGCGCGCGCGCGAGCTGAACGGCCACTATATGGACCAGTTCACCTTCGCCGAGCGAGCCACCGACTGGCGCGGCAATAACAACATCGCCGACAGTATTTTCCGCCAGATGACCCACGAGCCGCATCCTGTTCCGTCGTACATTGTGATGAGCGCCGGTACGGGCGGCACGTCTGCCACTATCGGGCGCTACATCCGCTGTCAGGGCTACGATACCCAGCTAATGGTGGTTGACCCGCAGAACTCCGTGTTCCTTGACTACTGGCAAAACCGCGATGCCGGTCTACGCAGCCCGGTGGGCAGTAAAATTGAAGGGATTGGTCGCCCGCGCGTGGAGCCCTCTTTCATCCCCGACGTCGTGGACGAGATGATGCGCGTGCCGGATGCCGCAAGCGTGGCAACGGCGCACTGGCTGGAGACGCAGCTGGGGCGCAAAGTGGGCGCATCGACGGGCACTAACATGTGGGGCGCACTGCAGCTTGCTGCCCGTATGCGCGAAGAGAACCGCACCGGCTCCATCGTCACGTTGCTCTGCGACAGCGGCGAGCGTTACCTTGAGACCTATTACAACGCGGAGTGGGTGCAGGCCAACATCGGCGATATCGCCCCGTGGAAAGCGCAGATTACGCAGCTGCTGAAATAAAAAAAGCCAGACCAAAGTCTGGCTTGCTGGAAGGGTCTCACTATTCGGGGGAATATGGGAGGTTGCTTTTGTCCAGCCAATGCGTCAAAAAATGGGACACCGCTTCGTTGCGGCAGTGACCAATAACCGGTAAATGAGGGAGTTCTGCCATAAGCTGCGGCATCGCATTCCCCATGATCAGACCGCGACCGACGCTGCCCAGCATCTCGCGGTCGTTCATGGCATCGCCAAACGCCATACAATCCTGCAACGTTAAGCCCAGGTGATCGCTCAGCACTGCCAGGGCTGAACCTTTGTTACAGCCCACAGGCAGCACTTCCAGACAATCCACTGCCGAGAAGGTCAGGTGCGCCCGGTCGCCCAGCGCCTCATTCAGCTGGATCCGTAAGCGACAGAGATCGTCATGATCGCCGCAGAAGCAGATCTTGGTGACTGTATGAGCGGGGATCCGTCGCAGATCGATAAGCTGATATTTAAAGCCGCTGTAAACATGCGCGTGCAGTAATTCCGGGATTTCGCTGCCGGTAAACCAGCCCCCATCGTTAAAGACGTGGATGCTGGCCTGCGTGTCCCAGGTACTGTGTAGCACGATATCCGCCACTTCCGGGTTGAGATCCCGTCGGTGCAGTACATCACCTTCTACGGAGTGAATTCGCGTCCCGTTGCCGGTGATCAGAAAGGCGTCGAGGGAAAACGCGCCCAGCAAATGGCGCATTTCCAGCACATGACGACCGGTGGCAAACGTCAGGGTGACATCATGCTCGCGCAGGCGCTTCAGGGTACTCAGGGTTTTCTCCCCCAGACGGTGATCCGGCATTAACAGCGTGCCGTCCATATCAAATGCAGCGAGCCGAGCCATGATTACTCCTGAAATGTGATGCGATTAACTTGTGCATCAGTATCGTGTGAGATATACGGAAGTAATAGTGAATAGATGATAATTATTGTTCCGGGTTTATTATGCGCCAGCTCAATCGTCTTAATCAGTATCAGCGGCTGTGGCAACCTTCCGAGGGGGCTCCACAGCAGGTGACCGTCACCGAACTTGCCAGCCGCTGCTTCTGCAGTGAACGTCACGTGCGTACTTTGCTGCGTCAGGCTCAGGAGGCGGGGTGGCTCAGCTGGCGCGCGCAGTCTGGCCGCGGAAAGCGCGGTGAGCTGACGTTTCACGTCACCCCGGAATCGCTGCGCAATGCGATGATGGAAGAGGCGCTGAAAAGCGGGCAGCAGCATAACGCTCTCGAACTGGCACAGCTTGCGCCTGAGGATTTACGTGCGCTGCTGCATCCATTTCTGGGTGGCCACTGGCAAAACGATACGCCGACGCTGCGTATCCCTTACTACCGCTCGCTGGATCCCCTTCATCCCGGTTTTCTACCCGGCCGGGCGGAGCAGCATCTGGCCGGGCACGTTTTCTCCGGGTTGACGCGCTTTCACGGCAGCAGCAGCGAACCAACGGGGGATCTGGCGCACCACTGGGAAGTCTCGGCGGACGGCCTACGGTGGCACTTTTACATCCGTTCCACCCTGCACTGGCATAACGGCGATAAAATCGAGACGGCACAGCTTCAGCAAAGCCTGACAGCACTGCTGGCGATGCCTGCCCTGCGTAAATTGTTCCAGAGCGTATTACGCATTGACGTCACCCACCCCCAGTGTCTGACATTTACCCTGCATCAGCCGGATCACTGGCTTGCGCACCGCCTGGCGACATACTGCAGTCGCCTCGCCCATCCCAATCAGCCCATGACGGGCTGCGGCCCTTTCAAACTGAGCGTGTTCGATCCTGAATTGGTTCGTCTGGAAAGCCACGAGCAGTACCATCTTAGCCACCCGCTGCTGAAAGCGATTGAATACTGGATCACGCCGACGCTGTTTGACTACGGGCTTGGCACCAGCTGTCGTCATCCGGTACAAATCGCCATTGGCGAGCTTGATGAACTGGAAAACCTGCGGCTGGTGAGCAGCAGTACCAGCCTGGGGTTTTGTTATCTCACGCTGAAGCACAGCCCACGACTGAACAAAATGCAGGCACGACGGTTGATCAATATCATCCATCTCTCGACGCTGTTGCACACGCTGCCGTTGAATGAGGGCTTAATCACGCCAACGGAAGAACTCCTGCCCGGCTGGGGTATACCGCAGTGGCCTGATTTAACGAACGTTCGTCTGCCTGAAACATTGACGCTGATTTATCATCTGCCGGTAGAACTCCATACCATGGCAGACCAGCTGAAACAGTACCTTGCACAACAAGGCTGTGAGCTTAGGGTCATTTTTCACGATGCCAAAACATGGGACGGATGCCAGCAACTGGCAGAGGCGGATATCATGATGGGTGACAGGCTGATTGGGGAAGCGCCAGAGTACACGCTTGAGCAGTGGCTACGCTGTGATGCTCTTTGGCCGCATCTGTTAAGTGCGCCACAGTTTGCTCATCTACAAGCCACGCTGGATGCGGTTCAGACCCAGGCCGACGAACAGGCGCGGCATGCTGGCCTGAAGGCCATTTTTAGTCAACTTATGGAAAATGCGGTGATTACACCGCTATTTAACTACCAGTATCAAATCAGCGCCCCACCGGGCGTAAACGGTATTCGGCTTAATACCCGCGGCTGGTTTGATTTTACCGAAGCCTGGCTTCCAGCCCCCAAATCGTGAAGAAGCTGGTCGGCGCTGAAGTCAGGCGGTAACATAATGTTTTTACCGTAACTGTCGAGATGATTTATGAAACGTGCCGTCGTCGTGTTCAGCGGAGGACAAGATTCTACTACCTGCCTGGTTCAGGCTCTTCATCAGTACGATGAAGTTCACTGTGTCACTTTCGATTATGGCCAGCGCCACCGCGCTGAAATCGACGTGGCCCGTGAACTGGCTTTGAAACTGGGCGCACGCGCGCACAAGGTGCTGGACGTTACGCTGTTAAATGAACTGGCCGTGAGTAGCCTCACCCGGGACAGCATTCCCGTCCCGGATTACGAACCCGATGCCAGCGGCATTCCGAATACCTTCGTGCCGGGCCGCAATATTCTGTTCCTCACCCTGACGGCAATTTATGCCTACCAGGTAAAAGCCGAAGCGGTGATCACGGGCGTGTGTGAAACAGACTTCTCCGGCTACCCGGACTGTCGTGATGAGTTCGTGAAGGCGTTAAATCACGCCGTCAATCTGGGCATGGCAAAAGAGACGCGCTTTGAAACCCCGCTGATGTGGCTGGATAAAGCCGAAACCTGGGCGCTGGCGGACTACTGGGGCAAGCTGGACCTGGTTCGCAGCGAAACCCTTACCTGCTACAACGGCATCAAAGGCGACGGTTGCGGTCAGTGCGCCGCCTGTAATCTGCGCGCTAACGGGCTGAACCACTATCTTGCCGATAAAGTCGGCGTGATGGCCGCGATGCAGAAAAAGACTGGGCTTAAATAGGGCTACTTGACCGTGCTGTCGAACAGTTTCACACCAGCAGCACGGGTGACTTTCATCAGCGTTGTCAGCGTTGGGTTGCCGTTGTCTGATAAGGTTCGGTATAGCTGCTGACGGGACAGACCTGCTTTGGTAGAGATTTCTCCGATACCGCCTCGCGCTTCGATGACCTGACGGAGTGCAATGAGATAGGCAGGGATCCCCTGGTCTTCATAGATCTCTTCCAGGGCTGTTTGCAGATAACGCTGAGCGTAGGAAGGATTCTCTCGCAGCATTTTCACAACAGCATCATGGTGGCTAACAGAGCTCGAATATTTTCGTTTAGCGACGCTCATTGGAATGTCCTTTTGTTTGATGATCTTTCCAGTAATCTATTGCCAGTTTGATATCTGCTTTTTGGCTCTTTTTGTCACCACCGATCAGTAACAATAAAACCTGCCGATTCTCTACTGAAAAATAGATTCTGTAGCCGGGGCCACTGTCGACTCGCATCTCCCAAACACCTTCCCTGAGATACCTGTAATCGCCAAAATTACGTTTTATCGCACGGTTAATCCGCATAAGGATCCGGAAAACCAGATCCGGATCCTTTCGATGCATTCTGTTACCCATTCCTCAAACGGCACTTTTCCGTCATGGGTCCGGTAACGTTCAACAAAGTAGTCCCTGTCCATTATTCTATCCCTGAAAAATCCTTTTGTCTTTTATAAAAGACAAACTTTCTAAGCGACCATCAACTCCAGCTTTTCCCGCAATTCCCCTTCAAGCGGCAGCGCCTTTTGCGTTTTTAGATCAATACAGACAAAGGTGATCAGCGCATCGGCCACCACCTGCCCTTCAGGATCCAGCGTCACCACCTGGCTCAACACCCCGCTTTTACCGTTTAGCTGCTGAACCTGACTGGTGACGGTCAGCACATCCCCCAGTACGGCCGGACGGCGGTAGTTGATGTTGATATTGACGACCACGAACGCGATGTTGTGCGCAGTCAGCCACTGAAAGCTTTCGCTGTTCTCCAGCCCGTCCCAGCGCGCTTCTTCAAGAAACTCGAGATAGCGGGCGTTGTTCACGTGCTGGTAAACGTCGAGATGGAAACCGCGTACTTTGATTTTTGTCTGCATAGCGCAATAGCCTTTACTGTTATTGTAGGATGAGAGGTCATAACTGGTATGACCTCTTTATCCTGGCAAAATTTTGCCGCAGTGCAAGAAATTGCGTAATTACAGCGTCAGGTGTGAGAGGTTGCGCTCAACCAGCGCGCTGCCCATGCCGGGCACCTGTTTGAGATCGTCGAGCGTTTTGAAAGGGCCATACTCTTCGCGGTAGCTGACGATAGCCTGTGCTTTTTTCAGGCCGACGCCATTCATGACGCGGGCGAGATCTTCCGCAGAGGCCGAATTGATGCTGGCCCGCGTACCGTCATCATCGGTATTTTTACCGGCGTCAGTCGCTTTGGTTTGCCCTTGCACCGGCGCTGTCGCGTCAGGCTTGCTCTGCGTAGCCTGTGATTTGGCGGCGGGCGTCACCGCCTGCGCGCCCGCGCTCATCCCGGTGGTGGCAATAGCCAGCGTAATTAACAGTGCTTTGATTCCACGTTTCATGCTGTTATCTCCTTGTTTGTTGACAGCCACGTCACGATAGCCGCCGGGCAAAACGGGCACAAACAGCAGATTGCAGAAATGGAAAAGGCCGCGAAAGCGGCCTTTAGTTTTTGCAGAGCGTTACGAAAATCTGCGAGCAGACTCGTAATTACTGCTGCTGAGTCATCACATCACCCAGCTTGATTTTAGCTTCTTTACGCAGGTTGCTCATCATGGCTTCGAAAGCAATCTGGGCGTTGTTCTGGGTAATCCCCTGGACCATCGCTTTCTTCTGTGCTTCTGGCAGCGTGCCCGCTTTCACTTCATCCAGCGCCAGCAGAACGACGTTACCCTGCATATCGGTTGTGGTGCCGAAGCTTGGTTTATCCTTCGCTGGCAGCGTCAGACCAAACGCGGCCTGGCTGATTGGGTCCTGACCGGTACGGCTCAGCGTTTTCGCCTCACCGAAGCTCAGGCCAGCAGCTTTCAGCGCGTCCTCTTTACCTGCTTTCAGATCAACCAGGATCTTCTCAGCATCCAGTTTTGCCTGCTGCTCAGCTTTGTTGTGCTTAACCTGCGCAACAACCTGATCTTTCACTTCCGCCAGCGGCTTAACGGCTTCCGCTTTGTGCTCGCTGACACGCAGAACGAATGCACGGTCACCGTCAACGGTAATGATGTCAGAGTTGCTGCCCGGCGTGCCGTTCTCGCCTACCAGACCACCGTTGAAGATAGCGTCAGAAACCGGCTTGAAGTTCAGCTCTTCCGGCAGGTTGTCGCGTCCAAACCAGCCAGTTTCAACCGCTTTGACACCCGCCGCCTGCTCTGCACCCGCCAGAGATTCATTGTCGTTGCTCGCCGCATCGCTCACTTTCTGCTGCAGTGCGTAATAAGCATCCAGCGCTTTTTCCTGTTTCACTTTCGCCGCGATATCCTCGCGAACGTCAGCCAGCGGCTTGGTTTTCGCCGCGGTGATGTCGTCCAGACGCACGACCAGGAAACCAACGGAAGACTTAATGACGCCTGAAAGTTGGCCTTTCTCTTTCAGACCCGCATTTTTCAGCTCGTCCGGCGTGGTCGCGTCTTCAAGCCAGCCCATATCACCGCCGTTTTTCGCAGAGATAATGTCGGTGGATTTTGCTTTCGCGACGGTCGCGAAATCAGCGCCTTTGTTCAACTCGTCCAGCACGGCTTTGGCATCTGCCTCGGTCTTAGTCTGAATCACGCTGTAGCGGTTACGCTGCGGCTGAGTGAACTGATCCTGATGCTGATCGTAGTAAGACTGGATTTCCGCGTCAGACGCGCTTTCCTGCAGCGCAGCCGCATCCAGTTTGATGTAGCTCACACGGAACTGCTCAGGCGCAACGAAGGTGTTCTTGTTCTGCTCGTAGTAAGCGTTAATGTCTGCGTCGCTCACCTGCTGTTTTGCCGCCAGCGCATTCACATCGATTGTCGCTTCACGCACGACACGCTGCTGAGCCACCAGCGCAGCCAGTTCGTCAGTTTCACCTTTGAGCATAAAATCGGTGCCCACAACGGCATTGATGAGCTGCTGAGTCGTCAGCTGGTTACGCAGCGCCTGCGCGTACTGATCGGCGGTCATGCCCATCTGGTTTACGATGCTGTTGTAACGGGCGTTGTCGAATTTGCCGTTAGACTGGAATGCCGGGGTTGAGAAGATGGCTTTTTTAACCTGCTCATCGCTAATGCCCAGACCCAGTCCCTTCGCATACTGGTCCAGCAACGCTTCATCGATAAGGCGATTAAGCGTCTGCTGACGCAAGGTTTTCATATAGCCTTCGTTCGCTGCCAGTTCAGAGAATTGATCGCCCAGCTGTTGCTGCATACGGTTACGTTCACCGGCGAAAGCGTTCTCGAACTGCCCACGGCTAATTTCCTGGCCGTTCACTTTTGCGGCATAGTTCGCACCACCGCCGATAAGGTAACTGCTCACGCCGGTCAAAATGAACGACACGATAATGATACCGAAAATAATCTTGAGCACGAGACTGTTAGCAGCCGTGCGTAAGCTGTCCATCATGGTGTAACAACACTCCGCTGTAGGTGACTGGTTACCTGACGCTGACGGGAAATCCTTACCGTCGCGCGTAAAGGCGTATTGTGACAAGAAAACGGGGCGATTGTCAGCCCACAACTCGCATAAACTCGCACAAATCAGGTCTGGACAAACAAAAAAGGCACATCAAATGATGCGCCCTTGTACTTTTCGGCTTCCCTGAAGCGGGAAAGCAATCAGTTTACTGCGTCTTTCAGCGCTTTACCTGCACGGAAACCCGGCACTTTAGCGGCAGCAATGGTGATCTCTTTACCGGTTTGAGGGTTACGGCCAGTACGGGCAGCACGCTCTTTAACAGCAAAAGTACCGAAGCCTACCAGCGCAACGTCGTCCCCAGACTGCAGAGATTCAGTAACAGAAGCAATTAATGCATCTAACGCACGTCCAGCTGCAGCTTTAGAAATATCAGCACCAGCAGCAATTTTGTCAATCAGTTGAGATTTATTCACTGTTCTCTTCCTCTCTTTATAATTTATATCGCACCTGAATCCTTCACAGCGCGACCGCGCAGCAGTTATATCAGGCCTGCCATGACCTTACAACACCCGTTGTTGATGGCTAACCCAATCAGCAATCTAAATTAGCTATACAAAAAAAGGCTGGCAAGTGCGAAATGACTTACCAGCCTTGTTTTTATTGACGCTCTTTGCGCGAGGTCACTATTTTGCGGTTACAACCTGCATTCCTGAGGGTTCATTCTGCAGTGCGAGACTAAGAACTTCCTCAATGCGTTTCACCGGATGGATCTGCAGATCGGCAATCACGTTGTCCGGAATCTCTTCCAGATCGCGTTTATTTTCGTAAGGAATCAATACGGTTTTGATCCCCCCACGATGTGCCGCCAGCAGTTTTTCTTTCAATCCACCGATTGGCAGTACCTGACCACGCAGGGTAATTTCACCGGTCATCGCCACGTCGGCACGCACCGGGTTGCCCGTCAGACAGGAGACCAGTGCGGTACACATAGCAATACCCGCGCTTGGGCCATCTTTCGGCGTCGCCCCTTCCGGTACGTGAACGTGGATATCGCGTTTTTCGTAGAAATCCGGGTTAATACCCAGTTTTTCCGCGCGCGCACGTACCACGGTCAATGCCGCCTGAATGGACTCCTGCATTACCTCACCCAGCGAGCCGGTGTAGGTCAGCTTGCCTTTACCCGGCACGCAGGCCGTTTCAATGGTCAGCAGATCGCCGCCCACTTCCGTCCATGCCAGACCGGTCACCTGACCCACGCGGTTTTCGTTGTCTGCACGACCGTAATCAAAGCGCTGTACGCCCAGGTAGGCATGCAGATTGTCGCCGTTAATCACGATGTGCTTCAGGCTCTTATCCAGCAGCAGCTGTTTCACCGCCTTACGGCACAGTTTAGAGATTTCACGCTCAAGGCTACGCACGCCCGCTTCACGGGTGTAGTAACGGATGATGCCAACAATCGCGCTGTCCTCAACGGTCAGCTCGTTCGCTTTCAGCGCGTTACGCTCAATCTGCTTCGGCAACAGGTGCTGTTTCGCAATGTTCAGCTTCTCGTCTTCGGTGTAGCCGGAGAGACGGATCACTTCCATACGGTCCAGCAGTGGGGCCGGAATGTTCATGGAGTTGGACGTCGCCACGAACATAACATCGCTCAGATCGTAGTCCACTTCCAGGTAGTGATCGCTGAACGCTACGTTCTGTTCTGGATCAAGCACTTCCAGCAGTGCAGACGCCGGATCGCCACGCATGTCTGACGACATTTTGTCGATCTCATCGAGCAGGAACAGCGGGTTTTTAACCCCCACTTTCGCCATCTTCTGAATCAGTTTACCCGGCATAGAACCGATGTAGGTACGGCGATGACCGCGGATTTCCGCTTCATCGCGTACGCCACCCAGCGCCATGCGGATATACTTACGTCCGGTCGCTTTGGCGATGGACTGACCCAGAGAGGTTTTACCTACCCCTGGCGGCCCTACCAGGCACAGAATGGGGCCTTTAATTTTGTTCACACGGCTCTGTACCGCGAGGTACTCAAGAATGCGGTCTTTCACGCGCTCCAGGCCGTAGTGGTCGGTATCGAGGATCTCCTGTGCCTGACGCAGATCTTTTTTGACCTTGCTGCGGGCGTTCCACGGGACCTGCACCATCCACTCAATGTAGCCGCGCACGACGGTCGCTTCAGCCGACATCGGAGACATCATTTTCAGCTTCTGCAGCTCAGCTTCAGCCTTCTCTTTCGCCTCTTTCGGCATCTTCGCCGCGTCGATCTTACGCTTCAGCGCTTCGTTTTCGTCCGGCGCATCGTCCATCTCGCCCAGCTCTTTCTGAATGGCCTTCATTTGCTCATTCAGATAGTACTCGCGCTGAGATTTCTCCATCTGCTTTTTCACGCGGTTGCGAATACGCTTCTCAACCTGCAGCAGATCGATTTCAGATTCCATCATCGCCATGAGGTATTCCAGACGTTCGTTAACGTCGGACATTTCCAGCACGGACTGTTTGTCAGCCAGCTTCAGCGGCATGTGTGCAGCGATGGTGTCCGCCAGACGCGCAGGATCGTCGATGCTGTTCAGCGACGTCAGCACTTCTGGTGGGATTTTCTTGTTCAGCTTGATATAGCCTTCAAACTGGCTAATCGCGGTGCGCACCAGCACTTCCTGCTCGCGCTCATCAAGCTCAGGCGAATCAAGGTACTCTGCCTTGGCAGAGAAGTGTTCGCCATCGTCTGACAAAGTGGTAATACGCGCACGCTGCAGGCCTTCTACGAGCACCTTCACGGTGCCGTCAGGCAGCTTCAGCATCTGCAAAATAGAGGCCACGGTCCCGACGGTGAAAAGATCGTTTACACCCGGCTCATCCGTTGATGCTTCTTTCTGCGCCACCAGCATGATTTTTTTATCATGATCCATGGCGGCTTCGAGGCAACGGATAGATTTTTCCCGCCCTACAAATAAGGGTATGACCATGTGCGGATAAACCACCACATCGCGCAACGGCAATACGGGGATTTCAATGCGTTCAGAACGCTCAGGATTCATAGAGCTCTCTCTTAGTTTAGTGTCCGCCAGGTAAACTGGTTATGTCACTGTGCTTCACACAACCATTAACATGTAACCAGTATATGGGGATGTTTCCCACACATTCAACGCCATGAATACGGAAAAAGTAAAGGGGAGATAAAATCCCCCCTTTTTGAATAACTGCTTGTATGATTTGGTGAATTATTCGCCAGATGCCTGCTGAGCTTCCGGTTTACCGTAAATCAGCAGCGGCTTGGTCTGTCCACCGATGACGGACTCGTCGATAACCACTTTTTCGACATCTTCCATGGACGGCAAATCGTACATGGTGTCGAGCAGTGCCGCTTCAACGATAGAACGCAGGCCACGGGCACCGGTTTTACGGGCCATCGCTTTTTTGGCGATCGCATCGAGCGCTTCGTCGCGAAATTCCAGATCAACGCCTTCCAGATTGAACAGCGCCTGATACTGCTTGGTCAGCGCATTTTTTGGCTCTTTCAGGATCTGAATCAGCGCCTCTTCACTCAGTTCATTCAGCGTTGCCACTACCGGCAGACGACCGATGAACTCAGGGATCAGACCGAATTTGATCAGATCTTCCGGCTCAACCTGTGACAGCAGCTCACCTTCGTTCGGTTTTTCGGAGGTGGATTTCACCGTCGCGCCAAAACCAATGCCGGAGCCGGTTTCAACACGATGAGAGATCACTTTATCGAGGCCTGCAAACGCACCGCCGCAGATAAACAGGATCTTGGAGGTATCAACCTGCAGGAACTCCTGCTGCGGATGTTTACGACCGCCCTGCGGTGGAACGGCGGCAACCGTACCTTCGATCAATTTCAACAGCGCCTGCTGCACGCCTTCGCCCGACACGTCACGGGTGATGGACGGGTTGTCAGACTTACGGGAGATCTTGTCAATCTCATCGATATAGACGATCCCGCGCTGCGCTTTCTGTACGTCGTAGTCGCACTTCTGCAGCAGTTTCTGGATGATGTTTTCAACGTCTTCACCCACATAACCAGCTTCGGTCAGGGTAGTGGCATCAGCCATGGTGAACGGAACATCCAGCAGACGCGCCAGCGTTTCGGCCAGCAACGTTTTACCGGAGCCGGTTGGGCCAATCAGCAGAATGTTACTTTTGCCCAGTTCCACGCCATTACTGGTGTCGCCGTTACGAAGACGTTTGTAGTGGTTGTATACCGCCACTGCCAGCACCTTCTTGGCCTGCTCCTGGCCAATGACGTAGTCGTCAAGGTGATGACGAATCTCATGCGGCGTTGGCAACGCGCTACGCTCACGGTGTGGCGCAACTTCTTTAATCTCTTCGCGAATGATGTCGTTACATAAATCGACACATTCGTCGCAGATATACACGGACGGCCCGGCAATCAGTTTACGCACTTCATGCTGGCTTTTGCCGCAAAAAGAGCAGTACAGCAGTTTGCCCGAACCATCTTTGCGTTTATCTGTCATGAGTCCAAACCTCTTTTTAAGTTCTTTGTGCCGCACATGACGACGCAAATGCCAATCTCAGACGCAAGCTGCTTAAAGCAGCGTGCCGCCCTACTTTAGTATAGCGGCACACTCGCGTCGCGGGCATCAATTACGATGGGTTAACACGGAGTCAACTAAGCCGTACTCAACTGCCTCTGGAGCAGAGAGGAAGCGATCGCGCTCGGTATCGCGCTCGATCTGCTCGAGGGGTTGACCCGTATGCTGCGCCATAAGTTCATTCATGCGCGCTTTAACTTTCAGAATTTCTCGGGCGTGGATTTCGATATCCGTCGCCTGGCCCTGGTAACCACCCAGCGGCTGGTGAATCATCACGCGGGAATTAGGCAGGCAGAAACGCTTACCCTTCGCCCCTGCTGTTAACAGGAACGCGCCCATAGATGCAGCCTGACCCATACAGATAGTGCTTACATCAGGCTTGATGAATTGCATGGTGTCATAAATGGACATACCTGCGGTAATCACGCCACCAGGGGAGTTAATGTACAGGTAAATGTCTTTTTCTGGGTTTTCCGCTTCCAGAAACAGCATCTGCGCCACGATCAGGTTAGCCATGTGGTCTTCTACCTGGCCGGTCAGAAAGATAACGCGTTCCTTGAGCAGACGGGAATAGATATCAAAAGAACGCTCACCACGTGAGGTCTGTTCAATAACCATTGGCACCAGAGCCATATGGGGTGCAAAGTTATCTCGTTCGCCACTGTATGACATTTCCGTCTCCTGGATCTAAATTGAAAACACCTGCTGTACTGATTGTAACCTTATGGACGGATTATCAGCCAGTCTCATTCATCGTGATTCCATACTTATGGGGTTCACATTGCCCTATTTCAAGCATAACAACCTTTTGTTGTTACGCTAACACTGAAAGGGCGTTTTAGCACTCTTCCTGGGCTATTGGTGTGATAAAAAAAACCCGTCGCCAAAAGGCAACGGGTTTTTGTTCAAACTTTAAACCGTTGGGGCGAAATTACGCCTGCTGGTTCATCAGTTCGTTGAAAGAGGTCGCTTTTTCGGACACTTTAGCTTTCGCCAGTACCGCTTCAACAGCCTGCTCTTCCAGTGCGACGTTGCGCATGTTGTCCATCAGCTCTTTGTTCTTACCGTAGAACTCGATCACTTCTGATGGATCTTCGTATGCAGAAGCCATCTCTTCGATCAGGCCTTTCACACGCTCTTCGTCAGCTTTCAGCTCGTGGGTGCGAATCACTTCGCCCAGCAGCAGGCCTACAACAACGCGGCGTTTCGCTTGCTCTTCGAACAGCTCGCGTGGCAGTTCCATCGCTTGCTGCTGGTTGCCACCGAAACGCTGTGCAGCCTGACGGCGCAGTACGTCGATTTCGCTGTCGATCAGGGCTGCAGGAACGTCGATGTCGTTCGCTTTCACCAGACCGTCAATCGCCTGAGATTTCACACGGTTACGCACAGCGCCGTTCAGCTCGCGCTCCATGTTCTTACGCACTTCGGTACGCAGGCCAGCAACAGAACCATCTTCCACGCCGAAACGCTTGATGAATTCTTCAGTCAGTTCTGGCAGTTCGCGCTCTTCCACTTTCTTCAGGTTGATGACGAACTTCGCTGCTTTACCTTTCAGGTTTTCAGCGTGGTACTCTTCCGGGAAGGTCACGTCGATGGTGAACTCTTCGCCAGCCTTGTGGCCTTTGATACCGTCTTCGAAACCTGGGATCATACGACCCTGACCCATTGCCAGTACGAAGTCAGACGCTTTGCCGCCTTCAAACTCTTCGCCATCTACAGAACCGGTGAAGTCGATGGTAACGCGGTCTTCAGCGTCAACAGCGCCTTCTTTCTCTTTCCAGTTCGCCTGCTGCTTGCGCAGGGTGTCCAGCATGCCGTCAACGTCTTCGTCAGTCACGGAAACAACTGGTTTCTCAACTTCGATAGACTCCAGACCTTTCAGCTCAACTTCTGGGTACACTTCGAACTCTACGGAG
Organism: Enterobacter mori; assembly: GCF_025244905.1. NCBI lineage: Bacteria > Pseudomonadati > Pseudomonadota > Gammaproteobacteria > Enterobacterales > Enterobacteriaceae > Enterobacter > Enterobacter mori. Next base: position 1,019,700 of record NZ_CP104285.1, on the reverse strand, counting down.
TAGGTGAAGTCTTCGCCCAGTTTGTATTCGCCTGGAACGTAGTTCGGCGCGCCGGCCGGATTGATTTTTTCTTTGATGATCGCATCAATAAAGTTACGGCTCATCAGTTCACCCAGCACATCCTGACGCACGGAAGCGCCATAACGCTGAGCAACAACATTCATTGGTACTTTGCCCTTGCGGAAGCCGTCAATACGTACTTTTTTTGCTACGTTGACCAGCTCGCTTTTCACAGCAGTTTCGATGCTGTCAGCAGCGATAGTAATCGTTACACGGCGGCCAAGGCCTTGAGTGGTTTCAACTGAAACTTGCATCTTGTTACCTCAAAAAAATCACAGTGCTCGGTCAACTCTGAATCTGTCTGTTTTACCGGGATGCTCTCTTAGTGCAGATTCACATTCCCTGTCGCCAGAATCATCCCGAAGACATTCAATAAGACGCGGCATTATAGCGGCATCACTTAGGTGAGTCGAGAACGGTTGGGGCATGTTGCTGCGGCTTTTTTCACACTTTAAGGCTATTTTTAGCCTTAAAATCGCACCATCCGCTCAAAACTCAGACAAAACAAAACGGCCCTAAGGCCGTTTTGAGGAAATCTGCAAGCAACATACTGGAAAAGCTCCAATCGTTGCAAATCCGATTTTTCAGGCTATGGTGCCTGCTCCGCGACAAGGCGGTGATGCGAATACCGTATCCTGCAGGCCTTCCCATTCCTTAATGGTGTAGGTATGCAGCGCCAGCGCATGTACGGTTGTGGAGAGTTCTTCCGTCAGGGTACTGTAGATCAAGCGATGTCGGTTCAGGAAACGCTCTCCCAGGAAACGATCGCTGACCAGAACCACTTTAAAGTGGCTTTCAGAACCCGCCGGTACGTTATGACGATAGCTTTCGTCGACAACTTCGAGAAACACAGGGTTAAAAGCTGCCCTTAATTTATCTTCTATCTGCTCACGTATCATCATGAAATTACTCCTCCGACAACGCCAGGATGTCACCCATCCCTTTAAATGTTAGCCGCTTTTACCGTTTCCATTACACCTTGACAACAAATATTTAGCTTTCGTCTGATTTTCTCATTCAAACGAATGAAGTTCACTGTGAGGCTCATACGTTTTGTCATACACGGATTGAGAAAAACGGTGAACTGGTCAGTTTTCGGACAAGGCGATGAATTTACATGCGTTGACCACTTCCCCTCGCCGTTAGCGATGTTATGATGGCGACAATTTTTCTCTTTATACGCTTACGATTCGTTGAGAACCTGAAAATGTTAAAAAAACTCTTCTTTCCGTTGGTAGCACTTTTTATGCTGGCAGGCTGCGCAACCCCGCCAACGACTATTGATGTGTCACCAAAAATTACCCTGCCTCAGCAGGATCCAAGCCTGATGGGCGTGACCGTGAGCATTAACGGTGCCGATCAGCGTCAGGACCAGGCGCTGGCAAAAGTGACCCGCGATAACCAGCAGGTTACCCTGACCGCCTCCCGCGACCTGCGCTTCCTGCTGCAGGAAGTGCTCGAGAAGCAGATGACCTCTCGCGGTTATATGATTGGGCCAAGCGGCGCGGTTGATCTGCAGATCATCGTGAACAACCTGTACGCTGACGTCTCCCAGGGTAACGTGCGCTACAACATCGCGACCAAAGCGGATATCGCCATCATTGCTACCGCGAAAAACGGCAACAAGATGACCAAAAATTACCGCGCCAGCTACTCTGTTGAAGGTGCATTCCAGGCATCCAACCAGAACATTGCTAACGCGGTAAACAGCGTGCTGACTGATACCATCGCCGATATGGCGCAGGACACCAGCATTCATGACTTCATCAAGCAGAACGCTCGTTAATTCTGCGCACTGACCCGGCGCTTAGCCGGGTCAGTTTCAATAAAAACATGTCCAGTCACTACTTACGCATTTTCCAGCAACCGAAATCAGCCATTCTGCTGATCCTCGGCTTCGCCTCCGGTTTACCGCTCGCGCTCACCTCCGGCACGCTGCAGGCGTGGATGACCGTCGAGAATATCGATCTCAAAACTATCGGCTTCTTTTCGCTAGTCGGCCAGGCTTACGTCTTTAAGTTCCTCTGGTCGCCGGTGATGGACCGCTACACGCCGCCGTTCCTCGGGCGACGTCGCGGTTGGTTAGTGATAACGCAGCTTCTGCTGCTCGTGGCCATTGCCGCGATGGGCTTTCTTGAGCCGTCAACCCAGCTGCGCTGGATGGCCGCCCTCGCGGTAGTCATCGCCTTCTGTTCCGCTTCGCAGGATATCGTTTTCGACGCCTGGAAGACGGACGTTCTTCCCGCTGACGAACGCGGTGCCGGGGCGGCTATCAGCGTGCTCGGCTATCGTCTCGGGATGCTGGTTTCTGGCGGGCTGGCGCTCTGGCTTGCCGACCGCTATCTCGGCTGGCAGGGCATGTACTGGCTGATGGCCGCGCTGCTGATCCCCTGCATTATTGCCACCCTGTTCGCACCTGAACCGAGCGATGTGATCCCGGTTCCACGCTCGCTGGAGCAGGCTGTCGCTGAACCATTGCGTGATTTTTTTGGCCGCAACAATGCCTGGCTGATTTTGCTGCTGATTGTCCTGTATAAGCTCGGCGATGCCTTTGCCATGAGTCTGACCACCACCTTCCTGATCCGCGGCGTAGGTTTTGATGCCGGTGAAGTGGGCGTGGTGAATAAAACGCTGGGGCTGTTCGCGACTATCCTTGGTGCGCTTTACGGCGGCGTGCTGATGCAGCGCCTGACCCTGTTCCGTGCGCTGCTGATTTTCGGCATCCTGCAGGGGGCATCAAACGCAGGCTACTGGCTGCTGTCGATCACCGACAAACACATGATCAGCATGGCGTCAGCGGTCTTCTTCGAAAACCTCTGCGGCGGTATGGGAACGGCTGCCTTTGTCGCCCTGCTGATGACCCTGTGCAATAAATCGTTTTCCGCGACGCAGTTCGCATTGCTCTCGGCGCTCTCGGCCGTTGGCCGCGTGTACGTCGGTCCCATTGCAGGCTGGTTCGTTGAAGCCCACGGATGGCCGACATTTTATCTCTTCTCGGTGGTTGCCGCCGTGCCGGGGATTTTATTGCTGCTGGTGTGTCGTCAGACGCTTGAATATACCCAGCGTACTGAAGACTTTATGCCGCGTACCGAGTATCACCGCGCCTACCGTTTTGCCTTGCGGTTGTTAACGGTGGGGTGCCTTGCGCTGGGATTGTGGCTTGTCGTACTCATCATTAATGCAACCACCTCTCTGACAGTCCCGCTCGAAACGCTCCTGCTGGACGTGGGTGCCCTGCTCGCCATCGCCGGGATCCTGATCGGGGGACTTCTCGATTTTCTGGCATTGCGCAAAACGCAGATGAGCTGAAGAAAAAAACGAAAGGTTATTTCCCGTTGTAATCACGATGTGAAATTATAACGGTGGAATAACCGTCAGTCGCGAAAAAAAATATTTGTTGTTTTGTGCGGGATAGCTTCTGGAAATTATTGGAGTCAATTCCAAACTCTATTTTCTCATTAAACGATTCAGCTTTTGAAACATTGAATTTTCGTTTTTTAGTTGTCTTTTTATTGATAATTAATTGTTAATTTTTTGTTTGTTTTTAACAATGGTTATACCAATTGCCCCTTTTAGGGTATGCTTGGGGGTCCTTTCGTTATAAAGCCCGCGCCATGCGGCTTATGTCTTAAAAAGCGACATAATTTGCAACACTTGTGACATGTGCGGCAGAACCCAGTAACACCTTCCTGACACAGGCCTAATGATGTTTACAGTAATGTAACCTTCCCGTAAAATGCCCCCACACTTTAAACGCCACCAGACTCCGTGGAATTGAGGTCGTTAAATGAGACTCGGGAAATACAATAAAAGTTTGGGATGGTTGTCATTATTCGCGGGCACTGTATTACTCAGTGGCTGCGATTCTGCACTACTAGACCCCAAAGGACAGATTGGACTGGAACAACGTTCATTGATTCTGACGGCATTTGGCCTGATGATGATTGTGGTTATTCCAGCCATTTTGATGGCAGTTGGTTTCGCCTGGAAGTATCGTGCGAGCAATAAAGATGCGAAGTATAGCCCTAACTGGTCACACTCCAATAAAGTGGAAGCTGTGGTCTGGACGGTACCTATTCTGATCATTCTGTTCCTTGCCGTTCTGACCTGGAAAACCACTCACGCACTTGAGCCAAGCAAACCGCTGGTTCACGATGAGAAACCTATTACCATTGAAGTGGTCTCCATGGACTGGAAATGGTTCTTCATCTATCCAGAGCAGGGCATTGCTACCGTGAATGAAATCGCCTTCCCGGCGAACACTCCGGTTCAGTTCAAAGTGACCTCCAACTCCGTAATGAACTCCTTCTTCATCCCGCGTCTGGGTAGCCAGATTTACGCGATGGCCGGTATGCAGACTAACCTGCACCTGATCGCGAATGAAGCAGGCACCTATGATGGTATCTCCGCCAGCTATAGCGGCCCGGGCTTCTCAGGTATGAAGTTCAAAGCTATCGCAACGCCAGACCGTGCCGCTTTCGACCAGTGGGTTGAAAAAGCGAAGCAGTCTACTAACACCATGTCTGACATGGCGGCGTTCGAAAAAGTGGCTACGCCTAGCGAATACAACAAGGTGGAGTACTTCTCTAACGTGAAACCTGATTTGTTTAAAGACGTCATTGGCAAATTTATGGATCACGGCAAGAGCATGGACATGACCCAGCCTGAAGGCGAGCACAGCGCGCATGAAGGTATGGAAGGCATGGACATGAGCCACGCGGAAACCGCTCACTAAGGGGCCGAGGAAGAAAATGTTCGGAAAATTGACACTGGATGCAGTGCCCTACCATGAACCCATTATCGTGGTTACGGTGGCTGCAATTATCATCGGTGGCGCAGCCTTACTGGGCTTGATCACTTACTTCGGTAAGTGGAGCTACCTGTGGAATGAGTGGCTGACTTCGGTTGACCACAAAAAACTCGGTATCATGTACTGCATCGTCGGTATCGTCATGTTAATTCGTGGCTTTGCGGATGCGATCATGATGCGTAGCCAGCAGGCGCTCGCCTCGGCGGGTGAAGCCGGCTTCCTGCCGCCGCACCACTACGATCAGATCTTTACCGCCCACGGCGTTATCATGATCTTCTTCGTGGCGATGCCGCTGGTTATCGGTCTGATGAACGTTGTCGTTCCGCTGCAAATCGGCGCGCGCGACGTGGCGTTCCCGTTCCTGAACAACCTGAGCTTCTGGTTCACGGTTGTCGGCGTAATCCTGGTTAACCTGTCACTGGGTGTGGGCGAATTTGCTCAGACCGGCTGGCTGGCGTACCCGCCGCTGTCGGGAATTGAATACAGTCCGGGCGTTGGTGTCGACTACTGGATTTGGGCGCTTCAGCTCTCCGGTGTTGGTACGACCCTGACCGGTATCAACTTCTTCGTGACCATTATCAAGATGCGTGCCCCTGGCATGACCATGTTCAAGATGCCGGTATTTACCTGGGCATCTCTGTGCGCCAACATCCTGATCATTGCGTCCTTCCCAATTCTGACCGTCACCATCGCGCTGCTGACCCTGGACCGCTACCTGGGCACCCATTTCTTCACGAATGATATGGGTGGCAACATGATGATGTACATCAACCTGATTTGGGCCTGGGGTCACCCGGAAGTGTACATCCTGGTTCTGCCGGTCTTCGGTGTGTTCTCCGAAATCGCTGCAACCTTCTCGCGTAAACGTCTGTTTGGTTACACCTCTCTGGTGTGGGCAACCGTCTGTATTACCGTTCTGTCGTTCATCGTTTGGCTGCACCACTTCTTCACCATGGGTGCGGGCGCGAACGTAAACGCCTTCTTCGGTATTACGACCATGATTATCGCCATCCCTACCGGGGTGAAGATCTTCAACTGGCTGTTCACCATGTACCAGGGCCGTATCGTGTTCCACTCAGCCATGCTGTGGACCATCGGCTTCATCGTGACCTTCTCCGTAGGTGGGATGACCGGCGTACTGCTGGCGGTACCGGGTGCTGACTTTGTTCTGCACAACAGTCTGTTCCTGATTGCGCACTTCCATAACGTTATCATCGGTGGCGTGGTCTTCGGCTGCTTCGCTGGCGTAACCTACTGGTGGCCAAAAGCGTTCGGCTTCACGCTGAACGAAAAATGGGGTAAACGCGCGTTCTGGTTCTGGATCATCGGTTTCTTCGTCGCATTCATGCCGCTGTACGTGCTGGGCTTCATGGGTATGACCCGTCGTCTGAGCCAACAGATTGATCCACAGTTCCACCCAATGCTGATGATTGCAGCGGGCGGCGCAGTGCTGATTGCCTGTGGTATCGCGTCTCAGCTGATTCAGTTCTACGTGTCTATTCGCGACCGCGATCAGAACCGTGACCTGACCGGTGACCCATGGGGTGGCCGTACGCTGGAGTGGGCAACCTCTTCTCCACCTCCGTTCTATAACTTCGCCGTTGTGCCGCAGATCCATGAACGCGACGCATTCTGGGAAATGAAAGAAAAAGGTGAAGCGTACAAGCAACCAGCTCATTACGAAGAGATCCACATGCCGAAAAACAGCGGCGCGGGCATCGTGATTGCCGCTTTCGCAACGGTATTTGGTTTCGCAATGATCTGGCACATCTGGTGGATGGCGATTGTTGGCTTCGCTGGCATCGTCATCAGCTGGATTGTGAAGAGCTTTGACGAGGACGTGGACTACTACGTACCAGTCCGTGAAGTTGAAAAGCTGGAAAATCAGCATTTCGACGAGATTTCTAAAGCGGGGCTGAAAAATGGCAACTGATACTCTGGCGCACTCAACTGCCCACGCGCATGAGCATGCGCACCACGATACAGGACCGATGAAAGTCTTCGGTTTCTGGATCTACCTGATGAGCGACTGCATTCTGTTCTGCTGTCTGTTCGCAACCTATGCCGTTCTGGTGAACGGCACAGCGGGTGGCCCGACCGGTAAGGACATCTTTGAACTGCCGTTCGTTCTGGTTGAAACCGCACTGCTGTTATTCAGCTCCATCACCTACGGCATGGCAGCTATCGCCATGTACAAAAACAACAAGAGCCAGGTTGTCTCCTGGCTGGCGTTGACCTGGTTGTTTGGTGCTGGATTTATCGGGATGGAAATCTATGAATTCCATCACCTGATCATGGAAGGTTTTGGTCCGGATCGCAGTGGCTTCCTGTCCGCGTTCTTCGCGCTGGTTGGTACTCACGGTCTGCACGTAACCTCGGGTCTGATCTGGATGGCGGTACTGATGTTCCAGGTATCCCGTCGCGGCCTGACCAGCACTAACCGTACCCGTATCATGTGCCTGAGCCTGTTCTGGCACTTCCTGGACGTGGTATGGATCTGTGTGTTCTCTGTTGTTTATCTGATGGGGGCGATGTAATGAGTCATTCAAACGATCATGGCGCTTCCCACGGTAGCGTAAAAACCTACATGACAGGTTTTATCCTGTCGATCATCCTGACGGTGATCCCGTTCTGGATGGTGATGAACGGTTCTGCGTCTAAGCCGGTTATCCTGGGTGCAATCCTGGTGACTGCGGTGATTCAGATTCTGGTGCATCTGGTTTGCTTCCTGCACATGAACACCAAGTCCGATGAAGGCTGGAATATGACTGCCTTTATCTTTACCGTGATTATCATCGCTATCCTGGTAGTCGGTTCCATCTGGATTATGTGGAACCTCAACTACAACATGATGGTTCACTAAGAGCGGCGAGTATGTTTAAGCAATACCTGCAAGTAACGAAACCAGGCATCATCTTTGGCAACCTGATCTCCGTGATCGGAGGGTTCCTGCTGGCCTCTAAGGGCAGCATTGATTACACCCTCTTTATCTCCACGCTGGTCGGTGTGTCACTGGTTGTTGCGTCCGGTTGTGTATTTAACAACTACATCGACATGGATATCGACAAGAAGATGGAAAGGACCAAAAATCGGGTGCTGGTGAAAGGCCTGATCGCCCCTTCCGTCTCGCTGGTGTACGCCACCTTGCTGGGTATTGCTGGCTTTATGCTGCTGTGGTTTGGAGCTAACCCGCTGGCCTGCTGGCTGGGGGTGATGGGGTTCGTGGTGTATGTGGGCGTCTACAGCCTGTATATGAAACGTCACTCCGTCTACGGCACGCTGATTGGTTCTCTCTCCGGCGCTGCGCCGCCGGTGATTGGCTACTGCGCCGTCACGAACGAGTTCGACAGCGGTGCGCTGATCCTGCTGGCTATCTTTAGCCTGTGGCAGATGCCGCACTCCTATGCCATCGCGATTTTCCGCTTTAAGGATTATCAGGCAGCGAACATCCCGGTCCTGCCGGTCGTGAAAGGCATTTCGGTAGCCAAGAACCACATCACGCTGTACATCATCGCCTTTGCCGTGGCAACGCTGATGCTCTCACTGGGCGGCTACGCCGGGTATAAATACCTGGCCGTGGCGGCGGCAGTGAGCGTCTGGTGGCTCGGTATGGCGCTGCGCGGTTACAAGGTGGAAGATGACAAAGTGTGGGCACGCAAACTGTTTGTGTTCTCGATTGTCGCCATCACCTCGCTTTCCGTGATGATGTCCGTAGATTTTATGGTGCCAGATTCACACAGCCTGCTCACTTACGTCTGGTAAGTGTGCTGAATTGAAAAAGCCGGGTTAATCACCTGGCTTTTTTTTTGCCCGGCGGCGCTACGCTTGCACGGGCCTACGGGATCGGTAGGTCGGGTAAGGCATCGCCGCCACCCGACGCGGTTTTGCACGACGGTAATATCTATTAAACAAACACCTATTTACCGCAATTAACACCCCGCCTAAACTAGTGCCTGCTTTTGAACTGAGGTGGTAATGAACGATTACAAAATGACGCCAGGCGAACTGCGCGCGACCTGGGGTTTAGGGACTGTTTTCTCGCTACGGATGCTTGGCATGTTTATGGTCCTGCCTGTTCTGACCACGTACGGCATGGCGCTGCAGGGGGCCAGTGAAGCGTTGATTGGCCTGGCGATTGGTATCTACGGTCTGGCCCAGGCGATATTTCAAATTCCTTTTGGTCTGCTTTCGGACCGCGTTGGTCGTAAGCCACTGATTGTCGGTGGTCTGCTGGTCTTTATACTCGGTAGCATAATTGCCGCCCTCTCCCACTCCATCTGGGGAATTATTCTCGGTCGCGCCCTTCAGGGTTCCGGCGCGATTGCCGCCGCGGTGATGGCGCTGCTGTCAGATCTCACCCGCGAGCAGAACCGCACCAAGGCAATGGCCTTTATCGGCGTCAGCTTTGGCGTGACGTTTGCGATTGCAATGGTGCTTGGCCCTATCATCACCCACACACTGGGGCTGCACGCCCTGTTCTGGATGATTGCCGTGCTGGCGACCATCGGGATCGCGCTTACGCTGTGGGTGGTGCCGGACAGCAAAAACCACGTTCTGAACCGTGAATCAGGAATGGTGAAAGGTTGCTTTAGCAAAGTGATTGTCGAGCCGCGCCTGCTCAAGCTGAATTTCGGTATTATGTGCCTGCACATTCTGCTTATGTCCACATTCGTCGCCCTGCCCGGCCAGCTTGCCGCTGCGGGCTTCCCCGCCGCCGAGCACTGGAAAATCTATCTGGTGACGATGCTGATCTCCTTTATCTCCGTGGTGCCGTTTATCATCTACGCCGAAGTGAAGCGCAAGATGAAGCGCGTTTTCGTGGGCTGCGTGGCGCTGCTGTTGATTGCCGAGATCGTGCTCTGGGGCTCCGGCCCGCACTTCTGGGAACTGGTTGCTGGCGTACAGCTGTTCTTCCTGGCGTTTAACCTGATGGAAGCGCTGCTGCCGTCGCTTATCAGTAAAGAGTCTCCGGCAGGCTATAAGGGTACGGCAATGGGCATTTACTCCACCAGCCAGTTCCTCGGGGTGGCCATTGGCGGCTCGCTCGGCGGCTGGGTGGACGGCCTGTTTGATTCGCAAACCGTGTTCCTGGCCGGTGCGCTGCTGGCGATGGTCTGGCTGCTGGTTGCCAGCACCATGAAAGAGCCGCGCTACGTGAGCAGCCTGCGCGTGGAAATTCCGGAAGAGATAGACGTCAGTGATGTGCTCAAACAGCGTCTGGAAGCAAAAGAAGGCGTGACAGAAGTGCTGATAGTTCCGGAGGAACGTAGCGCTTACGTTAAAATAGACAGCAAGGTGACCAACCGCTTCGAGGTGGAGCAGGCCCTGAAAGCTTAGAAAAATGCCCGGTTGAACCGGGCATTTTTTTGTCTTAATCGCGGAAGTTTTTGAACTGGAACGGCTGTCCCAGATCGCCGCCGCGGATCAGCGCCATCACGCCCTGCAGATCGTCGCGAGATTTCCCGGTCACGCGAATCTCTTCGCCCTGGATTTGCGCCTGCACCTTCAGCTTGCTGTCTTTGATGAGCTTCACGATCTTCTTCTGCACCGCGCTCTCAATGCCCTGCTTCAGCTTCGCTTCCACGAACCAGGTTTTGCCGCTGTGGACAAACTCTTCCGGCACGTCCAGCGAGGTACCTTCAATGCCGCGCTTCAGCAGCTTGGCGCGCAGAATGTCGAGCAGCTGGTTAACCTGGAAATCTGACTCGCTCAGTACCTTAATGGTCTTATTTGCGTCGTTCAGCTCAAACGTCGCCTCAACGCCACGAAAATCAAAACGAGACTCAACTTCACGGCTTGCGTTATCCACGCCGTTGCGAACTTCCTGGATATCAACTTCGGAAACAATATCGAAAGATGGCATCTTTTCTTCTCCCTTCACTTTTGTTGCGTTGCATAATACCCGCAACAAGGCATAACTCAAAAGCATAGTCGACGGCGCTATACTTAGGCCGTAACACCTGGCGCAGTTGCAGGTGAGGAGGAACAATGAAAATTACAGTGCTCGGATGCGGCGCTCTGGGTCAGCTATGGCTGACCGCGCTATGTAAGCACGGACACGAAGTGCAGGGCTGGCTGCGCGTGCCTCAGCCCTATTGCAGTGTAAACCTGATTGATGAAGACGGAAGTATCTTTAACGAATCCCTTACCGCCAACGATCCGGATTTTCTGGCGCAAAGCGATCTGCTGCTGGTCACGCTGAAAGCGTGGCAGGTTTCAGATGCGGTAAAAGCCCTGGCGGCCCAGCTCCCCCCGACATCGCCCATTTTGCTGCTGCACAACGGCATGGGAACCCTTGATGAACTGAAAAGCACCGCGCAGCCTCTGCTGATGGGCATTACCACCCATGCCGCGCGTCGGGATGGCAACATCATCGTCCACGTTGCCAGCGGCGTAACCCATATCGGTCCGGCCCGCGAGCAGGACGGCGACTACAGTTATCTGGCGGACGTGTTACAGAAAGTGCTGCCAGACGTCGCCTGGCACAATAACATCCGCCCTCAGCTGTGGCGCAAACTGGCGGTGAACTGCGTGATCAATCCGCTGACAGCGCTGTGGGACTGCCCGAACGGTGAGCTGAAAAACCATCCTCATGAGATTGCCACGCTGTGTGAAGAAGTCGCCTCGGTGATTGAACGTGAAGGCCTGCATACCTCGGCGGATGATTTGCGCTATTATGTCGAGCAGGTTATTGATAGTACGGCAGAAAACATCTCCTCGATGTTGCAGGATGTTCGGGCATTACGCCACACGGAGATCGACTACATCACTGGCTATCTGCTAAAACGCGCCCGCGCGCACGGCATCGCCGTGCCGGAAAACGCCCGTCTGTATGATCTGGTTAAACGTAAGGAGAGTGAATATGAGCGCGTCGGCACTGATCTGTCTCGCCCCTGGTAGCGAAGAGATGGAAGCCGTCACCACTATCGATTTGATGGTGCGTGGCGGCATTAAGGTCACCACCGCCAGCGTCGCCAGCGACGGTAATCTGGCAATCACCTGTTCACGCGGGGTGAAAATCCTGGCGGATGCACCGCTGGTACAGGTGGCTGACGGAGATTACGACATCATCGTGCTGCCTGGTGGCCTGAAAGGCGCGGAGTGTTTTCGCGACAGCCAGCTGCTGGTCGAGACCGTGCGTCAATTTCATTTATCCGGCCGCATCGTCGCCGCTATCTGTGCCGCAGCAGGAACGGTTCTGGTGCCGCACGATATCTTTCCCATCGGCAACATGACCGGCTTCCCGGGGCTTAAGAATACGATCCCGGAAGAGCATTGGGTGGATAAACGCGTCGTCTGGGATCCGCGCGTCAACCTGCTCACCAGCCAGGGGCCGGGCACCGCGATTGATTTTGCGCTGAAGATTATTGATCTGCTGGTCGGGCGCGAGAAGGCGTACGAAGTGGCGTCATCGCTGGTGATGCCGGCGGGGATTTATAACTACTATGAAGAGTAGTGCATGAAAAAAGCCGGGTGGCGGCTACGCCTTACCCGGCCTACAAATGCACGGTACCGTAGGCCCGGTAAGCGAAGCGCCACCGGGCGAGAAACTACGGGCGATACACCTTCACATTCGCGAAGCCCTGCTCACGCAGATACAGCGCCTGCAGGCGGCTCATCACCCCGCGCTCACACCACAGCAGATACGTTTTGCTCTGGTCGAGATCGCCAAACTTGGTGCTCAGCTTGTAGAACGGCAGAGAGACCACGTCGACACCTTCAACCTTCAGCGGCTTGTCATCCTGCTCGTCAATAGAGCGGATATCCAGGATCGCATCGTTAGCGCCGAAACCGCTCACGGTTTCAACTTCAACGACTTCCTGCTCGGTCTGCTGGGCAATCTCGCGGATATCAATGTTGGACGCTTCCGCCACCACTTTTTCCAGAATGCTGAAATCGAAGTGCTCTTCTTCCGCTTCGATCTTCGCCTTCACCGCTTTCACCGTTGGGCTTTTTGAGATCACGCCGCAGTATTCCGGCATAGTACGGGCAAAATCTTCGGTGCCGATTTCGCGCGCCAGGTCGATAATGTGCTCTTTGTCGTGGGAGATCAGCGGACGCAGGATCAGCGTATCAGACACGTTGTCGATCAGACGCAGGTTGGTCAGCGTCTGGCTGGAAACCTGGCCTAATGCTTCACCGGTGACCAGCGCCTGCACGCCGTAGCGTTCAGCCACTTTAGACGCCGCACGCACCATCATGCGCTTCAGCACCACGCCCATCTGGCCGTCATCTACTTTCTCAAGGATTTCGCCGACCACAGGTTCGAAGTTGATTGCCACAAAACGCACGCGATGCGAGCTGCCGAAACGGTTCCACAGGTAATGTGCGACCTGACGAACGCCGATTTCATGCGCCGCGCCGCCCAGGTTGAAGAAGCAGTAGTGCACACGGCAACCGCGACGCATCAGCATATAGCTGGAGACACCGGAGTCGAAGCCGCCGGAGATCAGCGACAATACGTCTTCCTGAGTGCCGATCGGGAAGCCGCCGATGCCTTCGTAGCGGCCTTTTACCAGCAGCAGGCGATCGTTTTCGATCTCCAGGTTCACGGTCACGTCCGGGTTGGTCAGACGCACGCGCGCAGACTCGACGTGCTGGTTCAGACCGCCGCCCACGTAACGTTCCACTTCAATGGAGCTGAATTCGTGCTTGCCGCGGCGCTTCACGCGCACGCAGAAGGTTTTACCTTCGATCTGGTCGCGGTACTGGACCAGCGCTTTTTCGAAGATGTCGTGCATAGAGGTGAAAGGGACGTCTTCCACTTCCAGAATATGGTGAATACCCGGAATACGGGTCAGCGCGTCGCGGATATCAAGACGTTTGTTTTCGTCTTTGGCGCGTACTTCCACGTGGTCCCAGTGACGCACCACGGCGAGGGTTTCGTCGTAGTGCTTTAATACGTTACGGATGTTCCCGGTGAGAATTTTAATAAAGCGCAAACGCACAGATTGGCTTTTGATGGTGATTTCAGGGAACAATTTAATGATAAACTTCATGGCGGCAATGTTTCTTAGGCAAGCGTATTAAGGCTTGTAATGGAAAATAATACAGCAGCCCACACCCGTGGCTGCATCCAGGCGCGCAAGTATACCACCATCGCGCCGCTCGCGTTATTTGATAATTGCCCCGAGTCCGTTACCATGATGGGGCGAAGAATATAAGAGTCAATTCACTATGCCGAAGAAAAACGACGCACCGGCCAGTTTTGAAACTGCGCTGAGTGAGCTGGAGCAGATAGTTACCCGTCTTGAGAGCGGCGATCTCCCGCTGGAAGAAGCGCTCAACGAATTCGAACGTGGCGTGCAGCTGGCGCGCCAGGGGCAGGTTAAACTGCAGCAGGCCGAGCAGCGCGTGCAGATCCTGCTTTCCGACAGCGAAGACGCGAAAACCACGCCTTTCACACCGGACGCCGAGTAAATGGATTTTGCTAACGCGCTTCAGGCGCGCGTTGTTCGCGCCAATGATGCCCTGCGCCGTTTCATTGAACCGCAGCCTTTTCAGAACACTCCACTGGTTGAAGCCATGCACTATGGCGCACTCTTGGGTGGAAAGCGCCTGCGCCCGTTCCTGGTGTACGCCACGGGGAATATGTTTGGTATCAGCGATAACACCCTGGACGCCCCGGCAGCCGCCGTGGAGTGCATCCACGCCTATTCGCTGATCCACGACGATCTCCCGGCCATGGACGACGACGATCTGCGTCGCGGTCAGCCAACCTGCCACATTAAGTTTGGCGAGGCGAATGCGATTCTGGCGGGTGATGCCCTGCAAACGCTGGCATTCTCGATTTTAAGCGATGCACCGATGGCGGAAGTGGCCGATAGCGACCGTCTGGCGATGGTCTCCGAACTGGCAATGGCCAGCGGCGTCGCCGGGATGTGCGGCGGTCAGGCGCTGGATTTAGAGGCGGAAGGTCGTCAGGTTAATCTGGAACAGCTGGAGCGCATTCACCGTCATAAGACGGGTGCGCTCATTCGTGCAGCCGTTCGCCTGGGCGCGCTGAGCGCGGGCGAACGCGGGCGCAAAGCCCTGCCGATTCTGGACAGATACGCAGAAAGTATCGGTCTGGCATTCCAGGTTCAGGATGACATTCTGGATGTGGTGGGCGATACTGCAACATTGGGTAAACGTCAGGGTGCGGACCAGCAGCTTGGCAAAAGTACCTACCCCGCCCTGCTGGGTCTTGAGCAAGCCCAACGTAAAGCCCGGGACCTGATAGAGGATGCCCGCCAGTCGCTTAATCAGCTGGCCGCGCAATCGCTGGATACCTCGGCACTGGAAGCGCTAGCGGACTACATAATCCAGCGTGATAAATAAACAACCTATCTCGATGAGCCTTTGATGAGTTTTGATATTGCCAAATACCCGACACTGGCGTTAGTTGACTCCACCCAGGAGCTACGCCTGTTGCCGAAAGAGAGCCTGCCGAAGCTGTGCGACGAACTGCGTCGCTACCTGCTCGACAGCGTTAGCCGCTCAAGCGGCCATTTCGCCTCCGGGCTTGGCACGGTTGAGCTGACCGTGGCGCTGCATTACGTCTATAACACGCCGTTCGATCAGCTCATCTGGGATGTAGGCCATCAGGCCTATCCGCACAAAATTCTGACCGGTCGTCGCGATAAAATTGGCACTATTCGCCAGAAAGACGGCCTGCACCCGTTCCCGTGGCGCGGCGAGAGCGAGTATGACGTGCTGAGCGTCGGTCACTCCTCCACCTCCATTTCTGCGGGCATCGGTATTGCCGTTGCCGCAGAAAAAGAGAACAAACAGCGCCGTACCGTCTGCGTGATTGGCGACGGTGCCATCACCGCAGGTATGGCCTTCGAAGCCATGAACCACGCGGGTGATATCAAGCCGGACATGCTGGTTATCCTTAACGATAACGAAATGTCGATCTCCGAGAACGTGGGTGCGCTGAACAACCATCTGGCACAGCTGCTTTCCGGCAAGCTTTACTCCTCGCTGCGCGAAGGCGGCAAAAAAGTCTTTTCCGGCGTACCGCCGATTAAGGAGCTGCTCAAGCGTACCGAAGAACACATTAAAGGTATGGTGGTGCCGGGCACGCTGTTTGAGGAGCTGGGCTTTAACTACATCGGCCCGGTCGACGGCCATGACGTACTGGGACTGGTGACCACGCTCAAGAACATGCGCGACCTGAAAGGCCCGCAGTTCCTGCACATCATGACCAAAAAAGGGCGTGGCTACGAACCGGCGGAAAAAGATCCGATCACCTTCCACGCGGTTCCGAAATTTGACCATACCAGCGGCTGTCTGCCAAAAAGCAGCGGCGGCATGCCGAGCTATTCGAAAATCTTCGGCGACTGGCTGTGTGAAACCGCAGCCAAAGACAACAAGCTGATGGCTGTGACGCCCGCCATGCGTGAAGGATCCGGCATGGTCGAGTTTTCCAAAAAATACCCTGACCAGTATTTTGACGTCGCCATCGCCGAGCAGCACGCGGTGACGTTTGCGGCGGGTCTGGCGATTGGTGGTTACAAGCCGGTGGTGGCAATTTACTCCACCTTCCTGCAGCGCGCCTACGATCAGGTTATTCACGACGTTGCCATCCAGAAGCTGCCGGTGCTGTTTGCTATCGACCGCGCGGGCATTGTGGGTGCCGACGGTCAGACGCACCAGGGGGCATTTGATCTCTCTTTCCTGCGCTGCATCCCGGACATGGTGATCATGACGCCGAGCGACGAGAACGAATGTCGCCAGATGCTGTTTACCGGCTACCACTATCAGGACGGTCCGAGCGCGGTTCGTTATCCGCGCGGTAATGCCCTGGGCGTTGAACTTCAGCCGCTGGAAAAACTGGCGATCGGTAAAGGCCTGGTGAAGCGTCGCGGTGAGAAAGTGGCAATCCTGAACTTCGGCACGCTGATGCCGGAAGCGGCAAAAGTGGCCGAAACGCTGAATGCCACGCTGGTGGATATGCGCTTCGTTAAGCCACTCGATGAGTCCCTGATCCTGAGCATGGCGGAAAGCCACGACGTGCTGGTCACGCTGGAAGAAAACGCCATCATGGGCGGCGCGGGCAGCGGCGTAAACGAAGTGCTGATGGCAAACCGTAAAGCCGTTCCGGTGCTGAATCTTGGATTGCCTGATTACTTCATTCCACAAGGCACGCAGGACGAAGCCCGCGCGGCGATTGGTCTGGATGCCGCAGGTATCGAAGCCAAAATCCGCAGCTGGCTGGCATAACCCCTCCCCCTTTTCCGCTCCTGCTATGCTTAAACCTCATGTTTAAAACAGCAGGAGCGGAACCGTGCAATACACTACGTTAGGAAAAACGGACCTTAAGGTTTCCCGACTTTGCCTGGGCTGCATGACCTTTGGCGAACCGGATCGGGGAAACCACGCCTGGACGCTGCCGGAAGAGAGCAGTCGTCCAATTATCAAACGCGCCATTGAAGGCGGTATTAATTTCTTTGACACCGCCAACAGCTACTCCGATGGCAGCAGCGAGGAGATTGTTGGCCGTGCTCTGCGCGACTTTTCCCGGCGGGATGAGATCGTGGTTGCCACCAAGGTCTACTATCCGGTGGGCGACCTGCCTCAGGGCCTTTCTCGCGCGCAGATCCTGCGCTCCATTGATGACAGCCTCAGGCGTCTGAACATGGATTACGTCGACCTGCTGCAAATTCACCGCTGGGATTACAACACGCCGATCGAGGAGACGCTTGAGGCGCTCAATGACGTGGTGAAAGCCGGTAAAGCGCGCTACATCGGCGCGTCGTCGATGCACGCGTCGCAGTTTGCCCAGGCGCTGGATCTCCAGGTGCAGCACGGCTGGGCGCGCTTTGTCACCATGCAGGATCACTACAACCTGATCTATCGTGAAGAAGAGCGCGAAATGTTGCCGCTGTGCCATCAGGAGGGTGTGGCGGTGATCCCGTGGAGCCCGCTGGCACGCGGCCGCTTAACCCGTCCGTGGGGTGAAACCACGGCCCGTCTGGTCTCGGATGAAGTGGGAAAAAATCTCTACGAAGGAACAGAGGCTAGCGATGCATTGATTGCCGAACGCTTAGCCGGGATCGCCGACGATACGGGTGCCACCCGCGCTCAGGTGGCGCTGGCGTGGCTGCTGGGTAAGCGCGGCGTCGCGGCGCCGATTATTGGCACATCCCGGGAAGAGCAGCTTGACGAACTGCTGAATGCGGTGGATATCACGCTAACGCCGGAGCAGGTTGCCGAGCTGGAGACGCCGTATCAGCAGCATCCGGTGGTGGGGTTTAAATAAGCCCCATCTTTTGTAGGCCGGGTAAGGCAGAACCGCCACCCGGCAATACAGAGCGCACAAACTCACGCGAAGTGATCGTACCCTTTCCAGTCAAGCGTAACGGGCGCACCGTCTTTCACAAACTTCAGCCCTTCACTCTCCGGCATGATCTGACCAATACAGGTAAATTTCGCGCCAAGATGCGCTAAGGCCACATCCAGCGTGCCACGGTTGAGCTCAGGTACCGTGAAGCACAGTTCGTAGTCTTCACCACCGGAGAGCGCCCAGCGCAGCGCCTGCTCAGGTTCCACATGACGAAGCAGTTCCTCTGACAGCGGGAACAGATCCAGGTCAACGCGCGCGCCGACACCGCTGGCCTTCAGGATATGGCCGAGATCTGAGATAAGCCCGTCAGAGAGATCGATAGCCGAGCTTGCCCGCTCGCGCAGCGCCTGACCGTGCAGAATACGCGGCGTCGGCCGCAGATGGCGTTTCACCAGATACGCCGCATCGTCGGCGTCCTTCACGGTTAAGCGATCCTGGAGGATCGCCAGCCCTGCTGCGCTGTCACCCGGCGTACCGGTCACATAGATCCAGTCGCCCGGTTTTGCCCCTGAACGCTTCAGCGCGCGGCCGAGCGGCACATAGCCGTGGATCGCCAGCGTCATCGACAGTGGCCCGGAAGTGGTATCACCGCCAATCAGCTGCATATCGTAATAATTCAGCTGTTCAAACAACGCGTCGCTAAACGCTTCCAGCCAGGCTTCATCTACCTCTGGCAGCGTCAGAGCCAGCGTCAGCCAGGCAGGATCGGCACCCATTGCCGCCAAATCGCTAACGTTCACCGCCAGCGCTTTATACGCAAGATCGGCAGGATCGATATCGGGCAGGAAATGACGTCCGCACACCAGGGTGTCGGTGCTGATTGCCAGCGTCTGTTTTTCGGGAATATTGAGAAGTGCACAGTCATCGCCAATGCCGGTTTCAACATCAAGACGAGAGGTTCTGACACGGTCGAAATAACGGGCAATCAGGGAGAATTCGCCGCATGCCATACGTTATGCCTCAGCAAATAAAAGAAAAAACCGGAGCCGCACTGCCCGTCAGGCAATGCAGAACTCCGGTTTGCGGATCACTTTTTGTGGGGACGGATCGCAGGTGCTGCTTTATCAAGTACGCCGTTTACAAATTTGTGGCTGTCTTCAGCGCCGAAGGTTTTCGCCAGTTCGATCGCTTCGTTGATGGCCACTTTGTACGGCACATCATCACGTTTAGACAGCTCAAACAGCGCGATACGCAACACTGCTTTTTCCACCTGGCCCAGCTCTTCGAGCAAACGAGACAGGTATGGCTTCATCAGACCATCGAGATACGCGCTATTAGTCGCCACTCCCGACAGCAGTTCACGGAAGTACAGAACATCGACGTCTTTCACGTCCTGTTCTGACAGGAACTGGTATTCAACATCAGCGATGTCGTTCTGGGACAACTGCCAGGAGTAAAGCGCCTGAACGGCACATTCACGGGCGCGGCGACGAGCAGCAGGTTTCACGGAATTCCCCTTACAAAAAAATCAGGCCTTGATGGCTTTCAATACATTGATCATTTCAAGCGCGGTCAGTGCAGCTTCTGCACCTTTGTTACCGGCTTTAGTGCCAGCACGTTCGATGGCTTGTTCAATACTTTCGGTAGTCAGCACGCCGAATGCGACAGGAATTTCAGCATCCTGTGCAACGTGAGCCAGACCATTGCTTGCACCGCCCGCAACGTATTCGAAGTGCGCAGTGCCGCCACGAATAACAGTACCCAGCGCAATCACCGCGTCGTATTTACCGGTTTTCGCCAGCGCGCCCGCCGCCAGTGGCAGTTCGTAAGCGCCTGGAACCCAAACAACGGTAATGTTGTCATCTTTAACCTGGCCGATACGTTTCAGGGCGTCAATCGCACCTTCCAGCAGGCTGTCGTTGATGAAGTTGTTGAAACGCGCAATGGTGATGGCGACGCGAGCGTCCGGGGTAGCTACAGCAGCTTCAATAATGTTCATACTCTTCCTTTACGGGTTCATTTGGCCCCGCAGGGGGGCGGATTTTATCATAATACTTTGCGCCCTGCTTCCCTATTTCGGGAGCAATTACGCTGTCGTTAAATGGAGGCAGACATCCGGACCCACCGGACGAATCTCGCTGAATCTGAGTTGTGGTGCGTCGGCCAGTTTTTCAAGGCCAGGCAGCACAAACAGGCCGCGCGCGTCACAGCCCAACAGTTTAGGCGCAACGTAGACAATCAGTTCATCCACCAGCCCAGCCTGTGAGAGCGCACCGGCGAGCGTAGGCCCGGCTTCGACCCAGATGCTGTTGACCTGCTGCTTGCCGAGCAACATCATCAGCACCACTAAATCCAGGTGCCCGTTATGCTCCGGCACCATGATGCTGCGCACGCCTTCCGGCCATTTACGCGTATCTTCCTTCGTGCGGGCAATCCAGGTTTCACCCGGCTGCTGCACGATGCGGTGATCCGGCGTCACGCGGTTCTGGCTATCAATAATAATGCGCAGCGGCTGACGCAGGTTCTCCTGCGGGTAAAGCGCCTGGGTATCGGCATTCAGTTCGTCCCAGCGCACGGTCATGGCAGGATCGTCAGCCAAAACGGTTTCACTGCTGGTGAGAATAGCATGGCTTTGCGCACGCAGACGTTGCACATCGCGCCTTGCCTGCGGCGAGGTGATCCACTGGCTTTCGCCGTTTGCCATCGCCGTACGACCGTCCAGCGAGGCACCCAGCTTGAGCTGAATGTACGGGAACCCGGTACGCATACGCTTCAGGAAGCCTTTGTTAATCGCTTCCGCATCTTGCATCATCAACCCGTGGCTGACGTCAATGCCTTCCTGCTGGAGTCGATACAGCCCGCGTCCGGCCACCTGCGGATTCGGGTCCTGCATTGATGCAACCACGCGCGACACACCCGCCGCAATCAGCGCCTCACAGCACGGCGGCGTACGCCCGTGATGGCTGCAGGGCTCGAGCGTAACGTAGGCCGTTGCACCGCGCGCCTTCTCGCCCGCCATGCGCAAGGCATGCACCTCGGCATGGGGCTCGCCCGCACGAAGGTGGTAACCTTCGCCCACGATCTCGCCATCTTTGACAATAACGCACCCTACATTCGGGTTCGGGTGGGTAGTAAAACGACCACGCTGCGCCAGCTTCATGGCTCGTGCCATGTACATCTCGTCCTGCATGGGCTTAATCCTGTAAGCGGGCGATCTCTTCGCCGAACTCTTTGATATCTTCGAAACTGCGGTAGACAGAGGCGAAGCGGATATAGGCGACTTTATCGAGCTTTTTCAGCTGTTCCATCACCAGGTTGCCGATCATTTTGCTCGGCACCTCGCGCTCTCCTAAGCCACGAAGATGAGACTTAATGTGATTTAACGCCATTTCGACATCGTCTGCACTGACAGGCCGTTTTTCGAGAGCTTTCAGCATTCCGCTGCGCAGCTTTTCTTCATTGAACGGCTCGCGCACATCGTTACTTTTCACCACGCGCGGCATTACCAGCTCTGCAACTTCAAAGGTCGTGAAACGCTCGTTGCACACCAGACACTGTCGGCGACGGCGTACGGAAGACCCTTCGCCCACCAGGCGAGAGTCGATGACTTTGGTATCCACAGCGGAGCAGAATGGGCAATGCATACGGTATCCCTGTAATCCGGTTAACTGATTTTCATTTTACCCTGATCTGGCCTGACAACAAAGGAAGAGCTTTTTGAGACAAAGGATCTATGTCAGACACACTGAAGCTGGCTACCATAAAGGAGATCCGTTATTTCAAGGAAATAAACGCAATGACAAGACGTTACCTGAGAATTCTGCTGGTGGGGAGCCTCTTTACCCTAAGCGCCTGTGCACAGCAAACTGAAGTCCGCGAAATGAAACAAAGCGTGAACACGCTCAATGCGGCCATGGACAAGCTGAACAAAGAGACCGTGAAAATCACCCAGCAAAATGCGCTGAATGCGAAATCCAGCAGCGGCGTCTATTTGCTGCCGGGTGCCAAAACGCCCGCGCGTCTGAACAGCCAGATTGGCACGTTAAAGATGTCTATGGTGAATGTTGCAGCGAATGCCGATGGTACTCGCGCAACATTACGCATTCAGGGTGAATCCAACGATCCGCTTCCCGCATTCAGCGGCACCGTAGAGTGGGGCCAGATTCAGGGCACCACAGAAAGCTACCAGGAAGTGAACGTGAAGAATCAGCTCTTCACCGCCCCCGCCAGCACGCTGGCCCCGAGCGATGTTGATATCCCGCTACAGCTTAGCGGACTCACTCCAGAACAGCTGGGCTTTATCCGCATTCACGACATTCAACCCGCCGCGCAATAACCTGCCCTTTTAGCGGAGTGAAATGTCACTCCGCTAACATTTACATTTCGTATGGATTGGCAACATAAATGTTTGCCGTTACAATCCCGGCCGTTTAAAGTACGCAAACGTGAACGCAATCGATTACGCATGTGAGAGATATGTGAAACAACACATATTTTTGTGAGCAAGGATTCCTATAATAGGCTCCGCAGAAACACGAAATATTTTGATACGCAAATCGCGCATTTTTCACTCCCGGAAGGGAATTTCAATCAGTGGCATGATTATGAAAAAAACATTACTCGCAGCGGGTGCTGTACTGGCACTCTCCTCCTCTTTCACTGTTAACGCAGCGGAAAACGATAAACCACAATACCTCTCCGACTGGTGGCACCAGAGCGTTAACGTGGTTGGCAGCTACCACACCCGTTTCGGACCTCAGATCCGCAACGATACCTATCTGGAATACGAAGCGTTCGCCAAGAAAGACTGGTTTGATTTCTATGGATATATGGATGCACCGGTCTTCTTCGGTGGTAACACCGACGCGAAAGGTATCTGGAACCACGGTTCTCCGCTGTTCATGGAGATCGAACCACGCTTCTCTATTGATAAGCTGACGGGCACCAGCCTGGCGTTTGGTCCGTTCAAAGAGTGGTACTTCGCAAACAACTATATCTACGACATGGGCCGTAACAAGTCCGGTCGTCAGAGCACCTGGTACATGGGTCTGGGTACGGACATCGATACCGGTCTGCCAATGAGCCTGTCCATGAACGTGTACGCGAAGTACCAGTGGCAGAACTACGGTGCCGCGAACGAAAACGAGTGGGACGGCTACCGTTTCAAAGTGAAATACTTTGTGCCAATCACCCAGCTGTGGGGCGGCAACCTGAGCTACATCGGTTTCACCAACTTTGACTGGGGCTCAGACCTGGGCGACAACGATTTCCGCGACCTGAACGGCAGAAAAGCGCGCACCAACGACTCCATCGCTTCCAGCCACATCCTGGCGCTGAACTACGATCACTGGCACTACTCTGTTGTTGCGCGTTACTGGCATAACGGTGGTCAGTGGAACGACGACGCGAGCCTGAACTTCGGTAACGGCGATTTCAGCGTCCGTTCTACCGGTTGGGGTGGTTACCTGGTTGTAGGTTATAACTTCTAACCTTGTGGTTGGTGCCGGGTGGCGGCTACGCCTTACCCGGCCTACAAAACCCGATAACGGCACAAATCGTAGGCCGGGTAAGCGAAGCGCCACCCGGCGCAAAAGCCAGCTCAAGAGCTGGCTTTTCACTGCTTAACCTTCCGCAAAAAATCCGCGAGCGAGCGATCCGCGCTCTCGCTAAAGCGTCTTTCCGTCAGTGCAATATTCAAACACCTGTCGAGCCGGAAACAGCGGTAGTCATCGCGCCGCTCGCACCACGCAGCCAAAAGCCAATGCTCCCCCCAGAAGAACAGCCCAAGCGGCTGCACCTTACGCCAGGTTAACTGCCCGGCCTCATCACGGTAGTGCAGCGCCAGCACGCGCTGCGCAGATATCGCCTGATGAATCACATCAAATCCGCTGCGAGAATGGGGCTGAAGCGCAATATCCGGCGCATAAATTCGCGTCTGCTCTGCCTTGCGTCGGCTCTCCTCGGGCAGGATCGCCAGCACCTTCTCCTGGGCCGACTCCAGCTCGCGCGACAGCGATTCCCCTCCCCAGGTTTTAAGCAGGCGGATCGCGACGATCAGCGCCTCGGACTCTTTATTTGTCAGCATCAGCGGCGGCAGGTCAAAACCCGACATCAGCCGATATCCGCTCCCCGCCTCACCTTCCACCGGCACGCCGGAAAGCGACAGGTCGCGGATATCACGATAGATCGTGCGCTCGGAGACGCCGAGCCGCTCCGCCAGATGCGCTGCCGTTGTCAGACGCCTGCCCCGCAGGATCTGCACAATCTGAAACAAACGGTCAGCGCGTCGGGTCATCGTCTCTTTTGCTCTCAGGCCGGTTGATGAAGGCCGACGCGATTACCTTCGCTGTCGGTGAACAAAGCAATGGTGCCAATGCCTCGCGGCAATTCCAGCGGACCAAAGACGCACGCACCGCCTGCAGAGGCAATACGATCAAGCGTGGCCGCCAGATTGTCAGTATGCAGATAAATAATAGCGCCCTGCTGCGACGGCGTAACGCCGTCAAATTTCGCCAGCGCGCCGCCGGTTGCCGGGTCTTCGTGCGGGAAAATCGCCAGCTCTGCAACGTCCATTTTCTCCCGCTTCAGCGTAACCTGCATTACCGGTTCATAAAATTTGATGGCGCGATCCATATCGGCGACCGGGATTTCAAACCAGTTAATCACACTTTTCATACATCCTCCTGCCTGTTGTTTGGGTTCAGAAGGAGTCTACGACAGGGCTCCTGACAGCATACTGTCAGGAGTGTATGTCAGGAACAGGCAAAAAAAATCCCGGCCAGCCGACCGGGATTTCGATAACGCGTAAGACACTGTCTTACGGCAGAATTGACGGCTGATCCGCCCCTTCTTTTTCGACTTTCTGCTGGAGCAGGTGCTCGCGCTTCATGCCGAGTTTCAGTGCCAGTGCGGACGCGACGTAAATAGACGACGCCGTACCGATAGACACACCAATCAGCATGGTCAGCGAGAAGCCTTCCAGCACCGGACCACCGAAGAGATACAGCATCAGGATAACCATTAAGGTCGTTCCGGATGTGATCAAGGTACGGTGCAGCGTCTGGGTCAACGACACGTTGAAGATTTCGTACGGCGTACCGCGACGGATCTTACGGAAGTTTTCACGAATACGGTCAGATACCACGATACTGTCGTTCAGTGAGTAACCGATAACGGACATCAGGGATGCCACAATCGTCAGGTCAATCTCAATGTGGAACAGAGACAGTACGCCCATGGTGATGACCACGTCGTGCGCCAGAGCGATAACCACACCTGCCGCCAGTCGCCACTCGAAGCGGAAACCAACGTAGATCAGGATGGAAATCAGCGCCACCATCAACGCCATCGCGCCGGTTTGCGCCAGGTCCGCACCCACGCTCGGGCCAACGAACTCAATACGCTTAACCGTTGCGTTCTGGCTGGTCGATTCGTTAATAACGTGAACGACCTTGCTGCCCAGCTCCTGGCTGCCGTTAGCATCGTGCACCGGTGGCATACGCACCATGATGTCACGACTGCTGCCGAAGTTTTGCAGCAGCGGCTCTTCAAAGCCCGCTTTCTGCAGCGACAGGCGCATTTCGTCCATATCGACCGGTTTTTCCAGGGAGATTTCAATTACCGTACCACCGGTAAAATCCAGACCCCAGTTAAAGCCTTTCACGCCCATAATGACGATGGACAGAATCAGCAGAAAACCTGAAATGCCGAAGGCCCAGTAGTCCCAGCGCATAAAGTCCCAGACTTTACGGCCGTGGTTCAATTGTTCAACAGTATATTCCTGTGCCACAACGCACTCCTCAGATAGACAGCTTTTTGACGCGCTTGCCGCCGTACAGCAGGTTCACGATGGCACGGGTGCCGACAATAGCGGTAAACATTGACGTTGCAACACCGATACCGGTAGTAATCGCAAAGCCTTTGATCGCGCCAGTACCCACTGCATACAGGATAAGAACCTTAATCAGTGTTGTTACGTTCGCATCGAAGATAGAGCTGAACGCACCTTTGTAACCTTCTTCAATCGCCTGTTGCACAGAGCGACCGTTGCTCAACTCTTCTTTGATACGTTCGTTTATCAGTACGTTAGCGTCGACCGCCACCGCAAGGGTTAGAACGATACCCGCTATACCTGGCATGGTCAGCGTTGCGCCCGGCAGCAGGGACATGATACCGATGATCAGCACCAGGTTCGCCAGCAGCGCGGAGGTCGCAATCAGACCAAACTTCTTATAGAAGAAGATCATAAAGATAATGGAGACCACCAGACCGGCCAGACACGCTTCCAGGCCCTGTTTGATGTTCTGCATACCCAGGGTAGGACCAATGGTACGTTCTTCAACAATTTGAATTGGCGCAATCAGCGCACCGGCACGCAGCAGCAGTGAAAGCTGGCGGGCTTCATTCGGGTTGTTGATACCGGTGATACGGAAGCTGTTACCCAGACGAGACTGGATATTGGCGATGTTAATCACCTCTTCCTCTTTCACCAGAACGGAACGGCCTTTGGCATCTTTCTTACCGCTGTCTTTGTACTCCACGAACAGGGTCGCCATCGGCTTACCGATATTGTCCTTGGTGAAGTTCGACATGATGTTGCCACCCGCGCTGTCCAGCGAGATGTTAACCTGCGGCTGGTTGTACTCATCCTGGCTTGAAGTGGAGTCGGTGATGTGGTCACCGGTCAGGATCACGCGTTTGTACAGCACAACCGGCTGACCTTCGCGGGTCTCTTTCACTTCGGAGTCGCCCGGAATGCGGCCAGACGCGGCAGCGGACTGATCGACGTTGGTATTCACCAGACGGAATTCCAGCGTCGCGGTCGCACCGAGAATCTCTTTCGCACGCGCGGTGTCCTGGATACCCGGCAGTTCAACCACGATACGGTCAGCACCCTGACGCTGTACCAGCGGCTCGGCCACGCCCAGTTGGTTTACACGGTTACGCAGAATGTTGATGTTCTGCTGAACGGCGTATTCACGCGCTTCGCTCAGACGTGCATCCGTCATCACCGCGCGCAGCTGGCTGCTGCCCTGAGAGGTGATGACCAGATCGCGGTGACGTTGAGACAGGTAAGTTACAGCCTGGTCGCGTGCCGCGCTGTCGCGGAACGTGATGCTCATGCCGTAGTTATCTTCTTTACGCACGGTTGTGTACGCAATGCCTTTCTCACGCAGATCGCTGCGCAGGCTGTCGATGTTCTGTTCCTGCAGCTTGCCAAGCGCGGTATCCATATCCACTTCCATCAGGAAGTGAACGCCGCCACGCAGGTCAAGACCGAGTTTCATTGGCTCTGCGTTCAGCGCAGCCAGCCAACGCGGGGTTGCAGGAGCAAGGTTAAGCGCCACGACATACTTATCACCCAGCACGCCCATCAGCGCTTCACGGGCGCGGAGCTGCGTGTCGGTGGTGTCGAAGCGAGCAAGAATTGCGCCCTCTTCCAGTGCCACAGACTTAGCGGTAATTTTTTCTTCTTGTAACGTTTTCTGGACCTGGATCAGCGTTTGCTCACTGGCGGCGACACCGCGCGCGCCAGTGATTTGAACGGCCGGATCCTCACCATACAGGTTGGGAAGCGCATACAGCAGGCCGACAACAATGACGACCACCAGCATGACGTACTTCCACAAAGGATAACGGTTTAACACGGCAGTTCCCTTTGGGAAAAGTTGGGATTACAGCGCCTTCATGGTGCCTTTCGGCAGAACGGCAGCTACGAAGTCACGTTTGATAACCACTTCAGTGGTGTCGTTCAGAGCGATTGCAATGTAGCCGCTTTCCGCTACTTTGGTCACGCGACCGACCAGGCCACCGTTGGTCAGCACTTCATCGCCCTTCGCAATGGAGTTCATCAGATTTTTGTGCTCTTTGGTGCGCTTCTGCTGTGGACGCAGGATCATGAAGTAGAAGATCAGACCAAACACAACCAGCATCAGAATCAGAGACATCGGGCTGCCCTGCGCTGGCGCACCTGTTGCTGCTACCGCATCAGAAATAAAAAAGCTCATTCAAATTCCCTCATTATTAAAATTAATCAACGTTCAAAGGTGGGACATCCCGGCCCTGACGTTGGTAGAAATCGGTCACGAAGCTCTCTAATTTACCCTCTTCGATAGCCTTACGTAAACCAGCCATTAAGCGCTGATAATAACGAAGATTATGAATGGTATTGAGACGCGCGCCCAAAATCTCGTTACAACGATCGAGATGATGGAGATACGCGCGAGAATAATTGCGACAGGTATAGCAATCGCACTCGGAATCGAGCGGGCTGGTGTCACTCTTATGCTTCGCGTTACGGATTTTTACCACGCCATCGGTAACGAACAGATGACCGTTACGCGCGTTGCGGGTTGGCATGACGCAGTCGAACATATCAATGCCGCGACGAACGCCTTCAACCAGATCTTCTGGTTTACCCACACCCATCAGGTATCGTGGTTTATCCGCCGGGATTTGCGGGCAGACATGTTCCAGAATGCGGTGCATGTCTTCCTTCGGTTCACCCACAGCCAAACCGCCGACAGCGTAGCCATCAAAACCTATCTCTACCAGACCTTTAACGGAGATATCGCGTAAATCTTCGTAAACGCTGCCCTGGATGATGCCGAACAGCGCATTTTTGTTCTGTAAGGAGTCAAAACGGTCGCGGCTGCGCTGCGCCCAGCGCAGGGACATTTCCATGGAGCGCTTGGCGTAGTCCCAGTCCGCCGGGTACGGCGTACATTCGTCGAAGATCATCACGATATCGGAGCCGAGATCGTACTGAATCTCCATGGATTTTTCCGGATCGAGGAAAATCGGATCGCCGTTGATCGGGTTACGGAAGTGAACGCCCTTTTCGGTGATCTTGCGGATATCGCCCAAGCTGAAGACCTGGAAGCCGCCGGAGTCGGTCAGGATAGGGCCTTTCCACTGCATGAAATCGTGCAGGTCGCCGTGGAGCTTCATGATCTCCTGACCCGGACGCAGCCACAGGTGGAAGGTGTTACCGAGGATAATCTGTGCGCCAGTGGCTTCTACTTCTTCCGGCGTCATCCCTTTGACGGTGCCGTACGTGCCCACAGGCATAAACGCGGGGGTTTCCACCACGCCGCGATCAAACACCAGGCGACCGCGACGCGCGCGGCCGTCGGTGGTATCGAGTTCAAATTTCATTTTTTCTCCGACGTCAGAAAAACAGTCCAACGTTGTAAAACGGTGCCGCGGACTTATTCCCCGACACGCTCATTCAAAGCCAGCGGATTGTACGTGATAAACATCGCGTCCCCGTAGCTAAAAAAGCGATATTTTTGTTCTACCGCAGACTTGTAGGCGTTCATCGTATGCTGATAACCGGCAAACGCGGAAACCAGCATAATCAGCGTCGATTCAGGCAAATGGAAGTTGGTCACCAGCGCATCAATCACTTTGTACTGATAGCCCGGGTAGATAAAGATCTGCGTATCGCCAAAGAACGGCTCAATGAGATCGCTTTTCGCTGCCTGCGCGGCGCTCTCAAGCGAACGCACGGAAGTTGTGCCCACAGCAATCACGCGGCTACCGCGGCCTTTTGCCGCCAGAACCGCATCCACAACCTCTTGCGGTACTTCGGCGTATTCAGAGTGCATGATGTGGTCTTCAATGCTGTCCACACGCACCGGCTGGAAGGTCCCCGCGCCGACGTGCAGCGTCACGAACGCCATCTCCACGCCCTTCGCACGCAGTTTTTCCAGCAGTGGCTCATCAAAATGCAGGCCCGCGGTCGGCGCAGCGACGGCACCCGGCTTCTGGCTGTAGACGGTCTGGTACAGTTCGCGGTCAGCTTCTTCGTCCGGACGCTCAATGTACGGCGGCAGCGGCATGTGGCCGATGGCGTTCAGAATATCGAGCACCGTGCGCTCGTCGTCGAACGCCACCTCAAACAGCGCGTCCTGACGCGCGGTCATGGTTGCTTTGATGCTCTCGTCATCGCCCAACAGCAGTTCCGCGCCCGGCTTAGGCGCTTTGGATGCGCGAATATGTGCCAGAATACGTTTATCATCGAGCATACGTTCGACCAGCACTTCAATCTTGCCGCCGCTGGCTTTACGGCCAAACAGGCGCGCCGGGATCACGCGGGTATTGTTAAAGACCAGCAGATCGCCAGGGTTGAGCTTGTCGAGCAAATCGGTGAAAGTACCGTGCGTCAGTTCGCCCGTCGGCCCATCCAGTGATAGCAAGCGACAGCTGCTGCGCTCGGGCATGGGATAGTGAGCAATCAGGGATTCAGGTAGTTCAAAGGAGAAATCGGCGACGCGCATGACGTATACTCGTGACTTAAAAACAGGCGGCATAGTCTAGTGCTCACACTCTTTTGCTGCAACAACTAGCCGCCCCCGGACAAATAAAACGCATGAATTTTCTCGCTCACCTGCATCTCGCACACCTCGCTGACAGCTCCCTTTCCGGCAATTTGCTGGCCGATTTTGTACGCGGCAACCCTGCAGAAGAGTATTCCCCTGAGGTTGTCGACGGAATTTTTATGCACCGCCGCATCGACGTGCTGACCGATAACCTGCCGGAAGTAACGGAAGCCAAAGCGTGGTTTCGCCCTGAGACGCGCCGCGTTGCGCCGATCACGCTCGATGTGATGTGGGATCACTTCCTGTCGCGCCACTGGGAACAGCTTTCGCCGGAGATGCCGCTACCCGAATTTGTGCGCTATGCCCATCAGCAGGTGTCGATTATTTTACCGGACTCACCGCCGCGATTTGTGAATCTGAATAATTACCTGTGGTCGGAACGCTGGCTGGAGCGCTACGGCGAGATGGATTTCATCCAGAATGTACTGAATGGGATGGCGAGCCGTCGCCCGCGACTGGATGCCCTGCGCGACTCCTGGTATGACCTGGATGAGCATTACGATGCGCTGGAAACGCGTTTCTGGCAATTTTACCCGCTCATGATGATGCAAGCGCAAAACAAACAACTGTGACAGATTTACATTGATAGGTAAAAGCTGGCGGAACGATTGTCACCACCTCTTTGTCTTATTCCCGAACACTCTCTATACTGGCCCGCGTTGCGTTCCAAATAACCTTAGTATCTACAGGAGAATCATATGGTTCTGGTAACTCGTCCGGCTCCGGATTTTACAGCTGCAGCAGTTCTGGGCAATGGTGAAATCGTTGAAAACTTCAACTTCAAACAGCACACCAACGGTAAAGCGACCGTTCTGTTCTTCTGGCCAATGGACTTCACTTTCGTTTGCCCGTCTGAGCTGATCGCGTTCGACAAACGTTATGAAGAATTCCAGAAGCGTGGCGTGGAAGTGGTTGGCGTCTCCTTCGACTCTGAATTTGTACACAACGCATGGCGTAACACCCCTGTCGAAAATGGCGGCATCGGTGCGGTGAAATACGCAATGGTTGCGGACATCAAACGCGAAATCCAGCAGGCTTACGGTATCGAACATCCGGACGCTGGCGTTGCGCTGCGCGGTTCTTTCCTGATCGACGCAAACGGCATCGTTCGTCACCAGGTTGTAAACGATCTGCCGCTGGGTCGTAACATCGACGAAATGCTGCGCATGGTTGACGCGCTGCAGTTCCACGAAGAGCACGGTGAAGTGTGCCCGGCTCAGTGGGAAAAAGGTAAAGAAGGTATGGCTGCTTCCCCAGACGGCGTGGCTAAATACCTGTCTGAGAACGTATCCAGCCTGTAATCGGCACGGTTTACGACGAAGGCCCGCTGATGCGGGCCTTTTTATTTAGAACGCGAAGCAAGAACAGCCTAACACGCCCCAGAACGCCTGCTCATCCGAGACCGGAATATCCGACTGACGTGCAATGCCGTGCGCATGACCATGCACCCCACAGCTGCCGATGCACTGGTGCATCTGTACTACCGCGCCCACTTTACTGGTCGCAGGCGGTGCAGAGCGATAATGCCCTGGCACTTTCACTACGGGTGACCACTCGGGCAAAACCGGGATCGACGGAGGGGATAGAGGGCTGAAATGCCCGGCGGCGTATACTACTTTGCCATCCACGACCGTCAGCACCGATTCAATGCCTTTAATTTCCTCTTCCGCCACGCTGAAGTAGTCTTTCGACAGCACCACCAGATCCGCCAGCTGTCCTTCAACAAGCCGCCCTTTTTTGCCCTGCTCGCTGGAGAACCACGCGCTCCCTGCAGTCCACAGCTCCAGCGCCACCTCACGCGGCAGACGGTTGTTGTCATCATACATTGCCAGCCCACCCACCGTACGGCCAGACACCAACCAATAAAGTGCCGTCCACGGATTGTAGCTCGCCACACGCGTAGCGTCCGTCCCTAACCCAACCGGCACCTCCAGCTCAAGCATTTTCGCCACCGGCGGCGTATGTTTCACCGCCTCTTTACCGTAGCGATCGACAAAATACTCGCCCTGGAATGCCATACGGTGCTGCACCGCAATCCCGCCGCCGAGCGCCTTTACGCGCTCGATATTATGCTCGGTGATTGTTTCTGCGTGGTCGAAGAACCAGTGCAGGCCATTAAAGGGAATATCCCGGTTCACCTTTTCAAAGACGTCCAGCATGCGGCTGATGGATTCGTCATAGGTGGCATGCAGACGGAACGGCCAGCGGTTTTCCACCAGGTGGCGCACCACTCGCTCCAGCTCATCCTCCATCCCCTCCGGGAGATCCGGGCGCGGCTGGAGGAAGTCTTCAAAATCTGCCGCCGAGAAGACCAGCATTTCGCCTGCACCGTTAGCGCGATAGAAGTCAGTTCCCTGTCCAGGCTTCAGCATATCGGTCCAGCGCTCAAAATCTTCCAGCTCCTGCTTCGGACGCTGGGTAAAGAGGTTGTAGGCGATACGCACCGTCATCTGCTCCTTGGCATGCAGCTCAGCGATCACCTCGTAATCTTCCGGGTAGTTCTGGAAACCGCCGCCCGCGTCGATGGCGCTGGTCAGCCCCAGACGGTTCAGCTCACGCATAAACTGGCGCGTGGAGTTCACCTGCTGCTCAATAGGCAGCTTCGGCCCTTTCGCCAGCGTGGCGTAAAGGATCATCGCATTCGGTTTGGCGATAAGCATCCCGGTTGGGTTGCCGTTGTTATCACGCACGATTTCACCACCCGGCGGGTTCGGTGTCTCTTTGGTATAGCCAACCGCTTTCAGCGCGGCGCGGTTAAGCAACGCGCGATCGTAAAGATGAAGCACAAACACAGGAGTGTCAGGTGCCGCCTCGTTAAGCTCTTCGATGGTCGGCATCCGACGCTCGGCAAACTGGAATTCGCTCCAGCCACCGACGACGCGCACCCACTGTGGTGACGGTGTACGATCGGCCTGATCTTTCAGCATGCGCAACGCATCCACCAGCGAGGGCACACCTTCCCAGCGCAGTTCAAGGTTGTAGTTCAGCCCGCCGCGGATCAGGTGCAGGTGCGAGTCGTTCAGGCCGGGGATCACCGTACTCCCTTTCAGGTCGACGATCTGTGTTCCCTGCGTCGCATAGCTCATGATGCGATCGTGATTGCCTGTAGCGAGGATCTTGCCATTGGCAATCGCCACCGCTTCCGTGAGCGGATTTTCACGATCGAGGGTATGGATCTGACCTTTGGTTAAGATCAGTGTGGCAGTTTGGGACATAACGTACTCCTTTGAACCGAATCAGGCTTTTTTCAGCCATCCGGCAAACAGACGGGTCACGATGGGCATCCACAGCCAGACCACCAGCGCGACCACACAGGCATCGTTAATCAAATGCAGCAATAATGAGCCTTTCAGACCAGGCAGCAATAAGCCTGTCACCAGCGGCACTACGTTGGTGCTTGGAAAAATCACCAGCAACGTGATGAGAAATTGCTTCCACTGCTTCGGTTTACGCACGTGCGGTTCCGGCGGCGTGAACCAGAATGCCGGCTCGGTGCGCACTTCAGTTTTATCGCCTTCCGCCAGTAGGGACTCAATCTCTTTCACCAGCCCATTGCGTGTATCAGACTGCGTCCACGCGTAAAGGTGTTCGATAGTGTCGAAGCGGATAACCACCGTCCACAGCGTCTGCCCTTCGGCAGGACGAATGACATTTGCGCCCAGATGGCCGGGAAATTCCGCCGCGATGGGCATGATTTTGCCGAGCCACTGCTCGTACCGCTCAGACTGTCCCGGAAGAAGGGTGTGAGCGATCACCAGCGTGACATGGGATGTTTGCGCCATAAAAGCTCCTGGTCATGAGCGGGCGGGAGGACCCCGCCCTGAAAGGTTTACGCTTTACGCTCTGGCGCACCGTGAACGAGGGTGTAGGCATAATCAACCCCCATACCGTAAGCTCCGCTGTGCTCTCGTACCAGGTCCATGACCGCGTCGTAAGTCCCTTTGCGTGACCAGTCGCGCTGGTACTCCAGCAGTACCTGCTGCCAGGTCACAGGCACGGCACCCGCCTGCACCATGCGGTCAATAGCGCGCTCATGGGCATCTACGGAGGTGCCACCGGAGGTGTCAGTCACCACATAGACTTCGAAGCCTTCATCCAGCGCCATCAGTGCCGGGAAGGTCAGACACACTTCAGTCCACAGGGCAGAGATAATAAGTTTCTTACGGCCCGTGGCTTTGACTGCCGCAACAAACGCATCATCTTCCCAGGAGTTCATAGAGGTGCGCTCAATCGGCTTAACATCCGGATGCACCGCCAGCAGCTCGGGCCAGATATAGCCGCTGAAGCTTTTGGTTTCGACTGAGGTGTAGATAACAGGAACATCAAAAATTTTGCCGGCTTTTGCCAGGGCAACCGTATTATTTTTCAGCAGTTGGCGATCAATATTAGCGACGCCAAAGGACATCTGTGGCTGGTGATCGATAAAAATCAATGCGGAATTGGACGGATCAATCAGTTCACGAATAGACATAAAAAACCTTTTAATCAATAAGTTAAAAGAGAAAAATTTAGTGTGCTATATGAGAAAGGGCCCTGACTGATAAAGCAAATTGAGTATAGCGAGAATTGATTAAGCGGATAGTAAAGATATTTGTCCCCTCTGTTGAATTTATCAGAACAACCTAGGGGAATATTCTGCAACCGACTCGTATACCGGTTGCAGAGGCAGGGTTAATGGCCGAACCAGATAGAAGCGGATATTGCAGGCAGAGAGAAGATCCCTTCCTGAATAACGCCCTTACCTTCTTTAAGTTGCCATACCTTCACGTTAAGCAGCGGGGAATGGTCCAGGACAACTTCACAGGCCTCGCCCCGGTTGATCGCCACCAGCACGCGCTGCTGGTTATAGACGCGGGCAAACACCACCACGTTATCGTGCGCATAGGCCACCTGACAGCCACCGTAGCGCAGGGCGAGACTCTGCTTACGCAGCTTCGCCAGCCGCTGATACAGGCTGAACAGCACCTTGTCCTGTTTCGCGGGCTCCCACGGGAAGGTTTTACGACAGAACGGATCGTTGTTGCCGTCCAGCCCCACCTCGTCGCCGTAATAAATGCACGGCACGCCCGGCCAGGTGAAGAGCCAGGTGACCGCCAGCGGCAGACGGGCTACATCCTTGCCGAGCAGGGATTTAAAGCGGGCGGTATCGTGGCTATCGAGCTGGTTGAACATCCGCAGCTGCTGCTGATGAGACAGACCGGCGCGATAGTTCTCCATCCACGCCATGCAGGTTTCAGCGTCGATATGGTTCGGATCGTAGGAGATATCGGTGTTAGCGAGGAATCCCCACAGCGGGAAGGTGAAGCCGCGATAGTTCATCGCCGCATCTTCCGCATCGTTCTGCAGCCACTGGCGCGCGTCGCCAAAGTGCTCGCCGAAGACAAACGCTTCAGGCTGGGCCGCTTTCGCCGAGCGCGTGATCCCCGCGACGTGCTGAAGGTTATTCTGCGCCCCGCCTGCTTCACCGAGCATATGCACCACGTCCAGACGCCAGCCGTCCATATTCCATGGCGCTTTCAACCAGTGGCGCACGATGCTGTCTTCGCCGCCGTAGATTTCATTCACGAGCGTTGGCGACTGGAAATCCAGCTTCGGCAGGCTGGCGTAACCCAGCCAGTCCAGCGCGCGTCCCTCCTCGTTAAAGCTGTACCAGTCACGCTGCGGCGAGTCCGGGTTATGACATGCCCCGCCCATCGACTGATTATGGCGGTCAAACCAGGCGTGTGAATCTCCGCTGTGGTTGAACACGCCGTCCAGAATCAGGCGCATGCCTTCATTTTGGGTGTTCTTACGCAGGCGCATCAGCGCCTCGTCACCGCCAAACTGTTCGTCAACGTGGCGATAATCCTGCGTATCGTATTTGTGCACGCTTGGGGCTTTAAACACCGGGTTCAGGTAGAGCGCCGTCACGCCCAGTTTTTTCAGGTACGGCAGTTTTTCGCTGATGCCGTCGAGATCGCCGCCGTAAAAGGTCGAGCCGCCAGCCTGCGCCGTCACCGGATCATCCCACGCTTTCATAATGACGTCGTGACCCGCCGCGTGGTGGTAATAAACCTTATCCTGCTGCGCGGTGCGCTTTTCGCTGCGCGCAAAGCGGTCCGGGAAAATCTGGTAAAAGATCTGATCGTTAACCCACTGCGGGCCGTTATCCGGGTAATCGACCGCAAACTGCTCCAGCCGTGCGGGCGGAAAACGGCTAAACCCCTGCGGGGTAAACCACAGCTGACGGTTATTCCACAACAGTTTGAAGCTGTAACGGCGACGCGGCTGGCCGCTGCGCAGGTCGATATTCGCCCGCCATGCGGTGATCCCTGGCTGCGGCTGACTGCGCAGCTTGTGCATTTTCAGCCCGGTCTCTTCGTTATCTATTTCGGCGCGGAGCGTCACGCGTTCAGGCTGATTTTCCCCCGCCAGCCAGAGCGTAATCACAAGGTTGTCTTTGTTTTGCTTAACAAATGGGGCAACCGGAAGGTGCCAGGCATTTAACATCACGAATCCCCTTTGATGAAATTGACGTCACCTTGCCACAGGGTGGTTAAGGATAGCTCACCATGACGTGATTTATTGGGGGAGGAGGACGGGGGAGTAGGCATCAGTGCGACCTGATGCCCTCACCCTAACCCTCTCCCACGTGGAGAGGGGAAAAGGATGTTACTGTGCTTCTGCCAACTGACGGTCACGGCGGCATTTGAACATCCAGCCCACCAGCAGCAGGACGATCCACGCGCAGCCCACATACAGGGAAATACGGGTGTCCGGGTGGTAGCCAATCAGCCCAATGATAAACACCAGGAAGATCAGCCCAACGACGGTGGTTGCCACCCCGCCCGGTACTTTGAACTTCAGCGCTTTCGCCTCATCCGGCGACAGACGACGGCGAAAGGCAATCTGCGACAGCAGGATCATGATCCACACCCACACCGTCGCGAAGGTCGCCAGTGAGGCAATTACCAGGAAGACGTTTTCCGGCATGATGTAATTCAGGTAAACCGAGAACAGCAGCGCCACGGTCATGACCACGACGGTCACCCACGGCGTGCCGCGGCGTGAGGTTTTGGCGAACACCTTCGGCGCGCTGCCCTGCTCCGCCATGCCGTGCAGCATACGGCCTACGCCAAAGACGTCACTGTTGATGGCCGACAGCGACGCGGTCAGCACCACAAAGTTGAGAATGCTGGCGGCAAAGGCGATACCCATGTGCTGGAAGGTCAGAACAAATGGGCTGCCGTTGGTGCCGACCTGGTTCCACGGGTAGATGGACATAATCACGAACAGCGTACCCACATAAAACACCAGTATACGCATCGGCACGGAGTTGATGGCGCGCGGAATGGATTTCTCCGGGTCTTTCGCTTCCCCGGCGGTGATCCCAATAATCTCGATACCGCCGTAGGCGAACATGACCATCTGAAGCGACATCACCATGCCGAGCCAGCCGTTGCTGAAGAAGCCGCCGTTCGTCCACAGGTTATGGATGCCGGTCGGCTGACCGCCATTACCGATACCCCAGATGATGATGCCGAAACCGGCGAGGATCATGATGATAATGGTCGCGACCTTAAAGAAGGAGAACCAGAACTCCAGCTCACCAAACACCTTCACGCTCATCAGGTTGACGGCGCAGATGATCAGCACCACGCTCAGCACCCATATCCAGTGCGGCACCGCCGGGAACCAGACGCCCATATAGATGCCAAACGCGGTCACGTCGGCAATCGCCACAATCAGGATTTCAAAGCAGTAGGTCCAGCCGGTGATAAACCCGGCCAGCGGGCCTAAGTTTTCCTGCGCGTAGCGGGAGAAGGAGCTGGCAGACGGGTTGTGAACCGACATCTCACCCAGCGCGCGCATGATGATATAGGCCGCAACACCGCCGATGATGTACGCCAGCAGAACGCTTGGACCGGCCATTTTGATGGCATCTGCCGAGCCATAAAAAAGACCGGTGCCGATAGCCGAGCCCAGCGCCATAAAGCGGATGTGGCGGGTGCTCAATCCACGTTTAAGTTTGTTAGTGCTTTCCATTTAAATCTTGCCATTCAACACAAAAAAAACAAAAAACCACGGGGCTTTAAGCCCCGTGGTTAAACAGTTTGTTGCCGTTGATTAATGGGCGTTCGATGCGACCTGACGCCCTGCAGCACGGTCCCAGATAATCGCCAGAACCAGTGCGACAACGGTAGGCATCAGCCAGGCCAGGCCTTGCTCAGACAGCGGCAGACGCTGTGTCCACGCAGGCAGAATGTCTGCGAAAGCTGATGCTTTAATCCCGTCAAGGATACCAAAAATCAGGCTGATAAACATGGCTGGTGCAATAATTCGCGACGAGTTGTTCCACCACGGGCGAGTAAAGCTCAGCACCACCAGCACGATGCACGGCGGGTAAATCGCCGTCAGTACCGGAATAGAGACCTGAATCAGGTGGCTCAGACCGAGGTTGGACACCGCCATGGAGAAAATACCAAGGATAAACACCAGGGTGCGGTAAGAGAGCGGCAGATACTGTGCAAAGAACTCTGCGCAGGCACAGGTCAGGCCAACCGCCGTCACCAGACACGCCAGGAAAATCAGCGCCGCCAGCAGCATGCTGCCCGCACCACCGAAGGTGTGCTGAACGTAAGCGTGCAGGATAGCTGCACCGTTGGCGTTTTGATCGACCAGCATCGCGCTGTCGGAACCCAGGCGGAACAGTGCCAGATACAGAAGCGTCAGACCCACACCGGCCATCAGGCCAGCCCAGATGGTATAGCGGGTCAGCAGGCGCGCTTCCGTCACACCGCGGGAACGCGCGGCATTGACGATAACGATACCAAACACCATCGCGCCCAGCGTATCCATCGTCAGATAGCCGTTCACAAAGCCGTTAGAGAACGCAGCGTTTTTATAGGCGTCCATTGCGTCGCTAATCGGGCCTGCAGGCCAGACGATGGCCGCCACCGCCAGCACGATCAGTGCCACAATTTTCAGCGGCGCCAGGAAGTTACCCACGGTATCCAGCAATTTGCCCGGATAAAGGGAAACCAGTATTACGATTGCGAAGTAGATCAGGCTGTAGATAAACAGCGGCATCGCGCCGTCACCCGTCAGCGGAGCGATCCCCACTTCAAAGGAAACGGTCGCGGTACGCGGGGTGGCAAACAGCGGACCAACGGCCAGATAGCAGACGGTCGCCAGCAGAACGCCAGCCACTTTGCCAATCGGGGTGCTGAGGCTGTCCACGCCGCCACCGACTTTCGCCAGCGCGATAACGGTGAGGACCGGAAGACCCACGGCAGTAATCAGGAAACCAAACGCAGCCGTCCAGACGTGTTCACCCGCCTGTAAGCCAACCATTGGAGGGAAAATGATATTACCTGCGCCAACGAACAGCGCAAATGTCATAAAGCCCAGCGCGATGATGTCACGCGATTTTAAGTGATGGGTCATAAAACCTTACTGCCTGTGGATGTGGTGTTGAAAACGTTGAGATTTTCGCTATCCCTGATGGGACGATACAGCGGAAAATTTGCTCAATTTCAGCGGGAAATGCTCCCGTCCTGGCGTGGAGAAGAATAGTTTTTCGATTTACCACGCAAATACAGTCGGTCTGACAGTATCTGGGGGGCAATTTAAACGCTTATAACGTTTAAAGGCAAGGAGGGATCGCAAAACCAGAACAATATACCAGCATGAAAAACCAGACCAGAACAATACGCTAATTATAAGAAAAACCCATGGCTAATCATGCGAACAAAAAAGCATCAACCGTATAATATTCACACGCGTTTCGCTTGACTGCAAAGCAAACGGGCCAGCAAATGCTGACCCGTGGAAAGGTAAAATGACACGCCTGCCGTCAGGCGATCTTTTTGGCAATTAATCGTTCCGGAATAACAAAGCTGAAGCGGGTTCCTTTACCCAGCGTACTCTGAATATCAAGACGGCTTTCATGATGATTCACCGCGTGTTTCACAATCGCCAGCCCCAGACCGCTTCCCCCGGTCTGCCGCGAGCGCGCTTTATCCACACGGTAGAATCGCTCGGTCAGACGCGGTATGTGCTCAGGGGCAATCCCCGGCCCGTTGTCCTCAACGCTAAACTCAGCGCCCGCGGTCACACGCTGCCAGCGCACCACGATATGGGTCCCCTCCGGCGTATGATTCACCGCGTTATACACCAGGTTGGAGATGGCGCTGCGCAGCTCATCTTCACTGCCGAGCACCTTCAGGGCGCTGTCGACCTCAAAGCTAATTTGATGTTTTTTATGGCTTAACGTTTGCGCTTCCCGCTCCACCACCCGCAGCATCATCGGCACGTCGATGGTGTCATTCAGTGCCAGTGAAGGTGCGGCTTCAATCTTCGAGAGCGTCAGCAGCTGCTTGACCAGACCTTCCATACGGTGCGTTTGCTCGCGCATGGTGTGCAGCGCTTTTTCACGCGGCGCACCTTCGAGCGTTTGCTCCTGCATCATCTCCAGGTAGCCCTGAAGCACGGTCAACGGGGTGCGTAATTCGTGGCTCACGTTTGCGAAGAAGTTGCGTCTCGCCCCTTCCAGCTGGTGCATCTGGGTGACATCCCGCGCCACCATCAGCCACTGTCGATCGCTGTAAGGCATCACGCGGATTTCCAGATGGCGCCCGTTGTTGAGCCTCAGATTGTGCGGCCCCGTAAAATCACGTTTTTTCAGATACAGCGTGAACTCCGGATAACGCAGCAGGTTAAGAATATTTTGCCCATTATCGTCCGGCCAGCGCAGGCCCAGCAGCTGTTGCGCCAGGCCGTTACACCAGAAAATCGTGCCTTCTTCAGTGGTCAGAATGACGGCATCCGGCAGCGACTCCGCGCCGCTGCGAAAGCGTTTGATTAAGCTTCCCAGCTCGCGACGACGTTTTTTATTACGCATCTGCATCTGGTGCAGGCCATACAGCAGCGGTTCCCAGCTCCCGCTTCCCGGCGGAGGGGTCATGCTTCTGTCCACCCACAGCCACCAGGAGAGGCGCAGTAAGTTCCAGAAATGCCAGACTAATAACCCGGTCACTGCCGCCAGCAAAAACCAAGGCAGATGCCCAAAGATGGCCCCCAGAATAAAGGCCGGAATACAGCATAAGATCAGTTCAAAGACGAGCCTTTTCCATGACAGACGTTCCAGCACGCGTCACACTCCTGTCACTGTTCAGAAACGGGTCGAAAAACGATAACCCGTACCGCGGACCGTCTGCACCATGCGATCGTGACCGCTCAGCTCCAGTGCTTTACGCAGGCGGCGAATATGCACATCAACCGTCCGGTCTTCCACATACACGTTAGTTCCCCAGACGTTATTCAGCAACTGCTCGCGGCTGTATACGCGTTCCGGGTGGGTCATGAAGAAGTGCAGGAGTTTAAATTCGGTAGGCCCCATGTCGAGGGGATTTTCGCCCGTCATCACGCGGTGTGAGGTGGGGTCAAGGCTCAGGCCCTGCATCTCAATCACCTCTTCTACCGCCATCGGCGAAATGCGGCGCATAACGGCTTTGATGCGAGCAACCAGTTCTTTGGGGGAGAACGGCTTGGTGATGTAATCGTCCGCGCCGGTTTCCAGACCGCGCACGCGATCCTCTTCTTCACCGCGCGCTGTGAGCATGACCACCGGAATATCGCGGGTCATCGCTTCACGTTTTAGATGTTTGATAAACTGCAGTCCAGAGCCGCCAGGCAACATCCAGTCAAGCAGAATCAGATCGGGCCAGGGTTCATTCAGCTGGTTCACCGCGCTGTCATAATCTTCCGCTTCAACCGGCTGGAAGCCATTTTGTTCGAGCACGAAGCACACCATTTCACGAATTGGAGCTTCATCTTCTACGAC
The DNA here is from genome assembly GCF_025244905.1 of Enterobacter mori. Classification (NCBI taxonomy): domain Bacteria; kingdom Pseudomonadati; phylum Pseudomonadota; class Gammaproteobacteria; order Enterobacterales; family Enterobacteriaceae; genus Enterobacter; species Enterobacter mori. The sequence goes on along the minus strand of NZ_CP104285.1, from coordinate 977,353 downwards.
CAGAATACGTCTCGCCATACTTTGCCCTGTCTTATCTTATTTAAGTTACAAGTTTGTAATGCGGCGTCATTATGCGTCAGATTTATGACAGATTTATGAAAAACCTTACCACTATAAATGGCAAACTGTTGTTTTATTACAGCGGTTATTTTCCACTCCCTGACAGTTTATAATCCTGCTTTCTCAATTTTGCCACGGAACAGCTATGCGCATACTTCACACCTCGGACTGGCATCTGGGTCAAAATTTTTACAGCAAAAGCCGTGCGGCTGAACATGAAGCCTTCCTGAACTGGCTGCTGGAGACGGCCCAGACGCACGAGGTGGACGCGATTATTGTGGCGGGTGATATCTTCGATACCGGTTCACCTCCCAGCTATGCGCGTGAGCTCTATAACCGTTTCGTGGTGAATCTGCAGCAGACCGGCTGTCATCTGGTGATTGTCGCCGGAAATCACGATTCTGTGGCCACGCTGAATGAATCCCGCGATATTCTGGCGTTTCTCAATACCACCGTGGTGGCCAGCGCCGGACATGCCCCGCAGATCCTGAAAAAACGTGACGGCACGCCGGGAGCGGTGCTGTGTCCCATTCCGTTTTTGCGTCCGCGCGATATCGTACAAAGCCAGGCGGGACTTTCCGGCGGCGAAAAGCAACAGCATTTATTACAGGCTATCACTGATTATTATCACCAGCAGCATACCGATGCCTGCGCCCTGCGCGGCGAAGCGGCAATCCCGGTGATTGCGACCGGGCATCTCACTACCGTTGGGGCCAGTAAAAGTGACGCCGTACGTGACATCTATATCGGCACGCTGGATGCCTTCCCGGCGCAGAACTTCCCGCCAGCCGACTACATTGCGCTCGGACACATTCACCGCGCGCAGATCGTCGGCGGCTGCGAGCATATCCGCTATTGCGGCTCACCCATTTCACTCAGCTTCGATGAAACAGGCAAAGCCAAATCCGTGCATCTGGTCAGTTTTACCGACGGTAAACTCAGCGCTGTCGAGACGCTGGACGTGCCCGTTACCCAACCACTGGCCGTGCTAAAAGGCGATCTGGCGGCCATTGCTGAACAACTTGAGCAGTGGCGTGGTGTCGAGCAGGCTCCGCCCGTCTGGCTGGATATCGAAATCACCACCGATGACTACCTGCATGATATGCAAAGAAAAATTCAGGCACTGACGGAAGATCTGCCCGTCGAGGTCTTACTGGTTCGCCGCAGCCGGGAGCAGCGCGAGAAAATTCTGTTAGGTGCACAGCGTGAAACGCTGAGTGAACTGCGGGTCGAAGAGGTGTTTGCGCGCCGGTTGTCTCAGGAAGAGATTGACGACGCGAAGCGAGTAAGGCTCAACGAGCTGTTCACGCATACCCTGCATGTGCTTAACGATGAGGGAGAAAACGCATGAAAATTCTCAGCCTGCGCCTGAAAAACCTGAACTCCCTCAAGGGCGAGTGGAAAATCGACTTTACCGCTGAGCCATTTGCCAGCAACGGGCTGTTTGCCATTACCGGTGCTACCGGTGCCGGGAAAACCACCCTGCTCGACGCCATCTGCCTGGCGCTTTACCACGAAACGCCACGACTGCAAAAGGTCTCTCAGGCGCAAAACGACCTGATGACGCGCGACACCGCCGAGTGCCTGGCGGAAGTGGAGTTCGAGGTAAAAGGCATCGCCTATCGTGCGTTCTGGAGCCAGAACCGTGCGCGCAATCAGCCTGACGGGAACCTGCAGGCCCCGCGCGTGGAGCTGGCACGCTGTGAAGACGGAAAAATCCTCGCCGACAAAGTGACGGATAAACTGGAACAAACGGCAGCACTTACCGGGCTGGACTACGGCCGTTTTACCCGCTCAATGCTGCTCTCTCAGGGACAGTTTGCAGCCTTCCTTAACGCCAAACCGAGCGATCGTGCGGAGCTGCTGGAAGAGCTAACCGGCACCGAGATCTACGGCCAGATTTCCGCCATGGTGTTTGAAAAACACAAAGCCGCGCGCAATGCGCTTGAGATGTGCGAAGCGCAAGCGGCAGGCGTTGTCCTGTTGAGCGAAGAACAGCAGCAGCAGTTGCAGCAAAGTTTGCAGGCACTTACTGACGAAGAGAAAACCCTGCTGGCGCAGCAGCAGAACCATCAGAAAGAATTTCAGTGGCTTACGCGCAGCGAGGAGCTTATCCGCGAACAGCAGCGCGCCACGATCTTACAGCAGCAGACGCAACAGGCGCTGGCCGATGCGGCGCCCGATCTGGCAAAGCTCCAGCTCGCGCAACCCGCATCCCAACTCCGCCCACTGTGGGAACATCAACAAGAACAGGCATCACGCCTGGCGCAAACGAAGCAGCGTATTGTTGAAGTAAATACTCGCTTACTGGAAAAAACCGCCTTGCGTTCGCGGATCCGCAACGGCGCTTTACATACTCATACGCAGCTGCAGACAGAACTGGCGGCACTGGCACAGTGGCTGGCAGACCATGAGCGGTACCGCCTGTGGGGCCAGGAGATTGCAGGCTGGCGGGCTCACTTCTCCCAGCTTAATCGCGATAAAAATCAGCTCACTACGCTTGCTGCGCGTATCACTGAATTACGCCATAAGCTGTCAGGACTGCCAGAAAGTTCCCTCACGCTGACGGCTGACGAAGCCGCAATGGCGATGGAGAAACAGGCGCAAACCCGGTCTACGCGCCAGCGCCTGACAGCTCTCCATGCCCGCTATCAACCGCTGCAAAAACGTCAGCGCCAGAATGCCGAAAGCGTGCAAAAAGCACAGGCCGGGCTGGTCGCGCTTAACGAAACGCTGGCACAACGCCGCCAGCAGTATAAAGAAAAAAACCAGCATTATCTGGACGTTGAAACGCTATGCAGGCAGGAAGAGAAAATCAAAGGCCTTGAGGCGGAGCGTGCTCAACTCCAGGCCGGGCTACCTTGCCCGCTGTGCGGCTCCACTACCCATCCCGCCGTGACGGCATACCAGGCGCTGGAGCTCAGTGAAAATCAACGCCGCCGCGATCGGTTAGCAAAAGAGGTCGCCGCACTCAAAGATGAAGGTTTGTTAGTTCTCGGCCAGGTTAATGCCCTGTCACAGCAGATCCAACGCGAGACAGACGAAGCGCAGGCGCTCTCTCAGGAAGAGCAAGCGCTCACTAAAGAGTGGCTGGAGGTGTGTGCCTCTCTGAATATTACGCTGAATATTCAGGAGGATATTGCCCCGTGGATGAGCGAGCAGGAGCACTACGAGCAGCAGCTTTACCAGCTCAGCCAGCGTTTGACCCTACAAACCCAGCTTAGCCAGCAGGAAGAACAGGAGCGTCAGTACCAGCAACAGCTTGCGGCGACGCGTCAGGCAGTGGAAACGTCCCTGCATACGCTGTCGCTGGGTATTCCAGATGCAGGCACTGAATCCGTCTGGCTCGCCTCACGTGAAAGTGAATACGCACAGTGGCAGGAGAAACAGACCCAGCACGGCGCGACGCTGGAGCGTATTAACGCCCTGACGCCGGTGCTCGACACCCTTCCGGCAGCGGAGGCCACTGAAGCCGAAACGGCGATACCCGCGAACTGGCGCGAAATTCACGACGAATGCGTGTCGCTGCAAAGTCAGCTTACGGCGCAACAGCAGCAGGAGGCGCTTGAGAACGAACGTTTGCAGCAGTCACAGGCGCAATTCGCCGCGGCACTGGCTGCAAGTTGTTTTGAGGATCAGGACGCGTTCCTTTCTGCGCTGCTGGATGCCGACACCGTTCGACGCCTTGAGCAGCTAAAGCAGACGCTGGAAAACCAGGTGCAGCAGGCGACAGCACTCTCCGCACAAGCGACCCGGCAGCGACAGGACCATCAGGCGCTGCGCCCGGAAGGGCTGGACGCCGATGTTCAAACATTGCAAACGCAATTGCAGCAACTGGCACATCAACTTCGTGAGAACACCACGCATCAGGGTGAAATCCGCCAGCAGCTCAAGCAGGACAGCGATAACCGTCTGCACCAGCAGGCGCTTATGCAGCAAATAGAAGAGGCAGCACGCCTGGCTGACGACTGGGGCTACCTGAATTCCCTGATTGGCTCCAGCACCGGGGACCGATTCCGTAAATTCGCTCAGGGGCTGACGCTGGATAATCTGGTCTGGCTCGCTAATCAGCAGCTTAATCGCCTGCATGGACGCTATCTGCTTCAGCGCAAAGTCAGCGATGCGCTGGAGCTGGAAGTGGTCGATACCTGGCAGGCGGACGCGGTGCGCGATACTCGAACCCTGTCTGGCGGCGAAAGCTTCCTGGTGAGCCTGGCGCTGGCCCTGGCGCTGTCGGATTTAGTGAGTCACAAGACGCGGATCGATTCCCTGTTCCTCGACGAAGGATTCGGCACGCTGGACAGCGAAACGCTGGATACTGCGCTGGATGCGCTCGATGCGCTGAACGCCACTGGCAAAACTATCGGCGTGATCAGCCACGTTGAGGCGATGAAGGAGCGCATTCCGGTGCAGATCAAGGTGAAGAAGATTAACGGGCTGGGCTATAGCAGGCTGGATAAGGTGTTTGCGGTGGAATAGATGGGGGGGGGCGATCTGGTGCCCTCACCCTGGCCCTCTCCCACGGGGAGAGGGAATTGATCCCCCTCTCCCTTGAGGGAGAGGGCAGGGGTGAGGGGGAACAGACCGCACCAGTAGATCTATCACTGTGGCCACAGCCAAGCCGCGCCACGCACGCCGCTGGAATCCCCGTGCACCGCTTTGCGGATCGGGGTTTCACACTCACCGCCGAAAACCCACTGTTTCACCAAATTCGGCACCGTGGCGTACAGCCGGTCAACGTTGCTCATCCCACCGCCAAGCACGATCACATCCGGGTCGAGAATGTTAACCACGTGCGCCAGCGATTTCGCCAGCCGCATTTCATACCGGCTAAGCGCCAGTTCCGCGACCGGATCCTGTTCTTCAACCAGACGCATAATCTCATTCCCCTTCAGCGGCTGCCCGCTCAGGCGATGGTAGTCCGTAGCAAACCCCGTACCGGAAATAAAGGTCTCTATACAGCCTTGCTTTCCGCAGTAGCACGGCACTTCAGCGCGATATTTAAGTTCGTCTTCGTCCATCCACGGTAATGGATTATGCCCCCACTCGCCCGCCGTGCCGTTGCCACCAATGTGGGCGCGACCGCCGAAGGCGACACCCGCGCCGCAGCCCGTACCGATAATGACCGCAAAAACGGTCTGGGCGCCTGCAGCTGCACCGTCGATAGCTTCCGATACCGCCAGACAGTTGGCATCGTTAGCCAGACGCACATCGCGTTTAAGACGCGCGCTCAAATCTTTATCAAACGGCTGGCCGTTGAGCCAGGTCGAGTTGGCGTTTTTCACCACGCCGGTGTAGGGCGAGATCGACCCGGGGATCCCCATTCCAACGCTGCCCGTCTGCCCTGTTGCCTGCTCGGCCATCTCGACCAGCCGGGCAATCGTCTCGATAGTCTGGTGATAATCATCACGCGGCGTAGGCAAGCGGTGGCGAAACAGCTGTTCCCCCTGCTCGCTCAACGCAATCACTTCAGTTTTGGTGCCGCCTAAATCGATCCCAATACGCACAAGAGACTCCTCATTATTTTGATTATCAACAGAGTAGAAGCCGCCTACCCGATTAGCAATGCAAGCGATGCGACAATTCGTTATCATGCCCGCTGATTTAACGACAAGGCCGTGGAAATTATCATGCTGTGGTTCAAAAATTTGATGGTTTACCGTCTCAGCCGCGACGTTTCGCTGCGTGCAGAAGAGATGGAAAAACAGTTAGCCGCTTACTCCTTTTCCCCTTGCGGTAGCCAGGACATGGCCAAAACCGGCTGGGTTCCGCCGATGGGTTCACAAAGCGATGCCCTGACCCACGTGAGCAGCACCGGTCAAATCATCGTCTGCGCCCGTAAAGAGGAAAAAATCCTGCCGACGCCGGTGGTCAAGCAGGCGCTGGAAGCGAAAATCTTTAAGCTGGAAGCCGAACAGGGCCGTAAGCTGAAAAAGACGGAAAAAGATTCGCTGAAAGACGAAGTGCTGCACTCCCTGCTGCCGCGCGCCTTTAGCCGCTTCAGCCAGACCATGATGTGGATCGACACCGTAAACGGGTTGATCATGGTGGACTGCGCCAGCGCCAAGAAAGCGGAAGACACGCTGGCCCTGCTGCGCAAAAGCCTTGGCTCTTTACCGGTCGTTCCGCTGGCGCTGGAAACGCCGATCGAGCTGACGCTGACCGAATGGGTACGCAGCGGTGCTGCGGCACAGGGTTTCCAGATCCTTGATGAAGCCGAGCTGAAAGCCCTGCTGGAAGATGGCGGCGTGATCCGCGCGAAGAAGCAGGATCTGGTGAGCGACGAGATCGCCGTACACATTGAAGCGGGCAAAGTCGTGACCAAACTGGCACTCGACTGGCAGCAGCGCATTCAGTTTGTGATGTGCGATGACGGCTCCGTGAAGCGCCTGAAATTCTGCGATGAGCTGCGCGATCAGAACGAAGATATCGACAGGGAAGATTACGCCCAGCGTTTTGACGCGGACTTCATCCTGATGACCGGCGAACTGGCCGCGTTGATTCAGAATCTGGTGGAAGGTCTCGGCGGCGAAGCGCAGAGATAATCTCCCCTCACCCTGTCCCTCTCCCCAAAGGGGAGAGGGAATAAGATTATTTCAGGTAGCGGCACAGATAAGAGGTAGGTTCAGCAACCTGCAGATGGAATTCACTGTGGGCAGGGACGTTGAACACTTGTCCGGCAGCGTAAACTTTCCATTCCGTTTCACCCGGCAGTAAGACGTTCAGCGCGCCGCTAACAACCGTCATCTCTTCTGCTTCCGCAGTGCCAAAGGTATATTCCCCTTCCGCCATAACGCCGACACTGGCGCGGCCAGTGCTGCTGCTGGTAAAACCGATGGATTTCACTTTACCGGAAAAGTATTCGTTACTTTGAAGCATGAACTGGCCCTTATATTTATAGATAAAAATCCACTATAGGGGCCATGCTCATGGCCTGTCACGCAAAATCATTACACCAGTAATTCGGACGCCAGACGCGCCATCAGAACATTGGACAACAGCACCGGTATATCGAGTGCTTTTTGCAGTAAATCGCGATGGTGCTGATGGAAGCCGAGGCAGTCCAGAATCAACACATCCGCGCCTCTCTCCATCAGCTCCCGTCCTGCGGCAATGAGCGCTTCTTCACTGTCCCAGAACGGATTAGCCAGCGCATAGAACGGGACTTTTTCCAGCACGTGCCATTTTGCCTCCTGGTTATCCATCAGTTCCTCGATGGGAACGATGACCCCCACCTGATGACCGTCGACAATCGAGGCCACTAGCGGCGGAATAATTCTCATCGGTTCCAGCAAAATCGCATTACGCGCAACCAGTCCTGTGATCGGTGCGGTGCTCATTAATAAAATGACGTCATAACCCTGATTATCGAGCACTTCAATAACACCCTGAAGCGCGCGCTCGATTTTCTGGCGTGACACATGCGCCAGTTTACCGTCACTTAATAACGTCGCCAGGAGATCCTCCCCTTCATCCACCGCGTAGTCTTCCATTACCTCTTCACGACTCATCTTACCCAACAGGCTAAGATGGGTGATCTGTTGTTCAGAGACATGCTCGGTTAAGAGCGGTAATACTTCGCTTACAGGGACCACACCAATAGTGAGGATCGCCAATGTCGCCTTCATTTTGATCGCCTTCCATTACTACCACAACTGTTACACAGGTACAGGCTCACTACGCTGCACCGTTCGTTTTTTCAACAAAACAGCACCAAGCGTAGCAGGGGATCTCTGCACCGAAATGTAAAGATCCCAGGGCCATACCGAATCACCCTGTAATAACTGAATATTAACTCGTGCTTAACATTCACGATGCGTTAAAAGTGTGATTCAGGCACTATTTTGCGTGGTTTAGGAATTTAATCAGGACTTATCGGGATCTTCGTAGCGCCGTTTCGCATCCAGCGCTTCTTGTTCGGTTTCATGTTCGCTGATCAGCGAATCGGGTTTGGGGTGATCGGCACGCAGCTGATACCAGGTCACGGTGTGGTCGGCATGACCTTTTTCGACGGTGACAATGCGTGCTTCACGCGGATAGGGAGGTCTGGTTGGCATAGCTCATCCTTTTTTTATGTCTGAGCTATGAGTATAGACGGCAGTTAGCTGGCGCAGGCCAAACGAAGGGCGGTAATAATCTGAATAACAACCTCTTCAGGTGAAGCAGAGGCATCCACAACGTGGTGTGCCACCTCGCGGTATAACGCATCGCGTTCCGCAAGCACCTCACTCACTTCTTCGCTGAGCGGCTTCGCGGTCAGCGCAGGACGCTGCCCCTCTTCCGGAAACGCTTCAAGACGTCCAACCAGGGTAGAGACCGCCGCGCAGAGATAAATCACAATCCCTTTTTCGCGCATAAACTGCCGGTTGTACTCCGCCAGAATAATGCCGCCTCCCGTTGCAATGACAGTCGCAGGTGACGTTACCGCTTCCAGCGCGGCGGTTTCACGCGCGCGAAAGCTCTCCCAGCCCTCTTTTTCGACAATCTCTGCGATGGTTTGAGCCGCATGTTCCTGAAGCCAGTGATCGGTATCAACAAATTGACTCTGGCACACGCGCGCCAGTTCCAGGCCAACGGTGGTTTTCCCACAGCCGCGAGGGCCAACTAAAAAGATGGGTGGGTTCATAACCAGGTGTTTCCCCTTGATGCCGGAAGGCTGAAGACTGTAAAGAAATGATTGCAGAAGATGTTGCGTTTACTTTACTGCAAAGCGGTACGGGATGACAACCCTGTGGAGGCCACACTGTACCACATTTTGACAATGGTTATCATTACGCCGTGCGGCGCTTTACTTCCAGCAGCCATTTATCCAGCTCGGCAGCAAACTGCTGGCGGTCACGCTGGGACAGACTATCCGGCCCGCCAGTCTGTATGCCGCTGGCGCGCATGGTGTCCATAAAATCGCGCATGGTGAGCTTTTCCCTAATCGTCGACGGCGAATAACGTTCACCGCGCGGGTTCAGCGCTGCCGCCCCTTTCTCCAGCACTTCCGCGGCCAGGGGAATATCCGCCGTGATCACTAAATCCTCGGCGCTGCACAGCCGCACAATCTCATTATCCGCCACATCGAACCCGGCCGGTACGCGCAAAGAGCGGATGAACCGGGAAGGCGGCACGCGGATATTCTGGTTCGCCACCAGCGTTAATGGCATCTGCACGCGCTCGGCGGCGCGGAACAAAATCTCTTTAATCACATTCGGACAGGCATCCGCATCAACCCAAATCGCCATGTTGTCACCCTTCTATCGCATTGACGGCTATTGTCGCCTGCTTTTCGTTGTTAAGCTATAAGCCTATCAATCAGAGATAACAACGCATAATAACGGAGAGACGTGATGGACAAGAAAATCGGGTTTATCGGCTGCGGTAACATGGGCAAAGCCATCCTGGGTGGCCTGATCGCCAGCGGGCAGGTACTACCGGGACAGATTTGGGTCTATACCCCATCACCGGATAAAGTCGCAGCGTTGCATGATGAGTACGGTATCAACGCCGCCGAAAGCGCACAGGAGGTCGCCCAGGTCGCGGATATCGTCTTTGGTGCCGTGAAGCCGAACATCATGATCAAAGTGCTGAGCGATATCACCTCCAGTCTGAATAAAGAGACGCTGGTGGTGTCCATTGCCGCCGGTGTGACGCTCGACCAGCTGGCTCGCGCACTCGGTCACGACCGTAAAATCGTCCGCGCAATGCCAAATACCCCTTCTCTGGTCAACGCCGGGATGACATCTATCACCCCTAACGCGCTGGTCACCTCCGAAGACGTGGCGGATGTCCTGAACATTTTCCGCTGCTTCGGTGAGGCAGAAGTCATTTCTGAATCGATGATCCATCCGGTTGTCGGCGTAAGCGGTTCAGCCCCCGCGTATGTCTTTATGTTTATTGAAGCGATGGCGGATGCCGCGGTGCTGGGCGGTATGCCGCGCGCGCAGGCGTATAAATTCGCCGCGCAGGCCGTCATGGGCTCTGCCAAAATGGTACTGGAGACGGGTAAACATCCGGGTGAACTGAAGGATATGGTCTGCTCTCCGGGCGGCACAACGATTGAAGCCGTGCGTGTGCTGGAAGAGCGCGGATTCCGTGCTGCCGTCATCGAGGCGATGGCAAAATGCATGGAAAAATCAGAGAAGCTGAGTAAATCCTGATAAACAGAGCCGGGCGTCAGGCTGCCACTTCGGTGCGGCCTCGTCCGGCATTTTTAGCTTTATAGAGTGCAACATCTGCTGCTTTTAACCATTCGCGGTAGTGTCCGAATTGCGGTCCCCAGGGGGCAATCCCGACGCTAATACGGACCCTCTCTGAAGGTGCTCCGGGGAGCGGCATGTTGACCAGACGTTCGTGTACGCGGGACATCGCGGCAATGGCACTTTCTGCAGGCGTACCGGACATAATCACGGCAAATTCATCCCCACCGAAACGGCCAATAAAATCACACGAGCGTAACGTCAACTGCAGCTGGCGGGTGATAGCCACTATCGCCTCATCGCCGACGTCATGGCCCCATGTATCGTTAATGCTCTTAAAGTGATCAATGTCGATGAGCAATATTGTCGCCGTTTGATGGCTGCGACGGCATTGCTCATATTCATTGCGCAAAAGCGTTTCCCAGTGGCGGCGATTGAACACCCCCGTCATCCCGTCGCGCGTGCTCATTAGCTCAAGCCGCCGTTTATGCTCAGCCAGCCGAACCGCCGTCCGGTGACTGAGCCAGGCAAATAGCATCGGGTACAGCATCAGAACCGGTAGCGTCAGCCACCACTCCAGCGGCTCAGAATAAAGCATAATCACGCTGCCGTTCAGCTGCAGCGTGACCAAAGCGGAAAACAGGATAATGATAATACCGGCAATAAACAGCCGAAAACCGCCTGACCCCATCATATTCATGCCGATCATCATGATCAGCGCCGCCGTAGGCAGCGCATTCAGGCCCATCAGGCCAATCCAGACACCGGCGATGATTGCATCTACCTTCAGGTTAACGATTTCACTGCAAAACGGTTTGGATGAACGGCAGGCAAGTTGCCAGGCGAGATGGGGCCAGACAAAGGCCCACCCCACCAGTAATAACCACCAGCCGCCAGGAAGAAAATGGGTGACCAGCACGCCTGCGACGGGAAAAAACATCGCGGCCAGCCCCACCGCACGCGCCAGCCTTACCCGCCGGCAAAAACGTATTCCGGAGCGGTGTGAGTCATCCTGAGAAAGATGTTTATTCCACTCTTCCTGAATGCTCTCTTTGTTGTAATAGATTTCATCATTCATCATTTTTGGGAATATTCTGAAACATTTTCCCAAATTATAGAGAGGGGGATGTAGGGGAAAGTATGAAATTTCGGGTGAGCCTCGACAGCAACTCACCCGTTAGCACTACACTTTTTTCTTCAGGCAGGCGCTCATGAACTTACTGCGGTCATCCCCTTTCAGAGAATGCTCGGTTGCCTTCGCATTACACTCGCGCATTTTTTGCTGCTGCGGCGTCAGGCTTTTTTCATCCGGTTTCGAGGCACCGTTTTTAAGGCAGTCGCTCATGTAAGTCTTACGGGCATCGCCCTTCAGAGATTGCGAGGTCGCCTGTTGATTACAGGTTGTCATACGCTGCTGCTGGGGCGTTAAGGTCTTTTCTTCCGCATTCGCAGAAGCCATCAAGAACACGCCTGAGAGTAAGGTAACCAGTATTGTCGTTTTCATTGCACTATCCTTTATGTGAATTTCCACTCTAAGTCTGGTTCGTGACGGGGAAAATACCACCCGGCAGCCACGATTTCCGCCGGGTGACGGACTTATTTCAGCCCAAGCGCGGCCTTCATGGTGTAGAACAGATCGGTCTGGTCAGTCAGACCCACCACGTTCGCAGCATGTGGGCCGTACGCAGCGATGCGTAGCTGTGTGCCGGTATGTTCCATAGACTCTTCTTCAGAATTGCCATAGCTCATCACCATCACGGCACCATCTTTGGTCGTCAGCGCCTGCGTCAGACCGGGTGCTTTGGTATCGGGAGGGATAATCTGGCTGGCGTGCGCGTGGTCAGCGGTGACAACCACCAGCGTGTTACCGTCTTTCTTCGCAAACGCGAGCGCTTTTTGCACCGCTTCGTCGAGATCCACCGTTTCGCCAATCTGCCCGCACGGATTCGCCGCGTGGTCTTGCTTATCGATTGACGCCCCTTCAACCTGCAGGAAGAAGCCTTTTTCGCTCTTGCTCAGCAGAGAGATGGCTTTGTCCGTCATCGCCGCCAGCGTAGGAACGCTGTCATTCCGTTTCGGGTTTGGCGTACAGGTCACCGCTGGCTTATCGATATTGCCGTGGTACGAGGCTTTTGGCCCTTCCCAGCGCACCGGCATATTGCCGTCAGAGAACAGTCCAAGCAGCGGCTTGTCCTGGTTTGCTTCGGTAATTGCCGCCAGAGAACCCGCGTCGTTCACCAGTTGATAGCCGCGCGCCTGCGCCTGCTCACGCAGCGTTTTACCCTGCCATTCACCGGCTGTCGCCGTTTCGGCAAAGGTTTTCGCTCCACCGCCCAGCGTTACGTCAGGGCGCGCGTTCAGCATCTGTTCAGCGATCGAGCCTTTACCGCCCTTTTCCAGCGCATTGGTCGGACATTTTTCGCTGGTCACCGACGGGCCATAGCATTTACGCGAGGTCACGTGCGACATCAACGCGGCCGGGGTGGCATCCTGAAGCTCAGCGGTGGAGACGTTGCCGGTTGCCAGTCCCGCCGCTTTCGCCATCTCCAGAATGGTTTGATGATCTTTCTCGTGAATATCGACACCCAGCGCGCCATTATAGGTTTTCACACCGGTTGCCCACGCCGTTGCTGACGCGGCTGAATCCGTGACGTAATCCGGTTTACCGGTTTTTTTATCCAGCGAGTAATGGGTATATTGTCCCGTCAGAGGCAGCGCATCGATGCCTTTAAAATAGCCGCCTGCCCCTTCGGCATAATTTCTCGCCGCCGTAATTTCGGAATCACCCATTCCGTCGCCAATCAGCAGAATAATATTTTTAGCGGGGTTTTCATTCAGCGAAGCTCGAATGGCGGCAGTCTGATCCTCTGACAGACGGCGCGCACCACCGGGCTGGGTGATATCCCCCTGCGCAGCACGATGTTCGAGGACGTTCATATTCGCGGTTTCAGCGTGAAGAGTGGGGGCAAATAACAGTGGGGTTAATACGATAAAAAGCGCGCTCTGTTTCAATTTATTTTCTCCATGTACAAATACATAAAAATAAAAACAGAGCGACTATAGGCAACCGGCATGACATTTCTATGACAGCCCGTCACACATTGTGACAGTTTAGCTGCGCGGATGCCTTAACAGCTTTTTTATGTATTGATGGAGCATCTCGGCGTCCTCAGGCGGAACCTGTGAATCCGGTTTGGCGTTGTCCAGCGCGCTTTCGATGCTGTCAATTAACGCCTGTTGATCCTGGGCAGCCATATGTCTGAGTAGCGCGGTAACGACTATTTCCAGCGCCTCAACCTGAGCGACCAATTCTTTCGACTCTTCTTCCTTTTGTGCAAGCTTAACCAACAACTCAGTAATGAGATTCTTCATGGTGCTATTTCCTTATGGGTTTTCCCTGAAATTAGCACTCTCAATGATTTATGCAAAGAGGAGAAAAGTATTATCTTATGCAAAAGTGACGTTACGTCAAAAATAGCGAGGCGCGCACCGCAGCGAAACGTTTTTCTATAACAACAGGCCGCTTTTTGTTATATAAAAAAGCGGCAGCCATAAAAATATATAATACATCCCCAGCGTTAACGAACTCCTTTTGCCTGCGCTAATTGTCTGCGACGACGCAGAGCCATAGCCAGCTGGATAATATTTATCAACACCACCACTGCCGTCGCGGCAAATACCCAACGGAAACCGGCCATCGCGGAAACGGATGCACCAATAAGCGGACCGGCAACGTTGCCCAAATACATGAACGACTGGTTATACCCAAAAATACGCCCGGTGACCTGGTCACTGGAATATTTCACCAGCAGTGTTTGCACGGCGGGCAACATGGCCCCATCGGCAAAGCCAAGCAAGAAGCGCAGCACGCCAAGCTGAAGCGGGGTCGTTACGAATGACATAGCAAAAAAGAGTATGACCGCAAATATCAGCGTGGCCATCAGGATGCGCGCCGTGCCAATTCTGTCGCCCAGTTTGCCAAGCCGCGGCGCAGAGATCAGCGCCGACACGCCAGGCACCGCCGCAATCAACCCCGCGAGAAAAGCGATATTGTTGCTGTCTGGCTCCATCGACTTGATAAACAGCGCCAGAATAGGCCCGACGGAACCATTACACAGTTGGATCACCATGGTGGTGACAAAAAGGCTGATCATCAGGCCGGGATAAGGCAGCGAGGCAAAGACCGCCCGGCCGCTCAGGCGTTCTGATTTGCTGACAACGGGACGCCCCCCTTCTTTGATCAGAAAAAGCGTCACCAGAAAACTGATCACCAGCAGTATCGCGGTGATGAAAAATACCGCTCGCAGCCCCACGTGATCCGCGAGGAAGCCCCCCAGCAGAGGACCGCCGATGACCCCGCTGATCTGCGCGGTAGAGAGCGTACTCAGCGCCCAGCCGCTACGTTCACGCGGTACCTGCGAGGCCACCAGCGCCATCGCGTTGGGAATATACCCGGAAGTCAGCCCCATGATTGCCCGCAGGATAAACAGCTGCCAGACGTTGGTGGCAAAAGCCTGAAGCAAGATGGCGATCGCCATGCCGAGGGAGGCACGCAGCAGCATCAGCTTGCGGCCTTTTCTGTCCGCCAGACTTCCCCACATCGGTGAGACGATGGCCGAAACCAGAAACGTGACGCTGAACGTCAACCCTGACCACATAGAGAGGGCTTCATGGGAGGTCACCCCCAGCTGAGACACGTACAGCGGCAGAAAGGGTAAAATCTGGCTAATGGCCAGTCCGGTAAAGAAACAGCCGAACCAGACCGAGATGAGGTTAACTTTCCAGGATTCCATAACAGAAATAGTCTTCATTTTTAGGCGAATTCGCCGACAGATTAGCAAGTTACGCGCGTTGACGTCGCACCAGAGATGCGGCCTTGCGGACTTTAGTGTTTTATCTTCCCAGTCATCATATTTGTGAAATAAGTCACAAATTATCCACTTTCTGACGAAAGATTATGCTTCAGTGACACAGGCCAAAGCCGCGCATCCCAAGATGGAAATGATTAGCGTGGGCCGCGTTATATTCTGGCCCCAGACCGTTACCGTAATACCCACAGCTCGCCGCCAGCAGAGCCTGAAGCCACGGCTGGGTTTTAGCCGACGACCAGCCCGCCAGAATGGTGATCCGCTCACCGTTTGCCAGCCGAAATGCGCTGATGTCCAGCGCCTCTGCCGTGGCATGTTCACTGCGTCGTGCATCCGGGCGGCCGTAAATATTACGACAGGCGTAGCTTCCCAGATGGTCGATGCGCGTAAGCTCGCTGCCCATCCAGCTTTTCGTCAGTGGTCGGGCCTGCTGACTGACAAACAGCGCAGAGCTTAATGCCAGAGGACAACTGGCCAGAAAACTGCTGTTCAGGCTGACCGGACCGAAGTTACTCACGCGCACCACGTTACTGAGCGGGCATGCTCCCGCGCTGTCAGCCACCGGCTGCGTGCGGATAAGTGCTCTTTGATTTGCCTCGGTTAACAGGCTTTTGCAGGCCTCCGGCGTTAAGCGCCGAAGCTTGAACTGGGTGATTTTTCCGGGAGGATCGTCAAGGGTAAGCGGCGTAAAAGGGTTGTAATGAGACGGCAACCAGCGGTAACCCGCCGTTGCGACAGCCACAATAATGAAAACGGCTAGCAGATTTTTTCCTTTCACACGCCCCCCCACGACACCCCAAAACATTATGGCAGAAGGCCGCGAAACCCGCAGGGCATCGTGGTATGTTATTGGCTTTTCGACAGACTGGAAGAGAGTGAGATGGCAAAGCAGCGCGTAGGTATTGTCTTTGGGGGAAAATCAGCAGAGCACGAGGTGTCATTACAATCGGCCAAAAATATTGTCGATGCGATCGACAAAAGCCGTTTCGACGTGGTGCTGCTGGGTATTGATAAACAGGGTCAGTGGCATGTCAACGATGCCAGCCAGTACCTGATCAATGCCAACGATCCGGCGCACATCGCCCTTAACCCTTCAGAAACCAGCGTCGCGACCGTACCAGGCCTGCTTCAGGGGCAATTTATCGACGCCGGTAATGCGCAGGCGCTGGCTCAGATTGACGTTATTTTCCCTATCGTGCACGGCACGCTGGGCGAAGACGGTTCTTTGCAGGGAATGTTGCGCATGGCGAACCTGCCGTTTGTCGGCTCCGACGTGCTGGGCTCCGCCGCCTGTATGGATAAAGACGTCACCAAGCGTCTGCTGCGCGATGCCGGGCTGAATATTGCGCCGTTTGTCACGCTCACCCGCGCCAACCGCGAGAAATTCGATTTCGCGCAGCTTTCCAGCCAGCTCGGCCTGCCACTGTTCGTCAAACCGGCGAATCAGGGCTCCTCCGTTGGCGTCAGTAAAGTTACCACCGAAGCGCAATTTACCGACGCCGTGCGTCTGGCGTTCGATTTTGACCACAAAGTGGTGGTTGAACAGGGTATCAAAGGCCGCGAAATTGAGTGCGCCGTGCTGGGAAATGATTACCCACAGGCGAGCACCTGCGGTGAAGTGGTGTTGAACAGCGATTTTTACTCTTACGATACCAAATACATTGATGATAAAGGCGCGCAGGTTGTGGTACCTGCGGCTATCGATCCGGTCATCATCGATAAGATCCGCGCGATCGCCGTAGAAGCCTATCAGGCGCTGGGCTGCTGCGGTATGGCTCGCGTTGATGTGTTCCTGACGCCGGAAAACGACGTGGTCATTAACGAGATCAACACGCTGCCAGGCTTCACCAACATCAGCATGTATCCGAAACTGTGGCAGGCCAGCGGAATGAGTTATCCGGAACTCATCACCCGCCTGATCGAACTGGCGCTGGAGCGTCACGCCGCTGACAGCGCCCTTAAAAGCTCCGTAAACGGTTAATCGGTTTTCTTCACCGTTTCCGTCTCTTCCGCTGTCGTCTCTTCAGGACGGCGGCGGATAATCAACCCTGCCAGCCAGAAACTAATCACCCAGGTCACCAGCCCCACGGCATAGGTTTGCCAGCCTTTTGCCTCAAACCCCAATAGCCCCACAACACCGTTCAGAATAAAGATCAACCCAATAGCAAAGGCGTAGTAATGCCAGTCACGGCGTAGTTTGGACGTGAGCTTCATAACAACTCCGGCAGAAAAAAAAGACATCCTCTCACAGTTTTATGGCCGGGTCTGTGGCGAATGCGGAAATTCTGAAACGCGACGCAATTTCACTTAAGTGATCAAATTGTGATGTGATGCAGAAATCAACAATCCAGGAGCATTCCTGAGGGTAAATTACCACGATTCTGATATTGACAAATGCGATGACCTGTCAAACTCACCCTATACGAAACGTATAAAACAGAGTGACATTTCGGGAGGTCTTTATGGCTGATTTTACATTGTCGAAACCGATTTTTGGCGGCAAACAACCAAAAACCTCCACGGCGGGTAATATCGTCTATGCCCTGTTTGTGCTGTTCTGCTTCTGGGCAGGCTCACAGCTACTCAATATGCTGGTTCATGCGCCTGGCGTTTATGAACACCTGATGCAGGTTCAGGATAGCGGACGCCCACGCGTTGAGATCGGTTTCGGGGTAAGCACCCTGTTTGGCCTGGTCCCCTTCCTCGTCGGGTGTATGATTCTTGGCGTCATTGCCTTAGTGCTTCGCCTCCGTCGTCGTTTCTAAAGCCCCATACAGCGAGCCCGGCGGTCATCGACGCGTTTCGCGAACCATGCAGTAGTCAGGTTACGCGTGATCTTCGGGCTCTCGAGCTGAATGCCGGGCAGGATAGCCCTCGGTAACGCTTTTCCACTTTTCTTCTCTGCCAGCGCAAAGACCTGCTGATACAAATCCGTTTTCTCAAATGCCAGACTGTCGCCCTTTTCCAGCTGACGGCGAATATCGCTATTGCTCATATCCAGCTTTGTCGCCAGTTTGCGCACTGCACGTTCGGTCGTACCCGCTTCGCTGCTGCCGTAGGCAATCAGATCGCCATCCAGCGCCAGTTTCACCCCGGATGCCCGGCTCACGGCATTCTGGAACGCTGCGTTCCGGCTGGCATACCAGCCCGCGTTAAAGTCTGCAAAGCGGTACAGCGGCTCGCTGTAATTCGCCGGGTAGTTAAGAAGGTGATAAGTGCCAAACCAGAGCCCGCCGCGCAGGGAGAAGACCTCCTGACGCACCGTACCGTCTATTTTCCACGGATAACCGTCGGTATGTTTTTCTGCAAACGCGATGCTGACCTGCATCGGACCGCCGGTGTGCACCGGATTAAGCGAGCCAAACAGTTTTTGCCCCATCGGCACCATGTTGATGAAGTCATCGAAAATGGCGCTTAGCTGTTTCTCGGTTTTCACCGTATCCAGCCGTTCGCTGTAGCTTTTGCCGTTTGGTGAGGTGAATTTAAGCGCGGTATGGACCAGGAACACCGGAATATGCATCGATTCCGCGCGGCGGTCGATCTCCTTCCAGGCAATTTTGTTCAGACCCGGCACGACCGGGTCTGACTGGTACATTGATTCCTGCTGCGCCACCGCCAGCACCGAACAGATATTCTCCTCGGTGGGGGCAATTTTCTGACTTTCAAAGGTCTTTGCCAGCGCGTCCGCCCACGCATTGCGATCCTGCACGCTGGAGGGCATTTTTTGCCGGACAACGCTCGCCACGTCTACGGGCGTTTCCCCTTTTTTAAGTGGCGTGGCCCCTTTCTCGGCACACCCCGCCAGTACCAGGACAGCAAGTAAGGACAGCGATAACGAACGCGGTACGGCAAAAGACATAGCAATTCCCTGTATTAGCTAAATGTGTTGGTGACTTCCTGCAGATCTGCATCGTCCAGCTCACGCTCGAAACTGCGTAAACGTTTGTAGATGGACATTAATTCCACCAGCGTGGTCCAGGAGCTGATCAAATACTGGAACGAGCCGCGCACCTGGCCAAAGACGTTGGTGATTTGCGTCATCAGGCCCAGCGTAATCGTACCCGCAACAATCGACGGGAACAGCAGGAACAAGCCGAAAACGTTGTCGACCTGAAGATACAGAATGCGCGCAATGTTGAAATACATGTAGTGGAAATAGAGGCGGAAGTAGTTGCGACGCACCGCGCCAAACAGCTCGCGTACGGTCGGTGGCGAGGCGCGGTTAGCATCATCTTCACCGTAGACCAACTCTTTACGATAAGCCGCTTCGACACGCTGATTTTTAAACTCCAGCCCCGGCAGCTTGATGCCGACCACCGCCAGCAGCCCCGTGCCCATCAACGACCAGACAATCGCGGCGATAACCAGACCATACGGCAGGTGACCAATAATCGGCAGTTCCGGCACGTGCGCGGAGAGCGTCACCAGCACCGGCAGGAAGGCGATCAGCGTCATAATGGCGTTGATAAAACTGACACCCATGTCTTCAAGCGTAGAGGCAAAACGCATGGTGTCTTCCTGCACACGCTGCGCGGCACCTTCGATATGACGCAGGTGCTGCCAGTGCGCCATATAGTGCTCGTTCATGGCGGTACGCCAGCGGAAGACGTAGTGGCTAACGAAGAAATTGTTCATCACCCCAATGATGACCGCAATCAGGGCGATGCCGAGGAAGATACCCACCTCATGGTAAAACTGGTTAATCGTCACCTTATGCGGGGAACTCAGCGCCGTCTGGATCAGATCGTAAAAGGGGGCATACCAGGCGTTCACCGCCACGCCAACTTCGACCAGGAACCAGGTCACAAAGATGATCAGCGAGGTGCCCAAAATCGACCAGTACTGCCAGCGGTGCGGAGAATACATAAACCAGAACAGCGCAAACAGCCCCACGCAGACCGTGTAGTAGGCGTAAAACAGCAGGTAGCTGAGCGACCAGAAGCGCGCGGCGCTAATTGGCACCTCACCCGTAGCTCCCGTGATGCGCGTCAGCCATGCACCGCCGCCCGCCTGCCAGAAAATGACAGCAATCAGTGCCCAAATAAATGCCGACAGGAAAAAAGGCCCCGGCTTTGGGAAAAAAGACTTAAACATTGTGCTTCCTTCTTGTTGTTCTGGCTGTTGCTGTGCTCAACACATCGCCACACGAAAATCTGACCTGAACCCGCCAGTGGCGCAGGCAAAAAGGTCAGACCCGTGGGTTTATTATTAGTTCGCTTTCCAGTTTTCGAGAATTGTTTCGGTGCGTTTCACCGACGGTGGATTGGCAGGGGCGATAAAGTCACGCCAGACATCGTTGTAGTGGGCAATCAGAACCTGGGCTTCTGCCGCCGGGCGATTGGCCGTGGTGTGGGCATCCTCAGCAACCGTGATATGGTAGCCCCGGCTGACGCCGTTTTTGAGGGTGGCATCGACACAGTAATCGGTGGCACAGCCGCAAATGACAAACTCGCGAATGCCCTGCTCACGCAGCAGCGTCTCAAGCGCGGTGTTATAGAAGGCATCGCAGGCGGTTTTGGTGACGTACAACGCACCTGCTGGCTGGTTTAGCTCCGGAAGCAACGCAAACCCTTCACTTCCCTCTTCCAGGCCCCCGGCTTCGGTATGCTGTATAAAAACCACCCTGTCGGCAGCCTGCGTAAGCTGGTTGATCAGTGAGACACATTTCTCGCGCTGATGACGCGGCGTCTCGAATACCCCATTCTGCATATCAACCACCATAACCACACGCTTATCAGACATACCGTTCCCCGCAAGATTGAGTTGCACTGCTGCCTATCATAAGCCCGATGTCACAAAATGGGATCCAGGCCGCAAGTAAATTGTTCATATTTACCCATGGTTACGTTTTTCTCGCTATCGTTATGCAATTCGGGCCTTTGCAGCTTACCGATTAGTAGTATAAATACCCTAACTTTCCTTATTTACTTGATGGATGCTTTTCGTTGAAACGTTGTCTGCTCACTTTCGCCGCGCTATGCGCGGTGAGCTTCTCCACCGCCCAGGCAGCGCAGCCGCTGACGGCCCCGGTTTTAGCCTCTGATATCGCCGATCGCTACGCGAACCTGATCTATTACGGCAGCGGCGGGACGGGAATGGCGCTGGTGGTCATTGACGGTAACCAGCGCGTGTTTCGCAGCTTTGGTGAAACGCGTCCGGGGAATAACATTCACCCGCAGTTGGATTCGGTGATCCGTATTGCCTCCATCACCAAGCTGATGACCAGCGAAATGCTGGTGAAGCTTCTCGACCAGGGCGTGGTTAAACTCGACGACCCGCTCAGCAAATACGCACCTCCAGGCGCTCGCGTCCCGACTTACCAGGGTGCACCAATCAGACTGGTCAACCTGGCGACCCACACCAGTGCCCTGCCGCGAGAACAACCTGGCGGCGCGGCACATCGTCCCGTCTTTGTCTGGCCGACGCGCGAACAGCGCTGGAATTACCTGAGCACCGCGACGCTGAAAACCACACCGGGTTCGCAGGCCGCCTATTCAAACCTCGCGTTTGATCTGCTGGCCGATGCGTTATCGACTGCTTCGGGTAAACCCTATCCTCAGCTGTTTGAAGAGCAGATTACCCGTCCGTTGGGGATGAAGGACACCACCTTTACCCCCTCCCCGGACCAGTGCCGTCGCCTGATGGTCGCTGAAAAAGGTGCCAGCCCGTGTAATAACACCCTGGCGGCGATCGGCAGCGGTGGTGTGTATTCCACGCCTGGCGACATGATGCGCTGGATGCAGCAGTTCCTCTCTTCGGATTTCTACTCTCGCACCCACCAGGCCGATCGCATGCAAACGCTGATTTATCAGCGTACCCAACTGACCCGCGTTATCGGCATGGATGTACCGGGTAAAGCCGACGCCCTCGGTTTGGGCTGGGTGTACATGGCGCCGAAAGACGGCCGCCCGGGCATTATTCAGAAAACGGGCGGCGGCGGCGGATTCATCACCTATATGGCGATGATCCCGCAGTCCAACGTAGGGGCGTTTGTGGTCGTTACCCGCTCGCCGAACACGCGTTTCGTTAATATGAGTGACGGAATTAATAACTTAGTGGCTGAACTGAGCGCCAATAAAGCCCAGGTTCTCACCGCGTCTAACTGATCTTAATATTCCGTGGGCAAGCGGTTGATGCTGACCAGCTTGCCCCGGCTCATATTGATGTAGTTTCCCTGTCGCAGGGCTGCCAGAACTTCTGCAACAACAGAACGTGAAATACGCGTACTTTGCTGAATATGATTCATCACACCGATTTTTGAACGCAGCGTTTCGTCCCACTCGGCCATATTCAGCAACATCGCGCGGATTTGGTGATAAGAGTTATTGCCAACCAGCTGCATATCACGTTTTCCAAGAATGCAATTTATCCAGGATAGCCAGCAGAAGGCCTCTTTCCAGAGGGAATTCTGTTGGATGAGTTGACGGGTGGTTTCTGTGGGCAAATAAAATCCCGTGCAGGGTGTTTTGGCTATCACTCTATATTTCTGGCAGTGATTAATCATCACTGTGGACATCCCCAAAATAAAAGGCGCTGTAGCGATACCCACAAGCAACTCATCTGAATGTCGATAGATTTCGATAACACCCGTTTGCAATACAAGTGTGCAGGATTCATTACATTCACCAGATGTAATTAATTGTTGTGGAGCAGATTTAAAAGGAGTACTGGCTGCTATCAAACACTGTTCGAGCCGGCGTAATTCAGAAAGCGGTTTCGCATTAACGTTCATGCAGACCTCAAGACATCCGTATTTGTCGGTTCAATATTATTTTTATTACTTCTGTAAAAAGCGGGGGAGATAACCACTCCCCCGCTTTTATTCATTACCAGGTATATTTCACACCCAGGTTTGCGCCCCAGTTCTGATCAACGTCGCCGCCGCCCAGATAAGTGGCATCAGTATACGCACTGAAGTTCTTCGTGAAGCTGAACTGGGTGCCCAGCCCTACCCGCACAGCGGAGCCTTTCACGCCGTTATCAATGCTGTCACCGTTAATGTCGGCATTGTTATCGGCATCGTCATAAACGTAGGCAAGTTTGAAGTAAGGCGTCAGAGCCTGATCGCCGCCGTAGTTGAAGGTGTAACCCGCATCAACACCGAGTTCATAACGCAGGCTATCGTAAGACTGCCCATCCATGCGCATGTCATTACTGAGACGATAATCATCGCCAGACTGGAACAGGCCAGACACGGCTGCGTATGGTGTGACATAGCCGGACAGGTTTGGTTTCCAGTCGTAGCCCAGTTTCAGCCCAAAACCAACTGCATCATTGGTGGTGTTGCCGTCAACATACTGACCGTTGCTCATGTTAGCAGAGAGATCGCTGTTGAAGCGGGTGTAGCTCAGGGAGCTGTCGAGGAACAGATCGTTCATGAACTTCGCCGACGCGTAGATCATCGCCGTCTGGCTGTCCTGATCGACCTGACCGGTACGATCGCTGATATCACCCTTCGCGAAACCTGCCGCACCACCGACGATCCACTTCGCATTATTACCGTCAATCTGCGTATCCAGACCAACCATAATGCCGCTCACGTCCTGATCGTAGCTAACGTTGCCGTTATCAGCGTCGAAGTTGCCACCAAAGTAGCTCACCCACGCTCCGCCGTTATCCGCCAGGCCGTGGCGGCTGTTGGTCAGACGCGTGCCGACGGTATCCTGCTGCAGGTTCCAGATGTTGCTGTTAGCAGACGGGATGCTCAGCGCCATGTTGGCATAGTCAGTCAGCTCTTTCTGCTGCAGAACAACGGTGTCACCTTTCTGCTGCGCCTGATAGGTGTAAGCACCTAAATCGGCTTTGTTCGCGGCAGTAAAGCTGGCTGTGGTATCCGCGTTATTGTCATAAATGCGGACGATCTCTTTATTCTTGTAATCGGCAACGGAACCGGCACCGGTCGCATCATCGATGCGCACCTTGTAGTTACCTGCGACGTCACCGTTCACTGACAGGTGGCCATCAGAATTAATCGCCACAACGCCGTAGTCGTAATCGGCATGGTACTTATCGTTGGTGATATAGCGTGCGTTGTTGAGATCGCTGTTCAGCACATAATCGCGGCTGGCCACATTCAGCACGCCGCCGTCGGTCAGTACCATATTGTGCGTATCAACCTGACCCAGCCCCAGCGCCAGCTCAGCACCGTTATCCACGGTGATGGTATTGGCATACAGATCGGCCGTTTCTTCCGTCAGTGCCGCACGGCTATAGCTGTCCAGATACAGATGGTCGGTTGCCACACCACCGCTGTCACCGATATTCAATGAAGAGGCATTGGTCAGGGTGATGGTATCCGCCAGCAGGCCAGAGTTTTCAACATTGACCTGAGACTGATTGTTTACCGTCAGCGTATCAATGTTAGACAGCTTGCGGGTATCCCACTCAGAACCGTTGTCCAGCGCAATGTTAAACAGACCGCTTTGATATACCTCTTCGCCCGCAACGTGACCGTTGCTGTCGTAAGTGGAATCAGGCCAGATACTGTTTGGAGAGAGCGTGCGCCAGTCGACGTTGCTGTAGCCCTGACCGTACATCTGCGCCGTGCCGATAGCTTCGACGCTTGACTGAGCTGCACCCACCCATTTACTGCCGTTGGTCAGCGTAACATCGAGCGTATCAGTACCGTCCCAGCCGTTGGTGGTAGGGTTGTACACACCGTCATCGGTGGTATCGGTTGCCGGGTCACCATTCTCGTAGAAGTTGTTATCAAAGGTGCTGGCGAACAGGATGTCACCTGTAATGGTGGAGTGGTCGAACGTAGCTGTCGTCTGCATCGCGTTGTCAGACGCGCTGGCAGCCACGATCAGCGCTGCGTCATCCGCCGCCGTCGCGTTGGTTTCACCGTAGTCGCTCGGCTTGGCCGCTTGGCCATAGAAACCGTTGGTGCCCAGATCGCTGTATGCACCCGAGGTGAGGACGGAGTCTTTTACCAGTAGCGTGTCGGTAAAGACGTTGCTGCTGTTGGCTACGCCTTCAACACCGTCATACGGAGTATTATCCAGTTCCTGGTACCCCTGCGTCAGAGTAATACCCGCAACGTGAGAATTATTCTGGATTACGATATCCGATTCAACATCCAGGGTAATCGCATTCCCCAGAGCATAAGTGTCCAGATAATGCGTCTCTGTGTTCTGGCCATTTACGACATCGTAAGCGTAATGCTCATAGGTATCATTGATCGTAGAGTTATCCACGGTCAGGCTAAAACGATCGTACTGAGAATGTGTTGTACCATCGGTATCTATACCATCGGCACAGGAGGTGGTCATACATTCAGAAGTGATCATGCCATTAATGGTACTGTTGGAAATGCTCAACGCATTCGCCCGACCATTTATACCATCATCAAGAGAGTATGTTGAAATAACACCATTCACGGTGGCTTTATTAATCACCGGATAAATATCACCATCGTGGATGGCATCTGAGTAATCCCAGTCGGCATAGCCATAATACCACGGAGTGGACGCGGTATTATCGTATCCGTAGGTATTATACGTTGTGCCGGAAATATCCTTCGCATTGGCCTGAGAAGCGATAGCCAGAGTGCAGGCTAATGCAAGTTGAGATACAACCAGTTTCTTTTTCCATGTTTGCATTGGGTCATCCCTCCTCAGGGACGTAAGCAAGTTTGTCCATCAATGAATTTGCAATGTTTAATTGCGGAGGGAATTATGCAGTTTCATTTCGAAAAGGTTCAATGAATGTTTCCATTAAGTCCGTATACAGACAAATAACACATCCAGCCCCAAAAAGCATGAGGCGCTATAAAATAAATATTATAAAAACAGAAAGTTAATACACAACCACATCAATGATGACATCACATAATAAAAAATAATGAATCACTTTAAATTATGCATTCATTTCAATATAGAAATAAAATGAATATCTCATTCCCCTCTCAGCGTTATACTGACCTGCATTCTATATTAATGACAGAGAATCTAACCTGCCGCATTTCGCAAAAACAAAATGCCCAATTTCGTAAAACACCCCTCTTCACTTTCATGTACACTAGTCTTCTTTGTTCCACAAACATCAGGCATACCATGACCGATTTAATTGCACGTCCCCGCCGCCTGCGCAAGTCACCTGCACTGCGCGCTATGTTTGAAGAGACAACCCTGACCTTAAACGATCTGGTGTTGCCGATTTTTGTCGAAGAAGAGATCGATGACTACAAAGCCATCGAAGCGATGCCGGGCGTGATGCGCATTCCGGAAAAGCATCTGGCGCGTGAGATTGAACGCATCGCCAACGCGGGGATCCGTTCGGTGATGACCTTCGGCATCTCTCACCACACCGACGCCACCGGCAGCGATGCGTGGAAAGAAGATGGCCTCGTCGCCCGGATGTCCCGCATCTGCAAAGAGACCGTGCCGGAAATGATCGTCATGTCCGATACCTGTTTCTGCGAATACACCTCACACGGCCACTGCGGCGTGCTGTGCGATCACGGCGTGGACAACGATGCCACCCTGGTGAACCTTGGCAAACAGGCGGTCGTGGCTGCCGCTGCGGGTGCGGATTTCATTGCCCCATCAGCGGCGATGGACGGACAGGTTCAGGCGATCCGTCAGGCGCTGGATGCGGCGGGCTTTACCGATACCGCCATCATGTCCTACTCCACCAAATTTGCCTCCTCCTTCTACGGTCCGTTCCGTGAAGCGGCCGGTACAGCGCTGAAAGGCGATCGTAAAACCTATCAGATGAACCCGCTAAACCGTCGGGAAGCGATTCGTGAATCCCTGCTTGATGAAGCCCAGGGCGCAGATTGCCTGATGGTGAAACCAGCGGGCGCGTATCTCGACATCCTGCGCGACATCCGCGAACGCAGCGAGCTGCCGCTTGGCGCTTACCAGGTCAGCGGCGAGTACGCGATGATCAAATTCGCCGCGCAGGCAGGTGCCATCGACGAAGAGAAAGTGATCCTCGAAAGCCTGGGGGCGATCAAACGCGCCGGCGCGGATCTGATCTTCAGCTACTTCGCGCTGGATCTCGCCGAGAAAAAAATCCTCCGCTAATCTTCACCAAACTGCAATACAACCGACATCTGCTCCTTCTACTGTCTTCGCAAGACGGCAGGAGGAGTAACCATGTTTAGCCTCGATAGCGTTCTCGACGATCTTTGGCCTCAGGCGAGGCCTGCACCCTGGCAAAAAAGTCTGTTAAAAAGACTGTTTTACGAAGACGAATTTCAGCAATTTGCCGCAGCCCACCGCCACCTGAAAGGACTGGATATGGTGGAGCAAGTTCTGGAACACCTTGATATTCTCTGCACCGTTTCCGCCCGCGATCTCGAACAAATCCCCGAACATGGCCCGCTGGTCATTATTGCCAACCACCCGACGGGTACGCTGGACGGGCTGGCGCTGATGTACGCCGTCTCCCGCGTGCGACGTGATGTTAAAGTCGTGACCAACCGGATGTTGACTCACCTTGAGCCCCTCAGTTCGCTGTTTATTCCGGTGGACAATATGGGCGGCAGGACGGCGAAATCGTCGCTGGTCCAGATGGAACAGCATCTGCAAAACGCAGGCGTGCTGATCTTCTTCCCGGCCGGAGAAGTTTCGCGCCCCACGCGAAAAGGCGTCCGCGATAAAAAGTGGCACTCAGGCTTTATAAAACTCGCCAGCAAGCTGCGCGCCCCGCTGTTGCCGGTACATATTCAGGCGCATAACAGCCTGCTCTTTTATGCCAGCACGCTGGTGTCGCCGACGCTGTCCATGCTGCTGCTGATGCAACAAATGTTCCGCCGACGCCATAGCCAGCTGCCGATTAAAATCGGCCAGCAGATTGCGTGGCATCACTGGCATAGCGCCACCCTTTCGTCGCGTGAGATGGCCGAGCAGTGTCGTCAGCATGTGATGCGTCTTGGCAAGGGAGTGCCTGGCGTCTTTAAAACCCAGTGCGCCATTGCCCGTCCGGAAGACCGGGCTACGCTGAGGCGTGAACTGGCGCAGGCCGAGTGTCTGGGGAAAACCAGCGACGGCAAAACCATCTATCTGTGGCAGCGCAACGGGCAAGAAGAGGCTCCTCTGCTGCGCGAACTGGGCCGCCTGCGCGAGATTGCCTTTCGCGCCGTGGAAGAAGGGAGCGGCAAACGCCGGGATACGGACAGCTATGATGACGATTATCTGCACCTGATCCTCTGGGATGAAGAGGATCTGGAGATCGTCGGCGCGTATCGCTTTATGCCGACCGCAAAACAGGTTGAACGTCGCGGTCTGGAGGGGTTGTACAGCTATAGCCTGTTTCACTATGACGACAAAATGCAGGACGTGCTGGAACACGGTATCGAACTGGGGCGCAGCTTCATTCAGCCGCGCTACTGGGGACGCCGCGGCCTGGATTATTTATGGTCCGGAATTGGGGCTTATCTGGCGCGTTATCCGCACTACCGCTACCTGTTTGGCCCAGTCTCTATCTCCGGCGGCTTACCGCCTGCCGCGCGGGATCTGCTGGTCGCATTTTACCGCCTGTGGTTCCCGGCGACGCATCCGCTCGCCGCCTCGCGTCAGCCCTATCCCGCATCGCTGCCGGACGTGCTGGCGCAGTTTGGCGGCGTGGATTACGTGGACGATCTGACGAAGCTGAAATCCCTGCTCGGCAATCTGGGCTGCGGTATTCCGCCGCTCTACAAACAGTATTCCGAGCTGTGCGAACCCGGCGGCGTGCAGTTTATTGATTTTGGCAGCGATCCGGCGTTCAACAACTGCGTCGACGGACTGGTTCTGGTGGATTTATGTTACCTGAAGGCGAACCGCTATCAGCGGTATATTGAGGCGCATTTACAACCCTCACCCCAGCCCTCTCCCTAAAAGGGAGAGGGTGAAGACCGCACCGGGCAGTCCCCTCGCCCCTTTGGGGAGAGGGTTAGGGTGAGGGGATCAAGGCGCACGGTAAAACGGCTTATCCCCCAGAATCGTCGCCCGCTGCATAATCCGGCGCTGCGGCAGATAGTCCGCATTGGCATAGTGCTGCGTGACGCGGTTATCCCAGATCGCCAGATCGTTTTCCTGCCAGCGCCAGCGCACCTGAAACTCCGGCTTAGTGATGTGCGCGAACAGGAATCCCAGCAGCGCCTCACTCTCTTTCTCGGACACATCCACAATGCGCGTCGTGAACCCTTCGTTCACAAACAGCGCCTGCTTGCCCGTGACCGGATGGGTCCGCACCACCGGGTGCAACAGCGGAGGATGTTTCGCGACCGCCTCCTGCCATCGCTGATGCTCCTCTTCCGTTTTACGGTACTTGTATTCCTGGAACGATTTTTTGAAGTCGTGCTCCGCCCGCAGCCCGCTGAGCAGCGTCCGGAACGGCGCGGAGAGCGCTTCATACGCCGCAATCCCGCTCGCCCACAGCGTATCCCCGCCGGTATCCGGCAGCAATTTTGCCGCCAGAATGGCACCGGCGGGAGGCGTCTCGATAAAGGTCACGTCGGTGTGCCAGTTGTCGTTATCCGGCGGGTTATCGTTGTGGGTGTCCAGAACGATAATTTCCTCCACCCCTTCCGCATGCGGATAGACCGGGTGGATATGCAGATCGCCAAAGCGCAGGGCCAGTGCGCGCTGCTGCTGCGGGGTGATCGCCTGTTCGCGCAGGAATACGACCTGATGACGCAGCACCGCGTGATACAGCTGCTCAAACTGGTTATCGCTCAGCGGACGGGTCACATCCAGGCCCGACACCTGCGCGCCAATGTACGGCCCCAGCGGGGTAATGGTCAGACGTTCACTCATTGTATTTCTCCATGCCAGGGCGTCAGGCGGCGCTGTAACGCGCGCAGCCCCAGTTCTAATCCAAAGGCGATCGCGGCGATCACCGCGATCCCTGCCAGCACCACGTCAGTCGCCAGGAACTCTCCCGCCGACTGCACCATAAACCCAAGGCCGCGCGTGGCTGCAATCAGCTCTGCCGCCACCAGCGTGGACCAGCCTACGCCGAGGCCGATGCGCAGCCCGGTTAAAATCTCCGGCAGTGCGCCCGGTAAAATCACGAACAGCAGCACCTGCGTGCGGCTGGCACCCAGCGACTGCGCCGCGCGGATCCGCACCTGCTGGGCGCTCTTTACGCCCGCCAGCGCCGACATGGCAACCGGGGCGAAAATCGCCAGATAAATCAGCAGGATTTTTGACGTTTCACCGATGCCGAACCAGATGACCATCAGCGGCAGATAGGCCAGCGGCGGCACCGGGCGGTAAAGCTCAATCACCGGGTCGAGGATGCCACGCACCGTCGGGCTTAAGCCCATCGCGATCCCGACCGGAATACCGATAATCACCGCCGCCAGCAGCGCCACCAGAATGCGCGCCAGACTTGCACCCAAGTGCTGCCAGAGCGTGGCATCCATAAAGCCCTGCGGCCCGGCGATGGTAATAAGTTTGCTAAGCACCTGTCCCGGCGGCGGTAGAAACAGCGGGCTGACCCACTGCTGGGCAGCAACCGCCCACCACACCGCCAGTAATACCAGCAGCGTACCGACGCTCAACGTGATTTGGCGCGAGAAAGGCCAGCGCAGCGCCAGACGCGTGCGTCGCGTTTTTTCACTGAAGACGATGCTCATGAGAAAGCCTCCCGTTGGTCAAACACGCGGCTTAAGACGTATTCACGCTGTTCAATAAACAGCGGATCGGATTTGATGCTGCGCACGGGTTCTCCCGCGACGTAGCGGCGGGCGAAATCCAGCGGCAAACGCTCCAGCACGCGGCCCGGCCCCGGCGAGAGCAGCACCAGCTCCGTCGCCATAAACACCGCCTCTTCGATATCGTGGGTAATCAACAGCACCTGCTTGCCTGTCTCATGCCACAGGCGCAGCAGCAGGGTTTGCATCTGCTCGCGGGTGAAGGCATCCAGCGCCCCGAACGGCTCGTCAAGCAGCAACAGCTGCGGATTCGCTGCCAGCGCGCGGGCAATACCTACGCGCTGCCGCTGGCCGCCGGAAAGCTGCCAGATAAAGCGTTTTTCCGCCCCTTCCAGCCCGACTTTTTTCAGCATCGCCCGCGCCGTTTCCAGCCGCTGTTCACGATTGACACCCGCCAGCTGCAGCCCAAACGCCACGTTTTCCTGCACGTTGCGCCAGGGAAGCAACCCTTCGTTCTGGAAGACCACGCCGCGCTCGGCGCCAGGGCCTTCCACCTTTTTGCCTTCCAGTTGAATGGTGCCATGCTGATAAGGGACAAACCCGGCGATCAGATTCAGCAGCGTGGTTTTTCCGCACCCGGACGGGCCCAGCACAACCAGCAGTTCACCGCTGTCGAGCGTCAGGTTGATGTCCTCCAGCGCGGGTTTACCACCGTAATCGGCGTACAGGTTCGTAATATTCAGCATGGCGGACTCCTTATTTCACAAAACGATCGGTTACGTACTGGCTGTAATCCGCCGCCACCGCAGGCACTTTACCCTGCTCTTTCAGGAAGGTGGCGGTATCAACAATCGCTTTGTTCACCGGGCCGGTCAGTTGCTGCACCTGCTGCGCGGGCGTGAGATAGGTATTGCCTTTTACCAGCCCCGGCACGTCCGCTTCCGGCACGCCGCTCAGGCGGGAGAGTTTTTCCAGGTTGGCGGGCTGCTTCAGCCATTCATCCGGGTTACTGATGTACGGCTGCTGGGCGTCAATCGCGCTTTTCGCGAAGGCTTTCACCACCTCAGGATGTTTCTCGGCAAAGTCTTTACGCACTACCCACACGTCGAGGGTTGGCGCCCCCCACTGGCCCACTTTTTCGGAGTCGGTCAGCACGGTGCCGTCTTTTTCCAGTTCGTTCACTGCCGGAGCCCATACATAGGCCCCGTCAATATCGCCGCGCTGCCAGGCCGCGATAATCGCCGGTGGCTGTAAATTGAGGATTTGCACCTGGCCTGGCTTAATGCCCCAGTGTTTGAGCGCCGCCAGCAGGCTGTAATGGGTAGTCGAAATGAACGGCACGGCGATGCGCTTGCCGATCAAATCTTCTGGTTTAGTGATATTTTTCTTCACCACCAGCGCTTCAGAATTGCCCAGTTGAGAGGCCAGCAGGAAAACTTCAATCGGCACCTGCTGGCTGGCTGCAACGGCCAACGGGCTGGAGCCGAGGTTGCCAATCTGCACATCGCCCGACGCTAACGCACGCACGATGGCGGCCCCGCTGTCGAACTTGCGCCAGTCAACCTTTGCGCCACTCTCTTTGGCAAAGGTGTTGTCCGCCTGCGCGACTTTCGCCGGTTCCGCAGAGGTTTGATACGCGACGGTAACGTCCACCGCCTGCGCCTGAAATGCCCACAGCGCGAGTGCGCCGAGAAGTGTGATTCGCGATGAAATTGCCATAATGCCTGCTCCCCTTGTTGTTATGGAGGCAGTATTTCTGGCAGGCCCATTTTGATAAAGGAACAAAAAGGCATCGTTAATAGCGATTCGTTTTTAGATAAAAAATGACTAAGCAAATCCATATTTGGTAGAAGTCACCAGGGCTGTAACCACGCTTCAGGAAGCGTGTAGCTGTTGTGCATCAGGTTATGATGAAAAATATAGGCACAGGCAATATTAAAATTTTTAACGTTTAATTGCTGACATATACGATCACGTAATTTATACACTTGCTTCTCTGAGCAGTTCATCTTTTCCGCGATATTCTCCACGGACTGACCAGACATGAAAGCATTGACAAGAATTTTATCCCTTTCATTTATGTCAATTTTTACGGATATCCCGCCACCATCAAGGTTTTTGTTCTTAACCTGTTCCATAATATCCAAAATAAATAACGAGATGCCCCTGCCCATATCATGAATCAAAGGTATTGCATCAGCTGCATCAACCTCTGGCGGCGACCTTCCAATGGCGAGCACGATGGATTTCGTTCGCATGAATAAAGAGGAAAGCCTCGTCCACTGGCTTTCAAGAAAGCAAAGAGAAAGCCGACTGTCGATAAGAATAACCCCCTCCTGAAGGCAGGTTTTTTCCATGTCTAATTCCTCAACACGCTTTACAGGAAAAAGCGACCCTACCCCCTGGAAAAGATAATTATCCTGGGTTATAAGTACAAATAAAGGCATAATTCACTTACATCATAAAAAGAATAACGCGCCGCCCCCCGTTAATGATTAACAGGAGCGGCAGTAACAGGAAAAATCATCCGGATTTAGCGCAAACCAATACCGTTCGGCGGAGATCGCTAATACTCCAGATATCATCGTGAAGCTTTCTGACTTTAAAAAGAAAGACTTTCTGTGCGGAGGTCAGTTTTTCTGATAAGGCATCGGGTAGCGTTTCGGCACTGTTCTTATCTAAACCTTCACGCTTGAACTCGACAAAGGAGTGATGGTCATCACGTGAATAACGCAGTCGTGCATAACGATCGATGATATATCGTTTATTGTCGTAGTTCACCACACCGTATTCGGTAATGTAGCTTTGTACCTCAGGCTCGAAGTGCACAACAAGATGGATGTCAGCGTCGATCGTGTCATCACCTTTACCCAGCTCAAGAATGATATCCGCAGTACAATCCAGCGCATTTTTGTTGTTCGGGACATACATCAGAGCAGCAATGAACAACGCAATAAGTGCCACAACAAGACTAGCCTGCTTTAGTCGAGACGAAATTTTTACATTCATTAAAATCGCCCTTATTGTTAACAGAACATTTTGCGACAAAGATTTCCAGCAGATCGGTTTTTTCATGCACTTTACTGTCATCGTAAAAAATATAAGCAGGGCGTGAACATTTTTCGAGCAGATTTGCCCCTTGCCCTTCAGTGAAAAATCGCTCAACACGGCTAATACTGATGTTGCTATGATAATAAATGCTGCATTGGTTCACCTTTTTATATAATGTGACATCCTCCTGTTCATCAAAAAAACTGAGATATAAAGCGATTGCTAAACCAATAAACATGAATAACAATCCGGACCATTTTATCAACGTAATCTTATTTACACGCGGCTCATTATCTGGTTGAGATATCGCTTGCATCACCATATAGTCCCTGGACTTTTCATTAAACTCCAGATCGTTAAGCCCGAGTTCAAAGCCCTGTTTCGGTACTGTTTTTAGTACATCATGAATACCGAACTCGGCAAAAATCTTGCGTAATATACTGACATTATTGTTTAAACTATTACTTGATGGCGTCAAACCAAAATCACCCCATACCTTTTGCAAAAGCTCTTCTCTGGTCATTAACCTGTTGTTGTTCTCCAGTAATACCAGAAGGAGTCTGCATGCAGGATTCGAAAGTACATGTTGCGTTTTTCCATCTGAAATCGTCCTCTCCGCAACATTGAAAGAGACAGTGTTGTTTATTACGAAATGCATAGCTCCGTCACCAGTTCCAATATTAATCCACACTTTCCGTGGCATTAATGCCAATAACTATTTTAGCGTATTGGGATAAAGTGACAAAACACCGTGTCAAATAAGCAACAAACGTTATGGATATTTTTATTTACGTTATGACAAATAATAATCAATTTTGAGAAAAAACCACACCCTTAATAAGGCAATAAACTATTCAGGTGAAAGATAATTCCGCAACTGCGATTGGCTCATTGCACAAGAAAAAAGATGCCCTTGCTGAATGACAATGCCCAAATCACTCAATAATTGTGACTGCCGAACGGTTTCAACGCCCTCAGCGATAATGCCCAGATGCTGCGCTTTCGCCAGGCCCGCAATCATCGCCACGATGGAGGTCGATGTTTTGTTAGTGGAAATATGCTTAACAAAGCGTTGATCCACCTTCACCCCATCCACGCTAAATTGCTCAAGGTATTCGAGATTGGAACAGCCGGTGCCAAAATCATCCAGATAAACCTCCACACCTGCCAGCTGCAATTTCAAAAACGCGCCCACCACTTCGGGCGTATTACGCAGGGGTTGCTCCTCGGTAATCTCCACCACCAGCCGGTATTTCTCCAGCGGCAGGGCGGCCAAAAAAGAGAGGGTATCAAATACAAAGCCGGGTTTAGCCACCTGGGACGGGCTCACGTTGAAAGAGAGATGAAGACCGGCTGGTAATAGCGTGTCCAGGTCATTCATATCCGCCGCCACCTGGCGCAATAAATGCTGCGTCATTTCGGGCAACAGTCCATTCTCTTCAAATGCGCCGATAAGCGCCACGGGAGAGACATTTTCAGCGTCGAGCGACCAGCGCATCAGCACTTCAAGCCCATACAATGTCTGCGTTTTCGTATCAATCAGCGGCTGATACCAGGGCACGATCTCGCCCATCATTAACGCGCAATAGAGATCGATACTGTTCAGGGGTGTCGTTGTCATTGCCATCACTCCACCGTAATCAACATCACGGTTGAACCGGAAAACTCGCCGGCTGCCACGCTGCCGTTCGTGCGCAGTACCGATTTCACCACCACATTTTCTTGTTCGACAACATCCAGCGTGAAGCCCGTGGTGCCGAGCACGTTGTCATTCATATACAGCTCTGAATAGAGGCTCCCGTCGTCGCGCAACAGCACGTTATCCGCAGAGTAGATAAACAGCTTCAACGTTTGTGACGTAGTGCAGCTGATGCTCACGTTCTCACTGGCTTCATGACCTTCCAGTTCCTGACGGGACAGCGTGCCGTGATCCAGGTTCAAAACATCCTGAGTAAAATCACAGCTCCCGCTTGGCGCAGGGGCAGCACCACAAATGCTGCCAGGCAAAAGAGGGTAGCCGGTAAAGCTGCTGTTATTCACTTCAGAACTGTTTGACCCGAGGTTTTTCCCTGCCGCATAGAAAATCCCCACACACTCTTCAGTCGCGACGGTGCTCCCACTGTGACGCGTGGAAGAGGAGTAAGGAAACGAGAAAACCGCCTTAAAGGCTTTCGCCAGCTCGCCCATTGTTTCTGTTGTTGTCAGAAATGGATAGCTGCCTGTCGCCCAGGATCGGTTCGTTCTGGGCCCTGATGTGCCTGCTGCATCGTGTCTGTGCCCAATAAATATTGTGCATGCGGTTAGTCCATAGCACGGGTTGGGTGTCGAGTCTTCTTCATCCCAGTCTGCAATGGTGAAATTATAATCATAACAATAGGTTGCTGCGGCGGTGCACGTCTCCAGATTGTCTATCCAACTCCAGATAGATGCCGTAGACGAATGGCTGAACATCCCCCCGCCCAACAGCAGTAACGCCCATAACCCTTTTTTCATTGCCTTGTTCCCTTACTGATACTGGATCTTAAGTGTTGCAGAAGCGCTAAATACGCCGGTTTCCACTTCCGTTGCATCCCCTTTTATCGGTGCGGCCTGCAGCACTGGCACCTCCGGCCAGGTAAAAGGCATCCAGGTATTCAGCGGCATCGATTCTCCGTTCATATACAGCTTTATCCCCAGCCCCTCGCGGTCCGTCGCCAGATAGTCATCGCTGAACGCGCTTGCCGTGCCTTCAAACTGCATCTCAAGATCGTTAGAGGTCAGCTCCTCACAGACCAGCGAATAGTCGATAGCTTTCATAAAGTTCTCACCGTCCAACAGACGCGCCTGCAGGTTGCTGCCAAAATCCACATGAACGGTTTCGCCGTTGTTGATTTCACACACCCCTTCCACCACCACGCCGGTAACATTCACCGTCAGGGCAGACCAGGAGGCCGGTGTAAGCAGCATCAGCACAGCGAGCAGAGAAAAACGTGAACTAGTCATAATTGAGCCTGAAGTGGATCAGCGCCTGCCATGCCCCCGCCACCAGCGGTGCGGGCGTGCGTTCCGGCGCGATGTAATAAAAGAGCGTGTTGCCGCCGGGTTCCAGCAGCAGCGGGTGTCCTTCACCGTTGAGGCGTACCGGGCGCTGCAGCTTGTCCGTCAGGCGCAGCGCC
Organism: Enterobacter mori; assembly: GCF_025244905.1. NCBI lineage: Bacteria > Pseudomonadati > Pseudomonadota > Gammaproteobacteria > Enterobacterales > Enterobacteriaceae > Enterobacter > Enterobacter mori. The sequence goes on along the minus strand of NZ_CP104285.1, from coordinate 940,446 downwards.
AGCCCGCTGGCCCCCGTCACGCGAACCAGGCCCGGGTTGAACAACTCGCCCGGCGCAACAAAGCTGACCGTGACCGAAGGCTGATCCTGGCTCCAGAGCAAATCGCCGCTCCACGCATCGCGTACCGAGGTCGGTGACGGCAGGCAATCCTCCAGGCGGATCGCAACCCGTACCGGGGTTCCCTGGTCGCCAGGCTTTTTAAGCGCCCCCGTTGCCGTCGTCCCCATATCGACATCCTGCCATGCGGAGTCCATTGCCAGGCGACAGGCGCTTTCCGTCAGTGCGCCACGCACGTGCAGCAGTCCATCATTGCCATCCACCGGCTCGTCAGCGGCGTTAAGCGACCCGGCCATCAGCAGCAGGGCGAACCCGCTCCCCTTTTTCCAGCACGCGATTGTCATGTCACACCCCCGATGATTACTTTTTCTTTTCCTGCGGCACGGCTTTGCACGCACTACCGCCACAGCTGAAGACCAGCTTCGCGCGGCCACCGAAGTCGTTCACGTAGGTCAGCACCGGCGCACCGCCCAGAGCCGACGCGGACGGAGCCAGAAGTAGCTGGCCTTTCGGCTCCACCATCGTTGGCTTGAACCCGGAAGCCGCTTTGCCGGTCAGCGTTGAAGAGGCATTCACCAGCGAGATGTAATACGGCGTGGGATTATTCACGCGATACTTGTCCCCCTCTCGCGTCAGGGTCAGCTGCTCCTGAAACGGCGTGGCGTAATCAGCGCGTTTCACCTCAATGGCCGCCGGACGATAAAAGAGCTTGATCCGGGTCTGGAGCGCCAGCTGTAGCGTGTTTGGCTTGCTGCTTTTGGGGGGGATCTCGCGCAGGTTGAAATAGAACAGCGACTCCCTGTCCTGCGGCAGACGCTGGATCCCCGCGGTGGACTGCACCTTGATCTGGCTCTGCTCGCCCGGCTCGATACGCTGAACCGGCGGCAGCAACACCAGCGGGTCGGTAATTTTTTTACCCTGAGGATCTTCCACCCATCCCTGCGCCAGATACGGCAGAGTTTTGTTCTCATTGGTCAGGCGCAGGCTGACGGATTTCGCCGCGCCGTCAAAAATCACCCGGGTTCTGTCAAGCGATACGGCGGCATTTGCTACACCGGAAATCATCAGAGCAAGGCCCACCAGGGCAGAATTTTGCACAATTGTCATGTTGATCAACTCATCTCGTTTTCAGGCCGGCTATTCCGGCGCGCAGGTTAAAAGCAGGTTTTCCAGCACGACGGGCAGCGTGACTGGCAGATGTACCACACAGCGGGTTTTCCCATCCCATTTCACGGCCATTTTGCCGTTTGGCTGAATGCCGCTGAGCCAGACGCTTCCTTCGTCATTGACCACTCCCGTCTCCTGATTCTTCTCATTCATCACCGAGGCGCCAAACGGCGGGAAGCTTCCGTCAGCCTTTCGAATAAAGGCCATCGCTTTCCCTCCCGCAATCACGTCAAACTGGCGATAGCCAATAGCCCCTTCGGTGAGCGTGGCCTGCGAAACGGAGCGGGTAACGTCAGCATTTTCATCAAGCTTGTCGACATCAATGCGGATCGGGTTGCGGTAGTAGCTGTTCACATCGCCAATCACCGCCTTACCGAAGCGGTTCGTTTTCACCGAGGCGCCGAATCCTTTAACGGGCACGCCGCTGACGCCAGCGGTATCCACCAGTACCCGGCTACCGCCCCGCGCGTTGGAGCGGTGGGCCGCGCCCCCTTCGGTTGTCATGGTCAAACCACCCGTGACATTCATGCCCAGCGCGCTGTAGCTGCCAGACTGATAACTGGCGTTGGTCTGCACCTGAGCGCTGTCGCCCTGCCAGGTGTAATAGCCGTAGGCTGTCGGTCCACTGCGGGAAAGACCGCTGCTCACCTGGAAGCTGTTGTGCTCATCCACGCGCCCGTAATAGCTCACGCGGTGGGTGTTATCGTTACGGTTCATCGTGGCGCCATAGCTAAGCGAGGTACCATTCCCGATGGGTAACGACAGCGAGATGTACGCCCCGTCATCTTTCAGCGAGTAGTACTCGCTGCGGTATGCCGTGAGCGACACGCTCATATTTTTCAGAGAGCCGATATCGATGTAGCGAGACAAAGACAGGCTTAAACGATCGTTGTCCGCACTGTTCCAGTACGTCTGATGGCTATAGTTGAGGTAGGCGCTCAGCCCTAAATCACGGAAGCGTTTGTTAAACGACACCGTGTATTTCTCTTTCGGGCTGTGCGATGTGCCGCTGCCGTAGCGGGTGTCGAGGTATTCCGACATGCTCATAAAGTCGCGCTCTGAGAAGCGATACCCGGCAAAGGTCACCTGGCTGTCGTATTCATCGAACGTCTTTGAGTAACTCACCCGGTAAGAGGTCCCTGATAGCGTGCCTTCTGAGGGTAAAACCGCGCGTGATTGCGTCACGTCGAAGGCCAGCGCGCCCAGGAGGAAGAGATCGCGTCCGATACCTGCCGACAGGGCGTTATAGTCGCCGCCAATCACCGAGCCGCCGTACAGCGTCCAGCCGTTCGCCACGCCCCAGGACACCTCTCCTGACGTGAATATCGGCCCGGTCATGCTGTGGCCCCACTCGGACGGTTTGCCTGCCGCCAGCTTGTAGCGAACCGCCCCCGGACGCGTCAGATAGGGAACGGATGCGGTGGTCACCTGGAAGACCTGTACGCTGCCGTCCAGCTCTTCCACCCGCACGTCGAGCGTGCCGGAGACGGCATCATTCAGTTCCTGAATGCGAAACGGTCCGGCGGCAACCTGCGTTTCGTGGATCACGCGCCCCTGCTGGCTGATGGTAACTTTCCCCCCCGAGCGGGAAATGCCCGTCACCTCAGGCGCATAGCCGCGCAGGCTCGGCGGCAACATGCTGAGATCGGAGTTCAGGCTGACGCCGCTGAAGCGGAAGGTGTCGAAGATATCGGAGCTGAGGTAATCCTCCCCTACCGTCAGCTTCGCCTTCAGCGAAGGGATGGCGCGATAGAGGTAGTAGCGGCTAAAAGAAAAATCCTTATCCGTATTACCGTCACGTTTGTTCCAGTTGGTTTGCCAGTCGGCGCGGACGCGCCACGGCCCCAGATTGGCCCCCAGCACCCCATTACCGCTGAGACTCTGGCTGTCAGAACCGGTCTGATTCTGCTGCGCCTGCATATTGAGGTTGTAATCGGCAATCACGCCGGGGATCCCTTCATCCCAGCGCGAGGGAGGATCCCAGTTTGGCGCGGTGTACTCCAGCCAGGCCTGCGGGATCGCCAGATAAAGCGTGTCCTTTGCCAGGTCAACGCGCATGTCCAACCCTTCCATGCTGGTTTTGTCCAGACACTCGCCGTCGCGCAGCCAACGTAGGTCGTTCATTACGCTGGCCTTTAGATTAAAGCGAGAGAGTTGGTCCGGCGTCAGGCAAATCAGGCTGTCCTGTCCGTTTTCGCCATCGGGATACACCACGATCTGCTCTTCGCGCAGAACGTCTTTGTTCACCATGATGCTGAACGTGTAGTCGCCGGGCATGACGTAGCCGCGACGCGAAAAGTGGCTGAGATCGATATTGCTTTTGTCCTGCGTATCCAGCACGTCGGTATTGAATTGGATTTCATCGTCGGCCCAGCTTTTCGCCGTCGGGACAAGTAACGCAAAAATCAGCACGCTGAGCGTTGAACGTCGAAATATCCGTATAGTCTTTTTCATCTCAGTAGTAATCCATTCTGAAGCGAATCAGAGACTGGTAATCCCCGGCCTTGAGCGGCTGCCCGTTGCTGACCAGCTGAAGTGAATAGTTGAGGTTCATACTCCCCGCCGTCACCTCTCGCGCAGGAAAGGCCACGCCGGGCGCAGCGATATTGCCGTGGGTATCGCGGATCGCCAGTTCAATGCCCTGCGCCTCTCCCCGCACGGAAAAGCGTTCAGCGCCCGTCATGGGCTCAAACGTTATTTGGTAATACTCAGAGTCATATTTGCTGTTCCCTGGTGTGGGCAGCATCAGGCAATTAATTAATCGAACGGTAAATACGCGGGTGGGGCCGTAACCTTTCGTGGCAATTTCAGATACAGGCGTATCGCCCATATCAATAGTTTGGTCCCGGCTATCAAGGTCAATTGCACAGGGGGTATAGAGCACCGCGCCCTGAATAAAAACGGCACCCTCCCCCTGGTTTTCTGCAAATACGGGCAGGCAACAACCAGACAGGAGAAAAGGGAGTGTTTTGACTATTGTTGTTGTTTTCGAAAAGATAAAACCCATAGCAAACCCTTTTCACTTATTCAGTCGGTATCGAATATCAGACGGCCAGAGAAGGCCGCCTGACGGATTAACGAAATAAGGTCAGGACTTATTCGTAAGCCAGAGTCCAGTTGGTTACCGCGGTGAAATCACCTTCGGTTGGCGCAGCGCCACCGATGATATAAGCGGAGTACGTCAGGGTGTTGTCGCCGTTAACCACGTTCTGACCCGCCGTTGCTTCACCCAGAGTGATGGTGTTGCTGTCGCCGTCGGTCATCACGATGCCGACATCCGTTGCATTACCGGTCACACCCAGTACAGCACCGTCAACGCTGGAATCCGCGCCGGAGAAGGTGGTGGTCACGGTTGTTGCGGTTTCAACAGAGCAGTTTTCCAGGTGAATGTAGAAGGGAACCGGCGTAGAGGTGCCGCCGTTGGCCACTGCAGAGCTGGAAACCTGACCGAGGCTGATGGTCTGATCTTCATCACCTGCCGCAACAGAGCATGGCGCATCGATAACGGAACCGGTGAAGGTGACCACGCCGCTACCCTGGTCAGCCTGAGCACCAAAAGCAGCCATACCAGAAGCCAGAACCAGTGCAGTAAAGAGTTTGTTCATTTTCATAAAAATCGTCCTGTAAATTAAGTGAATGACACACACATAAGATTTTTGATGGCTGAATTTAGGCAATATGTGCCCCACCCGAAAAGTTGGGCTTAATTAAATTTTTCAGCAATCAAATAATCTTTTAAACATCATCATCAGCAAATTCAGATGAACTTACGCATATCTCCCTGCGCTTCGCTGATGCAATAAATAGTAACCTGCGGATAAAAAAACAAAAGACGAAATAGCCTTCCAGGACAAAAACAAAAGACATTCTTAAATAAGAGATTTAATTAGAATAATAAAAATGCATTTCCAGCGAGTTAGATTTTTATACTTTAAAAAATAAAACAGATAGATTATCAAGCTAAAACTTAACTTTTTAACCCATGATGACAGTCATAAATGCAGGGCTGCGAGGGGGGGATTTGTTGCAGATAGGTGTAACAAGGGGATAACTCCCGGCCAACGCAAGCGTTGACCGGGAGTCATCATTAGCGCTTCGCGTTCAGCTCAAAAATATCTTTCGGCGTGGTGCGACAGCACCCGCCGATTAATTTCGCACCCGCCGCCAGCCACTGCGGTAAATAGCCGGCCAGGGTTTCACAGGCTTCACCGTGATGATGCCAGGTTTTGGTCACGGCATCGTAATGCTCGCCCGAGTTGGGATAAACCACCAGCGGCAGAGACGTCAGGCTATGCAAATACTTCAGCGCCACGGTGGTATTTTCCAGGGCGATACAGTTAATGCCCAGCGCGACAATTTGCGGGTTATTATCCAGCACCGTAATCACCTCACGCAGCGGCGTGCCGTCGCTCAGGTGTTCGCTGTCACGTAGCGTGAATGCGAACCATGCCCGGGCGCGGGGATACTCTGCCAGCAACGCCGCCAGCGCCTGAATTTCAGCAAAAGACGGTAAGGTTTCACACGCCAGAAGATCGGCCCCCGCATCGAGCAACGCTTCCACGCGCGGGCGGTGAAACGCCCTAAATTCTTCTGCACTGCGCACGTAATCGCCGCGATATTCGGAGCCATTCGCCAGATACGCGCCATACGGCCCAACGGAGCCCGCCACCAGCAAAGTCCCCGCACGCGCGTTTTCAGCCAGGTACGCTTCCCGTGCCTTACGCGCCAGCTCCACGCTTTTGCCTATCAGCGCACGGGATTGCGCCTCGTCGAGACCGCGCGCGGCAAAGCCCGCAGGGGTGGCCTGATAGCTGGCGGTGATCGCCACCTGGGCACCTGCACGGTAGTAATCAAGATGCACTTCGCGGATAAGATCCGGGTTTTCAACCAGCACTTTGGCAGACCAGAGGCTGTCTGCCAGGTTACAGCCGCGCGCTTCCAGCTCCGTTGCCATCGCGCCATCCAGCACCACGAAAGGCTGCTTTTCAAGGAGGGCGGTAAGCGGATTATTCTGCGACATGTTCAGGCTCCTGCGATGTCAGATTTCGGGTCAGGTAGTACGCACCATAACACAGGGCGACAAACGGCAGCCCGCAGTAAAGCGCAATGCGCTGGCTCGGATCAAACCACAGGCCGACACAGGCCACCACGCAGAGGATAAAGCCAAGCACCGGCACCAGTGGATACCACGGTGCACGGTACTGCAGCGCAGAGAGCGGCTGTCCGGACTGCAAATGACGACGACGGAAAACGAAGTGTGACGCGCAGATGCTGATCCATACCGCCACCACCGCAAACCCGGAAATTGCAGACAGCGCCACAAACACCGTGTCCGGCGCAATCACGCTTGAGAACAGCGCCAGCACGCCGCCGAGCATGGAAACCGACAGCGCCGTCAGCGGCACGCCGTTTTTGTTGACGCGGGCAAAGCAGCGCGGCAGCGTTTTCTCATTCGAGAGCGACCACAGCATGCGTCCAGACGCGTACAGGCCGGAGTTCGCCGCCGAGAGGATCGCCGTCAGGATCACAAAGTTAAAGATATCAGCCGCGTAAGGAATACCGACCTTTTCGAACACCAGCACGAACGGGCTTTTTTCTACCCCGGCCTGCTGCATCGGGATCAGCGCCGCCAGTACAAACACGGTACCGATAAAGAAGATAATCAGGCGCGCAATGGTGGTGCGGATCGCCACCGGAATCACCTTGTGTGGATTTTCCGTTTCCCCCGCCGCAATACCGATAAGTTCAGTCCCGGAGAAGGCAAAGTTCACCGCCACCATGGTCATCAGGATCGGCAGTCCACCGTGCGGGAACCAGCCTTCGGCGGTGATGTTGCTTAAGCCCGGCGCGGGTGCACCGTCCTGCATCGGGATAAAACCAAAGATCGCCGCCCCGCCGAGAATAATAAAGGCAATGATGGTGACGACTTTCACCAGCGAGAACCAGAATTCACCTTCAGCAAAGAAGCGCGTCGAGATGACGTTGAGGCCAAAAATCACCGCGCAGAAGACCACGCACCAGGCCCATACGGGCACCTGCGGGAACCAGTACTGCATACAGAACCCGGCGGCAGTAAAGCTCGAGCCGAGCGCCACCGTCCAGGTGAGCCAGTAGAGCCACGCCACGGTGTAGCCCGTCGCCGGACCCAGATAGCGGGCGGCGTAGACGTGGAACGCACCGGTTTCAGGCATCGCCACGGAAAGCTCACCCAGACACTGCATCACCAGCCAGACCACCAGCGCGCCAATCAGGTACGCCAGCAGCGTGCCCGCCGCCCCGGTCGTCGAAATGATATAACCCGTATTGAAAAATAACCCTGTGCCAATCACGCCACCCAGCGAAAGCATAATCAGGTGGCGTGTTTTCATAGTGCGCTTAAGCTGCCCATTTTCTTGTTGTGTTTGCATATTACCTTCTAAACGTATGGACATCTAAACATCCAAAGAAGGTTTGTTATACCGCGATTGTTAATAAAAAGCTAGCCAACCAGACGCAGCCTGGCACGCCGCGCGCTGAGTCGGGGATGGGTTGTGAGGATCACATAAAGAATCGGACGCCAGGCCATAAGCACCTCCGCAAGCAGATACTTACAGCATGGTGCGGGAAAAGGCGATCTTCGGTCAGTCGAAAGTGGTATCCGTGAAGCGCGGATTCATACCGCAATACCGTCTGCAGGCCGGGTAAGGCGCAGCCGCCGCCCGGCGGAAGGTTGGTAATTCTCGCAATAGGTTCTATAGTCGACACAGTTTCTTAGTAACAGGACTGACTGATGCGCTTTAACGGACTGACCAAAGGTTTCTTCATTTTTATTCTCGCCCTCGTCACCTGGGCCTTTTTCGACGTGCTGTCGCCCTACTTCTCCGCGATTTTGTGGGCCGCCATCCTGACCATCATCTTTAATCCGGTGAAAAACAAACTGCGCGCTGCGCTTGGCGATCGCAACGGGCTGGCCTCGTTCCTGACGCTGTGCCTCATCTGCCTGATCGTCTTTATCCCGCTGATGGTGATCCTCTCCTCGCTCGCCATTGAACTGAACGTGGTGTACACCAAGCTGCAAGCAAACAACACACAATTCCCGGAAGTGATCGCGAGCATCTTTAACCGCCTGCCGGACTGGGCCAGCGGTTTTCTGGCGGACCACAATCTGACTAACGCTGCGCAAATCCAGAAAAAACTCTCTGACGTGGCGCTGCAGGGTGGTCAGTATCTGGCAGGCAGCGCGTTCCTGATCGGTAAGGGGACGTTCGGTTTTGCCATCAGCTTCGGCATCATGCTCTACCTGCTGTTCTTCCTGCTCAAAGACGGCCCTTATCTGGTGCGCCAGATCCTTGATTCCCTGCCGCTGTCTGATTTCGCTAAACAGCACCTGTTCGCCAAATTTGTCGGCGTCTCTCGGGCGACGGTAAAAGGCACGGCGGTTGTCGCGGTGGTGCAGGGCACGCTCGGCGGTATTGCGTTTGCCATTGCTGGCATTGATGGCAGCGTACTTTGGGGCGCGCTGATGGCCTTCCTCTCGCTGGTGCCGGCCGTCGGCTCGGCGATAGTCTGGGTGCCTGCGGCCATCTTCCTTTTCGCCACCCACCAGCTGTGGCAAGGGCTGTTTATTGTCGGATTCTTCGTGATTATCGTCGGGCTGGTGGACAATATTCTGCGCCCGCTGCTGGTAGGCAAAGACACCAAAATGCCGGACTACCTGATTCTGATCTCCACCCTCGGCGGCATGGAGTTGTACGGCATTAACGGCTTTGTCATTGGGCCGCTGATTGCCGCGCTGTTTATCGCCTGCTGGAACCTGTTCTCAGGGCGCGATCACGAAGGTAACGCCGAAGAGCTGGACGCAGACTTCATCGAAGAAGGAAGAAACCGGCCAGATTTATGATGTTCTCTTCATTCCAGGCGGCTCTTTGCCGCCTTTCTTTTCACGCTAAATCAAACATTTTCTATAATTTGAAAAACGCTCCCCCACTCTTGTCGTAGAAGGATCCCACAGGTGCGAATCGCCGCGATAACAAACTGGGCCTACGGTGCCACGGTGTGCCTGACCCTCGCCTCTGGCATCGTTATGCTCATGGCATCCAACGCCGATAACGTTGAACGACAGGCCGTTAAGCAACGACAAGTGTTTGATCAGCTTACGGAAGAAATCGAGACACATACCTGGATGCTCTCAGATTTAGCGCGCCTGTTCGTCATCAAAAAAGAACCTTCTATTCTGGAAGAATATCGGCAAAAAGAGAGCGAATTAAAAAGCATAGAGCATCATCTGGTGCAATTAAAAGATAACGGCGCCTCCGGCGAAGAACTCATGCTGCTTCAGGAAGGATTAAAAATCATTGAGGAACTGCAGGATGAGCAGCAAACCGCACTCGACAGCATAGCCCGTGGCGAGCAACAGCAGGCTATTGCCCTGCTTTACGGCCCTGTCTACGAACAAGAGATGGAGCGCGCGCAGAGCCAGATTGATCATTTCCGCCAGATACTGGATAAGCGCATCATTGCCGACGTACAGGCGGCCACCAAAACATCGAAAGCACTGCGTACGGTGTCGGAAATGATGGTCGGCCTCACGGCCCTGCTCTTTCTGTTCGTGATGGGCTTTATTCTCAAGCGTCGAGTGCTTCATCCGGTGGTTCGGCTGAGCGACGTAGTACACCGGCTGGCTTCGCAGGACTATGCCGTTGAAACGCCGAACTTTACCCAGATTGATGAAATAGGCGATATGGCCCAGGCAATCCGCATCTTCCGCGAGAACGGGCTGGTGCGACAGCAACTGGAAAAAGAGCGCGATGCCGACTGGGCGATCCGCGAGCTGCTGGCTCGTATGACCCAGCGGTTGCAGGGCTGTGAAAACCTCGCCGATGTTATTAATGTGGCAGAGCTGTTTGCGCCCAATATTGCGCCAGGCGTTTCCGGGCGGTTATATATTATTGATCGCGAACCCTGGCAGATGCGCTGCGCAGCAGAATGGTTGTCCCCGGAGGGTGACATACCCGCATTCCATCCGGACGAATGCTGGGCCGTCCGGCGCGGGCAAAGCCATCCCCCGGTGAACGGTGAGCCGGACATTGGTTGTTATCACCTGCCAGAATCGCAAGCACACTCGTCCCTGTGTGTTCCGCTCATTGCGCAGGGCGAAGCCATCGGCCTGCTCTCTTTCCAGAACATCACGCCTGAAACTGCGCCCTCCCGCGCTTATCTTGAACTTATGGCCGAAGCGCTGGGGCTGGCGCTGGCCAACCAGAAGCTACGCGATGCTTTACTGGAAAAAGCGCTCTTCGACCCGCTCACGGGTCTGCGTAACCGTCATCACCTGGAAGATACGCTGCGGACGCAAATGGCGCAGGCCATGCGAAGCGAGCAACCGGTAAGCTGCCTGATGATCGACATCGATCACTTCAAGAGCATTAACGACCGCTTTGGTCATGAAGCGGGTGACCAGGTCATTAAAAGCGTGGCGTCGATTGTTCAGCGCGCCGCGCATAATACGGGTATGGCCTTCCGCTACGGTGGCGAAGAGTTCCTGGTTCTGCTTTCCGGTGCCGATGAAGAAGAAGCGCATGCCTGTGCGCAGAAAATTTACAACGGCGTGCATGAGCTGTCGCTTCGCTATGGGCTGACCGAGATCGGTCCGGTGGATGTATCCATTGGTATCGCCAGCTACCCGCAACATGCCCAGAGTGACAGCCTGCTGCGCGCCGCGGATGTGGCCTTGTATCGGGCGAAAGAGCTGGGCCGCTCGCGGATAGTGAGCTTTGGGATGCTGGAAGCGAGCTAAGGGGGATGAGTCGGCCCCGGGTTCAGGGCCGTGTGATTGCCCAAAGCACCACCATGCCCAGCGAATTACTCCGCTTTTCCACGTATAGGGTGCTATCGATAAAATAATTCCCCTGCGGGTAACAGATGCGGATCTCTCTCTTGAGTTCCGGCTCATAGACTTTCGCCCCCGAACAGCTTTTTCGGCTGCCGGATTCATACCGATAAGGTTGACTCCAGGCAGAGTATTCTCCGCCCAGTAGCCAGGCCGCGGTAACGATGACGAAAATGACCACCGGTAGGCTGAAAATGATGAGGCCGAGGTAAATTTTGACAACGTCAACAACGGTTTTGCCTTTGAACGCTCTCTTCGCGATGAACATCGCCATCACCACCAGCGGCAGCAGCAATGCGCCAACCGCAAGAACCTGTTCTCCCAGGACGGTGAGAAAGGTCACGCGATAAATCTGGATTGACCAGACAACAAAACCGAATATCAACGCCAACCCGCCAACGATGAGTGGGATCAGAAAGGCATAGCTATCTTTTTTCATGGTGAACAGTTCCTTGTCATGCGTCAGCGGTCAGAAGGGCGATCATCGCGCGAGTGGCTGCCGACTGACGACGGTGCGGCGCGAAGATCACGGAGAAAGGCCGCGAGCGCCCGCGTAAATGGGGCAGCACTTCGACGAGCTGGCCGCGCGCTATCCTGTCGCGGACGATAAATTCATAGCTCTGGCAGATCCCCATCCCCTGTTCCGCCAGTGAAACCACGCCCAGCACGTCATCCGATATTTCGAAGGTTGAACGGGGCAGCCAGTCAACGTCGCGTCCATCATCCCGGAACACCCAGGGTGCAATGCGCCCCGTTCGCGGCATGATAAAAGGCAGACAGCGGTGCTGTTGCAGCTCATCCAGCGTCTGCGGGACGCCCGTTCGATGAAGGTAAGCAGGGGATGCCACCAGAAGCAATGCCGCATCTTCCAGCTTGCGCGCCACTAAGCCACTATCGGGCATCTGACCCAGACGAACAGCGAGATCGAATCCCTCCGCGATCAGATCGACGTTGCGATTGGTGATATTCAGTTCTACCTGAACGTGCGGATACTGTTGAGAAAAGCGAGCCAGCAGGGGCGGCAGACAATAGTGCCCGTAGGTGGTCGGAACGCTGATCCTCACACGGCCCGTCAGATCGCCCCCCTGACCACGACCATCCCGTTCGGCGTCATCAAGCAGGGAAAACGCCGCTCGCGCCTGCTCAAGATAAATTCGTCCGGCTTCCGTGAGCCCCACGCGACGAGTGGTGCGCTGTAATAGCTGTCGTCCAAGACGTACTTCAAGGCGGGACACCGCGCGGCTCAAGACTGAGGGGGTGGTTGAAAGGGCAACCGCAGCCGCGGTAAATGAGCCATGTTCAACGACAGTAATGAAGACTTCAACATCGCCGAGATAATCGAATTTTCTGCTCATTTTGCTCTTTCACGAACAAATGTTTTTCAATTTCGCTAATTTATCTCCGATTGAGCGATGAGTAAAGTGACCGCACTTATCACTGGAGCTACCGCAGGAATTGGGCTGGCTATCGCCAGCACGCTGGCGCGCGAATGATCGAGGCTGACGAAATAGCCGCTTTGGTCGCGCTGCTGGCAAGCCCACTCTGCGCAGCGTCTAACGGAGCTGCGGTACGCGTCGAGGGCGGCACGTTCCGCTCCATTCTTTGATACCGGATTAAGAAGCCGCTTCTTACTCTCTTCACCGGAGCATTTATGTCCCACTATACCCATACTTTCTCCGCCATTGCGATGGCGGTATTGTTTTCGTTCGCAAGCTGCGCCAGCGCGGCGAATCAGGTACCTCTTGAACGCTGGCGCAGCTATTCAGGCGTAAGCTGGAATACACCAGAGAACGGGCAGCCGGCGCTTTTTTCCGGGTCGGTTAATGCCCCAATCGCCGGGATTCACTTTGATGCAAAGGGCCAAGCCTTTGTCAGCACGCCGCGACTGGTTTCGGCCAGTGCCCCCGCCACGTTAAGTATTCTGGATACCCGCACTCAGTCGGGCCCGGCGCGCCTGACGGCATTTCCGTCACGCCAGGGTAATGCGGTAGATTCTGCTCCCGATCGGAACCTGCGCAACGTGCTCGGCTTTTATGTTGATCGTAAGAACGGCTGGTTATGGGCGCTGGATATGGGGTTCGTCGCGGGAGAAGCGGAATCCCCCGCAGGCTCGCAGAAACTGGTCGTGCTGGATCTCGACTCGGGTCGCACGGTTAAACGGATCCCACTGGACGGCGTGGCTGACCGTAAGGCGAGCTTCCTCAATGATGTCGTTGTCGATGAAGATCGTCGTATCGCATACATTTCCGACAGCGGATCGCGAAGTGCGCCTGAAAACCGTGTCGGTCTGATCGTTGTGGATTTTACCGCCGGCGCAGCCCGACGCATGCTGGATCGCCACCCTGCCCTACAGATTGAACCCGGCGTAAAAGTCGTTTCCCACGGTGTGGAAGTGTGGCCGGGTAAACCGCTGCTGATTGGCATCAATGGCATTGCGCTTTCTCCCGATGCTGAGACATTGTACTGGACGGTGACGACGGGAAAACATGCGTACGCGGTACCAACTGCCGTTCTGAAGCAGCCTGGCTCAACCGATGCGCAGATTACCGGACAAATCCAGAATCTGGGCACAGTGGGAGGCAACACGGACGGTCTGGTGACCGATGCAAAGGGCAACCTCTATATTACGGATGTCACCCGCAACGGCATTGTCAGGTATGAGCCGAAGACCCGTACAATGTCGCTTATTGCTGAAAATGAATCCGTACGCTGGCCAGACACGCCGGCTATTCGTCCGGACGGTGACCTGATCTTTACCTCAAGTAGCCTTAATGACCACTTTGCTGGAGCGGTCAAACCCGGTCATGAACGCTACGAGCTATGGCGTTTGCCACTCGATGCTTCACCGGGCACGAAAAAGTAACGGTGCACTACGCTGGACAATCGCTGAATATGACGACGCCGCCCATTGGGTGGCGTTTTTTTTACCTGTCCATGACAGATACAATCTTTGCGGTGAGAAAATAACACCCAATTAAAGCGATCGTTTTTTAAACGCAAGAGAGTTTATTCAAGTCAGTTTAGCGTGCCTCAAAAAAAAGAGGCGTTGTATGTGATTCAAACACCCCCGCCCAAAACAACGCAAGCCATTGATTTTACTACGCTTAATCTTCACATAAGTACAGAAGTAATAGCGACTCAATAAAATACATAAACTACTGTGATAACTAAATTATAATTCATATACTTCTGTTCAAAAGTGGAGGCCATAATGCGATTAACCCTAATGCTGGTATGCTGTCTGGTACAGAGTTTAGCCTGGGCTGGCGAACTGCCAAAACCCGTTGGAAAACCCATTTTGACGATTTACGGTAATATAGAAAATACCAATGAAGAGGGAAAAGCAGTGTTTGATCTCGCCAGCCTTGAAAAACTGGGTATGGTGAGTTTTGAGACGACATCTCCCTGGTACACTGGCCGTACAAAATTTGAGGGCGTCCCAATGGGCAAACTCATGGATTATGTTGGCGCGAAGGGTTCTGTCGTTAATGTTATTGCGCTCAATGATTACGCTACCGAGATCCCTCTCAGCGACTTTAAAAAATACAACGCCATACTTGCCTTAAAGATCAATGGCGAATATATGCGCATTCGCGATAAAGGCCCATCATTCATTGTTTACCCTTATGACAGTCTTCCTGAATTGAATAATCAGATTTATTACTCGCGCTCGGCATGGCAGGTTAGCAAAATGAAGATTGAATAGCAGTTCAGGAGAACATAATGAACAGGATACTGGTTGGTATCATTTTTTCTCTTTTTATCACGACAGGATATATTGCATTTCTTGTTTACGATCGTCAGCAAGAGTTGCAAAAACTGACTCACTACACTGAGTCCTGGTCCGTGGCTCAACTGGTATCAGAGTATTACCGATTTGAATCATGGCTTGGTCTGTACGCAACCGATACCGATGAGGTTACCATAGACCAGGCCCGCATGCGCCTCGAAATTATGCTCAGCCAGGGTGAGTTAATGAAGGGGGGAGATTTAGGTCGCTATATTGAAAGCGATAAAACGCATCAGGCGCTCGCTGCACGCCTGGAAGAAATACTGTCTTATCTGGATAGTCATCTGGAAAAAATGAGCCATGCAGAGTTAAAAAAATATTTGGCTAATATGCATCTGCTCGATGCGCCACTCAGCCAACTCTCTTCAAGTGCGTTAACAAAAGATATTAATACGATTAATGAATCCAATAGAAAAATACAAATACTCTATTATATCTATTCCGCACTTTCGTTACTTCTGGTGATATTAAGCTTTATTCTGGGGTTCTTAATGATCTACCAGAATAAAAACATTCTCAAAGCACACATGCAGGTTAAAAGCCTTGCTGACGAACTTCAGATATCAAAAGAAAAGCTGCAAATTCAGAACGCGAAGCTGGAGTATGATGTTTATCATGACTCCCTGACCGGCATGAAAAACCGCCTTTTCTTCTGGGACGATCTCAGCAAAATTAATCTTCAGGCAGACAAAAACCACATCCCTGTCACGGTGATGTTATTTGATTTAGATCGGTTCAAAGAGGTCAACGATACCTATGGCCATGATGCCGGTGATTTACTGTTGAATCAGGTATCCAGACGGCTCACCTCAATGAGCAGCGCCACTGATACGTTTTACCGTTTGGGCGGAGACGAGTTTGCCCTTCTGTCGAGTGGCCTCACCGAAACGGCAGCCGTTTCGCGCGCAAAAGAAATCAGTAATCATATCAGCCAGCCCTATACGATTAATAACCAACTGATAAAAATTGCCACCTGTGTGGGTATCGTTTTATCTGATAATGAACGACGCTCTGATTATCTTTATAAATTTGCCGATCTGGCGCTCTACGAGGCCAAAAAAGAGGGTTCGCAGCAGATAAAAGTCTTCCGTCAGTGGATGCTGCAAAAATTGCAGGAAAGCAGAACCCTTGAACATGATATGGCGCTGGCGCTCGATAACAATGAATTCGTTGTTTATTACCAGCCTATTGTCGATTCTTTCAGCAATGAAATTTACGGCTATGAAGCGCTTATTCGCTGGAAACACCCTGTGAGGGGAATTCTGTCGCCGGATAGCTTCATCTCCGTTGCCGAAAAAACAGGCAAGATCAATGAAATTGGCAAAATTGTGCTTGAGATTGCCTGCCGTGAAGCGGTTTCCTGGGCCGTTCCGGCAAGAATTTCTGTGAATGTCTCACCGATTCAGCTGGGCAGCAAATCGTTTACGACGATGGTGCAGTCCATTCTGAAAGAGACAGGACTACCGGCTAACCGCCTTGAGCTAGAGGTTACCGAGTCTTCGCTCTTCAGTGACAGCAACATGCCGATCAGTATTCTTAAAAAGCTGAGATCGTTGGGCGTAAAAATTTCTATCGATGATTTCGGGACGGGATATTCTTCACTCTCAAGACTGAGTGAACTGAATTTTGACAAAATCAAAATAGACAAATCCTTTGTGAATTCTATATCCACGCAAAATGAAGCACTGAACATCGTTAAATTGATTACCGGCATGGCCAAGAGCCTCAATATGCGGGTCATTGCTGAAGGCGTTGAAACCGAAGAGCAGCTTGAACGTCTTCAGGTGCTTGGCTGCGATCTCGTGCAGGGATACCTGTTCGGAAAACCTCAGCCTGAGGTTAACGAGGTAATCAGGTGTAGTTGAATGGGTGTTAGGGCTGTTTATTACCTAAATCCATTATAATAATCAAAGGGTTAAAAATGAAAAAAACAATGCCGGAATTTACGCCTGTTGATTTATCTCGTTGGGCAAGGAAAGAACATTTTGAGGTATTCCAGTCATTTGCTGAGTGTACAATTAACCAAACGGTTCTGATCGACATTACCGTGCTGCGAAAACATATCAAAGAGGTCGGCTGGAAGTTTTACCCGACGATTATTTTTCTCCTTTCTAAAATCATGAACCGACATCCGGAATTCCGTATGGCCATGAAGGACAATGAGCTGGTTATATGGAATGAAATCCATCCAAGCTATACCATTTTCCATCCCGAAACGGAGACCTTTTCGTCATTGTGGAGCCACTACGACGGCAATATGCATCACTTCCAGAAAACCTATGCAGAAGACGTTGCACGCTATGGACATAACCTTTCTTACTGGCCGAAGGAAGAGTCCCGGGAAAATGTCTTTTTCGTATCGTCGATTCCCTGGGTAACCTTTACGAACTTTAATATGAATATTGCGCACATGAAGAACTTCTTTTCACCTATGTTCACGTTTGGAAAATACTACGAGCAGGATGGAAAAGTGTTGTTGCCGCTGGCCATTCAGGTACATCACTCCGTGTGCGATGGTTTCCATGTGGCAAGGATGTTCAATGAGTTGCAGGAGCTGTGTGATGGTTTGCCAGGTCAGTCTGTAGCGGCTCACTAAAATTGGCCACCTGAATAGAGGTGACATTGAGACAAACGAAAGCAGAGGGCTATTTTCACCCCTCTGTGGCCCCTGTTTTATTTCTGGTTTCGCACTGCAAGCAAGTTGGATAACGTTTTCCGAACCGGATCACACTTTTCCGCTTTACGGATGCCCCTGATAAAACTGCGTGTTATCATTCACCCCGTAAATACCTTTCAACTCTACCCGAGGCTTTGATGCTGGAGAATGTAATCATCCGATAATCAGCTTCCCGACCTTTTCAGGCCGGACTGATTATCAATGCGCCGAAATCGAATGCGGACACCGCTATGTGTTTGCACGTTTTGCACATGATGATTAAACAGGTTTTCCAGTATGAATTTATCCCGTCAGGAACAACGTACCTTACACGTTCTCGCCAAAGGTGGCCGTATTGCGCACGTTCGCGATGCGTCTGGCCGCGTCACCGCCGTTGAATGCTACACCCGCGAAGGGCTGTTGCTGACCGACTGCACCCTTGCCATCTTCAAAAAACTCAAAACCAAAAAACTGATCAAGTCCGTTAACGGCCAGCCCTATCGCATCAACACCACCGGGCTGAATAACGTTCGCGCACAGCTTGATAACCGCTAAGGAGAGCATGATGGATATCAGCACCCTTATTTCCGCATCCCGACACATTCAACTGTCGGCGGAGGAGAGCAAAATCCCCTGGGACGAACCGGCCTTCAGCCAGCGGATGCTGGCAAATCATTTGTCGCAGGAGCACGACTGGGCCAGCCGCAGGCAGGAGGTCATTGAGCAACAGGTCGAATGGATCGCCAGCCAGTTACCCCCTGGCGCACATATCCTCGATCTCGGCTGCGGCCCCGGCTTTTATACCCACCGCTTAGCGGAACGCGGATTTCACTGCACCGGCGTGGATTTCTCACCGGCATCCGTGAGCTGGGCCCGTCAGCAGGCGCAGAATGCCGGATTGAATATCGACTATGTTCAGCAGGATATCCGCGCATACTGGCCGGATAAATCGTTCGATTTCATCATGATGACGTTCGGGGAACTGAATGTGTTTAGCGCGGCGGATGCGCGCTCACTCGTCAGCCGCTGCGCGCTGTGGCTGGAGCCGGGTGGCAGGCTGCTCGCTGAAGTTCATACTTTCGACGAAGTTAAACGTCAGGGAATGGCTGAACCGAGCTGGCAACGCTGTCAGGACGGGCTGTTTCTGGGCGTCCCTCATTTGCTGCTGACAGAACATGGCTGGGATGAAGAAGCGCAGACCAGCTCAACGCAGTTCTGGGCCATAGAGGCAAACGGTCACACTACCCGTTTCGGCAGCCAGATGACGGCCTGGCGCGATGACGAGTACGTCAGCCTGCTCGGTAATGTCGGTTTTACCCTGCTTCCTCCTCCTGAAAGCCACGACTGGCCAGTCAGCAAGACATTTGAAGGGAAGCTGTTTGTTTTGCTGGCCGTAAAAGCAAAAACATCAGAGGAACTTCCTCTTAATACTCAACGCAATAAAAGGAATTCCACATTGGATATCCCACGTATTTTTACAATTAGTGAAAGTGAGCACCGTATTCATAACCCGTTCACCGAAGAGAAGTACGCCACGCTGGGTCGTGTGCTGCGCATGAAGCCGGGCACCCGCATTCTTGATCTCGGCAGCGGCTCGGGCGAGATGCTCTGCACCTGGGCCCGGGATCACGCCATCACCGGTGTCGGTATCGACATGAGCCAGTTGTTCAGCGAGCAGGCCAGACGCCGCGCGGAAGAACTCGGCGTCAGCAGCCGGGTTCAGTTCATTCATAACGACGCCGCCGGATATGTGGCAGAAGAGAAATGCGATGTGGCCGCCTGCGTCGGCGCAACATGGATTGCCGATGGGTTTGCCGGGACCGTCGAACTGCTGGCGCAAAGCCTGAAACCGGGCGGGATCATGCTTATTGGCGAACCCTACTGGCGTCAGCTACCCGCGACGGAAGAGATTGCCCAGGCCTGCGGCGTCAGTTCGACAAGCGATTTCCTGACGCTGCCAGGGCTTGTCAGTGCGTTCGACAACCTCGGCTACGACGTGGTGGAAATGGTACTGGCAGATCAGGAAGGCTGGGACCGGTATGAAGCCGCGAAATGGCTGACCATGCGCCGCTGGCTGGAGGCCAATCCTGACGACGACTTCGCCGCCGAAGTCAGGGCCGAGCTAAACGTCTCGCCGAAACGCCACGTGACCTACGCGCGGGAATATTTTGGCTGGGGCGTGTTCGCGCTCATCGCCAGGTAACATCAGGTTCCCGGTATTTCTGACTGGAGATACCGGGAGCTTCGCCTTTGCTTTGATCTGATGCATCACCTGCACAATACATATTCAGTGAATTGGCAAATCACACGGTTCATAATCCAGCGGCGCAAAGCGGCTCATACCGTACGCGTTGAGAAAGGCTTCTCACTGTTTAATGACCTGCTGGTATTCCTTGTTTCCGGTACCGAACTCACGTACCGGTCTCTACCTGTCGAGCGTTTAGCTTCATGGGGGGTATCTCCTTTAGACCGAACAGATATACCCCCAAAATGATGTAGATTAAGGGGTACTTCGCTAGACCTCAAAATAATGAGCAAGGGCGTAAAGCTAGAATATAAAGTGCTCCATAGGACTTGAGTAGAATTTGAGAGATGCTTGAATGGTGCGATAACAGGAGCAAAACATGAACACAACCAATTATTTAATAAGAGAAAAAATAAAACAAGACAATAAGATGCCCCCATCACCATTGATTGTAAATGTTGGGGGCGCTTACAAGTTAACTTGCTAATTTGGCGCACAGCCTATCATATATGGCCAAAAACTCATCGCCATCTTGGGTAAAGAAGCTTTCCCTTAATTCATCAAATGTTAGCGAACAAAAATGTTTATGAGTAACCCTTTTTCCTCCTAATCTTATTGTCAAGGCGTGATTTTTGCATATTGCTTTTACATCACACCACTCATCTAAAATTAGGGATGAACCAGGAACCAACCTCTCTAAAGATTTTCCTGTGAAATAGTTTTCTATTTCTCTCCTTCGTAACACATTAAAATCCACATTTTCTACAAAGCCCATCTGCTCAAGTTCTTTTTTATTTGGAGATTCATGCTCTTTACTTTCTTTATCTGAATCCAACACAATAAAAAATGGCTTGTTGAATTCTTTAATAAGATCAAGCGTCACCCAGTGCTTGATACTGCTACACCCACCAATAGGAATAGTTAAAATACCAAGCTCTTCGAAATGATTTGGGATAATCGTTTCTTCATGGTACTTTTTACTAAGGTATTTAAATGCTGTACAATCATCTATACCTTCGAGTAAAAGTAATAATTTAGATTTCTCTATAGCTGGGAAGAAAGTGCTATCGGGTTTTATACCTAGATCATTAGCTATCTCCAAAACGTTATCTACTTCAGCATGATAACGATAGTCACCATTTTCTTTTATCACGTGATGTAAATGTCTTTTACATGATTTAGCTACTATGACTGGCGAATGTGTTGTTATGATAACCTGATATCCACTTTTGGTAATATCAAAGAGTTTATCAAAAAGATTTTCTTGTGCTGATGGATGAAGGAAAGTTTCTGGTTCCTCAAATCCGAATATTATATTTTGATGTTCAACTTCTTCAGCAAGGCTTTCAAAATAAGCCATCATAGTGATACGTCTAAAACCATCACCTCGATTGCTAAGAGGAATTGCCCCTTTATCAGAGATTGACTCAAATGATGTGCTTATTATTTTTGACCAATCGAAGTCAACTCTAGCTCTTACCTGCTCAGTTGCTGGTACTACTGCATTTATTTTAGCTGTTATTTTGTCTAATACTTTTTGTAAACGTAAGCGTATAATTGTTTCCGATTCAGAAGTGTCAATTTCATTTTTTATTGTAGAAAGTGCTAAATCTCTAAAATAATTTTGTATTTTTGTATCACTTTCGTCCAGCGATGAGTCTGCTACAAAATATTCAAACCTAGGCATTAATTTTTTTAATTCTGCCTCGACTTTTTTAATCCTATTTTGTCCTTGAGTAGGAACTTTATCGAATATGTAATGATATTCATAACTCATCTCAATATAATATGACAATAACTTTTCACGTTTTTCTGTATTGCTAAAAGCTTCAACATCTTTTTTAGTTGCAATGCCTTTATCTGTTTTAATACCAGCTTCAGTACATGCCTTTATCAGTTGGGTTTCAGTCATTCCAAAAAAATCTTTATCTCCATAACTACGTCTTTGTATAGATATTTCAGGGGAAATTTTCCCAACTTTAGTCCCATCCCAAGTTTTTCTATACAAAATCAAACCATCTTGATTAACGAACCCTTCTTTTTGAAAAGTAGTTATAACTGTGTCGTCTATTACAATACCATCATCATTTGGTAAAAAGCATAAAGTGATTTCACAATATTTCTCAGTTTCGTTATTCAAAAATTGCGGGTAAAAGGTTCTGTTATTGATGAATAGATCCAATGCCTTGAGAATCGTTGATTTACCCGCATCATTTTTACCTACTATGACGTTAAGTTCTTTAATAGGAACTGTTATTTCTTCTTTAATCCCACGAAATCCTTTAATGCAAACTTTTTCTAATCTCATTATTTTTTCCTCAGAGGAGCTGTGTGAGCAATAAAAAGCTAGCACATAGTGTTTTATCTTTGAATACCTGTAATTTTATATACCTATGACTTAACTCAACTTTTGCAGAAGTAAAAATTTTCTAACCTGACAAAAATTGCACTACACCGCACCCGCCTGCGGTTTTCAGATCGCAAAAAATTTTCAGTTGGGATTTTTTAAAAATGATAGCGCCAGGCCGCGCCACAACTGGGGATATATAGTGAGTAGGGAACTGAAAAGAGTGAAAAGAATTTCATCTTTTTTCAGTTCAGCTTTACTCCAACATCGTCATCGCTTTAATTAAGCCATTGATAGTAAAGAGATATAAAATATTAGGTGAGATTTTACATGATAACTAACGGCACACTTAAAAGTTATCAAACTGATTCTTAGATACATTTTTGCTTAAGCAACTGAAATTTAATGAACTGAAGCCGGGAAAATTTTAGTTACTCCCGGCGAGCCGTTCACTGACTCTCTTTGGCTGCCAACAGGAGTTCTAATGCTTTTTGTCGCTCGTCCGGTGGCAGGGCATCCATTAGCTCTTTAATCCGTCCCTGGCCACTCAAGGCGCTGGGACTAATCGTGTGCGAGAAGGAAACGTTCATCACAAACGTATGCCCACACTCTACATTTGAGCAATGACAGTAGCGGCCTTGCGTCACTGCACTGCTTGTTGTTGTGAAGTACGTCACTGTGTGGGTCGGCCTAAGATATTTTGGGCAGATCCTTGCTAAAAGGATGAGCCTGGCGCAGACGGTCTGGCAGCTCAGCTATAGAGCTGAGGATATTTTAAGCCGGAGGATGTAAACCGTGAGGATAAAGAGACGGGCCCCCTACGGGGGCGGGTTGTGAAAGTATTTCCTGTTGTCTTCGACCTTATTGCACGTAAAATGACCAGACACATTTTGGGAAGGAGTCTTTAATGGATATCGCGCTGCTCAACAGGGGTTGGAACAGAACATGGTCAGATACCATGGTGAATCTTGAAGCCCGGAAACTCGTCGAAACAGCAAACCGGCTGTCAGCATTCTATTTACATGATGGTCTAACACGAATCAAGTTTGTCGAAGAGATAAAACAGGTCGTAGAGAAAGAATTTGAAACCTCACGACGGGCGAAAACCGATGAAGAATGCATTGTATGCATCAAAAATCTGCGTGCCGAAACGGATAATCTTCACGAACAAGAACGCCTGTTAAGAACCAGAGCCGCACAGCTTTACGCGAAGGTTGAGTTTGTTAAGGAAAATAATAAAATTGTCGGTTACATGATTTCGGCAATCCATATAGTGGTATCTGGGGCAGCATTATTTGGTGGAATGGTTATGATGTCCACTATGAACCCTGTCGGAGTTCTTGCAGGTGCAGTTTTATTCGTTGATGGTATTAACGGTATAACAAAAGAAGCAAGCCAACTTCGCTATGGTGAACAATCCAAATCGGAAGGAATTTTTGCTGATGGCGCAATGAAGACCGCACAGTTTATGGGGTTTAGCCCAAGAAATGGGTTAGCTCTTTATAATACGGTGACTCTGGGGGCGAGTGTCTATAGTATCTTCGGCTTAGCAAGGAAACCAGGAGCCTGGCGATTATTCCGTTGGCTGCCGCGTGATTACTACCGAAAAGTTGACATAATGAGCAAGCCAAAGTTAACGATGAAAATCGCTGGATATGGTGTCAAAGCGAAAGTCATTTTTGATCTTCTGGCTACTGATAACAGTACTGATTAGGATTTATTCGCCCTACAGAATCGCCAGGATTTATACGCAAGCACAGGCGGTTGTATAAAAATTGCAACCGCTGCTCCACAAGAAAGGCCAATAGCACCAGAGAAAACACTCTGCTCAGATGCGAATATCACCAGAAAAATGAATACAGCAAGGCAACCGGATACAACCCACACAGCAAGAATAAAACGCCTGGCCAGGTCCCTGATGACATTCCCCAACGTTCCACCATAGCTTTCAACGTTGTTCTTTATCTTCTTCAAATCCGATGGTGTAAACCCTGAACGTAATAACGCTTCATCAGTCACTTTCATATCGTCTTATCCCTTATCTTCCAAAAGTGTTTTCCCAATCGCTGATTGTGCAAGTAATCATACTGATGAACTTTACAGCAATCCAGCCGAAACTTTTCGGCAGACTCCATCTCCTTTTTCTTATCTTCTGGGTGGTGCCAAGACATTACGACGATTTAAGGTTAACGATCACATGATGTGACGTTTATGCTTTTTAACAGATTCCAGACAATAGCAGCCATAAAGCCCCGTTAGTGGTAAGGAGACAAGCGGAGCTGTTAGGCGACTACATCAGGCCAACCTGGTTGGTTTCGCTTTGCGAAAGTCACCAGTGACCAAATCAGGTTGTCAGAAGGATCACACCTTATCAGGATGCTCATGTACCTTTCGGAAGTGAGCGAAGCGCTGGCAGAGCCTGCATGTCCTGTGCAGGATTTACCACTATTAGCCAGTTTACGCAGCCACAAGGCCGCACCTCGGGCTTAAATGCGTATGATTAATCTGTTTCGGGAGGATTTAGAGACGTTGGCAGCGTCATCAACTTCGAGTTGATAGCGGTTCGTGGGGACTGTTCACGCTTTGTACGTGTTCGAGCTTTACAACTACAGGCCGCTACGTGCAAACATCCCTAAATCGCCACTGTTAACCATAGCGGCAACTGTTGGTCATAGAATCCCTTAAAAAAAGATCGTAACTTGAGAGCGAAAGTCTCTATAACTGATTATTTTTAATGGATTTTGTTGTGTGAGTGCCGATAATAGGAGTCGAACCTACGACCTTCGCATTACGAATGCGCTGCTCTACCAACTGAGCTATATCGGCCCTGAGAGGCCGGTTACGAGTGTAACCACGGGGCAAAAGGTTAGATCTAACCGGGTGATGCGTCAATGCCCTTTTGAATCAAACGGCTACTTTTGCATCACCCGCGTTTATTTACGCACGAATCGTATCGTCACCGAAGCCGATCCACTTGTACGTGGTCAGCGCTTCCAGTCCCATCGGACCGCGCGCGTGCAGCTTTTGCGTGCTGACAGCCACTTCTGCACCCAAACCAAACTGTCCACCATCGGTGAAGCGGGTGGAGGCATTCACATACACCGCGGATGAATCCACTTCGTTCACGAAGCGATCGGCATTGCGCAGCGTGCGCGTCAGGATCGCGTCCGAATGCTGGGTGCCGTGTTCACGAATGTGCGCAATGGCGTCGTCGAGATCAGCAACTACTTTCACGTTCAGATCCAGCGACAGGAATTCGTCGTCGTACTGCTCCGCTTTGACGGGAACGACGTTAGCCGGGCCATCCTTAAGCAGGGCGAGCGCGTTGGCATCGGCGTGCAGCGTAACGCCGCTCTCCGCCATCTGCTTGCTCAGGGCTGGCAGAAAGGTGTTTGCGATGTCCTGGTGCACCAGCAGCGTTTCCACCGTATTACAGGTGCTTGGACGCTGGGTTTTGGCGTTCACGATAATCTTCAGCGCCGGTTCAATCTCTGCACTGTCATCCACCACGATATGACACACGCCGATACCGCCGGTGATCACCGGAATGGTCGACTGCTCGCGACAGAGTTTGTGCAGACCCGCGCCACCGCGTGGGATCAGCATGTCGATGTATTTGTCCATGCGCAGCATTTCGTTGACCAGCGCGCGGTCTGGGCTCTCGATCGCCTGTACGGCCCCCGCCGGTAAGCCACACTCTTCCAGCGCCTGCTGGATGACCTTTACCGTCGCAGCGTTGGTGCGCCAGGTCTCTTTTCCACCGCGCAGAATAGCGGCGTTACCGGTTTTCAGGCACAAAGAAGCGACGTCAACGGTGACGTTTGGGCGGGCTTCGTAAATGACGCCGATAACGCCGAGCGGCACGCGGCGGCGCTCAAGACGTAAACCGCTGTCGAGCAGCCCGCCGTCGATTACCTGCCCTACCGGATCGGCCAGATTACAGACCTGACGGACATCGTCGGCGATGCCTTTCAGGCGTGCCGGCGTCAGCGCCAGACGGTCAAGCATCGCTTCGCTCAAACCGTTGCGACGGGCTTCAAGCAGATCCTGCTCGTTGGCGAGCAAAATTTCCTGGGACTGTGATTCCAGATAATCAGCGATTTTTTCCAGCACGCGATTTTTCTCACGGCTGGAAAGGAGCGCCAGTTTGTAAGAGGCGGCCTTCGCGGCTGCGCCCATTTGTTCCAGCATGTTCTGGCTCCTTAACGAATAATCATGTCATCGCGATGCACGGCAACCGGGCCATACTCGTAGCCCAGAATGGCATCGATTTGCTGCGAATGGTGGCCCGCGATACGGCGCAGCGCGTCGCTGTTATAGCGGCTTACGCCGTGGGCGATGTCGCGGCCTTCGAGGCTACGGATGCGGATCACTTCACCACGGGAGAAGTTGCCTGTCACGCTTTTAATTCCTTTAGGAAGTAATGAACTCCCTCGTTCCAGAATCGCGGCAGTGGCCCCTTCATCGACGACGAGTTCGCCAGCAGGAGGCGCGCCAAATATCCAGCGTTTGCGGTTTTCCAGCGGGGATTCCTGGGCGTGGAAGCGGGTGCCGACAGAGATGCCTTCCATCACGTCGCCAATCACGCCCGGGCGACTGCCCGCAGCAATGATGGTGTCGATACCGGCACGGCACGCGACATCGGCGGCCTGCAGCTTGGTGCCCATACCGCCGGTTCCGAGGCCTGAAACGCTGTCACCGGCGATGGCGCGCAGGGCATCATCAATGCCGTGAACATCGGTAATCAGTTCAGCTTCCGGGTTAGAACGCGGGTCGGCGGTGAACAGCCCCTGCTGATCGGTCAGAAGCAGAAGTTTATCGGCACCGGCCAGAATCGCCGCCAACGCAGAGAGGTTATCGTTATCACCTACTTTAATTTCAGCGGTGGCCACGGCGTCGTTTTCATTAATGACCGGAACAATATTGTTGTCCAGCAGCGCACGCAGCGTATCGCGCGCGTTCAGAAAACGCTCTCTGTCTTCCATATCCGCACGCGTCAGCAGCATCTGCCCGACGTGAATACCATAGATAGAGAACAACTGTTCCCAGAGTTGAATGAGTCGGCTTTGTCCCACGGCGGCCAGCAGCTGTTTTGAGGCTATCGTCGCGGGGAGTTCGGGGTAACCCAGATGTTCACGCCCGGCGGCAATCGCCCCGGAGGTCACGATAACAATACGATGCCCTGCGGCATGCAGCTGAGCGCACTGACGTACAAGCTCAACAATGTGGGCGCGATTAAGGCGGCGCGATCCGCCTGTTAATACACTGGTACCGAGTTTTACCACCAGCGTCTGGCTGTCACTCATGATTCTCTGCCGTTCAACGATAAGGGAAAATGATGTCGAACGAACGTTTTAACAGGACTCAGCCCCGTTGCCAACTGCCATAGCACATAGCAAAACACTTTGTTGCGCGGGATCAGGAAGCGTAGCGGCTGATTTTGACAAATTTATTACTGAAAAATTAAAACATACTTTTTTAAACATATTCTTAAATTGTCATAAAACGTTCACCCGCGGACGATAAAACCCTTCCTGTTTTTTCACGGAACATAAGCGTCGGCTTAGCGTTCAGCGAATATTAGCGCGTATATAAAACTCAGGATTGAAAATGAAAAAGAGCACTCTGGCATTAGTGGTAATGGGCGTTGTGGCTTCCGCATCTGTTCACGCAGCAGAGGTTTATAATAAGAACGGTAATAAACTGGACGTGTACGGCAAAGTAAAAGCAATGCACTACCTTAGTGATGATGACGCTAAAGACGGTGACCAGACGTACGTGCGTTTCGGCTTTAAAGGTGAAACGCAGATTAACGATCAGCTGACGGGCTATGGCCGTTGGGAAGCAGAATTTGCCGGAAACAAAGCAGAGAGCGACTCTTCTCAGAAAACGCGTCTGGCGTTTGCCGGTCTTAAATTAAAAGACGTTGGTTCTCTGGATTACGGTCGTAACCTCGGGGCGCTGTATGACGTCGCATCCTACACCGACATGTTCCCTGAGTTCGGCGGCGATGGTCTGGCGCAAACCGACAACTTCATGACCAAGCGTGCCTCCGGTCTTGCTACCTATCGTAACACCGACTTCTTTGGCGTGGTGGACGGTCTGGATATGACCCTGCAATACCAGGGAAAAAATGAAAACCGTGACGTGAAAAAGCAGAACGGGGATGGCTTCGGTACGTCTCTGAGCTATGACTTCGGCGGCAGCGATTTCTCTGTAATTGGCGCGTATGCCAGCTCCGATCGCACCAACGAGCAGAACCTGCTGACACGCGGTGAAGGTAAAAAAGCCGAAGGCTGGGCAACGGGTCTGAAATATGATGCCAATGATATTTATCTGGCTACTATCTATTCCGAAACCCGCAATATGGCCCCAATCTCCGGCGGTTTCGCGAATAAAGCGCAAAACTTCGAAGTGGTTGCGCAATATCAGTTTGACTTTGGCCTGCGTCCATCCGTGGGTTATGTGCAGTCTAAAGGCAAAGACATCGAAGGCATTGGCGACGAAGATATCGTGAAATATATCGACGTGGGCGCAACCTATTATTTCAACAAAAATATGTCCGCGTTTGTTGATTATAAAATCAACCAGATTGATGACGACAATAAACTGGGTGTAAGCAGCGATGATATCGTCGCCCTGGGTCTGACTTACCAGTTCTAATCGTGTGGAAATAAAAAAACCGGCTTGATGCCGGTTTTTTTATTGTCGGGGATTAATGCGGTCTGGTGCCCTCAACCGGACCCTCTCCCACAGGGAGAGGGAGAAGACTATCAGGCGGTCAGCTTAACCGCCTCGCTGGAAAAATCATCCGCAGGCTCCAGCTTCAGATCCAGCGTTGCCAGCAGCGCGCTAGCCTTGCCGAGGTACTCTTTCAGCGTATGTTCCAGGCGGTCGATCACTTCCTGATCTTTAATAGGCGCCGCTTGCCAGTAACCGTCTTTGTTAAACAGGCCAAACTGGTAGCTATAGGTAAAGCGTTTTTCCTCTGCTTCCATTTCCATCCACCAGCCCCAGAATTCACGTTTTTCGGGTGCAGGCTTCACGTTGACGCAAACAGCCAGGCAGTCGAAAAAAAAGCGATTCTCTTCACACTGATCTTCTCGAATATACGGGCCAAGAGCCATGAACTTCTTGATCAGTCTACTTTTCGGATGTCCACTCGGTAACGTCATTGCGATCTCCTTTTGTGAAGCCACTGTTTTACCAAACCATCAAAATTTAGCAATCTATTAACACAATCTCTGCGCGATCCAGCGTGTAATCTCTTTTAACGCCTTGTCAAAATTCTGATACACCGGACTGAATGGCACTTCAAGCAATTTGCCATCCGAAGATGACGACGTGATTAATCGCGACTCCTCCTCCGGGCTGAAGGGATCGTTTTTCCAGAAACCTGACAGCATCGGCGTTGGGCAGCGGCGTCCCAGCAACCCCTGCGTTTTTAACGAGTAACGATTGAGCTCAACGCGCAGCGCTTCGTCTGATGCATCATGCATGCCAAGACGACTAGCCAGCACATCAAGGTACATCTCCGGTACGCTGCCCTGACGGGCAGGATCGCTGAGCAGTGCGTGAACCACCGGACCCAGACAGGCCACAGCCTTCAGGCGTGAGGATTCAAGATAGGCCAGACGCACCGCAACGTTCGCCCCAAATCGGAAGCCAAAAGCCGCCACGCGGGTATGGTCAACCCAGGGAATATTCTCCAGTGCTTTAAGCGCATGCTGGTGCAGCAGGCTCGAATCCTGAGTCAATTTCCACTTCGACGAGAAGCCAATAGAAGGCATGTCAAGCGTCAGCATCGCAATCCCTTTTGGTGCAAAGTAGCGCTCAAAAAGGCTGTAATAATCGATTTGCAGGGAATCCAGCCCACCGCACATCAGTACGGTCGGGAACGGGCCGTCGCCTTCAGGCATATGCAGGAACCCGGTGACGGGTGCGCCACCTGGAATGTTGAATTCAAGCTCGCGCATCTGGCCCGGCAAACGCTGCGCCGCCTCTTCATATGCACGGTTCGCCAGCGCCTGGGCCTGCTCTGCCAGTTCATCACCTTTCAGATGTGGATACGCGGCAATGGCATAGAGATTGGCCGCATGCAGCCAGTGCTTGCCGCTACGCGTGGCATCCTCTTCCTGGCTGGCTTTTTGCTGCCAGAGCATCGCCTGCTTCGACCATTCATAGATCCAGTTGCCGCCGCGATAGCCCACCACCGTATCGTAAAGCTCGCTGTCGGTCCGTTCAGATTCGCTCATGACGATACGCGCCTGCACGTCAAGGATTTCACGCGGATCGATACCACGCCAGATCCACATCAGGCGGTTAATCATGCGATACCAGTGGGGCACGTTTTTACCGTCTAACGCAGACTGGACGGCAGGCATGGTCCCCGGATTAAACCGACGCACCAGCGTCGACGTTTCAGGGTGTTTGAAACGGGGTTTAAAAAGAGTTTCGGTGAGATTCGCCTGCGTCATTGCGTTGCCTCCATGGATACGTCATATAACGTCCATTGTAACGCGTGGCAGGATAAAAAGAACAACGCCCGGCATGGCCGGGCGTGTAAAGTTACGTACTGGGATTAACGGCCTGAAATAGGCGGTACGAAGACCACGCCCATATCCCATGGCTGTTCAATCCAGGTATCCTGCGGGATATCAATCACGTAATCGTCAACCAGTGGGCGACCCGCCGGTTTTGCAAAGATCGTGACGAAGTGCGCTTTTGGATACATTTCACGGATAGCCACCGCGGTACCACCGGTATCGACCAGATCGTCAATAACGATGAAGCCTTCACCGTCGCCTTCCGCGCGTTTTAGCACGGTCAGCTCGCGCTGGTTGTCGTGGTCATAGCTGGAGATACATACGGTATCGACATGACGAATACCCAGCTCACGTGCCAACAGCGCCCCCGGTACCAGACCGCCGCGGCTAACGGCAATAATGCCTTTCCACTGTTCGGAAGGCATCAGGCGCGCAGCCAGTTTGCGTGCGTGAATCTGCAACATGTCCCAGGTGACGACGTATTTTTCGCTCATGTGAAGTGTCCCAGCCTGTTTATATACGGCTTAAAAAGTGTTCGAGGGGGAAATAGGTTGCGCGAGATTATAGAGATCTGACGCACTAAAAACCAGTGTTTAGCGCCCCGAGCCTGAGTTTTTACATGCTTTATGCTACCCGCCGTCGGAGAAAGTGGTATTCTCAGATGCATCTCGCAAGCCTGTCTTGTGGTAACTATTAACCTGCTAACTCTGTGACCTGCAACCCTGTTGCAGCGCATCGACAAGGAGACTTATCGTGTCTGAACTGTCTCAATTATCTCCACAACCGCTGTGGGATATTTTTGCCAAAATCTGTTCCATTCCACACCCTTCCTACCATGAAGAACAGCTTGCCGAACACATTATGGGTTGGGCGAAGGAAAAAGGTCTGCACGCTGAGCGCGACCAGGTTGGCAACATTTTGATCCGCAAGCCCGCCACCGCAGGCATGGAAAACCGTAAACCGGTTGTGCTGCAGGCGCACCTGGACATGGTTCCGCAGAAAAACAACGATACCGTTCACGACTTCACCAAAGACCCGATTCAACCGTACATCGACGGCGACTGGGTGAAAGCGCGCGGCACCACGCTGGGCGCGGATAACGGCATCGGTATGGCCTCTGCGCTGGCGGTGCTGGCCAACGACAGCGTTGAGCACGGTCCGCTGGAAGTACTGCTGACCATGACCGAAGAAGCGGGCATGGACGGCGCCTTCGGTCTGCAGGCCAACTGGCTGCAGGCGGATATCCTGATCAACACCGACTCCGAAGAAGAAGGCGAGATCTACATGGGCTGCGCGGGTGGGATTGATTTCATCTCTACCCTGCCGCTGTCTCGTGAAGCGATTCCTGCAGGCTACCAGACCTTCAAGCTGACGCTGAAAGGGCTGAAAGGCGGCCACTCCGGCGGTGATATTCATCTGGGCCTCGGCAACGCCAACAAACTGCTGGCACGCTTCCTGGCGGGTCACGCGGCTGAGCTGGATCTTCGTCTGGTCGATTTCAACGGCGGTACGCTGCGTAACGCGATCCCACGCGAAGCCTTCGCCACCGTAGCCGTTCCGGCGGAAAAAGCAGATGAGCTGAAAAAGCTCTCCAGCGTTTATCTCGATATCCTGAAAAACGAACTTTCTGAGAAAGAGAAGAACCTGACCGTAGTGCTGGAATCTGTGACCACGGATAAAGCCGCCCTGACCGCGCAGTCTCGCAACAGCTTCGTTCAGTTGCTGAACGCGACGCCAAACGGCGTGATCCGCAATTCTGACGTCGCGAAAGGCGTGGTGGAAACCTCCCTGAACGTGGGCGTGGTGACCATGGGCGACGACAGCGCAGAGATCATCTGCCTGATCCGTTCCCTGATCGACAGCGGTAAAGAGTACGTGGTGAGCATGCTGGAGTCTCTGGGCTCGCTGGCGGGCGCAAAAACCTCCGCTAAAGGCAGCTACCCGGGCTGGCAGCCGGACGCAAGTTCTCCGGTCATGGCACTGGTGCGTGAAACATACCAGCGCCTGTTCAACAGCACCCCGAACATTCAGGTTATCCACGCCGGTCTGGAATGTGGTCTGTTCAAGAAACCGTATCCGGACATGGACATGGTGTCTATCGGGCCAACCATTACCGGTCCACACTCGCCGGATGAGCAGGTTCACATTGAAAGCGTCGGTCATTACTGGACGCTGCTGACGGAACTGCTGAAAGCGATCCCTGCGAAATAATTCGTCGTCTGTTGCCCGGTGGCGCTACGCTTACCGGGCCTACGATTAGCGTAATCTACAGTCCCAACACCAACTGACGCTCTAACTGCGGATCCAGCAGCGTGACGTGCAAACCCACCAGCCTCACCCCTCGTCCACCTCGTCGTTCTTCCCATGCCTTTTTTGCGGTCGCAATGAGATCTTCTTTGTTGAGGCGTGGCCAAACATGTTCCTGCGTCGTCTGCTGAAAATCGTTAAATTTTAGCTTGATGCCCTGCCGGGCGATCAGCAGGTCCGGTTTGACCTTGATTAAGCGTCGTTCCAGCTCAGGGTAAAGCTGTTCCGTGATAATGGCCTCGCACTCGGACCAGTCATGAATATCTTCAATAAGGGTTCGCTCAACGCCGACGGATTTCCGTAATCGTTCGCTGTTCACATCGCGATCGTCAATGCCCTGACTGCGCTCCCACAGCACGCGGCCAAACTTCCCAAAGCGCTTGAGCAGCATGGCGAGATCGCTTAGCTGTACATCTTCGCAGGTCCGTAGCCCCATGCTTTCAAGCTTTGCGGCGGAGACTTTCCCCACGCCGGGTATCTTGCCAAGCGGTAGGGTTTTCAAAAACGCAGGCACTTCTTCAGGCGTGATGACGTACTGACCGTTGGGCTTATTTAAATCAGAGGCGATTTTGGCGAGGAATTTCACGGGTGCCACGCCCGCCGATGCGGTCAGATTCAGTTCGTTGAATATCGTCTGGCGGATTTCCTGGGCCATCAGCGTGGCGGAGCCGTGGCAATGCACGCTGTCGGTCACATCCAGATAGGCTTCGTCCAGCGACAGCGGTTCTATCAGTGAGGTGTAGCGGGAGAAGATTTCACGGATATGAAGTGAGGCCTCTTTATAAGCATCAAACCGACCGGGCAGGAGCGTGAGATGAGGGCAAAGCTTTAAGGCCATTGCAGTCGGCATGGCGCTGCGCACGCCAAATTTGCGCGCCGGATAGTTGGCGGTGCTGATCACACCTCGCTGAACGCGGCTGCCGCCAATGGCGATGGGAATATCCCGCAGCGCCGGGTTGTCACGCATCTCCACTGCGGCAAAAAAGCAGTCCATATCGACATGGATTATTTTGCGCATAGTAAGCCCTCACTCATCACTGGATAAGTATACAGTAAAGAAACGAGGATTGAGAAGTGTGCGTGGGAATTGTCGGGTGGCGGCTTCGCCTTACCCGACCTACACGACTACAAAAACTTAAATAATGCGCTGCTGCTCGCGGGCCATTCTTTTTTTCCGTGCATCGCACGGTTCCGGGCAGTCGCACACCTTTTCCATCCCAAGGGATGAAATACCGCCACAGCTGCCCTGAATGCTTTTACGCTTGATGATCCAGCCTAATGACATGCCGAGCACCACCAGCACAAAGACGGCAAAGGTAGCCAGAAACGTCAGCATCATCAGCCTCCAAAATCATCAAGCATGATGTTCTCATCTTCGACGCCAAGATCTTTAAGCATCTTAATCACGGCGGCGTTCATCATCGGTGGACCACACATATAGAACTCGCAGTCTTCCGGTGCCGGGTGCTGTTTGAGGTAGTTTTCGTACAGCACGTTGTGGATGAATCCCGTATAGCCCGTCCAGTTATCTTCCGGCTGCGGATCGGAAAGCGCCACGTGGAAGGTAAAGTTAGGATTCTCACGCGCCAACTGTTCAAACTCATCATCATAGAACATCTCGCGCAGGGAGCGTGCCCCGTACCAGAAGCTGATTTTACGCTTGCTGCTAAGACGTTTGAGCTGGTCAAAGATGTGCGAGCGCATCGGGGCCATACCGGCACCGCCGCCGATAAAGACCATTTCTGCGTCGGTATCTTTGGCAAAGAACTCACCGAATGGACCGGAGATCGTCACTTTATCGCCTGGCTTAAGGGACCATATATACGACGACATCACGCCCGGCGGTGCATTCGGCACATTCGGCGGCGGCGTGGCGATACGCACGTTGAGCATGATAATGCCCTTCTCTTCCGGATAGTTAGCCATGGAATAGGCGCGCAACGTCGGCTCTTTTACTTCGGACACAAAGCGGAAGAGATTGAATTTATCCCAGTCGGCACGATACTCCTCAGGCACGTCGAAGTCGGCATACGCCACGGTGTGCGCCGGACAATCGATCTGGATATACCCGCCCGCGCGGAACGGAACGCTCTCCCCTTCAGGGACACGCAGCTTAAGCTCTTTAATGAACGTGGCTTTGTTATCGTTAGAGATAACTTCGCACTCCCATTTTTTGACGCCGAAGATCTCTTCCGGCAGCTCAATCTTCATGTTCTGGCGCACCGCGACCTGGCAGGCCAGACGACAGCCCTCTTTCGCTTCACGCTTTGTGATATGCGACAGTTCAGTAGGCAGAATATCACCACCCCCCTCTTTCACCGTCACACGGCACTGCCCGCATGAGCCGCCGCCGCCGCAGGCTGACGAGACAAAGATCCCATTGCCTGAGAGCGTATTGAGCAGTTTGTCCCCTGCCGGGGTACGGATCTGATTTTGCGGGTCATCGTTGATATCAATAATGACATCACCGGCGTTCACCAGCTTCGCACGCGCCGCCAGAATCAGCCCTGACAGCACCAGAACAATCAGCGTGAACATCACCACGCCAAGAATAATTTCCATCTGTTAGCCCTTATAGCTGCACACCGGAGAAGGACATAAAGCCCAACGCCATCAGGCCGGTGGTGATAAAGGTGATCCCTAAGCCGCGCAGACCCGCAGGCACGTTGGCATATTTCATCTTTTCGCGGATCCCCGCCATGGTGACAATCGCCAGCATCCAGCCGATGCCGGAACCGAAGCCGTACACCACGGATTCACTGAAGTTGTAATCACGCTGAACCATAAACGAGACGCCGCCGAAGATAGCGCAGTTCACCGCTATCAGCGGCAGAAAGATCCCCAGCGCGTTGTACAGCGACGGGAAATACTTATCGAGGATCATCTCAAGGATTTGCACCAGCGCCGCGATCACCCCGATAAAGGTGATGAAGTTGAGGAAGCTGAGATCGACCCCTTCCACCAGCGCGCCGTCCCTCAGCACGAAGTTGAACACCAGGTTGTTAATCGGAACCGAAAGCCCCAGCACAACGGTGACCGCCACGCCCAGGCCAAATGCCGTGGAGACCTTTTTAGACACGGCAAGAAACGTACACATGCCGAGGAAAAACGCGAGCGCCATGTTTTCAACAAACACCGCGCGCACAAATAAACTCAGGTAATGAGCCATTGTCGGTTACTCCTTTTCCTGCTGTTCAGGCTTCAACGTACGAATCAGCCAGATCAGCAAACCGATAATGAAAAATGCGCTTGGCGCGAGCAGGAACAGGCCGTTCGGCAGATACCAGCCGCCGTTCTGTACCGTGTCCAGTACCGTGATACCAAACAGCTTGCCGCTGCCAATCAGCTCACGCAGGAACCCTACAGTCAGCAGGATCACGCCGTAGCCGAGCCCGTTACCGATACCGTCCATAAAGCTCGCCAGCGGCGGCATCTTCATGGCGTAGGCTTCCGCGCGGCCCATCACGATACAGTTAGTGATAATCAACCCGACAAACACCGAAAGCTGTTTTGATGTTTCGTAGGCAAAAGCGCGTAGCAGTTGATCGACCACAATCACCAGCGAGGCGATGATCGTCATCTGCACGATGATCCTCACGCTGTTGGGGATGTGGTGGCGGATCATCGAGATAAACATGCTGGAGAACGCCGTGACCAGCGTGACCGCCATCGTCATCACCACCGCCGTTTCCAGCTTGGTGGTGACCGCCAGGGCCGAGCAGACACCCAGCACCTGCAACGTTATCGGGTTATTGGCGAGCAGCGGGCCAATGAGCACCTTTTTGACTTCTTTCAGTTCACCGGTATCAGCCATTATTCAGCGCTCCTTCACGTACGTTTTTCAGGAACGGGCCAAAGCCCAGCTCGCCCATCCAGAAATCAAAACTGTGCTGCACGCCGTTTGAAGTAAGCGTAGCCCCGGAAAGGCCGTCAACGGCGAACATATCACCGGGACGAGCGCCCCCTTTCACTACCCTCAGCGCAGGCTGACCGTTATCGTCGAGCACTTTTTTGCCGACAAACTGCGCACGCCAGTTAGGGTTCTCTATTTCCCCCCCCAGCCCCGGCGTTTCACCATGGTCGTAATAGGTTATCCCTTTAATCGTGCGGCCGTCCGTACTCAAAGCAACAAAGGCGTACATCACTGACCACAGCCCGTTACCATAGATAGGCAGCACCATCTCCTGTATGCGCTTTTGCTCATCACGCACCAGATAGATTTCAGCCAGGTTGCTTCGCCGCCTAATCCCAGCGGGATCTTGCGAGGCCTCTAGCGTCAGGCTCATCTGCGGATCTTTGATCGCCTGTGCCTGGTTAAACTTCGTCGGGTCTTTATCGAGCAACTCACCCGTTTTTAAATCTACCAGCCGCGCTGAAATGCGTTCCGCAAAGATTTTTGAGACGTCGTCAGCGCTCATCCCCTGCTGCATTAACCCAGCGACGGCCAGGATATTGCGCTGCTTATCCAGCGCGCGTTGCTCCTGCTGCAGCGGTTTTAACCCCACGGCAGACCCCGCAACCACGATGGAACAGACCAGACACAGTACCAGCACTACCAGCAGCGTTTTGCTGATGCTGTCGTTATTTTTAACCTCAGC
Source organism: Enterobacter mori (assembly GCF_025244905.1). NCBI lineage: Bacteria > Pseudomonadati > Pseudomonadota > Gammaproteobacteria > Enterobacterales > Enterobacteriaceae > Enterobacter > Enterobacter mori. The sequence goes on along the minus strand of NZ_CP104285.1, from coordinate 902,865 downwards.
CACGCGCCTTCCTCCGCTTAATGTTGGCACGCACGACCAGATAGTCGAACAGCGGTGCAAACAGGTTGGCAAACAGAATGGCCAACATCATCCCTTCCGGATAAGCCGGGTTGACCACGCGAATCAATACACACATCACACCAATGAGCACGCCGTAGCTCCATTTACCTTTGTCGGTGAATGAGGCTGAGACGGGGTCTGTTGCCATGAACATCATGCCGAAAGCAAAACCGCCCAATACCAGATGCCAGTACCAGGGCATGGAGAACATCGGGTTGGTAGTAGAACCAATGAGATTGAACAGTGTTGCGGTAAGCACCATGCCGAGCATGACGCCTGCGACGATACGCCAGGAGGCTACGCGACCAAACAGAATGATCGCGCCACCAAGCAAAATCATCAGGGTAGAGACTTCCCCGATGGAACCCGGAATGTTGCCTATAAAGGCATCGAACCAGGTGACCGGCTGGCCAGTAGCATTGTTAACCAGCGTTTCGCCGCCGCCTGCCGCCCACTGTGAAAGTGGCGTCGCGCCGGAAAAACCGTCGGCTGCCGTCCACACCAGGTCGCCGGAGATCTGCGCCGGGTAAGCAAAGAACAGGAACGCACGCCCCGCCAGCGCCGGGTTGAGGAAGTTCCGTCCGGTCCCGCCGAAGATCTCTTTGGCAATCACCACGCCAAAGCTGATCCCCAGCGCCGCCTGCCAGAGCGGCAGCGTTGGCGGAACAATCAGGGCAAACAGAATGGAGGTTACAAAGAAGCCTTCGTTGATCTCATGTTTGCGAATAATGGCAAACAGCACTTCCCAGAAGCCGCCCACGATAAAGACCGTGATATAGATCGGCAGGAAGAAGACCGCGCCCAGCGTCATCATACTCAGCCAGCCCGCGTCGGCCGCAAAGCTTACCCCCAGCGACTGCGCCAGACGGTAGTGCCAGTCGGACTGGATCACCTGCGCCAGCTGTTGCGCATCATACATGTGGTGCAGTGCCGGAATAGTCTGCAAGCCGACGTTGTACATGCCCCAGAACATGGCCGGGAATACGGCAAACCACACCAGGATCATCATTCGTTTGAGATCGATGGCGTCGCGCACGTGCGCCGCGCCTTTCGTCACCAACCCCGGCGTATAGAAAATGGTTGTTGTCGCTTCATACAGCGGGTAGTACTTTTTGAGCTTCCCTTCGGTAAAGTGCGGCTCAATTTTTTCAAAGAGGTGTTTTAAGCCCATCAGTTATCCTTCCTGCTCAATGCGGGTTAACACCTCGCGCAATACGGGTCCGTATTCGTATTTGCCTGGACATACATAGGTACAGAGCGCCAGATCTTCTTCGTCCAGCTCCAGGCAGCCCAGCGCCTGCGCACCGTCGGTATCGCCGGCAAGGAGATCGCGCAGCAGAACGGTAGGCAGAATATCCAGCGGCATTACGCGCTCGTAGTTACCAATGGGTACCATCGCACGCTCACCGCCGTGGGTGCTGGTGGAGAAGTTGAACAGCTTATGGCGCAGGAAGTGACCCAGCGTAGTGCGGGTTACGGAGTACTTTTCTGCACCAGGAAGAACCCAGCCGAACAGCTCTTTCTCGCGCCCTTCCTGAACGATGCTCACCTGCAGATGGAAGCGTCCCAGATAAGCCTGCGCGCCAACGGCATGACGGCCACTGAGTACCGAACCGGAAATCAGGCGGTTTTCACCCGCTTTTGTTTCATCGGCCAGCAGCTCATTGATATCTGCACCTGGTAGCGTCTTCACCAGACGTGGGTTTGTCGCCTGCGGTCCACCAATCGCGATCGTGCGTTCTGTACACAGCTCACCCGTGGTAAAGAGCGTCCCCATGGCAATCACGTCCTGATAATTCAAATGCCAGACCTGTTTTGCCAGACTCACCGGTTCAAGGAAGTGGATATGTGTGCCAACCAGCCCCGCAGGATGCGGGCCAGCAAATTCATTAAACGTGACCTGCCCCTGCGGGTGGCCGCCAAGCTTGCCGCCGCTCGCCTGGCAAACATGAACCTTCCCGGGCGTCAGCCGCGTTAAAAGGGTCAACCCGGCATCAAACGCCTTACGCTGCGCCAGGATAATAGGCTGCGGATCCGCACTGAGCGGATTGGTGTCGATGGCGGTAACGAAAATAGCCGCCGGTACGGTTCCCGGAACCGGTGACTTGCTAAAGGGGCGGGTGCGAAGTGACGTCCACAACCCCGACGCCAGCAGCTGCGCCTGCACGACTTCTCGGCTGAGTGTCGCGAGGTCGGCTACATCAAAACGCGCAAATTCGCTCTGCTCATCGCCTTCAAGGCGAATCACAACGGATTGCAGCACGCGGCGTTCACCGCGATGAATCGCCACAACGGTGCCGCTGGCCGGGGCCGTAAACAGGACGCCCGGATTTTTTTTATCCTCGAAGAGCGCCTGGCCTTTTATGACGCGATCGCCCTCTTTCACCAGCATCGCCGGGCGCATCCCCACATAATCGTCGCCCAAAATAGCGACATGACGAATGCTGGCCCCTTGCGCGACGTGCTGTTCAGGCACGCCGGAGATAGGCAGATCAAGTCCTTTTCTTATTCTAAACATGTAGTTAGCGGGTATCCATGAACAACAATCCAGAGGGGATGAAGTGTACCATTTTCGTCCCTAAGGGGGCAGAGGATCCGCCTCTTCACGCGCCAAAATGCGAGCTATTACGCAAAGTTCCTGGAGTCAGGGCGATTTGAATGGGTTATAAAGTAAAACTAATTTGTAAACACAAAGGTTGGCTCTTGCGAAAATCTTTATCGGTGCTAATGTGAGCGCTCCTGTCCAGATTAATCTGATTTCGGGTCTCTTTTGCCGTCCTGGCAATTTGGTCATAGTTTTATCAAGGAACTAGTAGTATGCGTAAAATCGCATTGTTCATTGCGATGCTTCTGATGCCGTGCATGTCGTTTGCCGGACTGCTCAGCAGTAATAGCTCAACGACACCGGTTAGCAAAGAATATAAACAACAGCTGATGGGATCCCCGGTTTATATTCAAATCTTCAAGGAAGAACGCACTCTCGATCTGTTTGTGAAAATGGGCGAGACATATCAGCTGCTTGATAGTTACAAAATTTGTAACTACTCCGGCGGTCTGGGGCCAAAACAGCGTCAGGGCGATTTCAAAAGTCCGGAAGGGTTTTACAACGTTCAGCGTAGTCAGCTAAAACCTGACAGCCGCTTCTATAAAGCCATTAACATCGGCTTCCCGAATGCCTATGACCGTGCACACGGTTATGAAGGTAAATACCTGATGATCCACGGTGCCTGCGTGTCCGTCGGCTGTTATGCGATGACCGACTCCGGCATTGATGAGATTTTCCAGTTCGTGACGGGCGCGCTGGTCTTTGGGCAGCCTAACGTTCAGGTCAGTATCTATCCGTTCCGCATGACGGACGCCAACATGGCGCGTCACAAGTACTCCTACTACGCGGATTTCTGGAAACAGCTGAAGCCAGGTTACGACTACTTTGAGCAGACCCGCAAGCCACCGGTGGTCTCTATCGTCGATGGCCGTTACGTGGTCAGCAAGCCGCTGAGCCACGAAGTTGTCCATCCACAGCTGGCGTCAAATTACACGGTCCCCGAGACAAAATAGTACCCACTCACCTGGCATAATCTTTTGCCAGGTTTCGTTGCCCGTCAGCGGCTGCGTAGCAATGACTGTGACCACATCGTTCGGTGTGGTCTCCTTCTGAAAGTCTATCTCCACATCCTGATCGAGCAGCGTCGCAACGCCAAACGGCGCACGGCGGGTGATCCAGAACAGATTCGTTGAGCAGAACGCCATCACATAGCGCCCATCAGAGAGCAGCATGTTGAACACGCCTTTTTCACGCAGTTCAGACGCCAGCGTCGCGATATATTTGAACACGGCAGCCATGTTGCCAGGCGTGCGGGGATAGCGCTGCGTCAGCTTGTGCAGCAGCCAGCAGAAGGCTTTTTCGCTGTCCGTTTCGCCGACCGGGCGGAAGTTGCCCGTCTCCAGCGACTTATAGCCCATAAGCTGCCCGTTGTGCGCGTAGGTCCAGTTACGGCCCCACAGTTCACGGGTAAACGGATGGGTATTTTCCAGCGCCACTTCGCCGCGGTTTGCCTGACGGATGTGGGCGATCACCGAGCGGGACTTGATGGGGTAGTCCTGCACCAGTTTGGCAATCGGTGAGTTAAAGCTGGGCTGTGGATCTTTGAACGTGCGACACCCTTTGCCTTCGTAGAAGGTGATGCCCCAGCCGTCTTTATGCGGCCCGGTTCCTCCACCGCGCTGAACCAGCCCGGTGAAACTAAAGCAGATATCGGTTGGCACATTAGCGCTCATCCCGAGCAGTTCGCACATACAACACCTCCACAACAGCGGGGGCACCGGTGCCCCCAGCGAAGCCTTACTTAACCATCTCTTTTTCGATCAGCTGGATCAGGATGTGGATCACTTTGATGTGAATTTCCTGAACGCGATCTGCATAGCCGAAGTGCGGAACGCGAATTTCGATGTCCGCCGTACCGTCCATCTTACCGCCATCTTTACCGGTCAGGGTGATGACTTTCATCCCTTTTTCACGCGCGGCGGCGATCGCCTTGATCACGTTAGCGGAGTTCCCGGACGTGGAGATACCCAGCAGCACGTCGCCTTCACGGCCTACAGCTTCAACGTAGCGGGAAAAGATGTGGTCGTAACCGAAGTCGTTGCCTACGCAGGAGATGTGGCTCACGTCGGAAATCGCAATCGCCGGGTAGCCCGGACGGTTTTCGCGATAGCGTCCGGTCAGCTCTTCGGCGAAGTGCATGGCGTCACAGTGGGAGCCACCGTTACCGCAGGAAAGCACTTTGCCACCGGCTTTGAAACTGTCGGCCAGCAGGACCGCTGCGCGCTGAATAGCGTGAATATTGGCATCATCTTTCAGAAAGTTCGCCAGCGTTTCCGCCGCTTCGTTCAGTTCGTTACGAATAAGATCCTGGTACATGAGGATAATCCTTCAGTATTGATGAGATAACACAGTGGAGTGTACCGGATAGCGTCAAAAGCGAGAAGCTAAAGCCATGCGAATCGTCCGGCGTTTTGTTTTTTCGTGCCGACTAAAACGCGAACAATGTGAACCAGGTTGTAATTATTTTGTAAACACATTGCTAAAGGAAATGACATCAACTACAACCATATCATCACAAGTGGTCAGACCTCCTACAAGCAAGGGAGCTTTTCTTTATGATGATTTTGAGCATTCTCGCAACCGTTGTTCTGCTCGGTGTGTTGTTCTATCACCGCGTAAGTTTATTCCTGAGCAGCCTGATTCTTCTGGCCTGGACGGCTGCGCTTGGCGTCGCAGGCCTCTGGAATATCTGGCTTTTAGTCCCTCTTGCCATCATTCTTCTGCCGTTTAACCTGGCCCCGATGCGTAAATCAATGATCTCTGCGCCGGTGTTTAAAGGCTTCCGCAAAGTGATGCCGCCAATGTCGCGCACTGAGAAAGAAGCGATTGATGCGGGCACCACCTGGTGGGAAGGCGATCTGTTCCAGGGCAACCCGGACTGGAAAAAGCTGCACAACTATCCGCAGCCGCGTCTGACCGCTGAAGAACAGGCCTTTATTGACGGCCCGGTAGAAGAAGCGTGCCGCATGGCGAACGACTTTGCTATCACCCATGAAATGGCCGATCTGCCGCCAGAGCTGTGGGCGTATCTGAAAGAACATCGCTTCTTCGCGATGATCATCAAGAAAGAGTACGGCGGTCTGGAGTTCTCTGCTTACGCTCAGGCTCGCGTCCTGCAAAAGCTGGCGGGCGTTTCCGGGATCCTGGCGATTACCGTTGGCGTGCCTAACTCCTTAGGGCCGGGCGAACTGCTGCAGCATTACGGTACGGAAGAGCAAAAAGATCACTACCTGCCGCGTCTGGCTCGCGGTCAGGAAATCCCGTGCTTCGCGCTGACCAGCCCGGAAGCGGGTTCCGATGCAGGCGCGATCCCGGATACCGGCGTGGTCTGCATGGGCGAGTGGCAGGGCGAGCAGGTACTGGGCATGCGCCTGACCTGGAACAAGCGTTATATCACGCTGGCGCCTATCGCCACCGTGCTGGGTCTGGCCTTTAAGCTCTCTGACCCGGAAAAACTGCTGGGCGGCGAAGAAGATCTGGGCATTACCTGTGCGCTGATCCCAACCTCTACTCCGGGTGTCGAGATTGGTCGTCGTCATTTTCCGCTGAACGTGCCGTTCCAGAACGGTCCGACCCGCGGTCAGGATATCTTTGTGCCGATTGACTACATCATCGGCGGTCCGAAAATGGCCGGCCAGGGCTGGCGTATGCTGGTGGAATGTCTGTCGGTGGGCCGCGGTATTACCCTGCCGTCGAACTCAACCGGCGGTCTGAAGTCGGTAGCGATGGGGATTGGCGCTTACGCCCATATCCGCCGTCAGTTCAAAATCTCCATTGGCAAGATGGAAGGTATCGAAGAGCCGCTGGCGCGTATCGCGGGCAACGCCTACGTGATGGATGCCGCTGCATCGTTAATTACCTACGGCATTATGCTCGGCGAAAAACCGGCCGTACTGTCCGCAATTGTGAAGTATCACTGTACCCACCGCGCCCAGCAGTCAATCATTGACGCGATGGATATTGCAGGCGGTAAAGGCATTATGCTCGGCGAAGGCAACTTCCTGGCGCGCGGCTATCAGGGCGCACCGATCGCCATCACCGTGGAAGGGGCAAACATCCTGACCCGCAGCATGATGATCTTCGGTCAGGGCGCAATTCGCTGCCATCCGTACGTGCTGGAAGAGATGGCTGCCGCGCAGAATAACGACGTGGATGCCTTCGATAAGCTGCTGTTCAAACATATTGGTCACGTGGGGAGCAACAAGGTCCGCAGCTTCTGGCTGGGCCTGACGCGCGGTCTTACCAGCGCGACGCCGACCGGCGATGCGACCAAACGTTATTACCAGCATCTGAACCGACTGAGCGCCAACCTGGCTCTGCTGTCTGACGTCTCCATGGCGGTGCTGGGCGGTAGCCTGAAGCGTCGCGAACGTATCTCTGCCCGTCTGGGGGATGTGCTGAGCCAGATCTTCCTGGCCTCGGCGGTCCTGAAGCGCTACGACGACGAAGGCCGTCAGGAAGCGGATCTGCCGCTGGTACACTGGGGCGTACAGGATGCGATGTATCAGGCTGAACAGGCGATTGACGACCTGCTGGCGAACTTCCCGAACCGCTTCGTGGCAGGTGCCCTGCGCGCGGTGATCTTCCCGACCGGTCGTCACCATCTGGCACCGTCCGACAAGCTGGACCACAAGGTGGCGAAGATCCTGCAGGTACCGAGCGCAACCCGCTCCCGTATCGGTCGTGGTCAGTATCTTGAGCCGACGCCGCATAACCCGGTGGGTCTGCTGGAAGAGGCGCTGCTGGACGTGATGGCCGCCGACCCGATTCACCAGAAGATCTGTAAACAGCTGGGCAAAAACCTGCCGTTTACCCGTCTGGACGAACTGGCAAAACAGGCGCTCGCAGGTGGGATTATCAATAAAGATGAAGCCGCGCTGCTGGTGAAAGCCGAAGAGAGCCGTCTGCGCAGCATTAACGTGGATGATTTCGAACCGGACGAGCTGGCGACGCAGCCGGTAAAGCTCCCGGAGAAGCACCGCAAACCTGAAGCGGCGTAACGCGTTTCGCTTATGCAAACCCCGCCCCGTGCGGGGTTTTTTATTGCCACATTTTCTCGTAATGACGTGCTACAGTGTCAAAAAGCGGTCTTTTGAGGAGTCTGTATCGTGCCTGGTTTGAAGATTTCGATTTTGCAGCAACCTTTAGTGTGGATGGATGGCCCCGCCAACCTGCGCCACTTTGATCGTCAACTGGAAGAGATTACCGGGCGTGATGTCATTGTCCTGCCGGAGATGTTCACTACCGGCTTCGCCATGGAAGCGGCGAAACAGTCAATGCCGCAGGACGAGGTAGTGGCGTGGATGCATGCCAAAGCGCAGGAGACCAACGCGCTGATTGCCGGGAGCGCCGCGCTACAAACCGAACGCGGACCGGTGAACCGCTTCCTGCTGGTTGAGCCAGAAGGGAAAGTGCATTTTTATGACAAACGCCACCTGTTCCGCATGGCGGATGAGCACCATCACTATGAAGCGGGTAACGCGCGCGTGGTGTTCGAGTGGCGCGGCTGGCGTATTCTGCCGCTGGTGTGCTACGACCTGCGCTTCCCGGTGTGGTCGCGTAACCGCAACGATTATGACCTGGCGCTGTATGTTGCCAACTGGCCTGCACCGCGCTCCCTGCACTGGCAATCGCTGCTGGTGGCGCGTGCGATTGAGAACCAGGCGTACGTGGTGGGTTGCAACCGCGTGGGGACGGACGGCAACGGGCATCACTATCGCGGCGACAGCCGGGTGGTGAATCCGCAGGGCGAGATCATTGCCACCGCCGAGCCGCATCAGGCGACACGTATTGATGCGGAGCTGTCGTTGACGGCGCTGAAGGAGTATCGGGAGAAGTTTCCGGCGTGGCAGGATGCGGATCCGTTTAGTATTGAGTAAATAAAAGCCGGGTGGCGGCTACGCCTTACCCGGCCTACAAATGTTGCCCGCGCCGTTTAACTCACCAACGCCTGCCCGTCTTTGCGGCTTTCCGTCGCGGCAACGTAGTGTCCTTCCGGCATACGATAGATCACCTGCGCACCGCCGAAGTTGTAGTCCTGAAGCGGATCTTCCACCACGATCTGATGCCCGCGCTCGCGCAGGGCGGCAATCGTATTGCGATCGAACGTCGATTCAACGATCACCTCCCTGCCCTGCACCACGCGCCAGCGCGGCGCGTCAATTGCCGCCTGCGGATTTTGCCCGTGCAGCATAATGCGCAGCGCCATCTGCATGTGCCCCTGCGCCTGCATCGGGCCGCCCATCACGCCGAAGGACATCAGCGGCTGGCCGTTGCCATCCATCGCAAAGCCCGGGATGATGGTGTGGAATGGGCGCTTGCTGCCCGCCAGCGCGTTCGGGTGTTTGGGATCCAGCACAAAGCCGCAGCCCCGGTTTTGCAGGCTGATGCCTGTGTCCGGCACCACGATGCCTGAACCGAAACCCATATAGTTGGACTGAATAAACGAGACCATCATCCCGCTGGCATCCGCGGTGCTGACGTAGACCGTACCGCTCTGCGTAGGCGATCCGTAAACAAAATCAGACGCGCTGTCGTGGTTGATCAGTGCCGCGCGCGACTTCAGGTAATGGTCGCTCAGCAGCTCTTTCGCCGCGAACGCCATGTGTTCTTCGTCCGCCACGTAGCGGTCGAGATCCGCCAGCGCCAGCTTCATCGCTTCAATGGACAAATGCAGGGACTGCACGGAATCCGGGTGATGTTTCTCAATACCACACTGCTCCAGAATACCAAGCGCAATCAGCGTGGCGATCCCCTGACCGTTAGGCGGCAGCTCCTGCACCGAACCACCCGCAAAGTCGCGCGACAGCAGCTCGACCCAGTCCACGCGGTGGTTTGCCAGATCCTCAGCCGTCAGGTGCGCACCGTGCGCTTTGGCGAAGGCGGCAATTTTCTGCGCCAGCTCGCCGCGGTAAAAGGCTTCACCATTGGTTTTAGCAATCAGCTCCAGCGAGCTCGCCTGCGCCGGGTTGCGGAAAATCTCCCCCACGCGCGGGGCGCGGCCTTCCGGCGCAAAGCAGGCGCTAAAGCCAGGCTGATCTTTCAGCTTGTTATAGCCACGCTGCCAGAGATGGCCAATCAGCGGGGAGACCGGGAAACCGTTGCGCGCATAGTCAATGGCTGGCTGCGCCAGGGTGGTCAGCGGCAGCGTGCCGAAGCGTTCCGCCAGGGCGACCCAGCCGGATACCGCGCCCGGCACGGTCACCGCGTCCCAGCCAATTTCCGGCACCGCCGTTTTACCGGCAAACAGATCTGCATGCCAGCTCGCAGGTGAACGACCGGACGCATTCAGGCCATGAAGCTTTCCACCGTCCCAGACGATGGCAAAGGCGTCGCTGCCGATCCCGTTGCCGGTGGGTTCAACCACCGTCAGCGCCATCGCGGTGGCAATGGCCGCATCAACGGCATTCCCGCCCAGCTGCAGCATCTTCATCCCCGCCTGTGCCGCCAGCGGCTGTGAGGTGGCAACAGCGTTGTGGCCCAGCATCGGCGGGCGGCGTGAAGCGTAACCGGACGTAAAATCAAGCGCTTTGGTCATCATGACTCCTTAGTCGTGGCGCGGATCGAGCGCATCGCGCAGCCCGTCGCCGAGTAAATTAAAGCCCTGCACGGCAAGGAAAATCGCCACACCGGGGAACACGGACATCCACGGGGCCTGCTCAAGAAACCCTTTCGCGGTATTGAGCATGGAGCCCCAGGAGGGATTGGGCGGCTGCTGTCCCAGCCCCAAAAACGACAGGCTGGCTTCGGCGATAATCGCCGAGGCAATCGCCAGCGTGGCCTGCACCAGGATCGGCGACATCACGTTTGGCAAGACGTATTTGATGATGATCCATCGATCGGGCAGGCCAATCGCCCGCGCGCCGTCGATGTACTCTTCGTTACGAATGGCGATCACCTGGCCGCGCGTCAGGCGCGCGAAGATCGGCATCGCGGAGAGGCCAATGGCGATCATCGCGTTGGTCAGGCTCGGGCCTAAAAACGCCCCGAGCGCGATCGCCATGATCAGGAACGGACAGGCCAGCAGCGCTTCAATAAAGCGTGAGATGACGCCGTCCCACATCTTCTGGAAGTAACCCGCCACCAGCCCCAGCGGCACGCCGATAACCACAGCGATGACCACCGACATACAACCCGCCATCAGCGAGGTACGCGCTCCCCAGATAATGCGCGATAAAATGTCGCGCCCCAGCTCGTCGGTGCCGAACCAGTACATCGCCGATGGCGCTTTGCGCACAGCCAGGAAGTTGGCTTTCACCGGGTCGAACGGGGCGATCCACGGTGCCAGCAGCGCCACCAGCACGAAGAAGCCCACCACGACCGCGCCAATGACCGCGCTTTTATTGGCGAGGAATTTCTTCAGCACCCGGTTCTGCGCGCGCGGCAGCGCGGGGGCAACGGTTTGCGTCGTCAGTTCCGCCATGGTTAACCTCGCATTTTCGGGTTGATAAGGACGTAGAGCACGTCGGCCAGCAGGTTGAGCATCAGGAAGCCGATCGCCACGATCAGCACCACGCCCTGCACCACCGCGTAGTCACGGTTGAATACCGAGTCAACGATCATCTTGCCGAAGCCCGGAATGGTGAAGACCTGTTCAGTCAGCACCGCGCCGCCCAGCAGCTCGCCGAACAGCAGCGTGGTGAGGGTGATCACCGGCACCAGCGCGTTGCGAAACGCGTGTTTTAAGATCACCGCTTTCGGCAGCAGCCCTTTCGCCCGCGCGGTGCGGATGTAATCCGCCTTCAGTACCGCAATCATCGAGGCGCGGGTGTGGCGCATCAGCGTTGCCGCAAGGCCCGTTCCGAGCACGGACGCGGGCAGCAGCAGCGTACGCAGGTTCTGGATCGGATCTTCACTGAACGGCACGTAGCCGGACGCGGGTAGCCACTGCAGGTTTACCGAGAAGACCAGAATCAGCAGGATCCCCAGCCAGAAGTGCGGGATCGAGATCCCCGAGATCGCCACGAAGTTCGCCCCGTGATCGACCCAGCTGTTTTTGTTTACCGCCGCGAGGATCCCCATGCTGATGCCAAACACCAGCGCGATAATCATCGCCAGCAGCGACAGCTCCAGCGTGACCGGCAGCTTGCTGGCGATCAGCTGCGTCACCGGTTCATGCGTGCGTAAGGAGACGCCCAGATCGCCCTGCAGCGCCCGCGCTAGCCAGTGGAAATACTGCACGGGGATCGGCGCATCGAGGTTCAGCTCTGCACGCAACTGGGCGATCACCGCCGGGTCGCGCTCTTCCCCGGCCATGGCGATCAGCGGATCGCCGGGCAGCAGCTTTTGCAGCCCGAACACCATCATGCTCACCAGCAACAGCGTCGGGACGGCCAGCAGCAGACGTTTGCAAATCAGTTCCAGCATGGGTTCTCCTCAGGACGTTTATTTCGCCAGCGTCAAACCGGCCAGACGCACGATGCCGTCCGGGTAAGGCTTAAAGCCCTGCACGCTTTTGTTCAGGCCGAAAATGCGCGGCTCGAAGTAAAGGTAGGCAATCGGCATGTCGGTTTGCAGCTGCTTCACCACCTTGTTGTACAGCGGCTGGCGAGCGGCCTGGTCGGTGCTCTGGCGCGCCTGGGTCAGCCATTCGTCAACCTGCGCGTTGCTGTAGCGGCCGTCGTTAAGCGTGCCTTTGCTGTTGATAAAGCCGTAGATGCTGCCGTCCGGATCCGGGCGTCCCGACCAGCCGGAGAAGCTCAACTGATAGTCACCGCTCTGCTGGCGATCGAGCAGCGTGGCGAACTCGGTCATCTGCAGGTTCAGGGTGAAACCGGCTTCGGCCACCATCGCCTGCAATACTTGCCCAACCTGCTGCGAGGTTGGGTTGTTCGGCACCAGCAGGTTGACGGTCAGCGGCGCGGTAACGCCTGCCGCTTTCAGCAGCGCTTTGGCTTTGTCGACGTCACGCGGCGGGACCGGCAGGTTAACGTGATACGGACTGACCGGTGAAAACGCCTGGTTGGCCGGGGTGTAGAGCCCTTCGAAGACCACCTGGTTTAACGCGTCGCGGTCAATCGCCTGGGAGAAGGCTTCACGCACGCGGGCATCCTTGAACGGATCGTTCGCCGGTACCTTGCCGTTATTGATGTTGAAAGTGATGCCCTGATAGCCCAGGCCGGTCACCTTCGCCAGCGCCAGCTTGCTGTCGGCTTCGACGGTTTTGACGTCGCTGGCGGCGATGCCTTCGGTCAGGTCAAGATCGCCCGCGCGCAAATTCGCAAGACGCACGGAGGCATCCGGGATCGGCAGATAGATAATTTTGTCGAAGTGGTAGGCGTCTTTGTTCCAGTAGTTGTCGAAGCGGGTCAGAACGATACGGTCCTGGGACACGCGGCTGTCAAACTTGTACGGACCGGAGCAGACGGGATGCGCGGCAAAGTCCGGCTTTTTCGCGGCGTCAGGTGCCATCATTGCGCCCGCGCGGTCGGTGAGCTGCATCAGCAGCGCGGCATCCGGCGTTTTCAGGTGCAACGCAATCTGCATCGGGCCGGTGACCTCGACCGATTCAACGGAGGAGATTTCGCTTTTACGCAGGGAGCCTTTTAGCGTCAGGGCGCGGTCGAGGTTGTATTTTGCGGCGGCGGCATCGAATTTCTCACCGTCGTGGAAGGTGACGCCTTCGCGCAGATTGAGCGTCAGGGTTTTACCGTCCTCACTCCACGCCCAGTCTTTAGCCAGCCCGGGGACGACCTTCAGGTTTTCATCCACCTCCACCAGCCTGTCGCACAGGGAGGCAAACACGAAGCGCCCATAGTAGGTGCGCGCCAGATGTGGGTCGAGCATGTCCGGGTCAGCGCCCAGACCGATTCGCAGCACGCTTTCAGAATGGGCGGGCAGCGCCGCGCCAAGCAACATAACACTTCCCAGTACGGTCAAAAGAGAATTACGCATTGTCATTATCATGAGTTCCTTGAAGGAAGGGACGAGTGAGTGGCCGCATGTTCAAACAGCGCGCGGCGGCGCAGAAAAGCGGCGGATGGCGGTGCAATCTGGATAACGCTGCGATCGCGGTTGATCTCCTGCCAGCGATGGCAGGCAACCTGGCGTCCGCCGTCGAGCACCTGATTAATCGGCTCGACCTGGCGGCATTCATCGGTAACGTACGGGCAGCGGGTGTGGAAACGGCAGCCGGACGGCGGGCTGGCCGGGTTGGGTAAGTCCCCCTGCAGCAGCGGCGCGTCACGCTCAACGCCCGGCTGCATCTGCGGCGCCGAGGCGATCAATGCCTGGGTATAGGGGTGCAGCGGTGCGTCGAAGATTTCGTCGACGGTGGCCAGTTCAACGATTTGCCCGAGATACATCACCGCCACGCGGTCGCTCATATGGCGGATCACCGCAAGGCCGTGGGCGACAATCACCATCGTCAGCCCCAGCTGGTGCTTCAGGCTTTCCAGCAGGTTGACCACCTGCGCCTGAACGGAGACGTCCAGCGCGGATACCGGTTCATCCCCCAGCAGCAGCTTCGGTCCCGAGGCCAGCGCGCGGGCGATGCCGATACGCTGGCGCTGCCCGCCGGAAAACTCGTGCGGATAGCGCCCGGCCCAGGCGGCAGGCAGGCCAACGGTTTTAAGCAGCTCGGCGACGCGGTACTGGCGGTCCGCTTTTTTCATGTTCTGATGCAACCACAGCGGCTCACCGACGATCTGCTCCACCGTCATGCGCGGGTTCAGGGAGGCGAAGGGATCCTGAAAGATAATCTGCAGTTCGCGTCGGAGCTGGTTAAGACGGGCACCGGAGGCGTCGGTGATCTCTTCCCCCTGATAAAACACGCGCCCTTCGCTGGCGGCCAGCAGGCGCAGCAGCAGACGTCCGAGGGTGGATTTCCCTGAGCCGGATTCGCCGACAATCGCCAGCGTTTCGCCCGGCATCACCGAAAGTGAGACGCGATCGACCGCCGTGACAAAGCGTGCCGGGGTAAAGAGCTTTTTCGGACCGGGGAAGCGTTTACTCAGGTCGCGGGCTTCAAGAATGGGGGCGGTCATGCGATTTCTCCCAGGGCAATGTGCTGTTCGAGCGGCACGCGGAAGCAGGCAACCTGATGGCCCGAACCGATGGTAGTAAGCTGCGGTTTTTCAGCGTGGCAGCGCGTCTGCGCAAACGGGCAGCGCGTCGCGAAACGGCAGCCTTCAGGCATGGATTCCGGCAGCGGTACCGCGCCGGGAATGGTGGAGAGTTGCCCTTTACGCGCCCCAAGAGAAGGAATTGAGCCCATCAGACCGATGGTGTACGGATGCTGTGGATCGGCAAAGATGGCTTCAACGCTCCCCTGCTCTACGACCTGCCCGGCATACATCACTGCCACCTGCTGGGCGACTTCCGCCACCACGCCTAAATCGTGGGTGATCATCAGCACCGCCGTGCCGGTCTCCTCTTTCAGGGTGTTGAGCAAGGCGAGGATTTGCGCCTGAATAGTGACGTCCAGCGCGGTGGTGGGTTCATCAGCAATCAGCAGTTTAGGATGATTGATCAGCGCCATCGCAATCATCACCCGCTGGCGCATGCCGCCGGAAAGCTGATGCGGATAAGCCTTAAGGCGCATCTCTGCCGCCGGGATCTGCACCTTCTCAAGGATCTGCAGCGCGGCCTTCATCGCCTCGGCGCGCGAAACGTTCTGGTGGCGTATGACCGCTTCGCTGAGCTGATCCCCCAGCGTAAACGCCGGATTGAGCGAGGTCATGGGCTCCTGGAAAATCATCGCCAGCTCGCTGCCGCGCAGATCGGCATACTCCCGCGGCGAGAGCTTGCGCAGGTCATGACGGCGAAACTGCATCTCACCGCTGACAATCTGCGCGCTGGTGGGCAGTAAGCCCATCAGCGCTAACGAGGTGATACTTTTCCCGCAGCCGGACTCCCCCACCAGTGCCAGCGTTTCGCCCGTTTTGACCGTCAGGGAGATGCCGTCAAGTACGCTCACCGGCGAGCCGGAAAACCTGACGTTGAGA
Source organism: Enterobacter mori (assembly GCF_025244905.1). NCBI lineage: Bacteria > Pseudomonadati > Pseudomonadota > Gammaproteobacteria > Enterobacterales > Enterobacteriaceae > Enterobacter > Enterobacter mori. Next base: position 887,256 of record NZ_CP104285.1, on the reverse strand, counting down.
TTATTCAGCCGCAATACGGGCGTGGCGTCCTTAAAAGGTATGGTTGTCATAGCGTGAAATCGTCCTCAAGGTGGATCGCCTGAATCAGGGCGGCTTGCAGGCTGAGCAGGTGCTCACGCATCGCGGCGGCGGCTTCATTAGGCTGACGATGGATAATCGCGGACATGATCTTGTGATGGTGGTCGTTATAGCTGTCGACACGTTCGGGCGTGCGGGCTAATTCACGCAGATGCTGCCAGCCCGGTTCCCGCCGCACGGCATCAATGGCATCAAAAAGCCCGAGCATCAGGCGGTTGCCTGCGGCTTCGGCAATGGCGCGGTGAAAGGCGCTATCCCACAGTTCGTTGAGATCGCGGTCATCCGGGCTGACCTTATCAATGCGTTCCAGCATGCGCTGCATGAGCGCGAGGTTTTCCCTGGTGGCACGCAGTGCCGCAAGCCGGGCCAGGCCGGGTTCAAGCTGTAGACGAGCTTCCATCACTTCCAGCAGGTTAGTCTGCTGAACCAATCCCTGAAGGGCCAGCGGTTCAGCAGGGGCTGCCGGTCCAATAAAGGTCCCTTTCCCCTGCTTTCGCCAAATACGCCCCTCTTCTTCCAGCACATCCAGCGCACGACGGACTTCACGTCGCCCTACGCCGAGAGTTTCCGACAGCTCACGTTCCGTGGGCAGCGGAATGCCTGGTGTTGACTCGTGCTGGTTAATGAGCCCACGCAGCTGCTCAAGCGCGGTACTGGAATTGGCCAGAAACCGTGACGGCTTTTCCATATTGGTTCGCTCGCTTTCATCATAATTTTATTTTTATTAACGATAAGTTATTGATATGACGTGTAACTTATCGTGCTAATGATTAAGCAATAAACGAACCAATAGCGCATTGGTTCGGGAGCTTTTTGGAAAATGAACGGTAACTGGATGATTTTCTATGAATTATTTTTACATAATTATTACAAGTCGAGGTCATGAAGGAAGGGAGGTGTGGATGCAACGCACACAATTAGTGCAAATAACGCACTAAAAACGTGCATTTGTTAATTAAATGCACTGCGATTATTAACCATTTGTTAACTACAAAAAAATACTGAGTGGGATAATGTATTGCAGTGGTAAAACGACGAAGGCCTGAATCATTTCTGATTCAGGCCTTCTGAATAGTGGCGGAACGGACGGGACTCGAACCCGCGACCCCCTGCGTGACAGGCAGGTATTCTAACCGACTGAACTACCGCTCCACTGTTCCCGCTTGGGGAACGAGGCGCATATTACGGTTTGCCTCTGAACTCGTCAACGCTTTTTCTCACGTTTTGAATCGTTTGCTGCAAAAATCACCCAAGCGGTGATTTAACAAACGTTCCGGCCCCTTTTCAGGCGCGCCACATGCAGCTTCCGCCCTTCTTCTGCACCAGATCGAGACGGGATTCATGGTTAAGCAGCTCTTCATCACTGGCTAACACAACCCGCAAACGACTCGCCTGACGCACAACGCGCTGAATGCCCCCTGCGTCCCGCGTCTGCTGGGACTCATTTTCCATACTGAATTTCATCGACGTCTGACCGCCAGTCATCGTCAGATAAACATCCGCCAGGATCTGGGCATCAAGCAATGCGCCGTGCAGCGTTCGTTTAGTGTTGTCTATTTCATAGCGCGAGCAGAGTGCATCGAGGCTGTTACGCTTGCCGGGAAACATCTTCCTTGCCAGCGCCAGACTGTCCGTCACTTTACAGAACGTATTCGTCTTCGGAATATCGCGTTTGAGCTTGCTGAATTCATAATCCATAAAGCCGATATCGAACGATGCGTTATGGATGACGAGCTCTGCACCTTTGATGTACTCAAGGAATTCATCCGCGACATCTGCAAAGGTCGGTTTATCCAGCAAGAACTCATCCGCAATACCGTGAACGCCGAACGCTTCCGGGTCCACCAGCCGGTCGGGTTTGAGGTAAACATGAAAGTTGTTGCCCGTTAGACGACGGTTCACCACTTCAACAGCACCGATCTCGATGATCTTGTGCCCTTCATAGTGTGCGCCAATCTGGTTCATACCGGTGGTTTCGGTATCAAGAACAATCTGGCGAGTAATTGCAGTGCTCATAGCGGTCATTTATGTCAGACTTATCGTTTAACTGAACGTTTCGAATACAGGAAGTCTACCAGAGATGCGTAAACAGGTAGAAATTTTCACCGATGGATCTTGTCTCGGCAATCCGGGCCCGGGCGGTTATGGCGCGATTATGCGTTATCGCCAGCATGAAAAAACTTTTAGTGAAGGCTATTTTCTCACCACCAACAACCGCATGGAGTTGATGGCGGCCATTGTGGCGCTGGAAGCCTTAAAGGAACATTGCGACGTGGTGCTGAGCACCGACAGCCAATACGTGCGCCAGGGCATCACCCAGTGGATCCATAACTGGAAAAAGCGCGGCTGGAAAACGGCAGATAAAAAGCCTGTCAAGAATGTCGACCTCTGGAAGCGTCTGGATGCGGCCTTAGGTCAGCACCAAATCAAGTGGGAATGGGTAAAAGGCCACGCAGGTCACCCTGAGAACGAACGCTGCGACGAACTGGCTCGTGCGGCTGCGTCCAATCCCGCGCATGAGGATGCAGGCTACCAGCCTGAATCCTGATCAGGGCTTTCGATACTGCCGCGTGGCGCCGACGGTCTGACGAATTTGCGTTTTCGATTTGCTTTGCTTCATCGGATTCAGCGTCAAAGGGATTGTTCGCTTACGCGCCACGATAAATTGCATACAACCCAGGGCGGGCAAATGGGTACTCAGCACAACGCCCCCCCGCCGTGACCAGGGCAGTACCTGAAATCCCCCGTAGCCGAGCACCTCAAAGTTAAGCAGTGAAAGCCAGTCCAGCTGGCGCATCATCGTGAACATGCGGCTGTTATACGGTGGGGTGCGGCGTAAAACCGGGACGAGCTTGCGCAGCCCCATCAGGCTCAGTGGATTGAAACCGCTGAGTATTAGCCAGCCATCATCAATCAGCACACGGTCAGCTTCGCGCAGCAGGCGATGGGGATCGCTGCACCAGGGCAACGTATGCGCAAGCAGACAAGCATCAACGGATTTTTCGGCAAAAGGTAAATGCAGCGGGTCTGCTTTCACCTGAACGGGTAAGCCCGCGAGCGAAACGTTGACCTGATGCGAGATAGCGCAGCTTTCGGTATTGATTTCCGCGCTGAGATTGCCAATCTTAAGCAGGTGAAAGCCATACATTTTTGCGAGCCACGGCTTAAGCTGCTGTTCTAACGCCTCGCGATAGTATTCACCCCAGGGCAGGTCAGCCCAACGTTCCGGTGATGCGACAGTCTGAGGTATCCTTGCCGGTTTCATCAACACATCCGCCACGCAGTTAGAGGTAATGTATGAATCTTATCAGTATTCCTGCCTTTCAGGACAATTACATCTGGGTATTAGTCGATGACGATCGCAGATGTATCATTGTCGATCCGGGTGAATCCGCGCCGGTTTTGCAGGCAATCGATGAAAATGGCTGGTATCCCCAGGCCATCCTTCTTACTCATCACCATAACGATCACGTGGGCGGCGTTCCCGATCTTGTGGCGGCCTTCCCGCATCTTGTGGTGTATGGGCCAGCTGAAACACAAGATAAGGGTACGACGCAAGTAGTCGAAGAAGGCGAAAATATCCTCATACTGGGATACGAATTTTCCGTATTTGCTACGCCAGGTCACACTTCTGGACATCTGTGTTTCTACAGTAAACCTTATCTATTTTGCGGCGACACACTTTTTTCAGGCGGCTGTGGAAGGTTGTTCGAAGGGACGCCAACCCAGATGTATCATTCATTACAGAAGATTAACGCATTACCTGACGATACCCTCATTTGTTGTGCGCATGAATATACATTAGGAAATATGAAGTTTTCCGCGAGCGTTTTGCCGGACGATCTGGCGATTTTAGATTATTACCAGAAAGTGAAGGAGTTACGTGCAAAAAACCAAAAAACACTACCCGTTACTCTGAAAAACGAGCGAGAAATAAATTTATTTTTACGAACTGATGATATTGATTTAATTAATAAAATTAACCAAGAAACAAAGTTGCAACAACCAGAGCAGCGTTTTGCATGGTTAAGGTCAAAGAAAGATAACTTCAGATAATTGCGGGTTGCCTTTTCAAAATTTCGCCGTTATCATCGCTCGTCTTTTAAGCAACTATTGACACACACATGAAGGCAAAAGCGATATTACTCGCCTCTGTCCTGCTTGTAGGTTGCCAGTCGCAAAATGGCAGCAACGTACAACAGCACGCACAGAGCCTTTCTGCAGCTGGTCAAGGGGAAGCAGGGAAGTTTACAAGTCAGGCGCGCTGGTTGGACGATGGGACATCTTTCGCGCAGGAACAAGACTTGTGGGCCTCTATTGGCGACGAGCTAAAGATGGGAATTCCGGAAAACAGCCGGATTCGCGAACAGAAGCAGAAGTATTTAAGAAATAAGAGCTATCTCCACGATGTAACGTTACGGGCAGAGCCGTATATGTACTGGATAGCCGGGCAAGTTAAGAAACGTAACATGCCTATGGAGCTGGTACTCCTACCCATAGTGGAGAGCGCTTTTGACCCACACGCAACGTCTGGCGCCAATGCCGCAGGCATTTGGCAGATCATTCCGAGCACTGGGCGCAATTATGGTTTGAAACAGACCCGCAGCTATGATGCGCGTCGTGATGTTGTCGCTTCAACGACAGCCGCTCTCGACATGATGGAACGTCTGAACAAGATGTTCGACGGTGACTGGTTGTTAACGGTCGCAGCGTATAACAGCGGCGAAGGTCGTGTACTGAAGGCAATGAAAGCGAACAGAGCGCGTGGTAAATCTACCGATTTCTGGTCGCTCTCACTGCCACAGGAAACCAAGATTTACGTACCGAAGATGCTGGCCCTGAGCGATATTCTCAAGAACAGCAAGCGTTACGGTGTGCAACTGCCAACACCAGACGAAAGTCGTGCACTGGCGCGCGTTCGCCTCAGCAACCCGGTTGATATTCAACAGGTTGCTGATATGACGGGTATGTCGGTAAGTAAACTGAAAACCTTTAACGCAGGCGTTAAAGGCTCAACCCTGGGAGCCAATGGCCCACGGTATGTGATGGTTCCGCAGAAGCATGCTGAACAATTACGTGAGTCTTTGGCTTCTGGTGAGATTGCCGCCGTTCAGTCTACGCTGATCGCCGATACATCTCCCGTTTCCAGCCGAAGCTATAAGGTGCGTTCAGGTGATACGCTTTCGGGGATTGCATCACGTCTTGGCGTGAATGCGAAAGATCTGCAGCAGTGGAATAACCTGCGCAGTTCCGGTCTGAAAGTGGGTCAAACTCTGACGGTGGGTGCAGGTAGCAGCGCACAGCGTCTTGCCAGGAACAGCGACAGTATTACCTATCGCGTTCGTAAGGGTGATTCGCTGTCCAGTATCGCAAAACGTCACGGCGTGAACATCAAAGATGTGATGCGCTGGAATAATGATACTGACAATCTGCAACCGGGTGACCAGCTAACGCTATTTGTGAAAAACAGCGCGACGCCAGATTCCTGATGAGACATTCCTGAGATAAAAAGGCACCGATTCCCCTCGATGCCTTTTTTGTTTTAACCCGCCTTTTGCGCTTCAGCCATGATGGTGTCGCTGGTGAACGAGCCATCTTCCTGCAGTTCAAAGTAAGCTTTCACTTCCGCAGATGCGCTTTCCTGATATATACGAATCGCCCGGCTCAGCGCTTCAGGCGTGCGCATACGTGCGATCCAGGTGTTATATTCCAGCGGCAAGCGGTCTGTTATCAGTGAGCGGGAAATCAACCCAGCCTCCGTTATCAGCGATAACCATTGACCGCTGGAGTAGTTCTGCACGTGGGAAGTGTCGCGCAGCGCTTCAACCGTTTGCAACCAGATATCCCGCACCGGATGACCCGGAGACATAACGTCCATAATGATGCAGACGCCTCCCGGCTTCAATACGCGCGTCACTTCCCGTAAGGCCTGGCCGACATCATGCCAGTGGTGGGCGGAGTAGCGGCTAATGACCACATCAAACGACGCATCGTCGAAAGGCAAAGATTCGGCGTAGCCCTGGCGCGTAGCCACGTTGCTCAGTCCTTTGGCTTTTGCAGCTTCTGCAACCACCTCGAGCATCTGGCTGGATAAATCATACGCGATCACCTGTGCCACCTGCTGTGCGGCCGTAAAGCTGGCATGACCTGCACCACACCCTAAATCCAGCACGTGTGCCCGTGGGAATGCTGCCAGACGCTCCCCGAGACGCACCAGATCGCGCCCAGACGCATGCACGGCGCTGCTCAGATACGCACTTGCCTGAGAACCAAACTGTTTTTCTACGTTGTCATGATGGGTGTGTGTTGTTGTTGTCATCGTACTGTCCTTTTGTTGGTTAAAAAATAAAGGGCAGCACCCGCAGAGGCCTGCCCCACGGCAGACCTGACGCACCATTATTTATCAGGTTTGCCGGGACTGAATTCAACGAGTAGAGGATTGTGATCGGAAGCGCGCGTCACCAGAACGGAGGCATCATGCACATTCAAACCACGATAGAAGACAAAATCGAGAGGACGACCAAACGCTTTCTTGCGCTGATCGTCGCTAAAACGGACCTCACGCAGCGACATTTCGCGCGCAAAGCGGTACAACGCATTCATGCGCGGGCGGCTCCAGGCATTAAAGTCCCCAGCCATAATGATCGGCCCGCTGTGATGGGCTATCTGATCGCCAATGGGTAGTAACTGCTTACTATATACATCCACCCCCAGGCTAAAGTTCACCGCATGGATGTTTACCACCATCAACAGGCGCGTATCCGGTAACGGATAGACCGTCACCAGCGCCGACTTGGCCAGGCGCAGAATCGGCTCACGTTCACGCAGCGGGCAGCAATAGACCGGATGGGCGGCTGACAGAGTCATCACCCCCGAGGGATGCTGCGGTAAGACGAACGCAGGAACCTGATCGGCGGCAAGATAGTTTGTCGTTGCAAACCTGACCAACTCCGGCGTGGTTTGCGCCTCTTGCAAGAGAACCAGATGCGCATCTTTACCGAAATTCTTCAGTACGGACAACCACTCCGCACGCTGCTGCTTGAAGATGTTCCAGACCAGTACCCGGATTTTTTCATCACTGCTTAAGGGGGTACCGGCTGGCAATGCCTGGCTAAGGCTCGCAAACGACCCCGGAGGCAAGATCCTCTCCGCGGGCATTCCGGCAACATAACGCATGGCATAGGTATTTTTTCGCACTTTTGGAAACGGCCTCTATAACGTGAACCAGCCCGGAAAAACGGACTGGTTCTAATGTTATAGGGATTTTAGGTCACACTTTCAACGCAATTACTGAGAAACCGCTTTCCAGTTTTGTAAGCAAGCACTTACTGCTACTTACCCAAGCGCCACGCGAGCCGGTTTATCAAGCCGTCCACTGAGTCCAATCAGCAGGAAAGCGACAAGCACAATGACCGCACCGATCCACGGCGTTTGGGTTAACCCGAAGTGTTCTACGGTTTGTCCGCCTACGATGGAACCGATCGCGATACCGATATTGAATGCGGCAATGTTCAGGCCCGATGCAACATCTACCGCATTTGGCGTATACAGTTCGGCCTTTTGCACCACGTACACCTGCAAACCCGGCACGTTACCAAAGGCGAAGATCCCCATAACCAGCACGGTGATCAGCGCGGCGTACTGGATCGATGCGGTGAACTGGAAAATCATCAGCAGAACAACCAGTGCAGCGAAAATGAACTTAAGAGCCGGTACCGCACCATGCTTATCTGCAAGTTTGCCGCCCCAGATGTTACCAATCGCGACAGAAATACCGTAGCCCAGCAAAATCCAGCTTACTGCCGCTGGGGAAAAGCCAGCCAGATCCTGCATCATGGGTGCCAGGAAGGTGAAAGCAGTAAACACGCCACCATAGCCAAGAGCCGTAACGGCGTAAATGATCAGCAAACGCGGATGAGTGAGCACCTTCAGTTGATCGCTCAGGCTTGCGCTCGCCCGTCCAGGGATATTGGATGGCACCAACAGCATACTGGCGACCAGGGCAATCACGCCCAGCAGTGATACGGCCAGGAAAGTTTCACGCCAGCCAAAATGTTGGCCAATAAAGGTCCCTAACGGCACCCCAGTGACCAACGCAACGGTTAACCCACCAAACATGATGGCGATGGCGGATGCGGCTTTCTCTTTAGCCACCAGGCTGGTTGCAATGGTTGAACCGATGGAGAAGAACACGCCATGTGCGAGGCCAGTCAGAAGGCGGGCGATCACCAGCGTGGTGTAGTCCGGCGCCTGCCAGGCCAGCAGGTTGCCAGCGGTGAAGAGTACCATCAGGGCAACTAACAGCCGTTTACGCGGGAAACGCCCTGTCAGCGCGGTCAGTACAGGTGCACCAACAGCAACACCCAACGCATAGATTGACACCAGCAAGCCCGCTGAAGGGAGCGAGATGGCAAGTTGATTAGCGATGGTAGGAACCAGTCCGACAATAACGAACTCGGTTGTGCCTATCGCAAAGGCACTGATCGTGAGGGCAAGTAGCGCCAATGGCATAAAATACTCCGTCTTTACAGGATTAAGATGACAGGCAGTATGCGCCAGTGCTTAAATAACAAAAATGGTCAGAATATCAATTGAATTTTGCAGGTGGTGCAACAATGAAAGCAACCTCGGAAGAGCTGACAATCTTTGTCGCCGTCGTCGAGAGCGGCAGCTTTAGCCGCGCAGCGGAACAGCTGGGGCAAGCAAATTCCGCGATCAGTCGCTCGGTGAAAAAGCTGGAGATGAAGCTTGGGGTGAGTTTGCTCAACCGAACAACACGACAGCTGAGCCTGACGGAAGAAGGTGAGCGTTATTTCCGCCGCGTGCAGTCCGTCCTGCAGGAGATGGCCGCAGCGGAGACAGAGATTATGGAATCGCGCAGCACACCGCGTGGATTGCTGCGTATCGATGCGGCAACGCCTGTGGTTCTGCATTTTCTGATGCCGCTGATTAAGCCCTTCCGCGAACGTTATCCAGAGATGACGTTATCACTGGTCTCCTCCGAAACCTTTATCAATCTTATTGAACGCAAAGTTGATGTCGCGATCCGGGCGGGAACGCTGACTGATTCAAGCTTACGTGCCCGCCCCCTGTTTGCCAGCTACCGTAAAATCATCGCGTCGCCGCAGTATATTGCTGAGCATGGAAAGCCCGAGACGGTAGAAGAGCTGGCGCAACATCTGTGTCTGGGCTTTACGGAACCGGTGTCGCTAAATACCTGGCCCGTCGCCTGTCATGATGGTCAGCTTCATGAAATTACCTGCGGATTATCATCAAACAGTGGGGAAACGCTAAAACAGCTGTGCCTTACCGGAAATGGTATCGCCTGCTTGTCTGATTACATGATTGATAAAGAGATCGCACGCGGAGAACTCGTGGAGCTGATGGCAGATAAACGTCTGCCGGTGGAGATGCCTTTTAGCGCGGTTTATTACAGCGACAGAGCCGTCAGTACACGTATTCGTGCCTTTATCGACTTCCTGAGCGAACATATAAAAACAGCTCCCGAAGGAGCTGTGCGAGGGTTTTAGAATACAGAGGGTTGGGTCAATATTAATCCCAGTTCGGCGCTAACCCTTCCGGGCTCACCAGACGATCGTTGCAATCCAGTGCCGCGATCGCTTTTTTATCCTCTTCATCCAGCTGGAGATCCAGTGCTAACAGGTTGCTTGCCAGGTTTTCACGCTTGGTCGAGGACGGGATCACGGCATAACCTTCACCCATTGCCCATGCCAGGATCACCTGGGCCGCTGTCGCGTTGTGTTTCTCCGCAATACGGGTAATCACCGCATCTTTCAGCGCTTTACCGTAGGCCAGCGTCATGTAAGAGGTGATATGGATACCGTGCTGTTTTGCCCAGTCCACCACTTTGCGGTTTTGCAGATATGGGGACAGTTCAATTTGGTTGGTCGCAATATTTTCCGCGCCAATAGCAGCAATCGCTTTTTCCATCAGCGGGATAGTAAAGTTGGAGATACCAATTTCACGCGTTAAGCCCTGCTTTTTCGCTTCCAGCAGCGCCTGCATGAATTCTTCCACCGAGACGGCATCTTTCGGTGATGGCCAGTGAACCAGCGTCAGGTCCACATAGTCAGTACGCAGTTTTTTCAGGCTCTCTTTCAGGCTTGGGATCAGCTTATCTTTACTGAGATTCTCAATCCAGATCTTGGTAGTGATGAAAAGGTCGCTGCGCGGTACGCCGCTCTCTTCGAGCGCCTGGCCTACAGCCGCTTCGTTTTCATAAATTTGCGCCGTATCAACGGTGCGATAGCCAAGTTCAAGTGCAGTTTTTACAGATGCAATTACAACGTCGTCTTTCAGGCGGAAAGTGCCCAGACCAAATGCAGGGATAGTCATGTTATTCCTCGTTAATCATTATGTTCGTAAACTGAGGAAGATTATGGCGGGTAGTGTTATGAAGAAAAAGAACGCAGGAAGCAGAGAATTTTTGCTAATTCCGCAATAATTAAACGGCAGATAAGAAAAAAGCCCTGAGCGTTAGCTCAGGGCTTTTAATAAGTGGCGGAACGGACGGGACTCGAACCCGCGACCCCCTGCGTGACAGGCAGGTATTCTAACCGACTGAACTACCGCTCCACCGAAGACTGCTTGTAACCACCGGATTAATGCACCGGCTTACTACTTAATTTGATGCCTGGCAGTTCCCTACTCTCACATGGGGAGACCCCACACTACCATCGGCGCTACGGCGTTTCACTTCTGAGTTCGGCATGGGGTCAGGTGGGACCACCGCGCTAAAGCCGCCAGGCAAATTCTGTTAAATCTGTATCAGGCTGAAAATCGTGTCTGTATCTTCGCCAAAACATCTTCGGCGTTGTAAGGTTAAGCCTCACGGTTCATTAGTATCGGTTAGCTCAACGCATCGCTGCGCTTACACACCCGACCTATCAACGTCGTAGTCTTCAACGTTCCTTCAGGAGACTTAAAGTCTCAGGGAGAACTCATCTCGGGGCAAGTTTCGTGCTTAGATGCTTTCAGCACTTATCTTTTCCGCATTTAGCTACCGGGCAATGCCATTGGCATGACAACCCGAACACCAGTGATGCGTCCACTCCGGTCCTCTCGTACTAGGAGCAGCCCCCCTCAATTCTCCAGCGCCCACGGCAGATAGGGACCGAACTGTCTCACGACGTTCTAAACCCAGCTCGCGTACCACTTTAAATGGCGAACAGCCATACCCTTGGGACCTACTTCAGCCCCAGGATGTGATGAGCCGACATCGAGGTGCCAAACACCGCCGTCGATATGAACTCTTGGGCGGTATCAGCCTGTTATCCCCGGAGTACCTTTTATCCGTTGAGCGATGGCCCTTCCATTCAGAACCACCGGATCACTATGACCTGCTTTCGCACCTGCTCGAGCCGTCACTCTCGCAGTCAAGCTAGCTTATGCCATTGCACTAACCTCCTGATGTCCGACCAGGATTAGCTAACCTTCGTGCTCCTCCGTTACTCTTTGGGAGGAGACCGCCCCAGTCAAACTACCCACCAGACACTGTCCGCAACCCGGATCACGGGTCTACGTTAGAACACCAGCCATTAAAGGGTGGTATTTCAAGGATGGCTCCACGCAGACTGGCGTCCACGCTTCAAAGCCTCCCACCTATCCTACACATCAAGGACCAGTGTTCAGTGTCAAGCTATAGTAAAGGTTCACGGGGTCTTTCCGTCTTGCCGCGGGTACACTGCATCTTCACAGCGAGTTCAATTTCACTGAGTCTCGGGTGGAGACAGCCTGGCCATCATTACGCCATTCGTGCAGGTCGGAACTTACCCGACAAGGAATTTCGCTACCTTAGGACCGTTATAGTTACGGCCGCCGTTTACCGGGGCTTCGATCAAGAGCTTCGCGTTGCCGCTAACCCCATCAATTAACCTTCCGGCACCGGGCAGGCGTCACACCGTATACGTCCACTTTCGTGTTTGCACAGTGCTGTGTTTTTAATAAACAGTTGCAGCCAGCTGGTATCTTCGACTGATTTCAGCTCCACCCGCAGGGGCTTCACCTACATATCAGCGTGCCTTCTCCCGAAGTTACGGCACCATTTTGCCTAGTTCCTTCACCCGAGTTCTCTCAAGCGCCTTGGTATTCTCTACCTGACCACCTGTGTCGGTTTGGGGTACGATTTGATGTTACCTGATGCTTAGAGGCTTTTCCTGGAAGCAGGGCATTTGTTACTTCAGCACCGTAGTGCCTCGTCATCACACCTCAGCGTTAATAAGGTACCGGATTTACCTGGAACCTCCGCCTACATGCTTAAACCGGGACAACCGTCGCCCGGCTAACATAGCCTTCTCCGTCCCCCCTTCGCAGTAACACCAAGTACAGGAATATTAACCTGTTTCCCATCGACTACGCCTTTCGGCCTCGCCTTAGGGGTCGACTCACCCTGCCCCGATTAACGTTGGACAGGAACCCTTGGTCTTCCGGCGTGCGGGCTTTTCACCCGCATTATCGTTACTTATGTCAGCATTCGCACTTCTGATACCTCCAGCAACCCTCACAGGCCACCTTCAACGGCTTACAGAACGCTCCCCTACCCAACAACGCATAAGCGTCGCTGCCGCAGCTTCGGTGCATGGTTTAGCCCCGTTACATCTTCCGCGCAGGCCGACTCGACCAGTGAGCTATTACGCTTTCTTTAAATGATGGCTGCTTCTAAGCCAACATCCTGGCTGTCTGTGCCTTCCCACATCGTTTCCCACTTAACCATGACTTTGGGACCTTAGCTGGCGGTCTGGGTTGTTTCCCTCTTCACGACGGACGTTAGCACCCGCCGTGTGTCTCCCGTGATAACATTCTTCGGTATTCGTAGTTTGCATCGGGTTGGTAAGCCGGGATGGCCCCCTAGCCGAAACAGTGCTCTACCCCCGAAGATGAGTTCACGAGGCGCTACCTAAATAGCTTTCGGGGAGAACCAGCTATCTCCCGGTTTGATTGGCCTTTCACCCCCAGCCACAAGTCATCCGCTAATTTTTCAACATTAGTCGGTTCGGTCCTCCAGTTAGTGTTACCCAACCTTCAACCTGCCCATGGCTAGATCACCGGGTTTCGGGTCTATACCCTGCAACTTAACGCCCAGTTAAGACTCGGTTTCCCTTCGGCTCCCCTATACGGTTAACCTTGCTACAGAATATAAGTCGCTGACCCATTATACAAAAGGTACGCAGTCACACCACGAAGGTGCTCCCACTGCTTGTACGTACACGGTTTCAGGTTCTTTTTCACTCCCCTCGCCGGGGTTCTTTTCGCCTTTCCCTCACGGTACTGGTTCACTATCGGTCAGTCAGGAGTATTTAGCCTTGGAGGATGGTCCCCCCATATTCAGACAGGATACCACGTGTCCCGCCCTACTCTTCGAGTTCACAGCAAGTGTGCTTTCGTGTACGGGACTATCACCCTGTACCGTCGGACTTTCCAGACCGTTCCACTAACACACAAGCTGATTCAGACTCTGGGCTGCTCCCCGTTCGCTCGCCGCTACTGGGGGAATCTCGGTTGATTTCTTTTCCTCGGGGTACTTAGATGTTTCAGTTCCCCCGGTTCGCCTCGTTAACCTATGTATTCAGTTAACGATAGTGTGTCGAATCACACTGGGTTTCCCCATTCGGACATCGCCGGGTCAAAGGTTCATATCACCTCGCCGGCGCTTTTCGCAGATTAGCACGTCCTTCATCGCCTCTGACTGCCAGGGCATCCACCGTGTACGCTTAGTCGCTTAACCTCACAACCCGAAGATGTTTCACTTCTGATTGCGAAAATTTGAGAGACTCGAACACACATTAACTGTGTGTCGTTTCAATTTTCAGCTTGATCCAGATTTTTAAAGAGCAAAACTTCGCAGTGCACCTTTTCAGGTTCACTCTGAAGTTTTCTTGTATTTCGCAGTAAAAGGATGGTGGAGCTATGCGGGATCGAACCGCAGACCTCCTGCGTGCAAGGCAGGCGCTCTCCCAGCTGAGCTATAACCCCATCGTATACACTAATCTCTGTACCGGTAATTTTTCCTGAGACAAGGCGTGGTAACGCGAAGCATACATCAGTATGTGAGCGTTGCCGCAACGCAGTATTCAGGGAAAATTTGGTAGGCCTGAGTGGACTTGAACCACCGACCTCACCCTTATCAGGGGTGCGCTCTAACCACCTGAGCTACAAGCCTGCAGAGATTTTTACTGCTATTTTCATCAGACAATCTGTGTGGACACTACAAAGGCAGGTTCTTTAAGGTAAGGAGGTGATCCAACCGCAGGTTCCCCTACGGTTACCTTGTTACGACTTCACCCCAGTCATGAATCACAAAGTGGTAAGCGCCCTCCCGAAGGTTAAGCTACCTACTTCTTTTGCAACCCACTCCCATGGTGTGACGGGCGGTGTGTACAAGGCCCGGGAACGTATTCACCGTAGCATTCTGATCTACGATTACTAGCGATTCCGACTTCATGGAGTCGAGTTGCAGACTCCAATCCGGACTACGACGCACTTTATGAGGTCCGCTTGCTCTCGCGAGGTCGCTTCTCTTTGTATGCGCCATTGTAGCACGTGTGTAGCCCTACTCGTAAGGGCCATGATGACTTGACGTCATCCCCACCTTCCTCCAGTTTATCACTGGCAGTCTCCTTTGAGTTCCCGGCCGGACCGCTGGCAACAAAGGATAAGGGTTGCGCTCGTTGCGGGACTTAACCCAACATTTCACAACACGAGCTGACGACAGCCATGCAGCACCTGTCTCAGAGTTCCCGAAGGCACCAATCCATCTCTGGAAAGTTCTCTGGATGTCAAGAGTAGGTAAGGTTCTTCGCGTTGCATCGAATTAAACCACATGCTCCACCGCTTGTGCGGGCCCCCGTCAATTCATTTGAGTTTTAACCTTGCGGCCGTACTCCCCAGGCGGTCGACTTAACGCGTTAGCTCCGGAAGCCACGCCTCAAGGGCACAACCTCCAAGTCGACATCGTTTACGGCGTGGACTACCAGGGTATCTAATCCTGTTTGCTCCCCACGCTTTCGCACCTGAGCGTCAGTCTTTGTCCAGGGGGCCGCCTTCGCCACCGGTATTCCTCCAGATCTCTACGCATTTCACCGCTACACCTGGAATTCTACCCCCCTCTACAAGACTCTAGCCTGCCAGTTTCGAATGCAGTTCCCAGGTTGAGCCCGGGGATTTCACATCCGACTTGACAGACCGCCTGCGTGCGCTTTACGCCCAGTAATTCCGATTAACGCTTGCACCCTCCGTATTACCGCGGCTGCTGGCACGGAGTTAGCCGGTGCTTCTTCTGCGGGTAACGTCAATTGCTGAGGTTATTAACCTCAACACCTTCCTCCCCGCTGAAAGTACTTTACAACCCGAAGGCCTTCTTCATACACGCGGCATGGCTGCATCAGGCTTGCGCCCATTGTGCAATATTCCCCACTGCTGCCTCCCGTAGGAGTCTGGACCGTGTCTCAGTTCCAGTGTGGCTGGTCATCCTCTCAGACCAGCTAGGGATCGTCGCCTAGGTGAGCCGTTACCCCACCTACTAGCTAATCCCATCTGGGCACATCTGATGGCAAGAGGCCCGAAGGTCCCCCTCTTTGGTCTTGCGACGTTATGCGGTATTAGCTACCGTTTCCAGTAGTTATCCCCCTCCATCAGGCAGTTTCCCAGACATTACTCACCCGTCCGCCGCTCGTCACCCGGGAGCAAGCTCCCTGTGTTACCGCTCGACTTGCATGTGTTAGGCCTGCCGCCAGCGTTCAATCTGAGCCATGATCAAACTCTTCAATTTAAGTTTGATGCTCGTGAATTAAACTTCGTAATGAATTACGTATGTTCACTCAGAGACTTGGTATTCATTTTTCGTCTTGCGACGTTAAGAATCCATGTCACTTTGAGTGCCCACACAGATTGTCTGATAAATTGTTAAAGAGCAGTTGCGACGCGCTTTAGCGCTCTGTCGCGAGGTGGCGTATATTACGCTTTCCTCTTTCAGAGTCAACCCGTTATTTCAGGATTTTTTCTCTTCAACCGACCGGGTTGTCTGTGAAGTGATTCACATCCGCCGTGTCGATGGAGGCGCATTATAGGGAGCCGCCGAGGAATGACAAGCGGAAAAATGCATTTTTATTTCGACCGCTCACCTTTTCACCAAAACGACTATTTTTGGTGCTTTTTAATCTCTTCAGGCAGGTCTGCCAGACTATTAATTACCCAATCTGCTGCATTTTCTGCTTCTGGCGTCACTGGCTTACCGGTGCGAACTAATATTTTGGTCCCAACACCCGCAGCAGCAGCAGCCTGCATATCTTCCAGTTTATCGCCCACCATATAAGAGGCAGCCATATCAATGTGCAGGAATTCCTGCGCAGAGATGAACATCCCCGGATGCGGTTTACGGCAATCACAGGTCTGGCGATACTCTTCTACCGTTCCCTGCGGGTGATGCGGACAATAATAGATGCCGTCGAGATCCACACCGCGATCGGCCAGCGACCAGTCCATCCATTCCGTCAGCGTCTCGAACTGCGCTTCGGTGAATTTACCGCGTGCAATACCGGACTGGTTCGTCACGACCACCAGCGCATAACCCCTCTCTTTCAGCTGGCGCATGGCATCTATTGCGCCCTCGATAAACTCGAACTCATCAATCTCATGGACGTAACCATGATCCACATTAATAGTGCCATCACGATCGAGAAAAATTGCGGGTACTGATTTTGCCACCGGTTTGCTCCTGAATAAGGCATGTTCCGCTAGTATCTCATGAATCGCAGCGCAATAAAGTGCTCATCGCACAGAGTTGGATTGATTTAGACGTCTGGATGCCTTAACATCCGTTTTGTTTACGGTCATCACCCGTATCTGGCAGAACAAAATGCCACGGCTAACTTACATATGATAAAAATAATCTAATGATTAAACTTTCCAATATCACCAAAGTGTTCCAGCAGGGGAACCGAACCATTCAGGCGTTGAACAATGTCAGCCTGCATGTTCCTGCTGGTCAAATTTATGGCGTCATTGGCGCATCGGGTGCAGGTAAAAGTACGCTGATCCGTTGTGTTAACCTGCTTGAGCGTCCAACCCAGGGCAGCGTTGAAGTTGGCGGGCAAGAGCTTACCGCCCTCTCAGAGAAAGAACTCACCAAAGCCCGCCGTCAGATTGGCATGATCTTCCAGCACTTCAACCTGCTGGCTTCCCGTACCGTTTTCGGTAACGTCGCATTACCACTGGAGCTGGACAACACGCCTAAAGAAGAAGTGAAGCGTCGCGTCACCGAACTACTCGACCTCGTGGGTCTGGGCGATAAACATGATAGCTACCCTGCGAACCTGTCCGGTGGGCAGAAACAGCGTGTGGCGATTGCCCGTGCGCTGGCAAGTAATCCTAAGGTGCTGCTGTGCGATGAAGCGACCAGCGCACTGGACCCGGCGACCACGCGTTCGATTCTGGAACTGCTGAAAGATATTAATCGTCGCCTGGGCCTGACGATCCTCCTTATTACGCACGAAATGGATGTGGTGAAACGCATCTGTGACTGCGTGGCGGTCATCAGTAACGGTGAACTGATCGAGCAGGACACGGTAAGTGAAGTGTTCTCGCATCCGAAAACCCCGCTGGCGCAGCAGTTTATTCAGTCCACGCTGCATCTGGATATTCCGGAAGATTATCTGGATCGTCTGAAAACAGAAGCAACGGCCGACAGCGTCCCAATGCTGCGTATGGAATTCACCGGTCAGTCCGTTGACGCCCCGCTGCTTTCCGAAACTGCCCGTCGCTTTAACGTGAACAACAACATCATTAGCGCGCAGATGGATTACGCCGGTGGCGTGAAGTTCGGCATCATGCTGACGGAAATGCACGGCACACAAGAAGAAACCCAGGCGGCAATTGCCTGGCTGCAAGAACACCATGTAAAAGTAGAGGTACTGGGTTATGTCTGAGCCGATGATGTGGCTGCTGGTTCGCGGCGTTTGGGAAACGCTGGCAATGACCTTTGTATCGGGCTTCTTTGGTTTTGTGATTGGCCTGCCGGTCGGCGTCCTGCTGTACGTGACGCGTCCGGGTCAAATCATTGAGAACGCGAAACTGTATCGCACCCTCTCTGCGCTGGTGAATATCTTCCGTTCCATCCCGTTCATTATTCTGCTGGTGTGGATGATTCCGTTTACCCGCGTGATCGTCGGTACGTCTATCGGTCTGCAGGCAGCCATCGTTCCGCTGACCGTGGGTGCAGCGCCGTTTATCGCCCGTATGGTGGAAAATGCCCTGCTGGAGATCCCCACCGGTTTGATCGAAGCCTCCCGCGCGATGGGCGCAACGCCGATGCAGATCGTACGCAAAGTGCTGCTGCCTGAAGCGTTGCCTGGCCTGGTGAACGCAGCGACCATCACGCTTATTACGCTGGTCGGTTATTCCGCGATGGGTGGTGCAGTGGGCGCTGGCGGTTTAGGCCAGATCGGCTATCAATATGGTTATATTGGTTATAACGCTACCGTAATGAATACCGTTCTGGTATTGCTGGTTGTGCTGGTTTACTTAATCCAATTCTCTGGCGATCGCATCGTCCGGGCTGTTACTCACAAATAACGTTACACACAACACAAACTCGACGAGTTAAGGATAAAACATGGCGTTTAAATTAAAGACCCTTGCAGCGGTAGGCGCGCTGATCGGCTCTCTGGCACTGGTGGGTTGCGGTCAGGACGAAAAAGATCCAAACCACATTAAAGTGGGCGTTATCGTGGGTGCTGAGCAGCAGGTTGCTGAAGTTGCGCAGAAAGTGGCGAAAGAGAAATATGGTCTGGACGTTGAGCTGGTGACCTTCAACGATTACGTGCTGCCGAACGAAGCGCTAAGCAAAGGCGATATCGACGCCAACGCCTTCCAGCATAAACCATACCTGGATCAGCAGATCAAAGATCGCGGCTACAAGCTGGTTGCAGCCGGTAACACCTTCGTTTACCCGATTGCCGGTTACTCGAAAAAAATCAAATCACTTGATGAACTGCAGCCAGGTTCCCAGGTTGCGATCCCTAACGATCCAACAAACCTCGGTCGCTCCCTGCTGCTGCTGCAGAAAGTGGGCCTGATTAAACTGAAAGACGGCGTGGGTTTGCTGCCGACTGCACTGGACGTTATCGAGAATCCGAAAAATCTGAAACTGGTTGAGCTGGAAGCACCACAGTTGCCACGTTCACTTGACGATGCACAAATCGCACTGGCCGTGATCAACACCACTTACGCCAGCCAGATCGGCCTGACTCCTGCGAAAGACGGCATCTTCGTTGAAGATAAAGACTCCCCATACGTCAACCTGATCGTGACTCGTGAAGACAACAAAGACGCGGAAAACGTGAAGAAATTTGTTCAGGCTTATCAGTCTGACGAAGTTTACCAGGAAGCCAACAAGGTGTTTAACGGCGGTGCTGTTAAAGGCTGGTAATCTCCTCTCAGTGTAATATCATCAGGACGGGCTTATGCCCGTCTTGTCATTTATGCAGGCAACTGATTCAATATCCGTTGTTTTGATTATCCATTGAGGAACTATTATGCGTGCTTTACCGATCTGTCTCTTAGCACTCATGCTGAGCGGCTGTTCTATGCTAAGCAGATCTCCTGTTGAACCTGTTCAAAGCACAGCAACCCCGCCTAAAGCGGAGCCAGCAAAACCGAAAGCGCCTCGCCCTGCACCGGTACGCATTATCACTAAAGCCGACGATCTCGTGGGCAAGCCATTCCGTGAACTGGGTGAAGTGAGCGGCGAATCCTGCCAGGCGACGAATCAGGACTCTCCTCCAAACATTCCAACGGCCCGCAAACGTATGCAGATTAACGCGTCCAAAATGAAAGCCAACGCGGTGCTGCTGCACAGCTGTGAAGTGACCAGCGGTACGCCAGGATGCTATCGTCAGGCTGTTTGTATCGGTTCTGCACTAAACATTACGGCGAAATGAGTGCATTTCAGTTTGAGCAAATAGGCGTTATCCACTCTCCTTATAAAGAGAAATTCGCCGTACCGCGCCAGCCCGGTCTGGTCACTCGGGGCGGCGGCGAGCTTCATCTGATTGCGCCCTACAATCAGGCCGATGCGGTACGCGGGCTCGACGCCTTCAGCCACCTGTGGGTTGTCTTTGTGTTTCACCAGACCATGGAAGGTGGCTGGCGCCCAACGGTGCGCCCTCCCCGTCTGGGAGGAAATGCCAGAATGGGCGTTTTCGCCACCCGTTCGACCTTTCGCCCCAACCCCATCGGCATGTCGCTGGTCGAACTGAAAGGTGTACGCTGTCAGAAGGATCAGGTGATCCTCGAGTTAGGCAGCCTTGACCTGGTGGATGGCACGCCGATTATCGACATCAAGCCGTATTTGCCTTTCGCTGAAGCGCTACCGGACGCCCGGGCAAGTTATGCTCAGGACGCACCTCAGGCCGATATGCCGATACACTTCACGCCTGAGCTCACCGTCCAGATACATCAGCTCGAAAAGCGTTATCCCCATCTTCGGGACTTTATCGTTGAAGTACTGGCGCAGGACCCTCGTCCCGCCTACCGTAAAGAAGAGGAAGCCGGTAAAACCTATGCCGTCTGGCTGCTGGATTTTAACGTGCGCTGGCGCGTTACCGGGGCAGGTTTTGAAGTGTTTGCCCTGGAACCCAGGTAATTTTAACCTCCTCTCTTTTGGCATCTTTGCCACACTGGTAAACTAAACCACTTTTTTTGTGTCAGGTTGGCCTTTCAGCCAGCCCTACTCGTCGAAACGGAACCGTAACAACATGCGTACTAGCCAATATCTGCTCTCCACTTTAAAGGAGACACCTGCCGACGCCGAAGTGATCAGCCACCAGCTGATGCTGCGCGCCGGGATGATCCGCAAGCTGGCCTCCGGGTTATACACCTGGCTGCCGACCGGCGTGCGCGTCCTGAAAAAAGTCGAAAACATCGTGCGTGAAGAGATGAACAACGCCGGTGCTATCGAGGTGTTAATGCCGGTCGTTCAGCCCTCTGAACTGTGGCAGGAGAGCGGTCGCTGGGAGCAGTACGGTCCGGAACTGCTGCGTATTGCCGATCGCGGCGATCGTCCGTTTGTCCTCGGCCCAACGCATGAAGAAGTCATTACCGATCTGATCCGTAATGAGCTGAGCTCATACAAACAGCTGCCGCTGAACTTCTTCCAGATCCAGACCAAATTCCGTGACGAAGTACGTCCACGCTTTGGCGTCATGCGCTCTCGCGAATTCCTGATGAAAGACGCCTACTCTTTCCATACTTCTCAGGAATCGCTGCAAGAGACTTACGACGCCATGTACGCGGCGTACAGCAAAATCTTCTCCCGCATGGGTCTCGATTTCCGTGCGGTGCAGGCTGATACCGGTTCTATTGGCGGTAGCGCATCCCATGAGTTCCAGGTACTGGCACAGAGTGGTGAAGACGATGTGATCTTCTCTGACTCCTCGGATTACGCGGCGAACATCGAGTTTGCTGAAGCACTGGCACCAAAAACGCCACGCGCTGCTGCCACCGAAGAGATGAAGCTGGTTGATACGCCAAACGCGAAAACCATCGCTGAGCTGGTTGAACAGTTCAACCTGCCGATTGAGAAAACGGTAAAAACCTTGCTGGTGAAATCCACCGAAGGTAGCGCATACCCGCTGGTTGCCTTGCTGGTCCGTGGCGATCACGAACTGAACGAAGTGAAAGCCGAGAAACTGCCGCAGGTTGCCAGCCCGCTGACCTTCGCCACGGAAGCGGAAATCCGCGCCGTTGTGAATGCGGGGCCAGGTTCACTGGGTCCAGTCAATCTGCCCGTTCCGGTTGTTATTGACCGCACGGTTGCCGCGATGAGCGACTTCTCTGCTGGTGCAAACATCGACGGTAAGCACTACTTCGGCATCAACTGGGATCGCGACGTGGCGACGCCAGAAGTGGCTGACATCCGTAACGTGGTTGCAGGCGATCCAAGCCCGGATGGCCAGGGTACGCTGATGATCAAGCGCGGTATCGAAGTGGGTCATATCTTCCAACTGGGGGATAAATACTCCCGCGCGATGAATGCTGCCGTTCAGGGCGAAGATGGCCGTAACCAGGTTCTGACAATGGGCTGCTACGGTATCGGGGTAACGCGCGTTGTTGCTGCTGCTATTGAGCAAAACTACGACGAGCGCGGCATCGTTTGGCCGGACAACATCGCACCATTCCAGGTTGCGATTCTGCCAATGAACATGCACAAGTCTTACCGCGTGCAGGAACTGGCGGAAAAGCTTTACGCTGAACTGCGCGCCAAGGGCATCGACGTGCTGATGGATGACCGTAAAGAGCGTCCTGGCGTGATGTTTGCTGATATGGAACTGATCGGTATTCCGCACACCGTTGTTATCGGCGACCGCAACCTCGACAGCGACGAGATTGAATACAAATACCGTCGCAGCGGCGAGAAACAGATGATCAAGACTGGCGACGTTCTTGATTACCTGGTGAAAACCATTAAAGGTTAAGAAACAAAAAAACCCCGCTCCGGCGGGGTTTTTTAATGGCGTGACGTCAGCTTATTTACTGTCGCAGTTTTTACCTGCAATAAACTTCGCGTCTTTATCGGCCACCAGTGTTTTCACCATCTCACCGCTGTCCGGGTTCGGCTCCAGGGTAAAGTGACCATCCACCGTCAGCAGAACCGGCTTGCTGTCATTGCCGCGCGCCACGGCGTAATCACGCTCCAGCTGAGCATTGTTTGCCACGCTGACTTTTTTACCGGTGACGCAATCGGTGAAGATTGCCGCATCGGCCATGTAGAAATACATTCCTCGCATCGCCATTGGCGTGGCAGGCAGTGCCGCTTTTACCGGAGCGAGCGTGTAGTTGAACTGAGACTCAATAGGATTGCCTTCACGGTCAAGCATCTCCATCCCCTCGCCTTTGGCGCGGAAATAGGTTTTCTCCCCGGTCGTATCCGTCAGGACCAGCTTCTCAGCCGTACGTGCCCAAGTTCCGTAAGCCGCAAACGAAGAAGGCTCTTTCGCGCCCTGATAGCGCTGGTTCATTACCCAGGTGCCGTCTTTTTGCAGGAACAGGGATGTTTCGATGCCCTCGCAGTCCGCACATGGCAATACGCCACGCCAGCTCTGCTGCATCGGCTTCAATTCTTCCGTTTGCGTAGGCTGTAATACCTGCGTTTCCGAACGGTTGTTACACCCAAAAAGCGCAAACAGCGTACTCACTGCCAGCGCTGACCATAATACTTTTTTCACAATGAATTCCTTATGAAAAGTGTGTTCCCTTTCGTCACTCTGTAGGGCGACGAACTTTACCGCGTAGTGCTTTCACTGTGGATTTCTGCGCCTTTGACGACAGCCGACGCTCTTTCGATGCACGCGTGGGCCGCGTTGCCCGACGGCTTTTCTGCACTGTCGTTAATTCTTTAATCATCGCCACCAGCCTCGCAATCGCCGCTTCCCGGTTTAACTCCTGGCTGCGGTACTCCTGCGCTTTAATCACAATGACGCCATCGCTGGTGATCAGATGATGGCTGGCGGCAAGCAGACTTTCTTTATAATACTCTGGCAGGCTGGAGGCCCGAATGTCAAAGCGCAAATGGATAGCCGTTGAGGCCTTGTTAACGTGCTGGCCGCCCGCGCCCTGCGCCCGGATGGCAGTGATCTCCAGCTCGTTATCCGGAATGCTGACGTTTCGGGACAAAACAATCATGACGCCAGTTGCCACGCCGTTAAATGGATTTCCAGATTATTCTGAGAATCAGAAAGCCAGATCGCACCGTCCTGAATCGTCGCCTGCAGGACCATCGTTCGGCCAGCAAACTCGCTCAGTTGCGCCAGTTGCTCATCATCCAGATACCAGACGGTGAGATTTTTAAACTGTCCACACTTGCTCTTGTTTTGCTGCCACCAGATCTCCGCAGCGCGTTGATTATACGCGAATAACGCCACCTCAGCGGACTGGGTGCATGCTTTTTTAATCCTGCGCTCATCCGGCAGGCCAAGCTCAATCCACAAATCGATACCGAGATGATCGTTGCGCAGCCAGGCTTCTGGTTCATCTTCCGCGCTCAAACCACGCGTAAATTGCAAACGCTCGTCGGCGTATTTAATCCACGCCAGCAGGCGCAGCATCATGCGTTCCTGGGTTTCAGAGGGGTGACGCGCCAGCGTCAATGACGCATCAAGGAACTGATTGCGGTCAAGGTCCGCCACATTGACCACAGCTTTATAAATTGTCGCTTTCAGCGCCATCAGAGAACTCCTTTCGATTCAGGCGGACATTGTAGCGAAAACCGGAGCAAAACGCTGTTACGAGGTGATGAATAGTGCGCTATCAAGGCGCTGATATTGCTTAAATGAGTATGGTATAGTCACCTTGCTAAACCGAGTTTATCTTCGTAGGCTTAAGGGTATCTCACAGTAAGTCAGTGCGCTGGCGGGAGGGGATGTGAATAATTATTGTGAGTTAATTCGCAAACGGTATGCGGAAATCGCCAGCGGCGATCTGGGGTATGTCCCGGACGCGTTGGGCTGTGTATTGAAAGTGCTTAATGAAGTGGCCTCTGATGAGAGCCTTTCAGAATCGGTCAGGGAAAAAGCAGCGTATGCTGCGGCGAATTTACTGGTGAGCGATTATGTCGATGAATGAAACTTATCAACCCATCAATTGTGATGACTATGACAACCTCGAACTCGCCTGCCAGCATCATTTAATACTGACGCTGGAGCTAAAAGATGGCGAAGTGTTGAAGGCGAAGGCCAGCGATTTGGTTTCACGTAAGAATGTGGAATATCTGATAGTGGAAGATGCCGGCGCGACGCGCGAGCTTCGCCTGGACAAAATTGCCAGCTTCAGCCACCCGGAAATCGGTACCGTTGTGGTAAGCGAATCCTGATGACACTCACGGGCAGCCCGGCTGCCCGTTACGCATTCCACTCAAACGAAACGCCCTTTTCTACCCAACCTTCTTCAGTGATAAACACGCCCGCAGCGGCAATAAGCGTCTCACCATAAAACAGCAGCGGCGTGGTATCGCGCAGCCAGGGCGGCACATTGTTCTCCTGCCAGATTTTCTTCAGCTTTCGTCCGCCATTACGCCCGACGATATGCAGCAAACCACCGGCTTTAAAACGGACCGTAACGGGCTCATCCGCTTCTGGCAGTCGCACGTGACCTGCATTCGTCAGGGATACGCTACCCGCGCCAGTGGGTAATGTCAGTGCTTCCCTCACGCAGAGCCAGTCGAGAACAACATCAGAAAGAGAAGAATGGGATTTTACCCACCACAGTTTGCCCTGATAGCGCCTGACCTCGAAGCCGCCCAGGTAGACGCTCGGTGTGGCATCTTCTCGCGCCTGCGCCACTTCATCCCATATTCTGCCGAGCATCGCTCGCGACGGCATGACGGCATGATGAGAGGCCAACCAGCGGCGTAAAACAGCAGCACGGCGTACCGCACTCATCGCTTCCAGCGGCGCAATTGCCAGCGTACCCTCAGAGGAAATCAGCTCGGCCAGCTCTTCACTCAGCAACTCATCCAGCAGGCTCTCCTGCTCGGCACAGAGCGTGGCGCTCCTGGCCGTCGCTTCAGCAAAGTGCTCCCAGCGTTCGGTCAGTAGCGGTAAGACGCGCAGGCGCAGGAAGTTACGATCGTAGCTGTCGTCCTGATTGCTTTCGTCCTCAATCCAGCTCAGCTGATGTTCATGCGCCCAGGATTCAAGAGAAGCACGTTTTTCACCCAGCAGCGGGCGGATTAATTCGGTTCCGGCAAAACGCGCGCGCTCAGGCATGGCGGATAACCCTGCCGGACCACTGCCCCGCTTAAGCGCAAGTAAAAAAGTTTCGCACTGATCGTCAAGATGCTGCGCCGTAACGAGTGCTTCACCGGGCCGTAAGGCACGAGCAAAAGCGGCATAACGGGCCTTGCGCGCCTGCGACTCAATGCCAAGCCCTTCCTCGTGGAGGATCACGCGTTCCACCATCAACGGAATGCTCCACGCTTCACAGAGGGCTTCACAGTGCGCCACCCATGCATCAGCATGAGGACTTAACCCGTGATGGATATGCATCGCCCGGATCTGGACGTCAGGTACCTGGTCACGCCAGAGTTTAAGGCGATGGAGCAAAACGGTGGAATCCAGCCCACCGCTAAACCCCACCAGCAGTTGGCGGTACGGTGAAACGGCTTGTGCGATAGCGGGTGAGGTCATAGGAAATTACACATAAAAAATGCCCGGACTAAGCGGGCATTATCACACATGACGGCGATTACTGCTGGTAAAGCTCCAGCGGCAGGCCATCGGGGTCACTGAAAAAGGTAAAACGCTTATCGGTGAACGGATCGACGCGTATCGCTTCGCACATCACGCCGTGAGATTCCAGATGCTTGACCGCGCTATTAAGATCATCAACGCTAAAGGCCAGATGGCGCAGGCCACAGGCTTCCGGGCGGGAAGGACGTGCAGGCGGAAAAGGAAATGAGAACAGCTCAATCACATATTGCCCGTTTAACGCCAGATCGCCCTTCCAGGAGTCGCGCTCCTCGCGGTAAGCCTCACTTAGCAGCGTAAAGCCAAGGATATCGCAGTAGAAGGACTTACTTTTCGCGTAATCGGTCGTAATAATCGCAATATGGTGAACAGCTTTTAAACCCAGCATATCTTCTCCTTTTTATGATGCCTGAACGTTATAACCGAAAACCCGCACCTTGCAAGCGGTCACCTTTATTTTAGGACTCGCACCCAGTACACGCCCTGTTCATCGCGCTTCGCACCGTGGATATCGGTCTCAAAGCCCGGGTAATGGCGTCCGACAGAGCAGAGCATCAACAGGAAATCGAGCACCGCCCGGCTCTCTTCGGTGATCATCTCCCCAGGCATTAAAAGCGGAACACCTGGCGGATAAGGCAGGATCATGTTGGCCGACACCCGCCCGACCAAATTTTCCAGTTCAATGGTTTCCACCTCGCCTTTCACCTGGCGCTGCCACGCTTTGTGTGGCGTGAGTTTCATCTCCGGTAGGACATCAAACGCCTGCAGCATCAGACGCGGCAGGTCGTGCTGGCGGATCAGTTTGTGGATCCCCTGAGCCAGATCCTGAATGCGCATATTACGATAGAAGTCAGGATCCTCTGCGTAGAGATCCGGCAGCATGTTCTTCACCCGCAGGTTGAGATCGTAGGCGCGCTTAAACTCCATCAGGCCGCGCAACAACCCCATCGCGCGGGTTTTGTCGATCCCGATACTGAACAGGAACAGCAGGTTATACGGCCCGGTTTTCTCCACCACCACGCCGCGCTCGTCCAGGAACTTCGCCACCAGCGCGGCGGGGATCCCTTCATCACCCATAATGCCCTGCTCGTCCATGCCCGGCGTCAGGATCGTCACTTTGACCGGATCGAGGAACATATGGTCGGCATCGGCATCCCGGAAGCCATGCCAGTCTTCGCCGGGCGAGACGGGCCAGCATTCTGCTTCATCAATCTCTTCCGGCTGCCAGATATCAAAAAACCAGCCGTCGGCTTCATCTTTCAGCCGCTGAACTTCTTTGCGGAAATGCAGCGCGCGCTCCACCGAACGGTTGATGAGACGTTTGCCCGGATTACCGCGCAGCATCGCCGCGGCCGTTTCGATAGACGCCACCAGCGGATAGCTCGGCGAGGTGGTGGTGTGCATCATAAAAGCTTCGTTAAAGGTCTCTTCGTCGTACTCGCCTTTGATGTGAATTAAGGAAGCCTGCGAAAACGCAGCCAGCATTTTATGCGTCGACTGCGTTTCGAAGAACACTTTGCCCGGCACGCGCTCGCCGCTCATACCGCTTTTACCCGCGTAAATCGGGTGGAAATTAGTGTACGGCACCCACGCTGAATCAAAGTGGATCGACGGCACATCCAGCGTCTGCTTGATCCAGTTGGTGTTGTACAACAGCCCGTCGTAGGTGGAGTTAGTGATCACCGCGTGAACAGGCCAGCTCGCGCCAGGTATTGTCGCGACCTTACGTTCTATCGCGTCATGCGTAAACTCCCGGCGCGGGATGCCGCCAAGAATACCGAGCGCGTTGCGGGGGGGTGACAGCCAGAGCGGCACGACGTCGCTCATCATCAGCAGATGCGCCAGCGATTTATGACAGTTACGATCAATCAGCAAAGTACTGCCTGCAGGGGCAGCGTACATCCCGACGATTTTGTTCGAGGTCGAGGTGCCGTTGGTCACCATATAGCTCTGCTCGGCCCCAAAGGTGCGGGCGATATACTCTTCTGCTTCCAGATGCGGGCCAGTATGATCCAGCAGCGAGCCTAATTCGGTGACTGAAATGGACACGTCCGCTTTCAGCGTGTTGCCACCAAAGAAATCATAGAACAGGCAGCCCACCGGGCTTTTTTGATAGGCCGTTCCCGCCATATGTCCTGGCGTACAGAAGGTATATTTGCCTTCCTTCACGTAGGTGAAGAGCGCGCGGGTAAACGGTGGCGTGATGTTATCGAGATATTCATTCGTGTATTGCTGAATGCGAGTCGCAATATCGTCCGCCACGCCGAGTGAATATTCAAAGAACCACAGCGCCATACGCATATCATTGGCGCTGACGTCCATCGTCGAGTGGGTATTGATGAACGCGTACAGCGGGAGATATTCATTCAGCTTGTTGATATCGCTGCAGAGTTCGAGGTCATATTCATCCCAGTCGAAGATCACGCCGCAGATACGCGGATTGTGTTCGATAAATTTCAGCAGGTCAGCGCTGTTGTGCGGCCAGATCAGCTGATACCCGCGCGACTGTAGGGCTTGCTCCAGCTCCTTGATGGGTTCGTCTTTATAGAAGACGCCGTGTGGCCCCATGATGGCAATGATGTTCATGGTTTACCTCCTTGAAAAACATCAGATAAGCATAGTTAAGGTAAACGGCAGGTATAAAAAAAGCCGCAACAGTGTGCGGCTTTTCAGATAATGATGAAGCTTACGCGTAACCGTAGGTCATCAGACGCTGGTAGCGACGGTTGAGCAGATCGTCTTTGCTCAGCACGTCCAGATCCGCCAGATCCGCCAGCAGCTGTGCTTTCAGGGAAGCGGCCATCGCTTCCGGCTTACGATGCGCACCACCCAGAGGTTCAGGGATGATGGAGTCGATCAGCTTAAGCTCTTTCAGGCGCGGCGCAATGATGCCCATCGCTTCTGCAGCCAGCGGCGCTTTGTCGGCACTTTTCCACAGAATGGACGCACAGCCTTCCGGGGAGATAACGGAATAGGTGCTGTACTGCAGCATATTCACTTTATCGCCCACGCCTATCGCCAGCGCACCACCGGAACCGCCTTCACCGATAACGGTACAGATGACCGGCACCTTCAGACGAGACATTTCACGCAGGTTGCGCGCGATGGCTTCAGACTGACCGCGCTCTTCTGCGCCCACGCCAGGGTATGCACCCGGGGTGTCGATGAAGGTGATGATTGGCATGTTGAAACGCTCAGCCATCTCCATCAGACGCAGGGCTTTACGGTAGCCTTCTGGTGCTGGCATACCAAAGTTACGACGGATTTTCTCTTTGGTTTCACGACCTTTCTGATGACCAATGATCATCACCGGGCGTCCGTCCAGACGCGCGATACCACCAACGATAGCTTTATCGTCAGCGTATGCGCGATCGCCTGCCAGTTCGTCAAATTCGTCAAACGCCAGGCGGACATAATCCAGGGTGTACGGACGCTGTGGATGGCGTGCCAGCTGGGCCACCTGCCATGCGCCGAGATCGGCAAAGATTTTGCGCGTCAGCTCTACGCTTTTCTCGCGCAGACGATGCACTTCTTCGTCGATGTTAATATCCAGTTTTTCATCCTGACGGCTTACCGCTGTCAGAGAATCGATTTTCGCTTCCAGCTCAGCAATCGGCTGTTCGAAATCAAGGAAATTCAGACTCATAGTATTCCTGTATTAGTCAAACTCCAGTTCCACCTGCTCCGAACCAATGAGGCCACGGAGATCGTTCAGTAAACGATCGCTCGGAGAGACACGCCACGTTGCACCAAAGCGCAATCGCGCACGTGCATCCGCCCTCTGATAGTAGAGATGTACTGGAATGGTCCCCGAGCGGTGGGGTTCCAGAGACTGACGGAGTCGGTTTAAAAGCTGGTCATCAATTTGCCTGTCCGTCAGCGAGATAGCAAGCCCGCGAGCATATTTTTCCCGGGCTTCGTCAATGTCCATCACTTCGCGGGCGGTCATTTTAAGCCCCCCGCTGAAGTCATCAAAGCTGACCTGTCCGCTGACGATAAGTATGCGGTCTTTTTCCAGCAATTGCTGGTATTTATCCAGCGCGTCGGTGAATAACATCACCTCCAGACGCCCGGAACGGTCATCCAGCGTACAGATGCCGATACGATTGCCGCGCTTGGTGACCATTACCCTTGCAGCAATCACGAGCCCCGCAGCCGTGGTGATTTTACCACGATCTGTCGGATGCATGTCTTTTAGCCTGTGGCCGCCGACATAGCGCTCAATTTCTTTGATGTACTGGTTGATCGGGTGCCCCGTCAGGTACAAGCCTAACGTTTCACGCTCCCCATCCAGTACTACCTGTTCTGGCCACGGCTGGCAGTTGGAGTATGACTGTTCAATCTGCTCTGGCTCTTCCGCCAGCACGCCAAACATATCCGCCTGACCAATCGCTTCCGCTTTAGCATGCTGATCCGCCGCTTTCAGCGCGTCGCCGAGGGAATTCATCAGCGCGGCGCGGTGCGGCCCCAGCCTGTCAAACGCGCCGGACATGATCAGTTTTTCCAGCACGCGGCGGTTCAGTTTTTTGGTATCAGTACGGGCGCAAAGATCGAATAGCTCGCGGAAATACCCGCCGTTGTTACGCGCTTCGATGATCGCCTCGATCGGGCCTTCACCCACGCCTTTGATCGCGCCGATCCCGTAAACGATCTCCCCGTCGTCGTTGACGTGGAAGTGGTAGAGCCCCGAGTTAATGTCCGGCGGCAGGATCTTGAGCCCCATGCGCCAGCACTCATCCACCAGGCCCACCACCTTCTCGGTGTTGTCCATATCGGCCGTCATTACCGCCGCCATAAACTCAGCAGGATAGTGCGCTTTCAGCCACAGCGTTTGATACGACACCAAAGCATAGGCGGCGGAGTGGGATTTGTTAAATCCGTACCCGGCGAATTTCTCCACCAGGTCAAAGATCTTAATCGCCAGTTCACCATCAACGCCGTTTTTTCTCGCGCCTTCTTCGAAAGTGCCTCGCTGCTTGGCCATCTCTTCCGGCTTTTTCTTACCCATCGCACGACGCAGCATGTCAGCGCCGCCGAGCGTATAGCCGGAAAGCACCTGGGCAATCTGCATCACCTGTTCCTGATACAGGATGATGCCGTAGGTTGGCTCCAGTACCGGTTTCAGGCTTTCGTGCTGCCACTGAACGTCCGGGTAGGAAATTTCTTCGCGCCCGTGCTTACGGTCGATAAAGTTATCTACCATCCCTGACTGCAGCGGGCCCGGACGGAACAGGGCCACCAGTGCGATCATATCTTCGAAGCAGTCGGGCTGCAGACGTTTAATCAGATCTTTCATGCCGCGCGATTCAAGCTGGAAGACTGCGGTGGTCTCCGAACGCTGCAGCATGTCGAAACTTTTCTTGTCATCCAGCGGGATGGCGGCAATGTCTATCGGCTCAAGGCCCTGCTTCTCCCGGCGCGGGTTGATCATCTTCAGCGCCCAGTCGATGATCGTCAGCGTACGCAGGCCGAGGAAGTCAAACTTCACCAGCCCGGCGTATTCCACGTCGTTCTTATCAAACTGAGTAACCGGATGCTCACCCGCTTCATCGCAGTAGAGCGGTGCGAAGTCGGTAATTTTGGTCGGCGCGATAACCACGCCCCCCGCATGCTTACCGGCGTTACGCGTGACGCCTTCCAGCTTACGCGCCATATCGATCAACGCTTTGACTTCTTCGTCGGCTTCGTAGATTTCAGGCAGCTGAGGTTCAGCTTCAAACGCTTTTGCCAGCGTCATGCCCGGATCGGGCGGCACCAGCTTGGAGATGCGATCGACGAAACCGTACGGATGCCCCAGCACGCGGCCAACGTCGCGGATAACCGCTTTCGCCGCCATCGTACCGAAGGTAATAATCTGTGATACCGCATCGCGGCCATACATGTCTGCAACGTGCTCAATCACCTGGTCACGTTTCTCCATGCAGAAGTCGACGTCGAAGTCGGGCATGGAGACACGCTCAGGGTTAAGGAAACGTTCGAACAGCAGGTCAAACTCGAGTGGATCGAGGTCGGTGATTTTGAGCGCGTACGCCACCAGTGAGCCAGCACCGGAACCACGGCCCGGACCTACCGGCACGCCGTTATCCTTCGACCACTGGATAAACTCCATAACGATCAGGAAGTAGCCAGGGAAACCCATCTGGTTGATCACCTGGAGTTCAATATCCAGACGCTCATCGTACGGAGGACGTTTCTCTTTGCGAACGGCTTCATCCGGGAACAGGAATTCCAGACGCTCTTCCAGCCCTTCCTTCGATTTTACGACCAGGAAATCTTCCGTGGTCATATCCCCCGTCGGGAACTGCGGCAGGAAGTATTCGCCGAGACGCACTGTGACGTTACAGCGTTTTGCTATTTCAACACTGTTTTCCAGCGCTTCCGGGATGTCCGAGAAGAGCTCACACATCTCCTCTTCATTGCGCATATACTGCTGAGAGGAGTAGTTACGCGGGCGTTTAGGATCGTCAAGGGTGAAGCCGTCGTGGATCGCCACGCGAATTTCATGTGCGTCAAAATCGCCCGCTTCGAGGAAACGGACATCGTTGGTGGCCACCACTGGCAAACCGCGCTCTTCTGCGAGCGCCACGGCGGCATGCAGATAGCTCTCTTCGTCCGCACGCCCGGTGCGAATCAGCTCAAGATAGTAGCGATCCGGGAAATATTCTTCGTAGAACGAGACGCACTGATCCACCAGCGCACTGTTGCCACGCAGCAGACACTTGCCGACATCGCCCATGCGACCACCGGAAATCAGCAGCAGGCCTTCGTTCAGCTCTGCCAGCCAGTCACGATCGATCCACGGACCCAGCGCACCATATCCACGCTGGTAGGCTTTAGAGATAAGCAGGGTAAGGTTCTGATAACCGGTGTTGTTCATCGCCAACACGGAGATCTGCGTCATTTCATCGCCGAGCAGCTCGCTCTGGACATGAAAATCCGCGCCGACAATTGGCTTTAACCCGGCGCCATGCGCGGTTCCGTAGAACTTCACCAGGCCACACAGGTTGGTAAAATCGGTGATCGCCAGCGCAGGCATGCCAAGCGCGGCCGCCTTTTTTACCAGCGGTCCGGTCTTTGCCAGCCCATCGATCATGGAGTAGTCGCTATGCACCCGCAGGTGTACGAAACGTGGTTCAGCCATCTTCAGATTCCGCGTTACTTAATTGCTTGCGTATTGATTCAGGACACCCGCCCCAGCGCGCGTTTCACCGGGCCAAAGCTGCGACGATGGTGTTCAGTTGCGCCATGTTCAGCCAGCCTCTCCAGATGGAAAGGTGTGGGATACCCCTTATGCTGGGCGAAACCATACTGCGGGTAAGTGAGGTCCAGCGCGGCCATTTCAGCGTCGCGCGTCACTTTGGCAATAATAGATGCTGCGCTAATTTCTGCGACCCGGCTATCGCCTTTGACAACTGCCATTGAAGGCATGGGCAATGCCGGACAGCGGTTGCCGTCAATCAGGACATATTCAGGAGAAATTTTCAAACCCGCGACCGCACGCTGCATCGCCAGCATCGTGGCATGCAAAATATTCAGCTCGTCTATTTCATGCGGTTCAGCGCGCCCCAGGCTCCAGGCCAGCGCCTTCTCCTGAATCTCACTAAACAACGCCAGCCTGCGTTTTTCAGACAATTTTTTTGAGTCGTTCAGCCCGATAATCGGACGAGCAGGATCGAGGATCACCGCAGCAGTGACCACTGCGCCTACCAACGGGCCGCGTCCTACTTCGTCCACGCCCGCCACAAGGTGGGTGTGAGGATAAACAAACTCCATCATTTTGCTAGCTCCAGCACCGCATCAGCCGCTTGCTCATCAGCATTACAGCGGATCAGCTGATGCAGTTCACGGAAGGTATCGTGCATCTGGTGGCTGGTCTTGCCGTTTGCCAGCAGCGGCAGCAGTGCATCGGCAAGCAGCCGCGGCTGACACTCATCCTGCAACAGCTCTTTCACCAGCTCGCGACCGGCAAGCAGGTTTGGCAGGGAGACATAATCCGTTTTCACCAGACGTTTTGCCAGCCAGAAGGTAAACGGCTTCATGCGATAACCGACCACCATCGGGCATTTCGCCAGCATACACTCCAGCGCCGCTGTGCCGGAGGCCAGCAGCGCGGCATCGCTCGCATACATCGCTTCCCGTCCTTTTCCGTCCAGAAGACGGACGTGAAGATCCGGGGCGACTTCCGCTTTGATGCGCTCAAACTGCTCGCGGCGTTTGGCATTCACCAGCGGAACAACCACTTCAAGGTCGGGCCAGGTCTGGCGAAGAATTTGCGCTGTTTTGAGGAAATCAGCGCTCAGCATCTCCACTTCTGCGCCACGGCTGCCCGGCAGCAAGGCCAGACAGTGCACATCATGGGGAATGCCCAGCACGTCGCGCGCCGCGTTTTTATCCGGATCCAACGGCATTGCATCCGCCATGGTATGACCAATAAAACGGCACGGAACATTAAATCTGTCGTAAAACGCTTTTTCGAAAGGCAGGAAAGCCAGCACCAGGTGGGTGGACCGTCCGATTTTGAAAACGCGTTTCTGTCGCCACGCCCAGACGGACGGACTAACGTAGTGAATGGTTTTAATACCCTGCTTTTTCAGATTCCCTTCGAGGGTAATATTGAAATCAGGCGCATCGATACCGACAAACACATCGGGTTTGAGTTCGGTAAAGCGGCGGGTGAGATCGGCACGAATGTGCAGCAAACGGCGCAGCCGTCCCAGCACCTCAACGATACCCATCACGGCCAGCTCTTCCATTTCGTACCAGGCTTCACAGCCTTCGGCCTGCATCAGCGGGCCAGCAACGCCGACAAAGCGAGCATTGGGTACACGCGCCTTAAGCGCACGGATAAGACCTTCACCAAGAATATCGCCGGAGGTTTCTCCGGCGACCAGGGCTATCGTAAGCGGACGACTGTCGACCATTAACGAATCAGACCCCTTGTTGAACGGTCAAAGAACTCCATGAACGCGTTCACTTCCGGATGCTTATTCGCCAGCTCGGCAATTTCCGGCTTCGCCTCTTCCAGCGTTTTACCGCTACGGTACAGCAGTTTGTACGCGTTGCGGATGGCTGTAATCGCTTCGCGGCTAAAACCACGACGCTTAAGGCCTTCGATGTTCACGCCAAATGGCGTGGCATGGTTACCCTGCGCAATAACGTAAGGTGGGACGTCTTGCGCCACACCAGAGCAGCCGCCGACCATCACGTGTGCACCAATGATGCAGAACTGATGAACTGCGGTCATGCCACCGATAATTGCGAAATCATCAACCGATACGTGTCCTGCCAGCGTTGCGTTGTTGGCGAGAATACAGCGGTCACCCACGGTACAGTCGTGCGCGATATGCGCATTAACCATAAACAGGTTGTCGCTACCTACCTTCGTCAACCCACCACCCTGTACTGTTCCACGATGAATGGTGACGCTTTCGCGAATACGGTTACGATCGCCAATTTCCAGACGGGTCGATTCACCAGCATATTTCAGATCCTGGTTAACTTCACCGATGGAAGCGAACTGATAAATCTCGTTATTGCAGCCAATGGTCGTGTGACCATTTACCACAACGTGAGACTTCAGTACTGTACCCTCACCAATTTCGACATGGGGTCCAACAATACAGAACGGGCCAATGTGGACGTTAGCACCAACGATGGCACCGGTTTCCACAATGGCAGTAGGATGAATAAAGGCAGATTTATCAATCACGTATCAGGACTCCCGGCTACGAGCACACATCATCGTCGCTTCGCAAACAACTTTGCCGTCAACCAGAGCTACGCCTTTGAAGCGAGTCAGGCCGCGACGCGTTTTTTCAAAAGTGACTTCCATGATCATCTGATCACCAGGCACGACTGGACGCTTAAAGCGCGCTTCATCGATGCCTGCGAAGTAATAGAGTTCACCCGGCTCCAGTTTACCTACGCTTTTAAACGCCAGAATACCGGTTGCCTGTGCCATCGCTTCCAGGATCAACACACCCGGGAAGATCGGCTTACCAGGGAAGTGTCCCTGGAAGAATGGCTCGTTAACGGAGACATTTTTCACTGCGCGCAGAAAACGACCTTCTTCAAAATCCAGCACACGGTCTACCAGCAAAAACGGGTAGCGGTGCGGCAGAAGTTCTAAAATCTCTTCAATATGCAGAGTATGAGTGTCAGTAGTCAAAATACTCTTCCTGTCAAATGTACTAAGTAGCAATAATAACACGGCCTGCCGGTTTATAAAAAAGCCGACAGGCCGGGAAAATTAGCGTTAAACGGATGAACGCTTAGTCTTGTTGATCGATTTTGCGCTCAATCGCTTTGAGACGCTTGCTCATATCATCAATATTCATCACCAGAGCAGCTGTTTTACGCCAGACCTTGTTCGGTTGCAGCGGAATGCCTGAGGAATAGACGCCAGGTTCAGTGATAGGACGCATAACCATGCCCATACCTGTCACCGTCACTTTGTCGCATATTTCCATATGGCCGTTGATCACGCTGGCACCGCCAATCATGCAATAACGGCCAATTTTCAGGCTGCCTGCCATGATCACGCCGCCCGCAACTGCGGTATTGTCGCCAATCACAACGTTATGTGCAATCTGGCACTGGTTATCAATGATAACACCATTGCCAATAATGGTATCGTCAAGCGCACCGCGGTCAATAGTGGTACAGGCACCGATCTCAACACGATCGCCGATAATCACGCGACCCAACTGTGGGATCTTAACCCAGTTACCCCGATCGTTGGCGTAACCGAAACCGTCAGAACCAATCACTGTGCTGGATTGAATGAGGCAATTTTCGCCAATCTCAACCTCGTGGTAGACAGATACATTGGCCCACAAGCGGGACCCTGCACCAATCTTCGTATTTTTACCAACAAAGCAGCCCGGGCCAATCACCACGTTGTCACCCAGCACAACGCCGGATTCAATGACAGCGTTTGCGCCAACTGCAACGTTGTTACCCAGCTGAGCCGTCGGATCAATTGAGGCGCTAGCCGCAATGTTCTGCGCCGGCTGCGGCGTGGTATCAAGAATTTGGGCCATGCGTGCATACGTCAGGTAGGGATTTTTCACTACCAGAGCAGCGCCTGTGGCAAACGGAAGGTCGTCCTGCGTCAGAACAACGGCAGACGCCTGGCATTGAGCCAGGTGTTCACGGTACTTAGGACTTACCATGAAAGTGATGTTGCCAGCTTTAGCAGATTGCATGGACGCAACAGCGGTGATGACGATATCGCCATCACCGTGTAATTCTGCATCCAACTGCTGAGCTAAATCAGCCAGTCGAATTGAAGGCATTACTTATTTAACCTGTTTCAGCACATCAGCGGTGATGTCTTTAACATCGCTGCTGTTGAAAGCAACGGCATTCGCATCAACAACCAGATCGATGCTCTGATCGGCAGCAACAGCTTTAACTGCAGACTGAATGCGAGTAACCAGTTTACCGCGCTCTTCGTTAGAACGACGCTGACGATCCTGCTCGAAAGCCTGCGCTTTCTGGGAGAAGGTCTGGCGCTGAGCCATTACGTCTTTTTCCAGCTTGCTGCGATCGCTTGCTTTCATGGTAGAACCATCGCGCTGCAGACGCTGCATTTTAGTCTGGAGGTCGCCTTCCATACGTTGCAGTTCGCCAGCACGGCCTTTGAATTCGTTCTCCAGCGTTGCAGACACGCCCGTTTTCTGTGCAACTTGCTGGAACAAATTACCCATGTTGACGATTGCGATTTTGTCCGCTGCCTGAGCAGAAGTTGCCATCGCTAAACCGAGACCTGCAGCTAATAACCACTTTTTCACAATTAACTCCTTACCATCCCATTGGCACCTGAAGGTACCGTTCTTTGCGTGGCAAGGCGATCGTGTTACCGATCGCCAGTTGTCAGCGCTACACTGCCAACGCATTCCTTTGCAGCGAATTATTACCAGGTTTTACCAATGTTAAACTGGAATTGCTCCGCTTTGTCTCCATCGTATTTCTTAAACGGCTGGGCGTAAGAGAAGACCAACGGCCCCAGCGGTGACATCCATTGTAATGCGATACCCGCGGACATGCGAATGTTGCCCGGATCGCTGTAGTCTGGAACACCTGCCGCACGCATCTGGGCGGTATTCTCCCAGTTGGTATCCCACACCGTACCCGCATCCATAAAGAAGGAGGTACGGACAGAGTTCGCGTACTTGTCGCTGATAAACGGCGTAGGCGTAATGAACTCAAGGCTCGCCACGGCCATAGCGTTACCGCCTACTGCATCATCAGAGCTACATACTTGCTTAGGATCACGGCTTGCGCAGTTATCTTCGTCATTACCGCCGTAATAAACCGCTTTCGGACCAATGTTATTGGACTGGAAGCCACGCACGGTGCTTGAGCCACCAGCGTAGAAGTTCTCATAGAACGGCAGCTCTTTACTGCCAATCCCGTCACCGTAACCCCAACGAGTACGACCCAGGACAACCCATTTATGGTCATCATCAATTGGGAAGTAAGACGCCGTATCCAGCGTCAACTTGTAGAACTCGTTATCAGAGCCAGGAATGGTCACTTTACCGTTCAGGTTGACGCGAGAACCTTCCGTAGGGAAGTAGCCACGGTCAAGGCGGTTATACGTCCAGCCATAGTTGAAGGTGAAGTCATCCGCAGCGAAACCGTTGTCATCGCTGGACGTACTTGCCGACTGGCCAATGGAATCCAGATAACGCCACATCGCCACCTGCGGCTGCATGTTGGACAGGTCGTTATGCACATAACCTAAGCCTGCACGCAGGGTGTTGTATTCGTTCACCGGGAAGCCGAGCGTACCGTCTACACCGTAACTCTTGTTGGTGTAGGAGGACAGATCTGCGTCGTCTGCTTTAAAGTCGTTATAGAAGATACGACCACCCAGGCTCACACCGTCAACGGTGAAGTATGGGTTTGTGACGGAAAACTCAGAGTAGGTCTGGTAGTCGTTTTTGGTACCGTTGATACCAACAGAGTACCCGGTGCCCAGCCAGTTATCCTGCTGAACACCGACCTGGAAGCTCACACCGCTTTCAGTACCGTAGCCCACACCGAAGTTGAAGCTACCGGTATTGCGCTCTTTTACTTTATAGACGACATCAACCTGATCCGGACTGCCTGGTACACGCTGGGTATCAGTATCAACCGTCTCGAAGTAACCCAGACGATTCAGACGCTCTTTACCCTGGTCAACCAGGTCACTACCCAACCACGCCCCTTCCATCTGGCGCATTTCACGGCGCAGAACAGAATCTTTAGATGTATCGTTACCTTCGAAGCGGATCTTACGCACGTAGAAACGGTTACCCGCATCAACGTTCACGTGCAGCTTAACGGTTTTCTCTGCGTCGTTGATTTCAGGCTGAGTTTGTACGCGCGGATAAGCGTAACCATAGCGGCCGAGCAGCTTTTTAATGCTGTCTTCCATTTTGGTCACTTTAGACCCGCTGTACAGATCGCCCGGCTGAATTTTGGTCAGCGACTCAATTTCAGCAGAATGCCCCGCCAGGTTTCCACTTACTTCAACGCCAGAAAGCTTGTACTGATCGCCTTCTGTGATGTTAACCGTAATGTAGATCCCTTTCTTGTCCGGAGTCAGACTGACCTGAGTGGAATCAATGTTGAAACGGGCATAACCGCGATCCAGATAATAGCTGCGCAGGGTTTCAAGGTCGCCAGCCAGTTTCTGTTTCTGGTATTTACGATCGCCCACCACGTTCCACCATGGCACTTCGTCACGCAGCTGGAACGTTGAGATCAGCTCGTCGGTGCTGAACGCGTGGTTGCCGACGATGTTGATCTGCTGGATCTTCGCAGAAACACCTTCCTGGAAGACCAGTTTCAGGTCAACACGGTTACGCGGCAGCGGCGTCACCACAGCTTTCACGCTGGCACTGTATTTACCGACGCTGTAATAGAAGTCTTCCAGACCTTTTTCAATGTCTGCAAGGGTTGTACGGTCCAGGGATTCTCCCACACGAACACCGGATGCTTCAAGGTTTTGCTTGAGCATGTCATCCTTCACCGACTTGTTGCCGGAGAAGGTGATACTGGCGATCGTTGGACGTTCTTTTACCTGAACCAGCAACGTATCACCATCGCGCAGGACGCGGACGTCCTCAAAGTTGCCAGTGGCAAACAGAGCGCGGATGGTGTTACTGATATCATCATCATTAACCGTATCGCCGGGGCGCACAGGCATACTGAGGAGGGCCGCACCAACGGCGACACGCTGAAGGCCTTCGAAATGAATATCTTTCACTACGAACCCGTCAGCACCGTATACGGTGGCGCTGCTAAACAGCAGCGACGCTATGAGCAACTTTTTCATCGCCATCGTTATTATGCGTTCTTCCTAACTAACTCTCTTACAACCGAGAGAAATCATTGAAAAGTGCAAGCCCCATTAACAGCACCAGCAAAATCGAGCCAATGCGATAACTAAAGTCTTGAACTCGCTCGGATACCGGTCCGCCTTTTAGCTTTTCAATGGCTAAAAACAGCAGATGGCCCCCGTCTAATACGGGAAGCGGGAACAGGTTGATTATCCCGAGGTTCACGCTAATGAGCGCGAGAAACATGAGATAGTAAATCACCCCGAACTCCGCTGACATCCCAGCCCCCTGAGCAATCGAAATAGGCCCACTGAGGTTGTTCAGTTTCACATCACCGGTTATCAATTTCCCCAACATGTTTACCGTTAGCTTCATCAGTTGCCATGTTTTATCCGTGGCTTCAAGGATGGCGCTGAACGGCCCATACTGGCGTATTGTCTTGTACTCATCTGGCAGTGGGATCACTTTCGGCACAACGCCTGCAAACCCTTCTGCCTTTCCGCTGCTCGATTTGGTATCCGGAATCAGCGTCAGTGAGAGCGGACTCCCCTGTCTTTCCACTTCCAGCGCGAGCGATGTACCCGGATTATCGCGTACCAGAGTAACAAAGGTCATCCATTGTGTTAATGGTTGACCATCGACTTTAACGATCCTGTCGCCCGCTTGCAAACCCGCTTTACTCGCTGCGGAGTTAGCCTGTACTTCGGCTAATACCGGTTCGATTTGCGCGCTGCGCGGCCGAATCCCCAAAGCGGAAACGGGATCTTCTTTGTCGGGTTCGAAACTCCAGTGGCGTAAATCCAGCACTTTTTCCTGCCGCTGGTCTGATCCAAAAGGCGACACGCTAACAGTCGTCTTCTCATCACCAATTTTCGCAACCAGCTGCAATCGCACGGCATCCCAATCAGGGGTTTCGATGCCATCAATCGCTTTAAGTTCCATCCCAGGTGCAATTTGCCCACTCGCCGCAATAGAGCCTGGGGCAATTTCACCGACAACCGGACGCACGCCAGGGACACCGATGATAAACACCAGCCAGTAAGCGAAGATAGCAAAGATGAAATTGGCTACCGGACCGGCAGCAATGATGGCAGCACGTTGCCCAACGGTTTTGTTGTTAAACGCGCTGTGCCTCAGTTCTGGCGCGACAGGCTCGACGCGCTCGTCGAGCATTTTGACATAGCCACCCAGCGGAATAAGGGCGATGACAAACTCGGTGCCATGGCGATCGGTACGCTTCCAGAGCGATTTACCAAACCCGATGGAGAATCTCTCCACCCGCACGCCACAGCGTCGAGCAACCCAGAAATGGCCAAATTCATGCACGGTAATCAGCACACCTAGTGCAACAATGAACGCCGCCAGATTCCAGAGAATGCTCAGCATAAAACCTTCCGTTAAATCGTCCCGAATACCAGTAAAAGCAAGCAAGCAAACACTGGAACAGCCGCCGTCAGGCTGTCAATACGATCCAGTATCCCGCCATGGCCTGGAATCAAGTGACCGCTATCTTTAATCCCTGCTTCACGCTTGAACATACTTTCGGTGAGATCACCCAGCACCGAGGCCAGCGCAGCGAAAATTGAGCACACCAGCAATGTTGACGGTGCAACCTCCAGATTCGCCCAGAGGCCATAACCCCATGAGATGATCGCCGCCGTAAACAGGCCACCAATGAATCCTTGCCAGGTTTTACCCGGGGAAACCTTCGGCGCCAGTTTATGTTTGCCGAACAGTTTACCAAACATATAGGCTCCAGAGTCAGCCCCCCAGACGAGAATCATCACATAAAGCAGCCAGATGGCACCGCTGTAGTGGTTTTCGTCATAGTGCCAGGCGCGCAGCGCGACCATACCCCAGAAAAATGGAACAATTGTGAGCAGACCAAAAATAAGGCGCAACACTTTAGAATTTCGCCACAGCGCCGCAGAGCCTGGATAAAAAAACACCAACACAAGCGCAGCAAGCCACCATGCCAGCGATATCCATAAGGAGCCGACAACCAGCGGTTGGTGAATATCGTGATGATATTCAGGCAACGTGAACATCATCAGGGCCAGAATAAAGCCACAAAGCACCGCCAGCCATACCCGCTGTGCGCGCGAGGTAAAGCCGCTAAACTGTCCCCATTCCCAGGCGGCAAGCATGCACACCACCAGCGTAACGATCGCGAATCCCACTGGGGGCAGTAAAAACAGCGCCGCAATGACAATGGGTATTAATACAAAAGCGGAAATCAGGCGATACTTCAGCAAAAGCTACCCCCATCAGGCTTTGTCGCCGCCAGGCTCGGTGCCGCCGAAACGACGCTCTCGATTGGCAAAGGCATGCAGCGCACCTTCAAAGTCTTGTTCATCAAAATCGGGCCAAAGAACATCAGTAAAGTAAAGTTCGGCGTAGGCGATTTGCCAAAGCAAAAAGTTACTTATACGGTGTTCCCCCCCTGTCCTTATTACCAAATCCACAGGCGCCAGTTCATTCATGCAGATTTGCCGACTGAGCGCCTCTTCATCAATTTGGTCGGGTCTCAATAGCCCTTCCTGAACCTGCTCGGCAAGATGCCGAACGCCCTGAATAATATCCCAGCGTCCGCCGTAATTCGCCGCGATATTGAGCGTCAGGCCGGTATTGTTTTCCGTCAGCGCTTCTGCTTTGCGAATCCGTTCCTGCAAACGTGAGTTAAAACGACTGGTTTCGCCAATAATACGCAGGCGGACGTTGTGGCGGTGCAGGCTTTTTACTTCGCTATCGAGCGCCCACACAAACAGTTCCA
Organism: Enterobacter mori; assembly: GCF_025244905.1. Taxonomy (NCBI): domain Bacteria; kingdom Pseudomonadati; phylum Pseudomonadota; class Gammaproteobacteria; order Enterobacterales; family Enterobacteriaceae; genus Enterobacter; species Enterobacter mori. Next base: position 843,814 of record NZ_CP104285.1, on the reverse strand, counting down.
TCAACGCAGTCACTTCCTGCGGTGGTCGATTCCAGTTCTCACTGCTAAAAGCATAGAGCGTTAACGCATCAATGCCGTTATTGGCGGCAAAAGAAACGGCGCGGCGAACGGACTTCGCCCCCGCTTTATGCCCAAAGGCTCGTATCTTCCCTTGTCTTTTCGCCCAGCGGCCGTTGCCATCCATGATGATTGCTACATGACGACAGCCATGCGCTGGCAAGTTTTCGCTCATTGGTTGATTCGCAGACAACATAACGCGTTTTTAGTCCCTGAAAAGGATTTAGCGGTACACAGGAATACTGAAGCCTATACATAAAAAAGCCGTGTCAAACCACGGCTTACCTGACCACATAAAGTCAAATACCTGCGATCAGGTGGCGCAGACTATATCACTGAAGCACAACGCTAACAAATAGCACGACGACTAGTGGCTGCTTTATCACCAGCTTGCGGGACGTGTCACCTGTTTACGTGCAACAATGCGAGCCTCTGCATCGACCGCCAGCACCTCTTCCACGCTTTGTGGTTCGCACAAATCCATCAATTCAAGCACTGAAAGATTCATTGCTGCGATATCGGTAAAGCGGATCTGCTGATTCAGAAATGCCTCAACGGTCACTTCATTCGCTGCATTCAGTGCCGTCGTCGCCGCCTGCCCCTGGTCAAAGGCCGTCATCGCGAGCTTCAGGCACGGGTAACGGTCGTAATCAGGCTCGCTAAAGGTCAGTGAACTCAGCTTGCAGAAATCGAGCGGTTTTGCCCCGGATGTCACGCGGTTTGGCCACGCCATCGCGTGAGCGATAGGCGTGCGCATATCCGGTTCGCCCAACTGAGCAAGCACGCTGCCATCCTGATAGCGCACCATAGAGTGAATCACCGATTGCGGGTGGATCAGCACTTCCATCTGTTTCGCTGACGCATTAAACAGCCAGCGCGCTTCAATGTATTCCAGACCTTTATTCATCATGGTGGCTGAATCGACGGAGATCTTACGACCCATCGACCAGTTCGGATGACGGCACGCCTGATCCGGCGTCATTGCGCTCAGTTCAGACAGTGGCGTTTCACGGAACGGGCCACCAGACCCGGTGAGCAGAATCGACACAACGCCATTCTGCTCCAGGTCAGCGTACCCCAGGTTCTGTTGAAAAGGTTGCGGCAAACTCTGAAAAATGGCGTTGTGTTCGCTATCAACCGGTAAAAGACGCGCCCCGCTCTGTTTGACCGCCTCCATAAACAGGCGTCCGCAGGTCACCAGCGACTCTTTATTCGCCAGCAGGACATCTTTACCGGCATCAATAGCGGCAAGCGTCGGCAGAAGCCCAGCCGCCCCAACGATCGCGGCCATCACCTGATCGACCTCATCCAGCGCAGCCATCTCGCATGCCGCCCGCTGACCACTGAGCACCTCAGTACGACTGCCCTTTTCCTGCAGCAGCGCTTTCACCTGGCGAGCACTCTCCTCGTCATCCATCACCGCAAAGCGGGGCGTAAACTCCAGACACTGCTCCACCATGCGCTGCACATTTTTACCAGCCACAAGGGCGGTCACGGTGTAGCTTTCAGGATTATGGCGAACCACGTCAAGAGTGCTGCAACCGATAGAGCCGGTTGAGCCAAGGAGTGTTAAATGCTTCATGAGATGCCCGGAAAAAAGTTAGACCAGATAAAAGCAAAACGCCGCCAGTAAGACACAACGTCCCCTGAACGGCGTTTATCAGTGTACGACAGAAATCAGAACTGCATCAGTTCCGCTTCTTTATCTGCCAGCGCCGCATCAATTTTCTTGATAGCCGCGTCAGTCATCTTCTGCACGTCATCCTGGGAACGACGGTCATCATCTTCACTGATCTCTTTTTCTTTCAGCAGCGCTTTTACTTTATCGTTCGCGTCGCGACGTACGTTACGTACGGAAACACGACCTTGCTCAGCTTCACCGCGCACCACTTTGATCAGGTCTTTACGACGTTCTTCGGTCAGCGCAGGCAGCGGAACGCGAATGTCAGCACCCGCAGAGCTTGGGTTCAAACCGAGGTCAGACGCCATGATCGCTTTCTCAATAGCCGGGCTCATTGAACGATCGAATACGTTGATTTTCAGCGTACGGGTATCTTCTACGGTAACGCTTGCCAGCTGACGCAGTGGAGTGGGCGTACCGTAGTATTCTACGATGATGCCATCCAGCAGGCTTGGAGAAGCACGGCCAGTACGGATTTTGCTGATTTGGTTTTTGAACGCTTCTACGCATTTATCCATGCGTACTTCAGCATCTTTTCTGATGTCGTTAATCACGTTACGGATCCTTGAAAACTTGTCTCAGGCAGACTAACCGCCAGCACAGCGCTACAGGTGTGCTAAGTATAGTCGCGTTTAATTCATGACAACGCCAAAGGCGCGTCCGGGTAAGATACCACTACAAAGTAAAGCGGAATCTTACCTGTATTTATCGCCGACGGAAATTATTCCGTGATCAAAGTGCCTTCTTTTTCGCCCATTACAACACGGCGCAGTGCGCCCGGCTTGTTCATGTTGAAGACACGGATCGGCAGTTTGTGGTCACGAGCCAGCGTGAAGGCGGCAAGATCCATGACTTTCAGCTCTTTATCCAGCACTTCGCTGTAGCTCAGCTGATCGTACATAGTCGCAGACGGATCTTTTGCCGGATCGGCAGTAAACACGCCATCCACTTTGGTCGCTTTCAGCACCACATCGGCTTCGATTTCGATACCGCGCAGGCAGGCAGCGGAATCGGTGGTAAAGAACGGGTTACCCGTACCGGCGGAGAGGATCACCACGCGGTTGTTACGCAGCAGGCTGATGGCTTCTGCCCAGCTGTAGTTATCGCACACGCCGTTCAGGGGAATAGCGGACATCAGGCGGGCGTTCACATAGGCGCGATGGAGCGCATCACGCATTGCCAGGCCATTCATCACCGTTGCCAGCATACCCATGTGGTCGCCAACAACGCGGTTCATCCCCGCTTTCGCCAGACCAGCACCACGGAAAAGGTTGCCACCGCCAATAACCACGCCAACCTGAATACCCAGTTCGACCAGTTCTTTGATTTCCTGTGCCATGCGGTCAAGGATGCTTGCGTCAATACCGAAGCCTTCCGTTCCCTGCAGCGCTTCGCCACTCAGCTTAAGCAGAATGCGTTTGTACACGGGTTTTGCATTGGTAGCCATGTTTCTTTCCTGAGACTGTCAACGATTAAGATGGGGGTTAATTCTGGCGACATGTTATGCCGCAAACCAGCGCAGGGATACAGTAACCTGTCTGATTTTGTATGACGGGTGACAAAAAGAAGCCGCCCTCAGGCGGCTCCTTTTCAATCATTAAGACTGCTTGGACATTGCAGCAACTTCTGCTGCGAAGTCAGTCTCAACTTTCTCGATGCCTTCGCCCACTTCGAAGCGGATGAAGCCAGTTACGTCAGCGTTGTGCTCTTTCAGCAGCTGAGCAACAGACTTGCTTGGATCCATAACGAAAGGCTGGCCAGTCAGAGAAACTTCGCCGGTGAATTTCTTCATGCGGCCTTCAACCATTTTCTCTGCGATTTCTTTAGGCTTACCAGACTGCATCGCGATGTCCAGCTGAACCTGGTACTCTTTCTCTACCACTTCAGCAGACACGTCTTCTGGCTTAACGAATTCTGGCTTGCTAGCAGCGATGTGCATTGCCAGCTGTTTAACCAGCTCTTCGTCAGCGCCTTTAGCCGCAACCAGAACACCGATACGTGCGCCGTGCTGGTAAGAGCCCAGTACTTCGCCTTCCAGGGAAGATACGCGACGGATGTTGATGTTCTCACCGATTTTAGCAACCAGCGCAACACGTTCTTCTTCGAACTGTGCTTTCAGAACTTCAACGTCAGTGATTTTGCCCGCTACAGCTGCGTCCAGTACTTTGTTCGCAAATGCCTGGAAACCGCCATCTTTAGCAACGAAGTCAGTCTGGCAGTTAACTTCCAGAATGATGCCGTAGGTGCCGTCGATTTTAGTGATGATCACGCCGTCAGCAGCAACGTTGCCTGCTTTCTTAGCTGCTTTGATCGCACCGGATTTACGCATGTTTTCGATTGCCAGCTCAATGTCGCCGTTCGCTTCAGTCAGCGCTTTTTTGCAATCCATCATGCCTGCGCCAGTACGCTCGCGCAGCTCTTTTACCAGGGATGCGGTAATTTCAGCCATTCTTAAATCCTCGGGAGATGTGAACTGCCCGGCCATAAGCCAAACAGTATAAATTGAAAAAAGGGGCCGATAATTGGCCCCTATTCATACACGGTACTAATAAGGGGTAAAACCTTATTATTCAGCTTCTACGAAGCTTTCTTCCGCCTGAGAAGCCAGATCCTGGGAACGGCCTTCACGAACGGTAGCAGCTACAGCGCTCAGGTACAGGCTAACAGCACGGATTGCGTCGTCGTTACCCGGGATAACGAAGTCAACACCGTCCGGATCGGAGTTGGTATCAACGATAGCGAATACCGGGATACCCAGGTTGTTAGCTTCTTTGATTGCGATGTGCTCGTGGTCTGCATCGATTACGAACAGCGCGTCTGGCAGGCCGCCCATATCTTTGATACCGCCCAGGCTGTTTTCCAGCTTGTCCAGTTCACGAGTACGCATCAGCGCTTCTTTCTTAGTCAGCTTATCGAAAGTACCGTCCTGAGACTGGGTTTCCAGATCTTTCAGGCGTTTGATGGACTGACGAACAGTTTTCCAGTTGGTCAGCATGCCGCCCAACCAGCGATGGTTCACGAAGAACTGGTCGCAGCTGTTAGCAGCATCTTTCACAGCTTCGCTTGCAGCGCGTTTAGTACCAACGAACAGAATCTTACCTTTACGGGAAGAGATCTTGTTCAGCTCAGCCAGGGCTTCGTTGAACATTGGTACAGTTTTCTCAAGGTTGATGATGTGAACTTTGTTACGTGCGCCGAAGATGAAAGGCTTCATTTTCGGGTTCCAGTAACGGGTCTGGTGACCAAAGTGAACACCAGCCTTGAGCATGTCGCGCATGGAAACAGTTGCCATGTTTAAAACCTCTATAGTAAAAGTTGGGGTTATGCCTCCACGTATCCCATATTACCGACCCCTAAGGGCACCCCGGAATATGTGCCGATACGTGTGTGTTGTTACACAAAGTGAGATTTGTCGCTTCCGTCCAGCCTGTGTATCTGAAATGGATCGGAAGTCCGGCGCGCTTTATACCATAAAACACGGCCAGAAACCAATAATTGTTGGCGGTGTGTGCTGTTAATGATTCTCAATTTGGCAGTGGGTGCGCCAGACTGTTACCATTGACGGTACTTGAACTAGTATTGTCGAAAAAATCGACACCGATGGACAGATTACATGGCTATCTCTATTAAGACTCCTGAAGAAATTGAAAAGATGCGCGTCGCCGGTCGTCTGGCCGCTGAAGTGCTGGAAATGATCGCGCCGTTCGTGAAGCCGGGCGTCAGTACCGGCGAGCTGGACCGCATTTGTAATGACTACATCGTCAACGAGCAGCACGCGGTCTCCGCCTGCCTCGGCTACCACGGCTTTCCGAAGTCCGTGTGCATCTCTATAAATGAAGTGGTTTGTCACGGTATTCCGGACGACGCAAAACTGCTGAAAGATGGCGACATCGTTAACATCGACGTGACCGTCATTAAAGACGAATACCACGGCGATACCTCTAAGATGTTCATCGTAGGCAAACCGACCATTCTCGGCGAGCGCCTGTGTAAAGTGACGCAAGAGAGCCTCTACCTGGCACTGAAGATGGTGAAACCAGGCATCCGTCTGCGCACTATCGGTGCGGCTATCCAGAAGTTCGTGGAAGCGGAAGGTTTCTCCGTGGTGCGCGAATACTGCGGGCACGGCATTGGTCGCGTCTTCCACGAAGAGCCGCAGGTTCTACACTACGATGCGGATGACGGCGGCGTGGTGCTGCAGAAAGGCATGACCTTCACTATTGAGCCTATGGTCAACTCTGGCGATTACCGCATCCGCACCATGAAAGATGGCTGGACGGTGAAAACCAAAGACAGAAGCTTGTCTGCACAGTACGAGCATACTATTGTGGTAACAGACAACGGCTGCGAAATTATGACGTTGCGCAAGGATGACACCATCCCGGCGATATTAACGAACATTGAGTAAGAAGAAGCCGGCAAATGCCGGCTTTTTTAATGGCGATAGCTTTTTCTTATGGGTGGCGCACGATGAGTAATCTTTTACCCGAACAGTATGCTAACACAGCTCTTCCCACCCTCCCCGACCAGCCCGACAACCCTGGCGTCTGGCCTCCGCACGAGCTGAAGTGTGCCGATATCAAAGCACATATGGACGTCTTTCAGCGCTGGCTGGGAAGCGCCTTTGACGCAGGTATTTCAGCCGAACAGCTCATTGAAGCGCGCACCGAATTTATCGACCAACTGCTGCAACGCCTGTGGATCGATTACGGCTTCGGGCAGATTAGCGACGTGGCGCTGGTTGCCGTAGGGGGCTATGGTCGCGGTGAACTGCATCCGCTTTCCGATATCGACCTGCTGATCTTAAGCCGCAAAAAGCTGCCGGACGAACAGGCGCAAAAAATTGGCGAATTGTTGACCCTGCTCTGGGACGTGAAGCTGGAAGTGGGCCACAGCGTGCGCACCCTGGAAGAGTGTCTGCTGGAAGGGTTATCTGACCTGACCGTCGCCACCAACCTGATTGAAACCCGCCTGCTGATTGGTGACGTCGCGCTGTTTCTGGAGCTGCAAAAACACATCTTCAGCGACGGCTTCTGGCCATCAGAAAAGTTCTTCGCCGCGAAGGTCGAAGAGCAAAACCAGCGCCACCAGCGCTACCACGGCACCAGCTATAATCTTGAACCCGATATTAAAAGCAGCCCCGGCGGCCTGCGCGACATCCACACCCTGCAGTGGGTCGCCCGTCGCCACTTTGGCGCGACGTCAATGGATGAGATGGTCGGCTTCGGCTTCTTAACCGAGGCCGAGCGTAACGAGCTCAACGAGTGCCTGCACCTGCTGTGGCGCATCCGGTTTGCCCTGCATCTGGAAGTCACCCGCTACGATAACCGCCTGCTGTTTGACCGCCAGCTCAGCGTGGCTCAGCGCCTGAATTATCAGGGCGAAGGCAACGAGCCGGTTGAGCACATGATGAAGGATTTCTTCCGCGTCACCCGCCGGGTGACCGAGCTGAACCAGATGCTGTTACAGCTGTTCGACGAGGCCATTCTGGCCCTGACGGCAGACGAGAAACCGCGCCCGATTGATGATGAGTTCCAGCTGCGCGGGACGCTTATCGATCTGCGCGACGAAACGCTGTTCATCCGCGAGCCGGAAGCGATCCTGCGGATGTTCTATACCATGGTGCGCAACAGCACGATCACCGGGATCTACTCCACCACCCTGCGTCATCTGCGCCATGCGCGCCGCCACCTGACGCAGCCTTTGTGCTATATCCCGGAAGCGCGCGCCCTGTTCCTGAGCATGCTCCGCCACCCGGGCGCCGTCAGCCGCGGCCTGCTGCCAATGCACCGCCACAGCGTACTGTGGGCGTATATGCCCCAGTGGTCGCACATTGTCGGTCAGATGCAGTTCGATCTTTTCCACGCTTACACGGTGGATGAACACACGATCCGCGTCATGCTCAAGCTGGAAAGCTTTGCGAAAGAAGAGACGCGATCCCGGCATCCGCTGTGCGTTGAACTGTGGCCACGCCTCTCCCATCCTGAACTGATCCTGATCGCCGCCCTGTTTCACGATATCGCCAAAGGTCGCGGCGGCGACCACTCGGTGCTGGGGGCGCAGGACGTGCTGAAATTTGCAGAGCTGCACGGGCTGAACTCACGCGAAACGCAGCTGGTGGCCTGGCTGGTCCGTCATCACCTGCTGATGTCGGTCACCGCACAGCGTCGTGACATTCAGGATCCTGAAGTCATTAAGCAATTCGCCGAAGAGGTGCAAACGGAAAACCGCCTGCGCTATCTGGTCTGCCTGACGGTGGCGGATATCTGCGCCACCAACGAAACCCTGTGGAACAGCTGGAAGCAGAGCCTGCTGCGCGAGCTGTACTTCGCTACCGAAAAACAGCTGCGTCGTGGTATGCAAAACACCCCGGACATGCGCGAGCGCGTGCGCCACCATCAGCTGCAGGCGCTGGCGCTGCTGCGGATGGATAATATTGATGAAGAGGCGCTGCATCAGATCTGGGCGCGCTGTCGCGCTAACTACTTTGTACGCCACAGCCCAAACCAGCTCGCCTGGCACGCGCGGCATCTGCTGAAGCACGATTTGTCGAAGCCGATGATCCTGCTCAGCCCACAGGCCACGCGCGGGGGCACGGAGATCTTCATCTGGAGCCCGGACCGACCCTATCTGTTTGCCGCCGTCTGCGCCGAACTGGACAGGCGTAATCTGAGCGTTCACGACGCGCAAATTTTCACCACCCGCGACGGCATGGCAATGGACACCTTTATTGTACTGGAGCCGGACGGCAGCCCGCTGTCGTCGGACAGGCATGAAGGGATTCGTTTTGGTCTGGAGCAGGCCATTACCCAGCGCAGCTGGCAGCCGCCGCAGCCGCGTCGCCAGCCTGCAAAATTGCGTCATTTTACCGTCGATACCGAGGTCAATTTCCTGCCGACCCACACCGACCGTAAATCGTTTCTTGAGCTGATCGCGCTCGACCAGCCAGGGCTGCTTGCCCGCGTAGGCCAGGTTTTTGCCGATCTGGGAATTTCGCTTCACGGAGCCCGAATTACAACGATTGGCGAGCGAGTAGAAGATTTATTTATAATCGCGACAGCGGACCGGCGTGCCCTTAATAATGACCTGCAGCTTGAAGTGCAACAACGGTTGACAGCAGCCCTCAATCCAAACGATAAAGGGTGACGTGTTTTTTAGTGAAATGGAAAGAGTAAACAATGCAGCAGTTACAGAACGTTATTGAGTCCGCTTTTGAGCGTCGCGCCGAGATCACTCCGGCAAATGTGGATACCGTGACCCGTGAAGCGGTAAACCAGGTTATTTCCCTGCTGGATTCCGGCGCATTACGCGTGGCAGAAAAAATCGACGGTCAGTGGGTCACTCATCAATGGCTGAAGAAAGCCGTGCTGCTCTCTTTCCGTATCAACGATAACCAGGTTATCGACGGAGCAGAAAGCCGCTACTTCGATAAAGTGCCAATGAAATTCGCTGACTACGACGAAGCGCGCTTCCAGAAAGAAGGCTTCCGCGTGGTACCACCTGCGGCAGTGCGTCAGGGCGCGTTCATCGCGCGCAATACCGTGCTGATGCCATCTTACGTAAACATCGGTGCTTACGTTGACGAAGGCTCTATGGTGGATACCTGGGCGACAGTCGGTTCCTGCGCGCAGATCGGTAAAAACGTTCACCTGTCCGGTGGCGTCGGCATCGGTGGCGTACTGGAGCCACTGCAGGCTAACCCAACCATCATCGAAGATAACTGCTTCATCGGTGCACGTTCCGAAGTGGTTGAAGGCGTGATCGTGGAAGAAGGCTCCGTGATCTCCATGGGCGTTTACATCGGCCAGAGCACCCGTATTTATGACCGCGAGACCGGTGAAGTTCACTACGGTCGCGTTCCAGCGGGTTCTGTGGTGGTTTCCGGCAACCTGCCGTCTAAAGACGGTAAATACAGCCTGTACTGCGCGGTTATCGTGAAGAAAGTGGATGCGAAAACCCGCGGTAAAGTGGGCATCAACGAGTTGCTGCGCACCATCGATTAATCGGGTATAACAAAAAGCGGGGGCAACCCCGCTTTTTTTGTATCTGAGGGTGGCGAAAATAGATTTTTTCGTTAATTATTCAAAGGTTATGTTGAGATCAAGGGTACCGCTATGTACGATAATCTGAAAAGTCTGGGCATTACCAATCCTGATGAAATTGATCGTTACAGCCTCCGTCAGGAAGCCAATAACGATATTCTTAAAATCTATTTTCACAAGGACAAAGGTGAGTTTTTCGCCAAAAGCGTGAAGTTTAAATATCCACGCCAGCGCAAAACCGTGGTGGCTGACGGCATCGGTCAGGGTTACAAAGAAGTACAGGAAATCAGCCCGAACCTGCGCTATGTGATCGATGAACTCGATCAGATCTGCCAGCGCGACCGCACCGAAGTCGATCTCAAGCGTAAGATCCTTGACGATCTGCGTCACCTTGAAAGCGTTGTAACGAATAAGATCAGCGAGATTGAAGCAGATCTTGAGAAGCTTACTCGTAATAAGTAATTAACGGTGCGGCCTGATGCCCTCACCCCGCCCTCTCCCACAGGGAGAGGGAGAAAACCAGCATGTAGGCCGGGTAAGGCGAAGCCGCCACCCGGCAAAACCACATCATCTCTGTTCGTCCAGCTGCAGCGCCACATACAGCAGTAGCCTGTCGTCAAAATTTCCCAGATCCAGCCCCGTCAGCTCCGAAATGCGGTTGAGCCGATACTCCAGGGTATTGCGGTGAATAAACAGCGCCTTCGAGGTCGCCAGCGGCTGCACGTTGTGACGGAACCAGGCCTGCAATGTGCGGCGCAGCAAGCCGTTGTTGTCCATGGCTTTCAGGCGCGCTAATGGTCGCGCCAGCTCATTGGCCTGCCACCCACCGCGCAGGCTGTCGAGCAGCACCGGAAGCATCAAATCCTGATAGAAATAACTGCGGCTTTCCGGCATACGCTGTTTACCCACCATCATGGTGGTGCGTGCGGTCCGCCAGGAACGGGCGATACTGCCCGGCCCGGTAAAGTAATTGCCCAGCGCAACGCGAAAGCGCAGCTGGCCGTTCTCCTGCATGCGTGCAATCAGCAGCTCCACACGGCGTCGATGGTCTTCTGCATCCCAGCGGCCAAACTGATTGAGTGCGGGTTTAAGCACCACCATTTCAGTCAGAGACACAATCGCCACCAGGTTATTGCGTTCCGGCGTCGCCAGCGCGTTTTGCAGCTGCTGCAGCTCTGCCATGGCACTGTCCACGCCAAGCTGGCCGCTATCAACCTCAATCACCGCCACCACGCGCGGCTGGTTCAGATCGATCCCCAACCGCTGCGCCCATTCGCTGAGTGCAGGCGTATGCTCATCCGCCTGTATAAGGTTCATGACCAGCTCTTCGCGCAGGCGGCTGTCCTGGGCGAGAAGGTGCATCAGGCGCGACTGCTCCAGCATCATCTCCGCCGTCATACAGACCAGCTCGCCGTATTTACGCAGCGACTCCGGCTCGCCGGTCAGACCGATAACGCCGACAATTTCCCCTTCAAGGCGCAGCGGTAAATTGATGCCCTGACGTACGCCGTGCAGATGTTTTGCTACCGCATCGTCGATATCTACCACGCGGCCCTGGGAGAGCACCAGCAGTGCACCTTCGTGCAATTCCCCAATACGCTCGCGATCGCCGCTACCGATAATGCGCCCACGGGCATCCATTACGTTGATATTGGTATCAATGATGCGCATAGTGCGCGCCACGATATCCTGCGCCATTTTGGTATCAAGATGCCAGCCAGCCATGTAACCCTCCTTTGAGCAGAGCTCAAGCATAGGGAAGTTCAGCGACGGCCGCATTGTGCGAATGCACAAAGAGAGAGGGAGAAGTATGGAGTTGTGGTAAGCGTCACAGAAACGAGAAAGCCCCTGCGAACAGGGGCTTAAGTGGATTACTGCATCAGCAGATAAAGAGAGGTATCACCACGCTGGATATTCAGCGCCAGCACGGAAGGCTTGCTGTCGAGAATTTTGCGCAGTTCAGCGATGTTTTTCACCGGCTGCTGGTTAGCGCCCATGATCACATCACCTTTTTTCAGGCCGATACGGGCTGCCGGTGAATTCGCTTTCACGTTGTTCACCACCACGCCTTTGTCTGCGCCTTTATTGCTCATCTCGGCACCTTCAATCCCGCTGAAGATGGTGCTGGAATCTACCTGATTCTGGCTGCTCTGCTGCAGCTCCAGGCTCACGTTAACCGGCTTACCGTCACGCAGCAGACCGAGGGTCACTTTGCTGCCAATCGGCATGGAACCCACTTCGGCGCGCAGGGCGGCAAAGCTGCTGATCGGTTTACCGTTCAGGGAGGTGATCACATCCCCCGCTTTAATGCCCGCTTTCGCCGCGGAGGAATTCGGCATCACCTGGCTGACGAATGCCCCGCGCTGGGCGTCAACCTTCATCGCTTTCGCCAGCTCGGAGTTCAGCTCAGTCCCGAGAATGCCCAGTTCGCCGCGTTTCACCTGACCATACTGCACCATCTGCGCGGTCAGGTTTTTCACCATGTTGCTTGGGATAGCAAAGCCGATACCAATGTTGCCGCCGTCCGGTGCCAGAATGGCGGTGTTGATACCGATCAGTTCACCGTTCAGATTCACCAGCGCACCGCCGGAGTTACCGCGGTTGATCGCCGCATCCGTCTGGATGAAGTTTTCGTAGTTTTCCGCGTTCAGGCCGCTACGACCCAGCGCAGAGACGATCCCCGAAGTCACGGTTTCGCCCAGACCAAACGGGTTACCGATTGCCACGGTGTAGTCACCCACGCGCAGCGCGTCGGAATCGGCAAGCTTAATCGCCGTCAGGTTTTTCGGATCCTGGATCTGGATCAGCGCGATGTCGGAGCGCGGATCTTTACCCACCACTTTGGCATCGAATTTACGGCCGTCGCTCAGTTGAACTTTAATGGTGCTGGCGTTATCCACAACGTGGTTGTTCGTCACCACGTAGCCTTTTGCGGCGTCAATGATGACACCCGAGCCAAGCGCCATGAATTTCTGCTGCTGGCCGCCGCCCTGACTGTCATCTCCTGCACCACCGCCCTGACAGAACGGGGAACTCTGGAATGGCGAACCGTCCTGGCAGAACGGCGAGTTGTCGCCGAAGAACTGCTGGAAGTTACGCGGCATACGCGGCGTATTGACGGTCGTGCTGCCCTCAACGTTAATACTCACCACCGATGGCATCACTTTTTCGAGCATCGGTGCCAGGCTTGGCATCTGCTGCGCGGTTGCTGCTGACGACGCGGTCTCGGCTGCGGTAGCAGTCAGAGGAGACAGCGCTAAACCTAAACTCAGAGCCAGTGCACTCATTGCTAATGTGGTTTTTTTCATGTTTCTCAATCTCGATTTACCTGATAACGCAAAATTGCTGTGTAACTCAGATTCGTTTTATACCGCTTAGTTCCGGGATTAAGTTTATGGAAAAAGTAAAAATTTATTGGTCGTCTTTACAAAACTCAGCGCTTATTCCACGGCCATGAGCTTGCGGTATTCATCCCAGGCATACAGATCTGTCATGCCGCTGATATAGTCCTGGATAAGGCGACAGCGATAATAATATTCCATTACCGGCCATTCAGGAGAGTGGCGCTCCAGCTTACCCATCGCTTCGACATACGCCAGACGATGACGCGTAGAAAGTTTCTGGTAAAGCCGGGATTCGATAGGTATTCGCCGCACGCGCTCGTGTTCCACCAGCTCGCTGAATTCATCGACCGATAAGTGAAGCAAAGGAGAATAAATTTCCAGTAACCCACTGATCACCCGGTATCCCTGCAGCTCTAACTGCTCCACGTCCGGATGGCTGAACACATGGCGCATCGCCACATGTTTATAAAGCTCAAGGAGTTGACTGAAACTGCTGTCATCTTCCAGCAGTGCGTGATTGAATTCCCCGCTGAAAATCAGCGGCAAATTATCAATAAAGCGCGACGCCGCGTAAGGCACCAGCTTATTTAATGTATTGACCCGCAAATACATAAAGAACTGATCTTCCGTACTGCGGCTGAGGGAATTCGAGCGCGATTTTTCCCAGGCATTTTCGACGACCTGAGAAAACAGCGACCCTTTTTCATGTTTACCCCAGGCATTATAAAGATGCTGATAAAGCTCCTCGACGCTGAATATTCTTTTCTCAACGGCGTCTTCAAGGTCGGCCACGCAATAGGAAATGTCATCGGCGGCTTCCATAATCCACGTCAATGGGAAACGCCCCTTTGGCGTTAATGAAAGTTCTTTACGCAGCCGTTCAATATAGGCCTCTTCGGAAAGATAGTAGCCCGGCTTTTTCATCAGGTAGCTATGCGTGGCAGGCGTTTCTCCCATCCACCAGGCCGGGCGCGTGTATTTGAGTATGCAGCCCACCTGCGCCCACGTCAGGTTCATGCGCATCAGGGAGTGCACCAGGCGGATCCCTTGCGCGTTACCTTCAAAATGGCAGAGATCCTGACGGACTTTGCGACGCAGATCGTTAAGGCCCTCTTCACCCTCACGCAGGCGTAAATCCCTTACCACGCAGCGATCGTCGCTCAGCGGCTGGCTTTTCGCGTCCAAAGGGAATAGACGCTGCTTAAACCAGTCGTTGATCGCCGCCTCGCCGAAATGCCCAAAGGGCGGGTTGCCGATGTCATGCATCAGGCAGGCCATCTCAACGATGCTTTCAAACGGCCCGGTCAGTTCATCCAGACCATAAGTTTCCAGTAGCCGTTGCTCTTTCAGGCGGCTCAAAATCTCTTTGGCAATGTAGCGCCCAACCTGCTGCACTTCCATGGAGTGGGTTAAGCGCGTACGCACCGCGGCGTTACGCTCCAGCGGGAACACCTGGGTCTTTTGCTGCAAGCGCCGGATAGCGGGCGAGTTGATGATCCTCCCGCGATCGCTCTCGAAGATGCGCAGGATCTCATGTTCGCTCTTTTCGCCCTGCGGCGAGCGGAAACGTCGGTGCCAGTTAATTTTGGTGCGAAAATCGATTGGTGCCATGTGCTCCCCCGCGTGAGAATGCGTTTCCCCTTAACCGCATGATAGACTATGCATCTTAACAAGGCACATCGCGAGTAAATCTATGAAAATCGGCATTATTGGTGCAATGGAAGAAGAAGTTACGCTGCTGCGTGACAAAATTGAGAACCGTCAGACCCTCTCTCTGGGTGGTTGTGAGATCTACACCGGTCAGCTGAACGGTGTTGACGTGGCTCTGCTGAAATCAGGCATCGGTAAAGTCGCTGCGGCGCTGGGTGCCACCCTGCTGCTTGAGCGCTGCAAGCCGGATGTAATCGTAAATACCGGCTCTGCGGGCGGCCTGGCGCCGACGCTGAAGGTGGGTGATATCGTTGTCTCCGACGAAGCGCGTTACCACGATGCTGACGTCACCGCGTTCGGTTACGAATACGGCCAGCTTCCGGGCTGCCCTGCGGGTTTTAAAGCTGACGACAAGCTGATCGCGGCGGCAGAGACCTGCATTGCGGAGCTTAACCTCAACGCGGTGCGTGGCCTGATTGTCAGCGGTGATGCGTTCATCAACGGCTCCGTGGGCCTGGCGAAAATCCGTCATAACTTCCCGCAGGCGGTTGCCGTTGAGATGGAAGCGACCGCGATTGCTCATGTTTGCCATAACTTTAGCGTACCGTTCGTGGTCGTTCGCGCGATCTCTGACGTGGCAGACCAGCAGTCCCACATTAGCTTTGACGAGTTCCTTGTTGTGGCGGCAAAACAGTCCACCGTGATGGTGGAACGTCTGGTGCAGAAACTGGCTCGTGGCTAAACATACCGTCAGGGCGCTGGCCGTCCTGCTTCTCCTCGCACCGGCATGGCTTTTCGCCATGCCGCGTGTGATTACCCTCTCCCCCGCGAATACCGAACTGGCCTTTGCTGCCGGGATCACCCCTGTGGGCGTGAGTAGCTTTTCAGATTATCCCCCCCAGGCCGCCAGCATTGAACAGGTCGCGACCTGGCAAGGAATGAATCTCGAGCGCATTGTGGCGCTTAAGCCTGACCTCGTGCTGGCCTGGCGCGGCGGCAATGCCGAGCGGCAGGTCAACCAACTGACCTCACTGGGTATTAAGGTCATGTGGGTGGATGCAGTCAGTATTGAGCAAATCGCCCAGACGCTGCGCGATCTGGCCCCTTTTAGCCCCACGCCCAAAAAAGCCGAGGACGCGGCGAAACAGATGCTCAGCGACTATGCGGCGCTGAAATCCCGGTACAATACCCCCGCCAAAAAACGCATCTTTCTGCAATTTGGTAGCCAGCCGTTGTTCACCACCGGAAAAGGTTCGATTCAGAATCAGGTGCTGGAAATCTGCGGCGGCGAAAATATCTTTGCAGCCAGCCGGGTACCCTGGCCTCAGGTCAGCCGTGAACAGGTGCTTGCACGCCAACCGCAGGCCATCGTCGTGGTCGGAAATGCGAGCGATATTCCTAAAGTTGAACAATTCTGGCATAGCCAGCTTAAAATTCCGGTGATCCCGCTCAACGGTGACTGGTTTGAACGCGCCAGCCCGCGTATTATCCTCGCCGCAAAACAACTCTGTGCCGCGCTGGCAGAGAGTCACTAACATAGATAAATACGTTTCGAGGATTTAACGATGCTCGTGTATTGGCTGGATATTCTTGGCACAGCCGTTTTTGCTATCTCCGGCGTTTTACTCGCCGGAAAACTGCGCATGGATCCGTTTGGCGTGCTGGTGCTGGGCGTTGTGACCGCCGTGGGCGGCGGAACAATCCGCGATATGGCGCTGGCGAATGGCCCCGTATTTTGGGTAAAAGATCCCACCGATCTGGTGGTAGCGATGGTCACCTGCATGTTGACCATTGTACTGGTACGTCAGCCACGCAGATTACCCAAATGGATATTGCCGGTGCTGGATGCCGTCGGCCTCGCCGTGTTTGTCGGTATTGGCGTTAATAAGGCGTTTAATGCGGGCACCGGTCCAATGGTGGCGATCTGCATGGGTGTATTAACCGGCGTGGGCGGCGGGATCATTCGCGACATTCTGGCGCGTGAAGTGCCGATGATCCTGCGTACTGAAATTTACGCGACGGCCTGTATTGTAGGTGGAATTGTTCACGCCACCGCGTATTACACTTTTGCGGTCCCGCTGGAAAATGCCGCAATGCTGGGGATGGTCGTGACGCTGGTTATACGTTTAGCGGCGATACGCTGGCACCTGAAACTGCCGACGTTTGCGCTGGATGACAGGTAAATGCAAAACGGTAACCGCCAGGTTACCGTTTTTAGTTTTTTCTCCCTCTCCCAGTGGAGAGGGCCGGGGTGCGGGCATCAGACCGCACCGCCAGAAACATCAAATACTGAACGAAGACCCACACCCGCAGGTGCTTGTCGCGTTCGGGTTGGTCACCACAAAGCGCGATCCTTCCAGACCTTCAGTGTAATCCACCGAACCACCAACCAGATACTGCAGGCTCATCGGGTCAACCACCAGCGCGACGCCCTGCTTCTCGATGGTCATATCGCCTTCGTTCACCTGGTCGTCAAAGGTGAAACCATACTGGAAGCCGCTGCAGCCACCACCGGTAATATAAACACGGAGTTTCAGTTCCGGATTGTCTTCATCGGCAATCAGGACTTTCACTTTTTTGGCTGCTGCTTCGGTAAATTCGAGCGGTACAGCTACTACGTCATCACTCATCTTATGCTCCCATGAATACTGCATACTGCTATTGGGTAAAAATCACCCAATTCTTTTTTTCATTATCTAATACCCTGGTAATTCATTCAAGTATTCTGCGTTGAGGCCCGTTCAGCCTCCTGTTTCGCCAGGGTCCGTGCAAGAATGGTGGAGTATAGCGGTTTTCCACCCAGGAATTGGGCTAATAGTGTCGCGCCGAGACAGGTAATGATCATTGGCAAAATGAGCTGGTAATTGTCCGTCATCTCAAGCACCAGCACGATCCCGGTCAAGGGTGCACGCAGGGACGCGGCGAGCAGCGCCCCCATTCCAGCGATGGCAAACGTCCCGGCTTCAAGATGATAGGCCGGGAACCCCGCAGCCGCCGCCATGCCAAAAGCGGTTCCCAGCAGCGTGCCCAGCGCCAGCATCGGGGCAAAAATGCCTCCAGGCGCGCCGGAGGAGAAGCAGAGTACGGTAGTGATCACCCGCGAGATGAACATAAACAGCAAAAGACCAATGCTAAAATTTCCCGCCGCCGCAATAGGGATAAGTCCAAAGCCGCCACCTGCCGCGTTGGGTTCGATAAAGCCCAGCACACCGCACATGCCGCCGAGCAGCCCCCCCACCAGCACCCACTTGGTCGTGTTGCCACCGTGGATCCGCTGGAACATGTCCTGAGCACGTAAAATAAGGCTGTTAAACAGCGGGCCAACAATGCCAAAAATCATGCCGAGGATCAGATACAGCCACAACGTATTGACCGGCGCATTGGTTAGCTTCCCAACCTCGATGACCGCCCCTTCGCCATTGAAAAGGCGAAAGACAATGCTCGACATGATCACCCCGGTAAACACCGCTTTTATCGAGATCAGGTTATAGCGAAACTGAGCGCGCATCTCTTCGATAATAAACAAGATCCCCGCCAGCGGGGCATTAAACGCGGCGGAAAGCCCCGCGGCGGCACCGGTTGCCAGCAACGTATGGCGGGCTTCAGCACTGCGCATCCTGAACAGATCGCTGACCATACGGCCAACATTACCGCCCAGTTGTACGGTCGGCCCTTCGCGCCCGAGCACCATTCCCGCACCAAGCGTCCCCAACCCGCCGATAAACTTCACGGGAAGCACGCGCCACCAGCGGACCGGACGCAGCTCTTCGAGCGCCCCTTCTATTTCCGGGATCCCAGAACCGCCCGCTTCCGGGGCAAATTTTCGCACCAGAAAATAGCCCACCGTTGCGAGCAGTGCAGATAAACCAAACGCCAGGATCCAGACCAGCCATTCGCGATCGGCGTAACCCGCAACGGTGCCAATACGCCAGTTAAGCACGCCATTGACGGCCTTTTCGAACGCGACGCCCACCAGCCCCGCCAACGTTCCCACCACGGCAGCGCCCAGCAGAATCGCCAGCGGCGTCTTGTCGCGGTTGAGCAGTCGTCGGATGCTGATACGGTGTCGCGCGCGCGCAAACTGTTGCTCTTCAAATGAGGGTGAATCTGATTTCATTGCCTGTTCTTTTCGTCATACAAATCGCCGTCAGGATTTTACCAGAGACCGCCCCACCGTCTCCTGAAAATTACTTAACAAATCTTAAAGCATTGCCCGGGTAAAAATTTCATAACCATCCCCGAATCACTTAGAATAGTGTGCTTAATCATTTTATACGAACCAGGAACGACGCCATGAGCAAGTCTGAAAACCTCTACAGTGCAGCCCGCGAGCTTATTCCGGGTGGCGTGAACTCACCTGTGCGCGCCTTTACCGGCGTGGGCGGCACGCCGCTGTTTATCGAACGTGCCGACGGCGCGTATCTGTATGATGTCGATGGCAAAGCCTATATCGATTATGTCGGCTCCTGGGGCCCGATGGTGCTGGGGCACAACCATCCAACCATTCGTAACGCTGTGATTGAAGCGGCTCAGCGCGGCCTGAGCTTTGGTGCGCCAACCGAAATGGAAGTCAAAATGGCGGAGCTGGTGACCGAACTGGTGCCGACCATGGACATGGTACGTATGGTGAACTCCGGTACCGAAGCCACCATGAGCGCCATTCGCCTGGCGCGTGGTTTTACCGGTCGCGATAAAATCATCAAATTCGAAGGTTGCTACCACGGCCACGCCGACTGTCTGCTGGTGAAAGCGGGCTCTGGCGCGCTGACGCTCGGCCAGCCAAACTCGCCGGGCGTACCGGCCGATTTCGCGAAGCACACCCTGACCTGCACCTACAACGATCTGGCTACCGTTCGCGCGGCGTTCGAGCAGTATCCGCAGGAGATCGCCTGCATCATCGTTGAGCCGGTTGCGGGCAACATGAACTGCATCCCACCGCAGCCTGACTTCCTGCCGGGCCTGCGTGCCCTGTGCGACGAGTTTGGCGCGCTGCTGATCATCGATGAAGTGATGACCGGCTTCCGCGTGGCGCTGGCGGGTGCCCAGTCTTACTACGGCGTTGAGCCAGACCTGACCTGCCTCGGCAAAATCATCGGCGGCGGCATGCCGGTCGGGGCATTCGGTGGTCGTAAAGACGTGATGGAAGCGCTGGCACCAACCGGTCCGGTTTACCAGGCGGGAACGCTCTCTGGCAACCCCATCGCGATGTCAGCCGGTTTCGCCTGCCTGACCGAGGTGGCTCAGCCAGGTATTCACGAAACCCTGACCGACCTGACCACGCAGCTGGCAAACGGTCTGCTGGAAGCGGCAGAAGAGGCCGGTATCCCTCTTGTCGTCAACCACGTGGGCGGGATGTTCGGGATTTTCTTCACCGAGGCAAAAACCGTGACCTGCTATCAGGACGTGGTGAAGTGCGACGTTGAACGCTTCAAGCGCTTCTTCCACCTGATGCTGGACGAAGGTGTATACCTGGCACCGTCAGCGTTTGAAGCGGGCTTTATGTCCGTGGCGCACAGCGAGGAAGATATCAATAACACCATCGACGCGGCGCGTAAGGTGTTTGCGAAGCTGTAAGTCGCCTGCAAATCGCCCGGTGGCGCTGCGCTTACCGGGCCTACGGGTTGGCGGTTCTCCCTCAGCCCCGAAGGAGAGGGTCGGGGTGAGGGCATCAGGCCGCACCTGACTACCGGCTCTGCTTTCTCAACAGATAAATAAAGTACGGCGCACCGATAAAGGTCGACAGCAGACCCGCGGGGATCTGATACGGGAACAGCACCATTCTTCCGCACCAGTCCGCGAACACCAGCATCACCCCGCCCGTCAGGGCCGACATTACGATATGCGGCATCGTCCGGCGGAAGCCCATCATTCTGGCAATATGCGGCGCCATTAACCCCACAAAACTCAGCGGTCCAATCGTCATGGTTGCCGTCGCCGTCAGGCATGCCGCCAGCAGCAGCAGAGCTACGCGCGCTGGCGTCAGCGCCATCCCCACCGCACGCGCGGTTTCACCGCCGAGCGGCAGAATGGTCATCCAGCGACGACACAGCGGAACAAGCGACAGCAGCGCGATCATGACCATCCCGGACCAGACAACCTGACTGCCGGTGGCATTGTAGGTTGAACCAGAAATCCAGGTCAGGATCTTCGCCATACGCGGATCGCCGCTTGCCTGCAGCATCATCAACAGCATCGTAAAGGCGGTGCTCAGCGCCATCCCGGCCAACAGCATGCGGTGAGGTGAAAACCCGCCGCGACCGGCAGCAATCAGGATAATCATCAGCGTGACCGCCGCACCGATACTTCCGGCAGGCAGTAACCAGCCAAACGCATTGCCCGGCACGAAGAACAGCATCAGCACCACGCCAAACGCCGCGCCAGAACTGATACCCAATACTTCCGGGCTAGCCATCGGGTTGCCGGTGAGACGTTGAATAATGCACCCCGCTACCGCCAGCATCACGCCTGCGATCAGCGCAGCGAAGATACGTGGCCAGCGCCACTGCAGCAGTTCGTGTAGTAAGTCGCCCGTTGCCCAGTGCCAGCCCGAGGCATCGCGTCCGAAGGAGAGTGCCGCGAACGAGGCGATAACCAGCACCGCCAGTCCCGCAAGGCTAAACCACAGGACCGATTGCCGCTCAGCATGAACCTTATCACCCGCATCCATGGCAGGCGCGCTCATGCTGCGCAGGCGCGGCAGCAGCCACAGCAGCAGCGGCGCACCGACGAGTGCGGTCACCGACCCGGTAGAGACTTCCATCCAGACTCGCGCCAGCCAAAGAATGATTTGATCGGAAAGCCAGAGGATCAGCGCACCAATCAGCGGCGCCAGCATCAGACGCGTCAGCAAACGACGCGCCCCGAGCATTTTCGCCAGCAGCGGCGCAAACAGGCCGATAAACCCGATGATGCCGACCGCGTTCACCAGCAAAGCACTTAGCACAATAGCCAGCGCCAGCGCACCCAGGCGGGCCAGCGACAGGGCAAGCCCCAGGTTGCGCGCCACGCCGTCGTCCAGCCCCATCAGGGTCAGCGGACGTAGCAGCAGCAACGTCAGCACCACGCCGCCAATCAACTGTGGCCACAGGCGCTGCACGATGCTCCAGTCGGTCTGGGTGAGCGTCCCGGTACTCCACATGAACATGCTTTGCAGTTGGTCGTGATGGAACAGTACCAGCAGCTGGTTGATTGCCCCGCAGTAGAGGCTGACCACCAGACCCGCGAGGATCAGCGTGACCGGCGAAAGACGTTTCCCCCAGGCCACGCCAAAGACCAGCGCGCCCACCACGCATGCCCCCGCAAGTGCTGCAAATTGCGAGGTTAATGCTCCCGGTAGCGCCCACAGCGTGGTAATGGTGATCCCAAGCTGCGCACCGGTGGCAACCCCCAGCGTGGTCGGTTCGGCCAGCGGATTACGTAAAACCTGCTGGAACAGCACGCCCACCAGCCCTAAACCAGCGCCGACTAAAAGGGAGACTGCCAGACGCGGCAGCAGGCTGTAGTGGAACAGCATTTGCTGAATACTGTCGATATCCGGCGCGGCAAAGGCAGCGCCCCACTGTTCGCGCGGTAACGCGGTCGAGAGGTTGAACCAGGTTAACGCCAGCGCGACAAGGCAAAGCAGCGCCAGCAGAAGCGCCGGGAAACGGGCAATACGCGTACTCATGCCTTGCCTCCCATCGCGTTGTCCAGCACGCGAGCAAAATGCATCGCCGACAGCGTCGCGCCGTAGAACCACACCGCTGGCGCGCGCAGGAAACGTTTCTCGCGTACGAACGGCATCGCCTGCCAGAGCGGGGTCGCCATCAGGGTTTGCATTTCGCGCTCGTTGCCGTGATCGAAACACAGCACGTCCACATCGCGAAATGCCGCCAGGCGATCAATGCCGACGGCGGTACTGCCCCAGAAGGTCATCTCCCCTTCCCAGGCGTTGCGAATACCGAAGCTGTCAAGCACTTCCTGGAACAGGCAGTTATTACCAAAGACCAGCATATGCCGGGCATCCAGCAGCGTCACCATCAGTAAAGGACGGTTGCCCCGGTGAGCAAAGCGCGGCTTCAGTGAGTCAATCAGGGCATCAAATTCATCGAGGTGTTTTTTAGCTTCCGCCTCGCGGTTGAGGAAATGCGCCATCTCGTTAATGGAGTTTTTTGCCATAGCCAGCGGTTTTTTACCGTCGCTGAAAGAGAATCCGCGTCCCGGCGCAATGCGCGCCATGGTCTCTTCTGACGGACCATAGCCCGCTGACCAGAACAGGAACGACGGTTTCATCTGGGTAAGCAGTTCGAGGTTTGGCTCCGTTCGCAGGCCGATGTCAATGACGGAATCCGGCAGCTTCGGCTCGTTCACCCAGAGGTTATAGTTAGGAATGTCCGCCACACCATACGGCGTGACGCCGAGCGCCATCATCAGCTCGACCGGCAGCCATTCCAGCGCCACAATCCGATGGGGATCTATCGAGGCGGCACGGGCAGTATTCATTTTTAACAGCAGCGGTGACAGCGCCATCGCCATCAGCAGGCGACGACGGCTCATTGAGATTGAATCCAGCATCAGAAGACGAAGCTCACCGGTGCAGCCCCGGCTGGGTGAGGCAAAATCCCCATCGGAATACCGTAAATGGTTTCCAGCGTTTCGCTACGCATCAGCTCAGACGGCGTTCCCTGAGCGATCATCTCTCCGCCGCGTAAGGCCACAAGGTAATCGCAGTAGCGCGCTGCCATGTTGATATCATGCAGCACTGCAATCACCGTCAGCCCACGCTGCTGGCTTAAACGATGCACCAGCGCCAGAACGTCGACCTGGTGGGCAATATCCAGCGCAGAGGTCGGTTCGTCGAGCAGCAGGCAACGGCTGTCCTGCGCCACCAGCATCGCAATCCATGCACGCTGACGCTCACCGCCGGACAGGCTATCCACCAGACGGTGCGCGAGCGGCTTTAATCCTACCAGCGCAATCGCCTCTTCCACTTTCTCTCTGTCGGCCACGCCGAAGCGACCAAGCGCCCCATGCCACGGATAACGACCAATCGCCACCAGCTCACGCACCGTCATCCCTTCTGCCTGCGGTAACTGCTGCGGCAGATACGCCACTTTGCGGGCAAAGGCCTTGCTGTTCCAGCTCTCCAGCGGCTGGCCGTCCAGCAGAATATCGCCTTCCGACGGCGGCTGGTGGCGTCCAAGCATCTTAAGCAACGTGGACTTACCAGAGCCATTGTGACCAATCAGGCCAGTGACTTTCCCGGCAGGAAAGGTCAGTGAGAGCGGATGCAGCAGGGTACGTCCGGGTACGCGAAAGGAGAGATTACTGAGCGAAAAGGTGGTGTCGGATTGCGTTTGATTATCCTGCATATCAGCCAACTTAAATAAAAAGGGCACGGCGAACCGTGCCCGAAGAGAGATTAGAAGCGGAAGGTCGCGGTGGCAACAACCTGACGTTCAGCACCCCAGAAGCAACCGTAGGTGTTAAAGCAGCTGGCAACGTACTCGCGATCGAACAGGTTGTTCACGTGAAGCGCGACGTTAGAGCCTGCCATCCCCACGCGCGCCAGATCGTATCGGACCAGGGCATCAACCAGGGTGTAGCTGCCCACCGTGAAGGTGTTCGCCGGATCGCCTTTGCTGGAGCCAGTGTAACGCACGCCGGTACCCAGCGTCAGGCCAGACAGCGGGCCATCAAACATCGTGTAATCACCCCAGACTGAAGCCATGTGCTTAGGTACCTGCGCTGGGGTGTTGCCTTTGTAGTTGGTATCCGTGGTGTATTCTGCATCGGTATAGGTATAAGAACCGACAACGTTCACGCTCGCAGACAGGGCCGCTTTCGCTTCCAGTTCAACACCACGCGCACGGATTTCGCCGCCTTCAACCGAGAAGAATGAGCCCGCAGGGTCAGCCATCAGGTTGTTGGTTTTGGTCAGCTGATATACCGCACCAGTAATGACGATCGGACGATCGTTCGGCACATATTTCACGCCCGCTTCGTACTGCTTACCTTTAGACGGTGCAAAGACGTTGCCGTTCGCACCGGTCTGAGAAGCCGGTTCAAACGACTCGCTGTAGCTAAAGTACGGGGTGACCCCATTATCAAACAGGTAGTTAACACCGCCACGCCAGGTGAACTGAGTGTCATCACGCTCGGAGGTGGTATTCAACACACGGTTGTAAGACTCCTGATCGGCCCAGTCATAACGACCGCCCAGCGTCACCAGCACTTTATCCCACTCGATCTGATCCTGAGCATAAATACCGGTCTGCTTTTGCTTGTTCAGCACCTGATAAGCGCCTGACGGTCCAGGATGAGAACCGAAATCGAAGTCGCTACGATCGAGGTTATAGATATCAGATGGAGGAACGGAGCCGGCATAGCCAAACCACGAGTCGATGTCATTACGCATGCGCATAAAATCTACGCCAGTCAGCAGAGTATGATCGACAGAACCCGTCGCGAACTTGCTCTGCAACTGCGTGTCAACAGTGAAGTTTTCCAGCTTCTCGTTATCAATTACATACTGGCGAGTCAGCGTATGTCCCCACTGCGACTGAGGAACGCTCGCGCAAGGACTGGATGCAGGATTACTCGAATAGAGCGGATCGGAGCACATGCCGTAGCCGTAAACGCTGTTTTGCGAGGTTTTATTCTGCGCATAACGCAGGTTCTGGCGCACGGTAAAGGTATCGTTGAATTCGTGGTCGACGCTGTATCCCACCATTTTCTGGTTACGGGAATAGGTGTTGTTCTTCGCGCCTTCGTTGAAGTCTGTCGGCAGACGATCGCCGTTTGGCAGCGGATCAACCGTCCCCTCTTTTGGCAGCCAGCCGTAGTAGCCCGTTTCAGGCTCGTTCTGGAAGTAAGAGAGGAACGTGAAGGTAGTTTTGTCATCCGGACGCCAGGAGAACGATGGCGCGATAGCATAACGCTGCTCGCCTTTACCCTCCTGCTGCGAATTGTTCGAACGTGCAACACCCGTCAGGCGGTACGAGTAAACGCCGTCATCATCGATTGCATCGCTAAAGTCAAAGCCGGTCTGGAACAGGCTATCGGTACCCACTTTGAACTGGATCTCTTTCAGCGGCTCGGTTGTAGGGCGCTTACTTACCATATTTAGCAGGCCGCCAGGGCTGCTTTTTCCGTACAGAACGGAAACCGGACCACGCATGATCTCGGCGCGTTCCAGCATGTAAGGGTCAATTACCGCGTCGTTATAGAAGTTGCCCTGCATCTTCATGCCGTCGAGGTAGTTGTTCTGGCTCTGGCCATCGGCCGCAAAGCCGCGAATCACCAAATAGTCATAGGTGTTTGACGCACCGCGCGTACCTACCGCAACGCCCGGCGTGTAGCTCAGGGCTTCTTTCACGGACTTAGGCTGATGCAGCGCCATTTCCTCAGCGGTGACCACAGAAATAGACTGTGGAACCTTCTGAATTGGGGTATCTGTTTTGGTCCCGGTCGCTGATTGCCTCGCTGCGATGGTTGCAGCAGGTCCCCAGGCACTTTCCTGTGCAGCCGGTGCGGCAGTAACGGTAATGGTTTCTTCTTTTTTCGGGGTTTCGGCGGCCTGTGCGTAAGTGGACATGCCGGCAACCGCTGTGGCTACGACAACCGCGATTTTACGCAGCGACGTGTTAATTGGCTGAGCAGTATTGGAAAGCGCCATGATGGTTCTCTGATGAAAGAGTGAATGATAACGTAAACGAGAATTATTATTATGACCGCAGAATAATATGCGAAACGCTGGCTGCATAGCAAGCAGTAAGCGCCCCTACAAGATTTAAGGGTTTAAGAATTAACCAGATGAAAAGAGGGGGTTAATGAGGTTAGAGAAATGATCGTTAAAGCCCGCCAGGGCGGGCAGGATGGTTCAGCGGTAAAAGACCTCAAACGTGGCGACAGAATCGACTTTTCCGGCTTTTACCTCCCCCGTTTTGATGTAGCGGGCTTTGAGGGGAATGTCGACAGGAACCTTGTCCTGCGTGCTGGTTATCGCCGTGTAGTTCCGATCAAACTGCAGCACGGTATTATTCTGGTCGAGGATCTGAATGCCAACGCCCTCGGCGGCAGAGTCTCCGCTGGCGATGCCCAAAATATTGCCGTTCGTTACGCCCGTCGAGCCCGCGCTGGTGAACTGATAATCAACCTTCGTCCCCGCCGCGCAGTCGGTGATTTCAATCTTAAAGCTACCGTCAGTGAGTACGTCGGAGTATTGGCCGGTAAAATCCTGCGTATTGACCGTTCTTAGCGGCACATAGATGTTCCGGTCGACCAGATTACAGGTATTGGTCGTAATGTGGACGCTGGAAGGAGAAAAGCGCATTTCACCGATCGCCGCATTGCCCAGGATGTCCATTGACGTTAATCGCGACGTATCCAAATCCCCCTCCTGGATATCGCCCGTCACGACCAGCTGTGCAGCGGCGCGAAACGTCGATGTGCTCTGCGAAGAGCCGTGTATCGATCCCAGATAGTGCATGGGCCGGACAATATCCTCTTCATTGTAACCGGGAAAACGTTCGCTCGACGCAGCCGCGCGGATGCCAATACCCGGCACGTTGGTCTGATAAACCCCGGGCATCACATCTTCGCGTGCATCGATATCCGTGAGGTACAGATACCCTCGCCGAACTTGCGCATCACCGCTACAATCCACCGTCACCGCTTTACTCTCAACGCTGGCGTCATAAATGATGGTGCCGACGGGCGTGTCGGGCGCAACAACGATGACCGGAGGAAGTTGAAACGTCACAACGGCGTCTACGTCAGAACTGCCGTTAAAGGTGCAGTCTGCCCGGGCTGGATGGATAAAAGCCCCCGTCAGCACGAGCAGAACGGGTAAAAGAAATGTGTTGACTGAACGACGTAGATGCATGAAATACCTCTGTTAATGGCAGTTGACCGTAGCTTTCACGATCCCTGACGGGCTCTGCGTGGAAATGTCCAGCGTCCCCTGACACTGCCGATCGCGCTCATCTCCCCACTGCACGCTAAACGTTGTTTTGTCGGACAGCCCCGTGAGGTAAACCTCACCGTCATCCCCGACGATGGCGGAGGTACTCTCCAGCGCCACCACAGCACCAAACGGAACGGGCTTACCCGCATAGCGCAAGGTCACCAGCGCGCGTCGTCCAACGCGAGCATCGAAGGTTGCGCTCAGCGCAGCGCCTTTTGTCGGTACGAGATCCAGCGCTGCCGCGTCGATATCAATATCTTCCCGATCCTGGGTATTGACCGTGATGATGTTGTGCCGATAGGCGCTCAGGGAGGGAACAATCGCGTTACCAAAACGGTCAGTAGAAATGCCTCGCCCATTTTGCACTTTGACGTTATCGCCACCCTTAATGTGCACAATGGCGAATGCATCGCGGACAGGTTGCCCCAGCGTTACGCCATGCCCGTGGGCAACGATCGAGCCCTGGGCGCTGTAGTTCACCTGTCGGTTATCCCCCCCATAGCTGTACCCCATCCCGACTTCACCGGCCGATCCACGGTAACGCCCGGAGAGGCTGCCGCCATAGCCGGTATCGTGACTGGCATAGGTCTGCTGCAGGTTATAGCTCAGGTTATTGTTCTCAAGCGCCGTACCGCCAAGCCCCACCTGGTGCGATACATAGCCACCGCTGGCAGTGTTGACGCTGTAGGTTGCCCAGGAATCCGCTATCCAGTGAGAGAAAGGAATGTTGACCATCAACGCCATTTGCCTGTCGGTATCGGCATCCGGCGTGCGGGTCAGGCCGTAACTCATCGACCAGGTAATACCGCGCCAGCTGGAGCTGAGTCCCGCGCTGACGCTTCGCTCCTGGCCATCCATATTCCAGTAATCCTGCTGATAACCGTTGAGATAAGCCGACCCCCAGTCGGAAATACGCTGAGAAAGATTGACCTGCATACGGCTTCGACGATTGTTGGTGCGCCGATAGGTATAAATACCGTCGTCGATCTCGTTGTCTCGCTGATCGATAGCTTCCTGGAACGTATAAAACCCCGAGGTGGAATAGCGGTAGCTGGCAAGCGTGACGGTGGTGTCGGTATCCGGAATATCTTTTGAATACTGCGCTCGCCATGACAACCCGCCAGCGTCGTCGCGTCCGTCATCAAACGTGGTCCTGGCAGCGGTAACATCCATTGATGCCGAACCGAAGCGTCCAAGATCGGCCCCCAGCCCCGCCAGCAACGCGTGATACAGCGAGGCCCCGAGCGCGCCGGTATAGGCCGTCACACCATAAGGCAGGCCATAAATGGCCGTACCTTGCATAAAGGTTGGCTCTTCCTCACCCTCATTACCGCGATAGCGTCCTGCCGCCAGCGAATACTTAAACGCACCTTCTCGCTGCAGCACCGGCACCGATGCGCTGGCCTGAATGAAGCTGTGTTCGCTACCGTCGGCCTCTTCCACCGTCACTTCCAGATCCGCACCGGAGGTCACCTGGCTCAAATCGCGGATCTCAAAAGGGCCCGGCGAGACGTTACTCTGGTAAATCGTATAACCGTTTTGCTTGACGGTGACCTTCGCATCGCTGTTCGCAATGCCGCGCACAACGGGAGCAAACCCCTGCTGGCTTGTGGGTAACATAGTGGTGTCCGTTTCCAGCTTTACGCCGGTCATCTGGACGCTGTCGAAAAGCTCGCCGCTGGTGTACGTCTGGCCAATTTCAAGCTGGCTTTGCAGCGTTTTAATGTCACGTTGCACAGTGCTGGCGATGCTCTGCCAACCCGCGCTGTTATTCCATGTACTGTTATTTCGCAGCCGCCACGCGCCAAGGTTAATCCCTGAGTCCAGGCCAAGCCACGTGGAGGATGTTTTGCCAGCGTCGTAGTGCTGCTGAGAGCCGCTAAATTGATAGCTCGTCCAGGCTGCGGGGGCTCCGTCATCCCAGAATTTTGGATTGATTGCACCGGCAACGGCCCGATCGCGGTAGATCTGGGGAATAACCAGCTTCAGAGTTTGATTATCCTGGTCGTAATCGTATCGGGCGCCCGCAATGAAATGGGAGATGTCGTCGATTGTCGCCGCATCGTCCAGATCGCTCATATCCGGGATCGTGTCGACTTTCACGCCCAACTCACGCAGATCGGCTTTGGTCAGCTGCGGTAACAGGCGCTGTTTATCCTCCGAGATCACCCAGCTTATCGTGCGCTTATCGACAACGTCGCGATCCCACATAATGGTCGTCAGGTATTGCCCCGGCAGTAAACCATTATCGTTAATGAAGGTTTTCAGCGTGGAGGTGTTTTCCAGCGGGGTGTCCATCTCGAGGATGCGCAGATTGAACTCGTCATCAGCACTTGCAGGCTGGATGAGGGTTAGCAACGCTAACGCGATCCCATTCAGAACCTGTTTGTAGAGTGGAGATGACGGCATAACGTACCCGCATGATGTGTTTAAAGAGTCTGCTTGCGCTGAGATGTTTGAGCGCCAAAGTCACTGATTGCCGTCCAGGTCACCGGGCCATTGGCAGCTTTAGGCAGCGTGAACGTCTGCTCACCGAAAGGCGCAACCATCATTGAAATCGCGCCTGGCGTGGCTTTGGTCTCCACCACCGGGACGCTTTTCCCGCCAACGGCCAGCTCGCCAAATGAGACGTAAAATGGCGTTGGGTTTTTAGCAATGAGCCTGTCCCCCTGACGTCGGAACGTGATTTTTTCGTAGGCCTGCAGGGCGTCATTTTCTTTTAACTGTGCGGGACGCCAGAAAAGTTTCAGACGCGTTTTCATCGCAAACTGCAGCGTATTCTTGTCCTTCAGTTCGGGCGATAAGGCAGAAACCGATTTCACATTCGCCAGAAACAGGGACTCACGATCTGCGGGCAGGCTATTCTTATCGCCGGTGAAAATAATATGTAAAAGGGTCTGACGATTTTCCTGTAATTTATAAACAGGTGGCGTAATGATGAAAGGCGCTTTGGCATCATTGGGATAACTCACCCAGCTCTGCACCAGGTAGCGCGTATGAAGATCTTTATTTTTGAGCGCTATTTGCACTTCAGATTTATTCGATGGATAAATAATTCTCGTGCCGCCGAGAACAATACTTGCCTGCACTGAACCGCAGGAAATAATTAAACAACAACATAATAAATTCAATAAAGTCTTCATACAATGTTCCAGAAGGCAGCCGTTCAGGCTGCCTGTCATTGTTTAGCGATATACATTGTTTAGCGGTATACAACCTCGAATGTTGCTGAGGAGGAATAATGGCCCGCAGTTGGCGCGGTATCACCCACCTGGATCACTTTCGCGGTATAGTTAAAGACGGAAGCCGTCGCCCCTGTCGCGTCGTTATTCACATCTGTACCCGCATCCGGTACTGAACCGTCGAAAAGCACGTCGCCTTTAGAACCGTTCTCATTGCTGACGATAATACCTACATTGGTGGCATTGCCTGCGCCTGAGAGATCGTTCTGAAGGCGCTTATATGCGGCGTCTGTGGTCGTGCCGCTGAACTTGAGGTTCAGTTTGGCAATGAGCGGGTCGCATTTTTTCACTTCAATCTTAAAGGGCTTAGATGTTCCGACCTGTCCATCCGCGCCGAAATCTGAAGGATAGGTATCGGCGAAGGTGACGGTGGAGGTATTGGTCCCCGTACCATCAACATTGATTTCGCAGGTATCCGCCACAATTTTCCCGGCGAAATTTACCGTGCCTGAATCACCTACGGCAAAGACGGGCAAAGACACCGCCGCCAGGATGCTTCCGGCCAGTAAAGTAGAAATAACTGTCTTATTCATAACAATATCCTTATATTTGCTTATGTCGGTATCCATTTCTGGCAAAAATGCTTCCCGCCAGAATGCGCTGTAAATGAGATATCACTCAGGCCCGGAGCTTACATTAATAAGAACACTCCATAAGGAAAGTGAAATTCGCGAGACCGATTACATCAGATTATTCTTTATCCTGTCCAGAGAGTGAGCGAGTAAAATAATTCAAATAAAAGTTAATACCCTGATAATCCTTATAAACATAAGGCTTTAATAATTCTTAATTAGAAATTCACTAAAATTTAAACATGAATAAATGTTAAAACAAAAAAAGGCCGCTTTATGATAAGCGGCCTTTTTATTCAGGAAACTAATTAGTTTCCGCCAAACATATCCTTAATCCAACCCGCTACGCCATCGCTGTCTTTCTTCTCATTTTGCTGCTGCTGCGGCTGTTGCTGTTGCTGTTGCTGCGGCTGAGAAGACTGGTCGAACGGGTTGCCCGTCGGCTGTTCAGGCTGGCTTTGCTGGCACAATGAGTCCGGGTTTGTCGTCCAGACTGGCAAAGTACGCATCCCTCCGCCACAAACAAAATTACCCGAACCATCCACGCCCATATCAACGATATCTTCCGGTGCAACAAGGTTCAGCGGCACCGGGGACTGATTCGCCAGATAACGCTGGTAAATCGACATCGCCCCGCTCGCACCGTACAGTTTGGTCGGCTGGTTGTTATCGCGGCCCACCCAGGTGATCACCACTTCACGGCCATCAATACCGGCAAACCAGGTATCGACGTTGTTGTTGGTGGTCCCGGTTTTACCCGCCAGATGCAGACCTGGGTATTTCGCCCCCAGCTGACGCCCGGTACCACGCTGTACAACCTGCTGCATGGTCCACAGCGTCATATACGCCGCCTGCGCCGGAACAGCACGCTCCGCCTGCGGGAAGCTTTGATAGAGCACGGAACCGTCTTCAGCAATGACCGAGCGCAGCGCAGAAAGCTGTGCACGGTTACCGCCGCTGGCGATGGTCTGGAACGCCTGCGCCACTTCGATTGGCGTCAGGTTAAGCGCACCCAGAATCATCGCCGGGACCGGATGCAGCTGATCTTTCGGCACGCCCAGCTTCTGCCAGGTATCGGTGATAGCAGGCAGGCCCAGCGCCATACCCAGGTTAACGGTTGGTACGTTCATGGAACGCGTTAATGCATCCACCAGCATGACCTGACCGCTGAACTGTTTATCATCGTTCTGCGGTGACCAGACCTGGCCGTTAGGCTGGCGCAGGGAAATAGGCGCATCGGCAATCCAGGTATTCAGACGATACAGATTCGGCTGGCTCAGCGCGGTCAGATAGGTCGCCGGTTTTGCCAGAGAACCAATAGAACGACGCGCCTGCATCGCACGGTTATAACCCGCAAACTGCGG
The DNA here is from genome assembly GCF_025244905.1 of Enterobacter mori. Lineage (NCBI taxonomy): Bacteria > Pseudomonadati > Pseudomonadota > Gammaproteobacteria > Enterobacterales > Enterobacteriaceae > Enterobacter > Enterobacter mori. The sequence continues at coordinate 810,916 of NZ_CP104285.1, read as the reverse complement.
CTCAGCGCCACCCACCATGGCACGCACTTCACCGGTGTTACGGTCAACCACCACCATCGCGGTTTCCAGATCGCTCAGTTTGCGCTGTTTCTTCAGTGCTGGAATGCCCTCAACGGCCGCTTTTTCAGCCGCGTCCTGCGCCACGGAGTCGAAGGTGGTAAAGATCTTCACGCCGGAGAGATCTTTCACCTTATCACCAAGCTTAGACTGCAGCTCCTGACGCACCATCTGCATAAACGCAGGCTGCGGAGAGATCACGCCGCCGCGAGGCTGAACGCCGAGTGGACGCGCGCTCAGCATGTCGTACAGTTCCTGGTCAATCACCTGCTGTTGTTGCAGCAGACGCAGCACCAGGTTACGACGCTCCAGCGCCAGTTTCGGGTTACGCCACGGGTTATAAATAGACGCCCCTTTCACCATGCCTACCAGCAGCGCCTGCTGGTCCAGGCTCAGCTCTTCCACCGGACGGCCAAAGTAGTACAGGCTCGCCAGCGGGAAGCCGCGGATTTCGTTATCGCCGCTCTGACCGAGGTACACCTCGTTCATGTACAGCTCCAGGATACGATCCTTGCTGTAGCGCGCATCCATCAGCACAGCCATGTACGCTTCGTTGGCTTTACGCCAGTAGGAGCGCTCGCTGGAGAGGAACAGGTTCTTCACCAGCTGCTGGGTCAGCGTACTCGCCCCCTGCACGGTACGGCCCGCGGTCAGGTTCGCCAGCACCGCACGGCCGATGGAGTAGAGGCTGATGCCGTCGTGCTCGTAGAAGTGACGGTCTTCGGTTGCCAGCAGGGTATCCACCAGCAGGTCCGGGAAGCCGTTACGCGCTACGAACAGACGCTGCTCGCCATTGGCCGACGAAAGCATGGTGATCAAACGCGGATCGAGACGGAAGAAACCGAACTGGCGGTCATTATCCATATTCTCAATGGTTTCCAGGCGATCGCCGTCGAAGGTCAGACGCGCGCGCACCTGCCCCTCTTTGCTGTCCGGGAAGTCGAACGGACGACGGATCATCTCAATGCTCTTCGCCTGCACCGTAAACTCGCCCGGGCGCGTCATCTTTGTGACCTGACGATACTGTGTGGCCTGGAGCAGTTTGACCATCTCGTTCCTGCTGATGGACATATCTGGCTCAAGGTTCACCATACGGCCATAGACTGCTGCAGGTAACTGCCAGACTTTCCCGTCAATACGGCTGCGGATCTTCTGATCCAGATACACGCCGTAGATCGCGATCAGTACCACAAAAACAATAAACAGCTTCAGCAGCAGCCAGAACCAGCCGCGCTTACCACGAGGCTTCCGCCCTTTGCCTTTCCCTTTACGCGGCATTGGCTCATCATCCTCATAATCGTCTTCGTAGTCATCGTCATACTCCTCATCTCTGAGGCGACGACGACTCACCTTTTCTTTCGCCGGACGCGTTGGCTTTCCCTTACGTCCTATTGGCTCGCGGTCATTCCCCGCCATGCTTTTTCTCCGCAACATTCAGGCGCAAAGGCCAGATTTTCTTATCTTTCACAGGTCTATGAAAGAAGAAATCTCTCAAAATTGGTTTTCTCCCTCTCCCTGTGGGAGAGGGCCGGGGTGAGGGCAACAGGCCGCACGCAACAGGCCGCACAATCCAGCCCGCACTCCCCTTTCATGAATACTTCTTCGTCCGCCGTGTCGGCGCCGTATTTGCCGGGTCGTCCGGCCAGACGTGTTTGGGATACCGCCCCTTCATCTCTTTTTGCACTTCACGGTAGCTCCCCGCCCAAAACGCCCCCAGGTCACGCGTGATCTGCAACGGGCGATGCGCAGGGGACAGCAGTTCGAGCACCAGAGAAACGCGCCCTTCAGCAATGGACGGCGTGGTGGCTTCACCAAACATCTCCTGCATCCTTACCGCCAGCGCCGGAAGATTATCCTCGTGATAACGAATGGCAATCCGGCTTCCGGTCGGCACAGTGTAATGCCCAGGCAGTTCACTATCCAGACGTTGACGTAATGACCAGTCCAGTAAATTCTGTAACGCGGCCTTAACATCGAGCGCTTTCAGCGCCCTGAGCGAATGTACGCCGCTCATTTGCGGCAGTAGCCAATTCTCCAGGGAAGCCAGCAGCGTCTCATCATCGACCATCGGCCAGCCATACTCCGGCAGCCAGCGTGCGGCACAGTGCAGCCGAATACGGTACTGCTCGGCCTCTGGCGTCCAGTTCAATACGCTCAGCCCTTTTTCGCGAATGCCGTTTAGCATGGCCTGATGGAGTTCTTCTTCCGACGGCTTCGCCAGCGGCTTTGTACCTAAGATCAACTTACCGATCTGGCTACGACGAAACGCCTTAAGCGTGCCCTGGTTATCATCCCACTCAACGATATCGGATTGCTGGAGCAATTGCGGGCAGCTGCGCGTCAGGACGTCAATATCAATGGCAATTGCCTGTAAAATACGCGCGTCCGGGGAATGGCTACCCTGCAGTAATAGCGGTGCAACCAGCCATTCATGGCGCGTCAGGGCGTCATCGCTGTCCAGCATCGCCCCCATGCCGTTTGCCAGCTGATAACGTCCGTCCAGCCCGCGACGGCGGGCGATTCGGTCCGGGAAGGCCTGCGCCAGCAGGAAGCCAATACCAGCACTGTCAGGCGAACCACCGCGGCTGTTCAGGCGTTTGCACAGCTGCTGCGCCCGCTGCTGCCAGTTCCCCTGATTGCGCGAAAACGCCTGCCCCAAATCGCTGCTGCCACCGCGAGGCGGCTCCTCAAGAATAGCCGCCAGTTTTGCCGCCGTGGCAATTTCATCTTCGCCCTGCGCTGCCACCAGCATCGCGGCCAGCCGCGGATCGTTGCCCAGCGCCGCCATTTTCTGGCCTCGCGCCGTCAGGCGCTCGCCTTCGAGCGCGCCAAGCTGGGTCAGCAGGTTGCGCGCGGCGGCGAGGTTCACGGCAGGCGGAGGATTAAGCCATGTGAGCTGTTCAGGGTTTGGGCAGCCCCACAGCAGCAGATCCATCACCAGGCCAGACAAATCACTTTGTAAAATTTCCGGCGTACTTTGCTGTGCAGCGCGTTCAGCCTGCTCTGCGCTCGTCAAATGAAGGCAAATGCCCGGTTCAAGACGCCCCGCACGGCCCGCACGCTGCACCATCGATGCCTGGCTGATGCGCTGCGTAAGCAGTTTGGTTAGCCCGGTGCGCGGGTCAAAACTTGCCACCCTCTCTTGCGCGCTATCTACCACCAGACGAATGCCTTCGATGGTCAAACTGGTTTCAGCAATGTTGGTTGCGAGCACCACCTTGCGTTGCCCCGCCGGGGCCGGAAGAATGGCTTTACGCTGATCCTGTAGCGACAATGCGCCGTAGAGCGGGCAAAGCAGCACATCACCGCCTACGCGAGAGGAAAGCTGCTCCTGCACGCGCTGGATTTCACCTACACCAGGCAAAAACAGCAGCAGCGAACCGGGTTCCTGGCGCAGCAGCTCTGCCGTCGCAATAGCAACGGCCTCATCAAAACGCTGATGGGCGGGAAGCGCCTGATAGCGACGTTCAACCGGAAATGCGCGTCCTTCAGAGGTGATGACAGGGGCATCGGGCAATGCCTGCTGCAGCCGCTCGTTATCCAGCGTTGCGGACATAATCAGCAGCCGGAGATCGTCTCGCAGCCCCTGCTGCACGTCCAGCAGCAGCGCCAGCGCTAAATCCGCCTGCAGACTGCGCTCGTGGAATTCATCCAGGATCACCAGCCCGATACCCGTCATCTCCGGATCGTTTTGCAGCATACGGGTGAGGATGCCCTCGGTCACCACTTCAAGGCGCGTTGCGGGGCCGACGCAGGTTTCTGCACGCATCCGGTAACCTACCGTCTCGCCCGTTTTTTCATTGAGCAGTTCCGCCAGGCGCTGCGCCACGTTACGGGCAGCCAGTCTGCGCGGCTCAAGCAGGATAATTTTCCCGTTAATATTCCCCTCTCTGAGGATTTGCAGCGGCAGCCAGGTGGATTTACCCGCCCCCGTTGGGGCATTCAGTAAAACCTGCGGGGCATCGTTGAGGGCAGCGAGAAGCTCAGGAAGGACGGCGACGACCGGCAATGAGGACACTAACAGCTCCAGAGGGTTAACATTAGTCGGCGTACATTGTAGCATCGGCGCATATCATTACCGAGTCCTCCGTATGTCTGAGTCGAAACGACTGTTTTTCGCCATTGAACTTCCCGCCACGCTTCAGCGGCAAATCGTCCGCTGGCGCGCCGAACACTTCCCTTCGGAGGCTGGCCGTCCTGTTGCGGCGGCGAATATGCACCTTACGCTGGCCTTCCTGGGCGAGGTAAGCGCGGATAAACAGCGCGCGTTAGCCATGATGGCCGGGCGCATTTCCCAGCCGGGGTTTACGCTGCACCTTGACGATGCCGGTCAGTGGCTACGCTCGCGCGTAGTCTGGCTGGGCACGCGCAATCCGCCGCGCGGGTTGTTACAGCTGGCAAATATGCTGCGCGCCCAGGCGGCACGCAGCGGCTGCTACCAAAGCCCGCAGCCGTTTCATCCACATATTACGTTGCTGCGCGATGCCGGTCAGGCCGTTGCCATTCCGCCACCGGGCTTTCACTGGGCCTTTCCGGTGACCGAATTTACGCTTTATGAATCTGTCTTTGCACAAGGACGCACCCGCTACATGCCGCTACAGCGCTGGTCGTTGGGTGACGCACTAAGGAAATCCGATGAAGTTTAGTCCTGCTCTACAGCACGCCACGCTGATCCAGCGCTACAAACGCTTTCTTGCCGACGTGATCACACCCGAGGGGGAACAGCTCACCCTGCACTGCCCCAACACCGGTGCGATGACCGGTTGTGCGACGCCGGGTGACAGGGTCTGGTATTCCACTTCAGAAAATACTAAACGCAAATATCCCCACACCTGGGAAATGACCGAGACGCAAAACGGAGCGTTTATATGCGTCAACACATTGCGTGCAAACCAATTGGTGAAGGAAGCGCTAACAAATAATGCTCTCCCTGAACTGATAGGCTACAGCGTGCAAAAAAGCGAAGTGAAGTATGGCGATGAAGGCAGCAGAATTGACTTTATGCTACAGGCGCAAGAACGGCCTGAGTGCTATATTGAAGTAAAATCAGTGACGTTAGCGGAACAGGAAAATGGCTACTTTCCGGATGCGGTAACGCTGCGTGGCCAGAAGCATCTGCGAGAGCTAATGAGTGTAGCGGCGGCGGGCAAACGCGCCGTGTTGCTGTTTGCGGTTTTGCATTCAGCCATTGAACGATTCTCCCCCGCCCGCCATATCGATCCTAAATACGCGCAATTGTTGAATGAGGCACAAAAGCAGGGGGTGGAGGTTTTCGCTTATAAAGCGGAACTTTCTGCCGATAATATGACTCTGAGATCCTCTCTTCCCATTGTCTTATAAGGGAATAGACGATTGACTATTATGTGTTCTGGCCGCGTGCGCAAATACGCTTTTCCTCACAGGCTTGTCAAGTGTTACGTTTAGATAATTGCCATACGGAAAAGCATCTGCTATTTATAGCGACCTGATTTTTCCCCCAACACGGGGATCGATAGTGCGTGTTAAGGAGAAGCAACATGCAAGAAGGGCAAAACCGTAAAACATCGTCCCTGAGTATTCTCGCCATCGCTGGGGTGGAGCCGTATCAAGAGAAACCGGGCGAAGAGTATATGAACGAAGCCCAGCTGTCGCACTTCAAGCGTATTCTTGAAGCATGGCGTAATCAACTCAGGGATGAAGTCGATCGCACCGTTACACATATGCAGGATGAAGCTGCAAACTTCCCGGATCCGGTAGACCGTGCCGCTCAGGAAGAAGAGTTCAGCCTCGAACTGCGTAACCGTGACCGCGAACGCAAACTGATCAAAAAGATCGAGAAAACGCTGAAAAAAGTCGAAGACGAAGATTTTGGCTACTGTGAATCCTGCGGTGTTGAAATCGGTATTCGTCGCCTGGAAGCGCGTCCAACCGCCGATCTGTGTATCGACTGTAAAACGCTGGCCGAAATCCGCGAAAAACAGATGGCTGGCTAATGCCAACCCTCTAACTACTGCAAAGGCGGGAGTCTCTCCCGCCTTGTTACTGTTGATATGTCTGAATCACACTATATTGGGCGCTTCGCGCCATCTCCTTCCGGCGAATTACACTTCGGCTCATTAATTGCCGCGCTCGGCAGCTACCTGCAGGCTCGTGCCCGCCAGGGAAAATGGCTCGTCCGCATTGAAGATATTGATCCTCCGCGTGAAGTTCCCGGTGCAGCAGAAACGATTCTGCGTCAGCTGGAACATTACGGTCTTCACTGGGACGACGATGTACTGTGGCAGTCACAACGCCATGATGCCTATCGGGAACGTCTGGCGTGGCTCTATGAACAAGGGCTATCCTATTACTGCACCTGCACCCGCGCGCGTATTCAGAGCGTGGGTGGCGTCTATGACGGCCACTGCCGCACGCTGAACAACGGTCCTGAAAATGCCGCCGTGCGTATACGGCAGCGTTCCCCGGTGATGCACTTTGCCGATTTACTCTCTGGCGAAATCTCTGCCAACCAACGTCTTGCCTGTGAAGATTTCATCATCCACCGCCGCGATGGCCTGTTCGCCTATAACCTGGCGGTGGTGGTGGACGATCATTTCCAGGGCGTGACGGAAATTGTGCGCGGGGCAGACCTGGTCGAACCGACGGTGCGGCAAATATCGCTTTATCATCAGTTTGGCTGGTCAGCGCCGGATTACATCCACCTGCCGCTGGCGGTCAATGCGCAGGGCGTTAAGCTCTCCAAGCAGAACCACGCGCCCGCCCTGCCAGGCGGCGATCCGCGCCCTGTTTTGATCGACGCGCTGCGGTTTCTCAACCAAAATGTAACCAACGAATGGCAGGATCTGCGCATTGACGAACTGCTGGATCTGGCCGTCGCCCACTGGACGCTCGAGGCCGTGCCAAAAATCCAGCATTCTCAAATGCGTTGCGCTGAGCTATGATTAGCCGCTTTTTTCATAACAAAACACACTACGAGGTGTACTATTTTTACCCGAGTCGCTAATTTTTGCCGTAAAGTGCTAAGCCGCGAAGAGAGCATGGCGAACGACGCTATTGCGCAAAACCGCATGTCGGTTATTCCGCGTGAGCAGCACACTATTTCCCGCAAAGATATCAGTGAAAATGCCCTCAAGGTGCTTTATCGTCTGAATAAAGCAGGCTACGAGGCCTATCTCGTGGGCGGTGGGGTGCGTGATTTACTGCTGGGCAAAAAACCAAAAGATTTCGACGTGACGACCAGCGCCACGCCAGAACAGGTACGCAAATTATTCCGTAACTGCCGTCTTGTTGGCCGCCGTTTCCGCCTCGCGCACGTCATGTTTGGTCCGGAAATCATCGAAGTGGCGACGTTCCGTGGCCATCACGAAGCGGGCGTATCCGATCGTACGACGTCCCAGCAGGGCCAGAACGGCATGCTGCTGCGTGATAACATCTTCGGTTCCATTGAAGAAGATGCCCAGCGCCGCGATTTCACCATCAACAGCCTTTACTACAGCGTGGCGGATTTCACCGTACGGGATTACGTTGGCGGTATGCAGGACCTGAAAGAAGGCCTGATTCGCCTGATCGGCACGCCGGAAACCCGTTACCGCGAAGACCCTGTACGTATGCTGCGCGCCGTGCGCTTTGCGGCCAAATTAAACATGCGCATCAGCCCTGAGACCGGGGAGCCGATCCCGCGTCTGGCAACGCTGATTAACGACGTGCCGCCAGCGCGTCTGTTTGAAGAGGCACTGAAGCTGTTGCAGGCGGGTTACGGGTATGAAACCTACAATCTGCTGCGCGAATACAGCCTGTTCCAGCCCCTCTTCCCAACCATTACTCGCTGCTTCACCGAAAACGGTGACAGCCCGATGGAACGCATCATTGCGCAGGTGCTGAAGAATACCGATACGCGCATTCAGAATGACATGCGTGTGAACCCGGCATTCCTGTTTGCCGCAATGTTCTGGTATCCCCTGCTGGAATCAGCACAGAGAATTGCACAGGAAAGCGGTCTGGCCTATTACGATGCCTTTGCGCTGGCGGCAAACGACGTGCTGGATGAAGCCTGTCGTACGCTCGCGATCCCAAAACGTATCACCACGCTGGTGCGCGACATCTGGCAGCTTCAGCTGCGCATGTCCCGTCGCCAGGGCAAACGCGCCTGGAAGCTGATGGAGCATCCGAAATTCCGCGCCGCGTTCGATCTGCTGGCACTGCGCGCTGAAATTGAAAAGAACCAGGAGCTGCAGCGTCTGGCGCAGTGGTGGGGCGAATTCCAGGTCTCTGCACCACCCGAGCAAAAAGGGATGCTGACCAATCTGGATGAAGAGCCAGAACCACGTCGTCGCCACCGTCGCCCACGCAAACGCGCACCGCGTCGCGAAGGATCAGCGTGACCCTCGCCTATATCGCCCTCGGCAGCAATCTGGCCTCTCCGCTGGAGCAGGTTAACGCTGCCGTTCAGGCGCTCGGGGAGATCCCGCAAAGCCGGATCGTGGCGGTCTCCTCTTTTTATCGCACGCCGCCGCTGGGCCCGCAGGATCAGCCTGATTATCTGAACGCCGCCGTTGTGCTCGACACGGCTCTGAATGCCGAAACGCTGCTGGATAATACCCAGCGTATTGAGCTGCAGCAGGGTCGCGTACGCAAAGCCGAACGCTGGGGACCGCGTACACTGGACCTCGATATCATGCTGTTTGGAGATGAGGTCATAAACACCGAACGCCTCACCGTTCCGCATTACGACATGAAAAATCGTGGGTTTATGCTGTGGCCGCTGTTTGAAGTTGCCCCCGATCTTATCTTCCCGGATGACATCCCACTCAAGTCCATTCTGGACAGCCTCAACGCGGAAAAACCTGCCCGCTGGTAACGCTCTTCCCTTATCGATTAACCTTTAACATTTTGTGGTTAATCGATTACCTAAAATCATTGTTCCCTCCAATGTTACTGTTAGAATGCGCAAAGATTCGTTTTTGGGTTACCAGGAAACAGTATGAAACCAACCACCATCTCCTTACTGCAGAAATGCAAACAGGAAAAAAAACGCTTCGCCACCATCACCGCGTATGACTACAGCTTCGCCAGACTGTTTGCCGAAGAGGGGATCAACGTCATGCTGGTCGGAGACTCGTTAGGGATGACTGTACAGGGACATGATTCCACCCTGCCTGTAACGGTAGAAGATATTGCTTACCACACCCGTGCTGTGCGTCGCGGCGCACCGTCTTGCCTGCTTCTTTCCGACCTGCCTTTTATGGCCTACGCCACACCTGAGCAGGCGTTTGAAAACGCAGCGGCAGTGATGCGCGCTGGCGCCAACATGGTCAAAATTGAGGGCGGCGCCTGGCTGGTGGAGACGGTGAAAATGCTCACCGAGCGCGCCGTGCCGGTGTGCGGCCATTTGGGCCTGACGCCGCAATCCGTCAACATCTTTGGTGGATATAAAGTGCAGGGCCGCGGTGACGCAGCCCAGACGCTGTTTGATGATGCCCTGGCGTTGGAAGCGGCAGGTGCGCAGCTGCTGGTGCTGGAGTGCGTGCCGGTTGAGCTGGCGAAACGCATCACCGACGCGCTGTCAATTCCGGTGATTGGTATTGGTGCAGGCAACGTGACCGACGGCCAGATTCTGGTGATGCACGACGCCTTCGGTATTACCGGTGGACACATCCCGAAATTTGCCAAAAACTTCCTCAACGAAGCGGGCGACATGCGTGCGGCAGTCAGGCAGTATATTGCCGACGTTGAATCCGGTGTGTATCCGGGTGAAGAACACAGTTTCCATTAAGGAGTCTCGTTGTGCTAATCATTGAAACCCTGCCGCTGCTTCGCCAGCATATCCGCCGCGCGCGTCAGGAAGGTAAACGTATCGCACTGGTCCCGACCATGGGTAACCTGCATGACGGCCATATGAAGCTGGTCGATGAGGCGAGAGCCCGTGCAGACATCGTGGTGGTCAGTATTTTCGTTAACCCGATGCAGTTTGACCGCGCAGACGACCTGGCACGCTATCCGCGCACTCTTCAGGAAGATTGCGAAAAGCTTAAAAAACGTCATGCGGATATCGTGTTCTCTCCGGCGCCTGCCGATGTGTACCCGCAGGGTACGGAAGAGGCGACCTACGTGGATGTCCCGGGGATTTCGACCATGCTGGAAGGTGCAAGCCGTCCGGGCCATTTCCGCGGCGTTTCCACCATCGTCAGCAAGCTGTTCAACCTGGTGCAGCCGGATATCGCCTGTTTCGGTGAAAAAGATTTCCAGCAGCTGGCGCTGATCCGCAAGATGGTTGCCGATATGGGTTACGATATCGAAATCGTCGGCGTGCCGATCGTACGAGCCAAAGATGGCCTGGCGCTCAGCTCACGCAACGGTTACCTGACCGCCGATCAGCGTAAAATCGCGCCGGGCTTAAGCAAGGTGATGAACACCATGGCAGAACAGCTGCTGGCGAAAGAGTTGGCCGCAGAAGAGATCGTCGCCCTTGCAGAGCAGGCGCTGAACGACAAAGGCTTCCGCGCTGATGATATTCAAATCCGCGATGCTGATACCCTGCTTGAGCTGACGGAAACCAGCAAACGCGCGGTGATTCTGGTGGCGGCATGGCTCGGCCAGGCACGCCTTATCGATAATAAAGTGGTTGAGCTGGCGTAGTTCTTTCACCCTTGATAATTAAAGGTATACGTAATGATTCGCAAAATGCTGCAAGGTAAGCTTCACCGAGTGAAAGTCACCCAGGCAGACCTGCACTATGAAGGTTCCTGCGCCATTGACCAGGATTTTCTCGACGCGGCGGGTATTCTCGAAAATGAAGCCATTGATATCTGGAATGTGAATAACGGCAAGCGTTTTTCCACCTACGCGATTGCCGCCGAGCGCGGGTCTAAAATTATCTCCGTCAACGGCGCGGCGGCACACTGCGCGGACGTCGGCGATATCGTTATTATCGCCAGCTTCGTCATGATGTCTGACGAAGAAGCGCGCCGCTGGCAGCCCAAAGTCGCTTATTTCGAAGGCGACAACGAGATGAAACGCACCGCGAAGGCGATTCCAGTTCAGGTTGCTTAAAGATAATTTTACTCATCGAAATTCTTTTTCGATGAGTAAATTCCTTGTCTAATGTATCCCTGCGATGTAATACAGGGACATCCTCAATCTATTCACCCCACAAATATAAACCACACTTTATTGCTTTTCTAAAGATATTCACCCAATGAATCCTTTAATCAAATCTAAAAACAACATTTATATTTAATAAGCAACGAAGCCTTTTATTTCCATCTGCAGGCAATTAAAATCCGCGCCGAAATAGAATATTTCAATTGCAAGGCATATCACAGATATAAAAATGTTATATGTCTTGTCGATATTATTAACTTTTATATATGGATATAAAAATGTCTTTTAAGAAATATGGCATGGCTGTGGCTGTAGCAATGGCTCTAAGCGCGGGTTCCGCAGTAGCAGCAGGATCTGATACCGGTACCATCACTTTCCACGGTATGGTTTCTAACAACACCTGTCAGGTTTCCCTGGATCAGAAAATCGACCAGAAAGGTAACGATTTCGACGTAACCCTGGACACAGTAAAAGTAGCTGATTTCGCAAGCGCCCTGGGTACTGCTAGCACCCTGGGCGAGAAGAAATTCTCTCTGTCACTGACCGGTTGTGATTATGAAACTGTGAAGAAAGTATCTGCACAATTCGATTCATGGGCTGGTAGCTCTTCAACTGAGGGTGGTCTGCTGGTTCCGCCAAGCAATGCTCAGGGTTCTGCTAAGAACGTAAACCTGGTGCTGTCAAACGCCGGTAGTACCGCAACCGATCAGATCAAAGTTGACCAGGTTAACAACACTCAGAAGGCTGATATCAGTGCGGCTGGTGCGGCTAACCTCTACTATCGCGTAGCCTACACCCAGGGCCAGGGTTGGAATGCAACGTCTAACCCAGTAAGCGCTGGTACCGTGCAGGCGCAAGTTGCCTTTACCATGCAATACGAATAAGAAATTCGTAAGCCTTAAATAATTGAGCAATCTCTCATTATTAATGAGGGATTGCTTGTTTGATTCCAAAAGGAAGTGGAAAAATGTCTCATTTAGTAGTCAGTAAAGGCTTAAAAGCCGCATTGCTCGTCACTGCTTTTTTGTCCGCGTCAAATGCATGCGCGGATATTGTTATTTCCGGCACGCGTATCGTATATCCGCAATCAACTAAAGATGTTGTGGTGAATCTCGATAACCACGGTAATAAACCTCTTTTAGTGCAAACATGGCTTGATGATGGCCGCGTTGACGTCAACCCGCAGGAGTTAAAGCTCCCTTTTATTATTACCCCGCCGGTATCACGCATTGACCCGAAAAAAGGCCAGTCCGTACGTATCACCTACACAGGCACGCCATTACCGCAGGATCGTGAATCGCTTTTCTGGTTCAATGTTCTGGAAATTCCGCCAAAATCTAAAAACGCGGATAAAGAGAGCCTTAATCAGCTCCAACTCGCATTCCGAACCCGAATTAAGTTCTTCTTCCGTCCTGACGGATTAAAAGGCACGCCCGGCGATGCCGCGAAAAATTTAAACTGGACGCAGAAGAAAGAAGGAAATACGGTTAAGCTCATCGCGCACAATAACTCACCGTATAACGTCTCTGTTTCTAAAGTAACCATTAAATCCGGCCCAAAAACATATGAGGTTGAGCATCAGGCGGTGAAACCGTTTAGCGACACCACAATGACGGTAAAAGGTTTAGCATCCACAGCAAATGGCAACGTGCAGTATGAAGCCATAAATGACTATGGCGGAACAGACGATTTCGAAGCCGCAATTAAATAAAAAAAGACCTCTGCACATATAATAATCGATAGCATTAACTCTGTAGAGAGTAATACTCTCTACACTGATTAAGTGGATCTGCCATGTTATTTAAACGTTCTCTCTTATGCCTTGCTATAAGCGCAGCATTACCTTTTTATGCTTGTGCAGAAAATACCACTTCAGCTGAAGAGTTACCTGATAATGAAGAAGCCATTGAGTTTAACGAACAGTTTCTTCTGAACGGTAGCTCAAATGTTGATATTAACCGTTTCGCTCATGGCAACCCGATCCTGCCAGGCATTTATCGCACCAATATCAACCTGAACGGTAAATTAAAATCAACAGTGGAAGTGACGTTTAAAGATAACGGCACCCCTCGCGCAACGCCATGCATAACCAAACTGCTGCTGACGCAGTCGGGTGTCGACACCAGCGCACTCGCTGAAGAAGCGGTAGATGACACAACCTGCATCAATGTTAAAAAGACGTTCCCCGGCTCCTCAATAAGCTATGAAAGCAGTACGCAGACGTTGGATCTCAATTTTGCGCAGATCTATGTCCTGAAACGTCCGGCGGGTTATGTCGACCCCTCACTGTGGGATAACGGCATTCCGGCCGCCTTGCTCTCTTATGACATGAACGCCTGGCATAGCGAAGGCAACGGCAATACCTCGGAAAGCGCCTATCTGAATTTACGCTACGGGCTCAATATGGGGCCCTGGCGCTTGCGTTCCCGCGGAAACTTCAACTGGGACAAAGATAACGGTACGAAATATAACAGCCAGGATATCTATTTGCAGCGGGATATAACTCCGCTCAGCGCACAGTTCGTCATCGGTGACTCCTATACGCGCGGCGAAGCCTTTAACTCGTTGAGTTTGCGCGGTACGCGTATGTACAGCGATGACCGCATGTTGCCGATGGGGTCGACAGGCTACGCGCCAGTAATCCGAGGGGTGGCGAACAGCAATGCCAAAGTTAGCGTCACTCAAAGTGGTAATAAGATTTACGAAACATCCGTACCACCGGGATCGTTTGAAATCAATGACCTGAGCACAACGGGTTATGGTAATGACTTAGAGGTAACGATTGAAGAAGCTGATGGCAGCAAACGTTCCTTTACCGTTCCTTTTTCATCCGTTACCCAGATGCTCCGTCCGGGGGCAACGCGCTGGGATGTGGGCGTAGGCGAACTTAACGACGATTCCCTGCTGGATACGCCGAAAATCGGTTATGGCACGTTTTACTATGGCCTGAATAACACCTTTACAGGCTATATCGGCGCGCAATACAGCGATATGGATTTTTACGCGGGCATTTTAGGCCTGGCGATGAACACCTCGATCGGTGCGTTTGCAGCCGATGTCACGCAATCCCATGCTGATATTGAGGGTCTTGACACGCTTAGCGGTCAAAGTTATCGCCTGACCTTCAGTAAAATGATTGAAGCGACAAATACGTCCCTTAACGTTGCGGCCTATCGCTTCTCGACGGAGGATTACCTCAGCCTTAACGATGCGGCACAACTCCAGGACAGTATCAAGCGGCAGAAATATTCTAACCGCAGCTATGATACCAACCAAGAACTCTATGCAGACTATCAACGAACCAAAAACCAGGTTCAGTTAAGTCTCAACCAGCCGCTGAATTCTGGAGAGAATAACTATGGTTCTCTGTTCGTAAGCGGTACATGGGAAGACTACTGGAACGCCACAGGATCAACGTCCAACTACAACATTGGATATAACAATAGCTTCACCTATGGCAGTTACAGCCTGTCATTCCAGCGAACGTATGACCAGTATGGAACAAAAGACGACAGCGTATATTTAAGTCTGAGTATTCCATTCAACGTGTTTTCACATGGCGGTTCGCGTTCAGGCGGTTTTTCTAACGTTAATATGGGCTTACGTTCCGATCTTAAAGGCGGCACGAGCTTTAATACTTCCGCGGGCGGCAACACACAAGATAATAAGGTTAGCTATTCCGTCAATGCCGCATCAAACGGAGGCAATTATGGCAACCTGAACCAGATAAGCGGTTATGGCTCACTGAACAGCGCCTACGGTCCTCTTAGTTTATCCGCCTCCTTCGCAGACGACAACAGCAAGCAGTATTCCGCCTCTTATAGCGGGGGAATGGTAGTGCATTCAGGGGGCGTCGCATTTGCGCCAGGCAGCATCGGGGACAGCGACTCACTGGCATTGGTCAAAGCCAGCGGAGCGAAAGGCGCAGGTATTGGTTTCGGCAGTAGCCAAATTGGTGATTCTGGCTACGGTATTTTCCCTTATATGTCGGCTTATCGTGAAAACCGCGTTTATCTGGATATTAGCACGCTGGAAAATGACGTTGAAATAAAGAACACCAGTGAAGTTAAGGTGCCTCGTAGCGGCGCTGTCGTGCTGGTTAATTTTGAAACGGACGAAGGTCGTTCAATAATATTAGAACTCCAGCGAACCGATAAAGGGTTTATTCCTTTGGGTGCCGATGTATTAAATGAAAAAAATGAATCTGTCGGTACCGTCGGTCAGGCCGGACAAGCCTATATCCGTGGCGTCGATGATCGGGGTGTACTGCATGTGGTCTGGGGAAATAATAAAGACAGTCAATGTGACGTCCGCTATCAGGTTTTACCAAATGCTCAAAAAGTAGGACTTACAACGGTACTTCATAATCAACAGTGCCAAATGTAATTATTCAGGAAAATTGATGAGAGTAAGCATGAAAAAAAATCTTAACCTGTCAGCATTTGCCATGGTGATGCTGGCGTTATCAGGTTCAGCGTTAGCCGAAGAAAGCACCACTCTGGATGTGAACTTCACCGCCAATATTCGCGAAACCACCTGTGATATGAAACTGGCTGGTGGTACGGGTTCCGACTCGCAGCAAACGCTGACCATTGGTAACAATGGCCAGGTGCGTCTCGACGATATCAAAGCGGGTAATGCAAATGCCACTTTCAAAATCATGATCGTTGAGTGCCCCGCATCGCTGAAATCACTGAAAACCACAATTAGAGGAACACAAGACACGAATTTGCTCTCAGGCCTTGCTAACCAGATACAAAAAGCCAGCGGAGGTGCAGAGTACGCTGCGGTTCAAATCGCCAGAGCTAGCACCCCAAGTGCTCCATTCACCCCTAACTCTACCGTGGATGCGGAGCGCCTGGTCTGGAGTACAACAGAAATCCAGAATAAAGAAGTTTCTTTGGTAGCCAAAATGCGTGAAACCAGAACAGACAACATGACGCTGGGTGATTTTCAGGCTGTGGCGACTTTTGAATTTAGCTACGAGTAATTGGTGCAGGAAAACGGAGCAACATCATGAAATTTAAATCCACTTTTATCGCCCTGTCCCTTTCCGGCCTTCTGTTCTCTGGAATGGCAAGTGCAGCAATTACAGGTACCAGCAGCGTCGAGATGACGATTAAAACCAAGGTCGTATCAGGCACATGTACGGCAAAAGTGCTTAACGATGCAGGTACTGAATCCAGTGAAATTGCATTTGGCGAAGTATTCAAATCCGATCTGGTGAACAAAACTCGCGTTAAGCCGCTCAAAATTGCCTTCTCCAACTGTTCTGGGGTAGCAAAAGCAACGGTAGCTGCCGCTAAAGGCGCCGGCGGAGAATGCAGTGGCACAGGTAAAAACGGCGACTCGTACTCTGGCGGTTTAGCGACAGGCTTTGAGATCTGGTCGGGCGTTGTTGATACCGGTCTGCTGATGAGCTGCAACATTCCTCCTGCAGCACAGGAAGTGACCATTTCCAATGGCACCGGTGAGTTCCTGATGAACTCCCGTATCGTAGTCGGACAGGGTCAAAGCATTACTGATGTTGGCACTGGTGCTGTTTCCGCACCGGTCACGTTTACTATCGCCTATCAATAATTCCAGGGATCACTATGCAACAATCACCGTTTACTTTACACCAGCCCGGTCTGATGTTGCTTATCGGTCTGGCTGGTAGCACTCTGCCTGGCATATGCCAGGCAGGTTCAGGTATGGATGTAAACCTGACGGCAAACATTGTTAATAACACATGCCAGCTCAGCGTCGAAAACGGCGGGGAGATCTACCTGCCAACCGTGACCCGAGACTGGTTTTATAATAGCGATAAAAGCGACCGTTTAACGCCGACCGATGATGTAGCAGGCACGCCCTTCACTATTCATGTAAATAACTGCTACGCGAGCGGTGGAGAAAGCACAGGTATTAGCCAACTAAAATTCAGTTTTGCACCGCAGAATGGTTTCTGGAGTGACCAAAAGCAGGTGTTTAAAAACGAAGCCACAGCCGGTGCGGCTGAAAATGTGGGTATCGTTATTTTCTCTGATAAATACAAAACCAATGTTTTGAAAACTGACGGAACGTCTAACGTTATTTACGATGTCAGTGGAAGTAGCGAGAGTTATATAAAGGATTATGGGTTTTACGCACGTTACCAGAACGCTGGCACTATCACCAGCGGCACTGTAATAAGTAGCGTTCTGGTCAATGTGAGCTACGAATAAAAGGATTTATAATGAAGAAACTCTTTAAGATATTAGCGTTCGTGACGTTCGGGATTTCTGGCGTCTCGCATGCAGCAGTAGAATGTCGATTTAATAGCAACGATCCGTTGTTAATTATGTCTCCAGGCGTACAACCTGTGATCACCCCCTTACCCCCAGGTACGGTAACGTCCCCTGTGCAGATCAGTAACGCCATCATTATGGAGACAACCCCATCATTGAGATCCTCTTGTTCGGTAGGTGAAGACACTGAAGACGTCTGGCAGTTGACTAACAGTGCTATGCTTGATGGGGAGATTGATGGAAAAGCCACTTTTAGGACTAACGTCCCTGGGATTGTTTATACCCTGGCATTTTATCCGGATGGTAAGGGTGTAACGGCCTGGTTTCCACCCTCTGCAAATGGACAGTTTTACCTTACCGGCGATCTCGAACACGATCAGGAATATATTGTCGATGAGAAAACCTGGCATGTCAGCATGGAGTTCTGGCAGACCAATGGCTTTCAGGGTGTGCCCCTCGATCAAAACTTCTTGACCGCAAGTAGCGGCCCAATTGGCCAAATTCTTCTTGGTAGACCGAGTGGCGCAGTTAGCGATCATCCACGGCCCATGGTAAATATGTCCCAGATGTCATTCAGCATTCCCTTAAACCGTCCAGCATGCGTACTGCGCGCCCCGACAACGGTGGATCTGGGAGAATGGAGCCCTGTAGAAGTCGAGAATGGTACAACCAGTACAGTGGCGTTTAAGATTACGGGTACATGCGCGAACACAGCACAAGTTATGTATACGTTATCTTCCACGCATACCACCGCTGATAAGACATATTTTACTAACGCCGTTGAGGGAGAGGGTATAACCGCGGCAGGAGGCGTCGGCGTCAGGATTTTGAGTAACCCGGGAGACCACTACCCCGTGAAAGCAGATAGCTGGAAAATTGCTATTGCTGTAACCGATTATGACGGTACCCCGCCTACCGTTCTGGACAAAACCATTTGGGCTCAACTGGTTAAGATCGGCAGCGAACCCGTTACCGTAGGCCGTTTCGGTACCACGATTACCTTCAACATAACCTACGAATAAGCTACCCCTGCGGCTGATTGCTGATCAGCCGCGACATTGTCTCCAGCGAATCCGTTCTTAAGATATACAAACGCTTCAGTAAGAACGGATTATCCCCCGGCTTCACCTTGCCTTTTACCGTGGTCACCGCCAGATGGAAACCGGCGTCGTTTGCCGCTTTTATCGCTTTATTGTCATAGCCACCAAAAGGATACGACAGATAAAGCACCCGCGGGTTGAACTGCGCCAGCGCGCGGCGGGAGCGTTCAAAATCAAACAGGATCACATGATAGCTGCGGCTCAATAAGATGGGGTGTTTATACCCATCAACACGATGCAGAAAGTGGGTGTGAGACTGAATGTCAAAGACATCCTGGATACTCTTGATCTCCTGGACGCTCATAAACTGCAGTGATTTGGGGTCCCACTTCTGCGCGTGGCCTTTAATACGTGACGATATGATAAACGCCGTGGCGTTAAAGCCATATTCTTTCAGAACAGGGTACGCATAGCGGCTGACCGATTTCAGGCCATCATCAAAGGTGATCACCACCGCCTTCGCGGGCAGATTCATCTTGTTACGCACATACCCTTCAAGCTGATACATCGTCAGCGTGGCATAGCCTTGATCGCGTAGCCAGGCCATCTGGTTGTTGAACGCGCGTACGCTGGTCGTCGTGGATGTATGACGGAAGCGTGTGTTCTCTTCATCACGCAGGATATGATGGTAGGTCAGGACCGGAAGGCCGTTATCTTCCTGCGCATCCAGACTACTGATCCACGCCAGACGGTTGCCGATGCGGATCTGGAACCATGTCTGATTCAGACGGTCTTTCAGTTTGTTCAAAATTGGATAGCGAAGATTGGCGCTCATCGTGCCGAAGGGCGCGCTTCCGCTGCTGGGGGCGTTATACACCGGCGTGTCTTTCCAGGTAATCAGGTTTTGGTTACTGAGCGGCTTGTTCAGATCGCCCAGGCTGTCTTCAACACGCTGTTTACCTTGTACCTCTTCCAGATGGCCTTTATCGATAAACCCGGTTCCAAACCCAAAGCGGAATTCATAGTAATCTGCGGAAGTCGGAACCACGGCCAGGATCTGCCCGGCGCGGACGTTACCGACGTTGACCACATCGTTACCCACCTGCGCCCAGATGGCCGCATCTTCGGTAGTTTGCATATATCGGGCGGGAAGCCCTTGCTGACTGATCAGAGTGGCAGATGCGCCGCCGGATATCAGCAGCAACAGCAGGAAAACAACGCGCATGAGCATGGGATATAAATCGATACGGGAAATCAGTCGCCATTGTAACAAATGCGACATCAATACCAACGTTTAATGCTTATACAGATCGTGAAGCAGGACAAAGGGAGGATTTTTCTGCTGCTGATGCCACAGACTGCTTACGCCTGGGACATGCATATCAACGAGCGTATTGCGAAATTCGGCGCTGCTCAGCGTCTCACGCAGCGGGTACATCGCTTCCAGCAGCGCATAGCTGATGCCGGAAATGACTTCGCAGTTTTCGTGCTTGTGGCTTAACAGCGCGGCGGAACGATAAGGCGCCGCGCCGGATTTATCGGTCAGAAAGATCACGCCATCGCCCGTGTCAGTTTCATGCAGCGCATCGCACATCATGCGGCTGAGCATGTTGGTGCTTAAACCACGCCAGTAATTCACCGCTCGGCACTGCGTCAGCGGACCAAATTTAGCTTCAAGCTTATCCAGCATATCCTGCGCGTGTTCATCGTGGCAGGTGATAACCCATCCCAGCATAACGTCTCTCCTTAGCAGGCAAGTAGTTTAGCGGAGTGAAGGTTAGCGTACGGTGATAACAGTCAAAGAAAATGCCCGGCAACCAGAACGTCACCGGGCAGAAGATTAACTGCGCAGACCACGCCCGCGCTGGATCAGATACCAGCACAGCAGGTAGAAGGCGATGATGAACACCACCAGCACCGCCACCGTGGTAAACAGCGGCACATCGGTAATGCCGAGGAAACCAAAGCGGAAGCCGCTGATCATGTAGACGATCGGGTTCAGGTGCGACAGCGCCTGCCAGAACGGCGGCAGCAGCGACAGGGAGTAAAACACCCCGCCAAGATAGGTCAGCGGCGTCAGCACGAAGGTCGGGATCAGGCTAATGTCGTCAAACGTCTTAGCGAATACCGCATTCAGCAATCCGGCCAGCGAGAACAGGATCGCAGTGAGCAGCAGCGTCAGCGCCACAAACAGCCACGAGTGCACCTGGAACGGCACGAAGAACAGCGAAATCGCCGTCACCAGAATACCTACGCACAAACCGCGCGCCACGCCGCCGCCCACGTAACCGGCAATGATCACGTGCGTTGGCACCGGCGCCACCAGCAGTTCTTCAATGTTGCGCTGGAACTTAGCGCTAAAGAATGAGGATGCCACGTTGGCATAAGCATTGGTGATCACCGCCATCATGATCAGGCCCGGCACGATAAACTGCATGTAGGTAAAGCCGTGCATCTCACCAATGCGGGAACCGATCAGGTTGCCAAAGATGATGAAATAGAGCGTCATGGTGATCACCGGCGGCACCAGGGTTTGCACCCAGATGCGCATAAAGCGGTTGATCTCTTTCGCCCAGATACTTTTCAGCGCGACCCAGTAAAGATGCGTCATGCCTTGTCTCCTTGTTTTTCATGCACCAGAGAGACAAACAGCTCTTCCAGTCGGTTCGCTTTGTTGCGCATACTCAATACCTGAATGCCCTGCGCGCTCAACTGTGAGAAGACGCTGTTGATGCCCTGCTCGCGCAGCACTTCCACTTCCAGCGTCGAGGTATCCACCAGACGATAGTTATACCCTTCCAGTTTCGGCAGCGCGCTTTTCGCCGCCAGGTCGAGGATGAAGGTTTCTGATTTCAGCTTGGAGAGCAGATTTTTCATCGAGGTGTTTTCCACCAGTTCACCGTGCTGAATGATGCCGATGTTACGGCACAGCATCTCTGCTTCTTCGAGATAGTGCGTCGTCAGGATGATGGTCGTGCCTTTATCATTCAGATCCTTCAGGAAGCCCCACATGGACCGGCGCAGTTCGATATCCACGCCCGCGGTCGGTTCATCGAGGATCAGCAGCTTTGGCTCGTGCATCAACGCGCGGGCAATCATCAGGCGGCGTTTCATCCCACCGGATAACATGCGCGCGCGTTCGTTACGCTTTTCCCACAAATCGAGCTGTTTAAGGTATTTTTCGCTACGCTCAATCGCCTCTTTATACTCAACGCCGTAGTAACCCGCCTGCTGAACGACAATCTGCTGTACCGTCTCAAACGGGTTGAAGTTGAACTCCTGCGGCACCAGCCCCAGCTGGCGCTTGGCGTTGACTACATCTTTCTGCAGATCGTAGCCAAAGACGCTCACGCGACCTGAGGTTTTGTTCACCAGCGAACTGATAATGCCGATCGTGGTGGATTTCCCCGCCCCGTTCGGTCCAAGAAGCGCATAGAAATCCCCCGCCTCTACTTTGAGATCTATCCCGCGTAGCGCCTGAACGCCGCCCGGATAGGTTTTTTTAAGCTGCTCAAGCTCCAGTGCAATTGCCATGAATTAAACTTACCTTCAGTTCTTACACACCTTGTGTGGTTTCATTAAAAGTCGGGTTACCCTATAGTAGCGCAACGCAATTACCAGGTTACAGGCCGTTAACGTCCATGAATAACATAGATACACTCATCAGCAACAATGCACTATGGTCAAAGATGCTGGTTGAAGAAGACCCCGGATTTTTCGGTAAGCTGGCGCAAGCGCAAAACCCACGCTTTCTATGGATTGGATGTTCCGACAGCCGCGTCCCGGCAGAACGCCTGACCGGTCTCGAACCTGGCGAACTTTTTGTTCACCGTAACGTCGCCAACCTTGTTATTCATACCGATCTCAACTGCCTTTCTGTCGTTCAGTATGCCGTTGACGTGCTGGAAGTTGAGCACATCATTATTTGCGGCCACTACGGTTGCGGCGGCGTACAGGCGGCGGTTGAAAATACAGAGCTGGGGTTAATCGATAACTGGCTGCTGCACATCCGCGATATCTGGTTCAAACATAGCTCACTGTTGGGTGAAATGCCGCAGGAGCGTCGACTTGATACCCTTTGCGAGCTGAACGTGATGGAGCAGGTCTATAACCTGGGCCATTCAACGATTATGCAGTCCGCCTGGAAACGCGGGCAGAAGGTTTCCATCCACGGTTGGGCGTACGGCATTCACGATGGCCTGCTGCGTAATCTGGAAGTGACCGCCACCAACCGCGAAACGCTGGAGCAGCGTTACCGTTCGGGCATTGCCAACCTCAAGCTTAAGCACGTAAACCATAAATGAGTGCCCATTAAAAAGCCGGGTGGCGGCTGCGCCTTACCCGGCCTACATGTGCCCATTCGTAGGCCCGGTAAGCGTAGCGCCACCGGGCAAAGACACTACTCGTCCAGAATCACTACCTTCCCAACATACGGCAGATGGCGATAACGCTGCGCGTAGTCGATGCCATAACCCACCACGAATTCGTCCGGAATAGAGAAGCCAACGAACTCCACCGGCACCTGCACTTCACGACGATCGGGCTTATCC
This sequence comes from Enterobacter mori, assembly GCF_025244905.1. Classification (NCBI taxonomy): domain Bacteria; kingdom Pseudomonadati; phylum Pseudomonadota; class Gammaproteobacteria; order Enterobacterales; family Enterobacteriaceae; genus Enterobacter; species Enterobacter mori. Next base: position 787,924 of record NZ_CP104285.1, on the reverse strand, counting down.
AGCAGCGTACAAATCGCCAGCGATTTAGGCTGACGCAGGCTCAGGATCTCGCGCACTTTAGAGAGCGTGTTGCCAGAGTCGATAATGTCCTCAACGATCAGCACATCTTTGCCACGAATATCTTCATCCAGATCTTTCAGGATTTTCACATCACGGGTTGTGGACATGCCGCTGCCGTAGCTGGAGGCGGTCATAAAATCGACCTCATGGGACACCTGCACTTCACGGCACAGGTCTGCCATGAACATGAAAGAGCCACGTAAAAGACCGACCAGCACCATTTCGCTGCCGCTGTCCTTGTAATGTTCGGTGATTTGACGACCCAGTTCGGCGATACGCGCTTTGATCTCGGCTTCCGGGATCATCACTTCAACAGTATGTTTCATATTACTAACCATATGATTTTAATGAAAATCTCTCAATGCAGGTGAATGTATTTCCGGCATCGATACGCAAGCCAGCCATTATACCAGCAAATGGATAACCCTGGCGCATGAGTTATAAAAAGCAAATATTGTGATTCCGATCACACTTGTTAATACCTATAATTAGTTGCTAGCAAATTATTAACAAAAACTGACGAGTACACTTTCTATGGCTGAAACAAACTCTAAACAGCCGCGTCTACTGGTGACATTAACAGCCGCGTTCGCAGCCTTCTGCGCGCTGTATCTGTTAATCGGTGGCGTCTGGCTGGTCGCTTTAGGCGGCTCCTGGTACTACCCGATTGCAGGTCTGGTTATGGTTGCCGTAACCGTCCTGCTGTTGCGTAGAAAACAATCTGCACTGTGGCTGTATGCCGCACTCCTTCTTGCCACTATGATCTGGGGCGTCTGGGAAGTCGGTTTTGATTTCTGGGCACTGACGCCGCGCAGCGACATCCTGGTCTTCTTTGGTATCTGGCTGATCCTGCCGTTCGTCTGGCGTCGCCTGATTGTGCCTTCCAGCGGTGCTGTGGCGGGCCTGGTTGTTGCCCTGCTGATTACCGGCGGCATTCTGACCTGGGCCGGTTTTAATGACCCACAGGAGATCAACGGTACGCTGAACGCAGAATCCACGCCTGCGGCTGCTATCTCGCAGGTCGCTGACGGTGACTGGCCTGCGTATGGTCGTAACCAGGAAGGCCAGCGCTACTCTCCGCTGAAGCAGATCAACGCGGACAACGTGAAGAACCTGAAAGAAGCCTGGGTATTCCGTACCGGCGACCTGAAGATGCCGAACGATCCGGGTGAACTGACCAACGAAGTCACCCCGATCAAAGTGGGCAACATGCTCTACCTGTGTACGGCGCACCAGCGTCTGTTCGCGCTCGACGCAGCCACCGGTAAAGAGAAATGGCACTTCGATCCACAGCTGAACTCTAACCCTTCGTTCCAGCACATCACCTGTCGTGGCGTCTCTTATCACGAAGCGCGTGCCGATAATGCCAGCCCGGAAGTCATTGCCGACTGCCCGCGCCGCATTATGCTGCCGGTGAACGATGGCCGTCTGTTCGCGATTAACGCCGAAACGGGCAAGCTGTGTGAAACCTTCGCTAACAAAGGCATCCTGAACCTGCAGACCAATATGCCGGACACCACGCCGGGTCTGTATGAGCCAACCTCACCGCCAATTATCACCGATAAAACCATCGTGATTGCCGGTTCGGTAACGGATAACTTCTCTACGCGTGAAACTTCCGGCGTCATCCGTGGTTTCGACGTAAACACCGGTAAACTGCTGTGGGCGTTTGACCCGGGCGCGAAAGATCCGAATGCGATCCCGTCGGACGAGCACACCTTTACCTTTAACTCGCCTAACTCCTGGGCCCCGGCGGCATATGATGCGAAGCTGGATCTGGTCTACCTGCCGATGGGCGTCACCACGCCAGATATCTGGGGCGGTAACCGCACGCCGGAGCAGGAGCGTTACGCGAGCGCTATCGTGGCGCTGAACGCAACGACCGGTAAACTGGCGTGGAGCTATCAGACCGTTCACCACGATCTGTGGGATATGGATATGCCGTCCCAGCCGACGCTGGCGGACATTACCGTCGATGGCAAAACCGTTCCGGTGATTTACGCTCCGGCCAAAACGGGCAACATTTTCGTTCTGGATCGCAGCAACGGTAAGCTGGTTGTGCCTGCACCGGAAAAACCGGTTCCACAGGGCGCGGCTAAAGGCGACTACGTCAGCAAAACCCAGCCGTTCTCTGACCTGAGCTTCCGTCCGAAGAAAGATCTCAGCGGTGCAGACATGTGGGGTGCCACCATGTTTGACCAGCTGGTGTGCCGCGTGATGTTCCACCAGCTGCGCTATGAAGGCATCTTCACGCCGCCGTCTGAGCAGGGCACGCTGGTCTTCCCGGGTAACCTGGGGATGTTCGAGTGGGGCGGGATCTCCGTCGACCCGAACCGTCAGGTGGCGATTGCTAACCCAATGGCGCTGCCATTCGTTTCCCGTCTGATCCCACGCGGTCCGGGCAACCCAATGGAGCAGCCGAAAGATGCGAAAGGCAGCGGTACCGAAGCCGGTATCCAGCCGCAGTATGGCGTTCCTTATGGTGTGACCCTGAATCCGTTCCTTTCTCCGTTTGGTCTGCCGTGTAAACAGCCTGCCTGGGGTTACATCTCCGGTCTGGATCTGAAAACCAACCAAATCGTATGGAAAAAACGTATTGGTACGCCACAGGACAGCATGCCGTTCCCGATGCCGGTTCCGGTGCCGTTCAATATGGGTATGCCAATGCTGGGTGGCCCAATTTCCACCGCCGGTAACGTGCTGTTCATCGCGGCAACCGCAGATAACTACCTGCGCGCGTACAACATGACCAACGGTGAAAAACTGTGGCAAGGCCGTCTGCCAGCGGGCGGACAGGCCACGCCGATGACCTATGAAGTGAATGGCAAGCAGTACGTTGTCATCTCTGCCGGGGGTCACGGTTCGTTTGGTACGAAGATGGGCGACTATATTGTCGCGTATGCGTTGCCTGACGAAAACAAGTAACTGAAAAGCCCGGTGGCGCTTACGCTTACCGGGCCTACGGGTGCCCTATGTAGGCCGGGTAAGGCGAAGCCGCCACCCGGCTTTTTTTATACGGTAAAGCCCAGCATCATCCCCGTATCCTCATGCTCCAGCAGGTGGCAGTGCGCCATATAGGCAAACTCCTTCGGTGCCTCATGGTCAAACTTCACCAGCACCTCGCTGACGCCGCCTTCCACTCTCACCGTATCTTTCCAGCCCGCGCGGTGCGCATCCGGCGTTTTGCCGTTTTCTGAGAGAATGCGGAACTGGGTGCCGTGGATGTGGAACGGATGCAGCATCATGTCCCCTTCGCCCGAAATCACCCAGCGCTCAAACTGACCCTTTGTCGCAGTAAACATCGGCGTATTCATGTCGAAGGCTTTACCGTTAATCATATTGGCGTTGTGGAAATCGAAACCATGGCCGCCGTGATCCATGCCCCCCATCTTGCCGTGGTCCATATTCATATGGCCCATCATCTGCCCGTGGTGCATCCCCGCCATCGCCTGATTGCCGTACTTTTTCATCAGCGCCTGCATACCCATCATGTCGAGCATCGGATCCATGGCAAGCTGTAGCTTGCGCTGCGTAAGCCCGTCAAGCGACGGGAGCGCTGGCAGGGTGGTTAACGTATCCGGCAACGTGCCGGAAGCGGTCACCAGTAAAGGCTGAATACGCAGCACCGGATGCGGCTTATCAAATGGCGCAACCGCCATCCCCATCTGGCTGACTGGCAGGGTCACGAGGTCAAACGCCTTGCCGTCGCTGATGTCCACCAGCACCTCGAAGCGCTCGCCCATCAGCATCGGCAGCTCGTTCACTTTTACCGGCTCCGGCAGGAGTCCACCGTCGCTTGCCACCACGTACATCGGGCGCTTATCGCTGGCGGCGAAGTTCAGCGAGCGGGCGTTACAGCCGTTAAGCAGGCGTAAACGCAGCCAGCCCTTCGGCGCGGCATGCTGAGGGTAGATCGCGCCGTTGGTCAGCAGCGTGTCGCCAAACCAGCCCACCGCCGCACTCATCACGTCCAGTTGGTAATCAATTTGCCCGTCAGCGTTGAATTTCTTGTCCTGCACAATCACCGGAACGTCATCGATGCCCCACTGTTTCGGCAGGCGCAGCAGGCGGCTTTCATCGTCTTCAATCAGTACCAGCCCCGCCAGCCCCATCGCCACCTGATGGCCCGTTTTGCCGTGCTGATGCGGGTGGAACCAGCAGGTCGCCGCACGCTGGTCAGGGGTAAAGGTCACGCTGCGCTTGCCACCAGCCTTAATAACGCCCTGCGGTCCACCGTCCACTTCGCCCGGCACTTCCAACCCGTGCCAGTGCAGCGTGGTCTCTTCCGACAGCGTGTTATGGATATCAACGGTAACGGTTTTTCCTTTGCGTAACTGGAGTGCCGGGCCGAGGAGATTTCCGTTATAGCCCCAGGTTGTGGCGGTATTCGCACCAAAGGTCGTTTTGCCCGATTGCACCACAAGCTGGATACGACTGCGGGCATCAGCCGTCAGCAATTCAGGAATAGGCAGGGCAGGTCTGTCAGCCGCGAAAACCCCGCGACTCCAGAGAGGTAATGCGCTGGCAACCCCCAGCGCAGCGGAATATTTTAAAAAATCACGACGTTGCATGTTCATTTCCTTATTTCCAGCCGGCGATCTTTTGAGCATAAACCCTCCCCTTACCGGAAGGTCAAGTAAAGCGGCAATAATAAAGGTCGTCGGCCTGGCATCAAGTATGCTAACGTTAATTTTCCGTGATGCAGTGGTAGAAGCAATGAAGACGTTTTTCAGAACAATTTTGTTCAGTGGCCTGATGGCGATGTGTGCGAACAGTTACGCGCTGAGTGAAAACGAAGCAGAAGATATGGCCGATCTCACGGCGGTGTTTGTGTTTCTGAAAAACGATTGTGGTTACCAGAATTTGCCCAACGGGCAGATTCGTCGCGCACTGGTCTTTTTTGCCCAGCAGAACCAATGGGATCTCAGCAACTACGACAGCTTCGACATGAAGGCGCTCGGTGAAGACAGCTACCGCGATTTGAGCGGTATCGGTATTCCCACTGCTAAAAAATGCAAAGCGCTGGCTCGTGATTCACTCAGCCTGCTCGCCTACGTGAAGTAACCTTCCCGACGCCCCTTGTTGACTCGCTAACCGCTTCACGGCGGTGATGTGTTGCGCCCTTTCTGCTGAATGTCAGGATGTAAACGATGGAGAGGACAGCCCATGACCGAGAAAACGGTATGGCAAGAAACGCTGCACGATCAGTTTGGTCAGTACTTTGCCGTTGATAACGTGCTTTATCACGAGAAGACCGATCATCAGGATCTGATCATCTTCGAGAACGCCGCCTTTGGCCGCGTCATGGCGCTGGACGGCGTGGTGCAAACCACCGAGCGCGATGAGTTTATTTATCATGAGATGATGACCCACGTTCCGCTGCTGGCTCACGGCCACGCAAAGCACGTCCTGATTATTGGCGGCGGCGACGGCGCGATGCTGCGTGAAGTCTCCCGCCATCAGTCCGTCGAAACCATCACGATGGTGGAAATCGACGCAGGGGTGGTTTCGTTCTGCCGTCAATACCTGCCCAACCATAACGCCGGTAGCTACGACGATCCGCGCTTTAATCTGGTTATCGACGACGGCGTCAATTTTGTTAACCAGACCACGCAAACGTTTGATGTGATCATCTCTGACTGCACCGACCCGATCGGTCCGGGCGCGTCGCTGTTTACCTCCTCATTCTACGAAGGCTGCAAGCGCTGCCTGAATCCCGGCGGGATCTTCGTCGCGCAAAACGGCGTCTGCTTCCTGCAGCAGGATGAAGCTCTCGACAGCCACCGCAAGCTGAGCACCTACTTTAGCGACGTCAGCTTCTACCAGGCCGCGATCCCGACCTATTACGGCGGGATCATGACCTTCGCGTGGGCGACCGACAATGAGGTGCTGCGACATCTCTCTACCGAAATCATTCAGGCGCGCTTCCACCAGGCGGGTCTCCGCTGTCGCTATTACAACCCGGCCGTCCATACCGCGGCGTTTGCCTTGCCACAATATCTGCAAGACGCACTGTCCTCAAAGGGGGTGAGCTAATTGAAAAAGCTGAAACTGCATGGCTTTAACAACCTGACGAAAAGCCTGAGTTTTTGTATTTACGATATCTGCTACGCCAAAACAGCGGAAGAGCGCGATGGTTATATCGCCTATATCGATGAACTCTACAACGCTAACCGCCTGACGGAGATCCTGTCAGAAACCTGCTCGATCATTGGCGCTAACATCCTGAACATTGCGCGTCAGGATTATGAACCACAGGGCGCGAGCGTCACCATTCTGGTGAGCGAAGAGCCGGTAGACCCGAAGCTTATCGACAAAACCGAGCACCCCGGCCCGCTGCCGGAAGTGGTCGTCGCGCACCTCGATAAGAGCCACATCTGCGTACACACCTACCCGGAAAGCCACCCTGAAGGTGGGCTATGCACCTTCCGCGCGGATATCGAAGTATCGACCTGCGGCGTGATCTCGCCGCTGAACGCGCTGAACTATTTAATCCACCAGCTGGAATCGGACATCGTCACGATTGATTATCGCGTGCGTGGTTTTACCCGTGATATCAATGGTATGAAGCACTTCATCGACCATGAGATCAACTCTATTCAGAACTTTATGTCTGAAGACATGAAATCGCTGTACGATATGATGGACGTGAACGTGTATCAGGAGAACATCTTCCATACCAAAATGTTGCTGAAGGAGTTCGACCTTAAGCACTACATGTTCCATACCAAACCGGAAGATTTGAGCGAAGAAGAGCGTAAGGCGATTACTGACCTGCTCTGGAAAGAGATGCGCGAGATCTACTACGGCCGCAATATTCCGGCCGTGTAAGCGCAAGCCGGAGCAGGGATGCTCCGGTCTGTTATTTCTGTTTCATAAAGTCGCGGTACGCATTTACCACCTGAAGGAAATCCTCTACGCCGCACATCGACAGGCTCTCTTCGTCGTAGTAGCTCATCCCCTCTTCCATCTCGTCACCGGAAAATTCGAGCTGGTTGGCGCGCACCATCACCTCTTCGCCATCCATCCACAGGGTGTATTCATGCCCGGCGCGCTGCCAGGAGCGCTCACTGCCTTTTACCGTCTTCGCCGCCTCTTCCACTTCATCAAGAAGTGCGAGATTCTCCTTCACCTCTTCGTTAAACCAGTGTCCTACGGCTTCGTGGCCCATCGACATACGCACTTTCACCACTCCGGTGATGTCGCGCAGAAATTCGTAATCCATAGTGTTTTCCTCTGCAAAGCCATTAGGGTAATTATCGCAGCAGAGAGGAAGAAAAAAAGCGGGAGAGGTGGGAGGAATGAAAATAAAAAGGTGAGAGCAAGACCCTGCGGCCTGATGCCCTCACCCCGTCCCTCTCCCACGGGAGAGGGTGCAAACACTAAAAACCGTCTCGTGGAGACGGTTTTGCTGTTTATACCGCCGTCTGGAAGATCACCCCGTCAGCCTTCTCGGTGTACTGAGAGAGCTGGTCGAAGTTCAGATAGCGATAGGTATCCACTGCCGTCTTATCTACCTGAGCCACAAAGGTCTGGTACTCTTCCGGCGTTGGCAGTTTGCCAATCAGCGCCGCAACCGCCGCCAGCTCCGCAGAGGCCAGGTAGACGTTCGCACCGGTACCTAAACGGTTCGGGAAGTTACGGGTAGAGGTGGAAACCACCGTCGCACCGTCAGCCACGCGCGCCTGGTTACCCATACACAGGGAACAGCCAGGGATTTCAATACGCGCACCGCTCTTACCAAACACGCTGTAATAACCCTCTTCGGTCAGCTGAGCCGCGTCCATACGGGTTGGCGGCGCCACCCACAGACGGGTTGGCAGCTGGCCTTTGTGGGTATCCAGCAGCTTGCCGGCCGCACGGAAGTGGCCGATGTTGGTCATGCAGGAACCGATGAACACTTCGTCGATCTTCTCGCCCTGAACTTCGGACAGCGGACGCGCATCGTCCGGATCGTTCGGTGCACACAGGATTGGCTCTTTGATATCCGCCAGATCGATGTCGATCACCGCCGCGTACTCTGCGTCAGCATCGGCTTCCAGCAGCTGCGGATCCGCCAGCCATTTTTCCATACCCTGAATACGACGCTCCAGCGTACGACGGTCGCCGTAGCCTTCCGCAATCATCCACTTCAGCAACACGATGTTGGAGGTCAGGTACTCTTCGATTGGCGCCTGGTTCAGCTTGATGGTACAGCCCGCCGCAGAACGCTCGGCGGAGGCATCGGTCAGCTCGAACGCCTGCTCCACTTTCAGATCCGGCAGACCTTCAATTTCCAGAATGCGGCCAGAGAAGATGTTTTTCTTCCCTTTCTTCTCAACGGTCAGCAGACCCTGTTTAATCGCATACAGCGGGATCGCGTGAACCAGATCGCGCAGGGTGATACCTGGCTGCATTTTACCTTTGAAGCGCACCAGCACCGATTCCGGCATATCCAGCGGCATCACGCCGGTCGCAGCAGCAAACGCCACCAGACCGGAACCCGCCGGGAAGGAGATACCGATTGGGAAACGGGTGTGAGAGTCACCACCGGTACCCACGGTATCCGGCAGCAGCATGCGGTTCAGCCAGGAGTGGATGACGCCGTCACCCGGACGCAGAGACACACCGCCACGGTTCATGATGAAGTCTGGCAGCGTGTGGTGCGTGGTTACGTCGACCGGCTTCGGATACGCCGCGGTGTGGCAGAAGGACTGCATCACCAGGTCAGACGAGAAGCCCAGGCACGCCAGGTCTTTCAGTTCGTCACGGGTCATTGGACCGGTGGTATCCTGAGAGCCCACGGAGGTCATCTTCGGCTCGCAGTACGCGCCCGGACGAACGCCCGCTACGCCGCACGCGCGGCCCACCATTTTCTGCGCCAGAGAGTAACCACGGATGCTCTCCGCCACATCTTTCGCCTGACGGAACACGTCACTGTGCGGCAGACCCAGCGCTTCACGCGCTTTGGTGGTCAGGCCACGACCGATGATCAGCGGGATACGGCCACCGGCGCGCACTTCGTCAATCAGCACGTCGGTTTTCAGCTCGAAGCTTGCCAGCAGCTCGTTGGTTTCGTGGTTACGGACTTCGCCTTTGAACGGATAGACGTCAATCACGTCGCCCATGTTCAGGTTTGAAACATCCACTTCAATCGGCAGCGCACCCGCATCTTCCATGGTGTTAAAGAAGATCGGCGCAATTTTGCCGCCGAGGCACAGGCCGCCGCCGCGCTTGTTTGGCACGTGAGGAATGTCGTCACCCATGAACCACAGCACGGAGTTGGTGGCGGATTTACGGGAAGAACCGGTACCGACCACATCACCGACGTAAGCCAGCGGGAAACCTTTCTTCTGCAACGCTTCGATCTGTTTGATCGGGCCGACAGCGCCCGGCTGATCCGGCTCGATACCTTCACGAGCGTTTTTCAGCATCGCCAGGGCGTGCAGAGGGATATCCGGGCGAGACCACGCGTCCGGTGCCGGAGAAAGGTCATCGGTGTTGGTTTCACCGGTCACTTTAAAGACGGTAACGGTAATTTTTTCAGCCAGGGCAGGACGGTTAAGGAACCATTCGGCATCCGCCCAGGACTGCATCACCTGCTTCGCATAGACGTTGCCCGCTTTGGCTTTTTCTTCTACGTCGTAGAAGTTATCGAACATCAGCAGCGTGGAAGAGAGCGCTTTAGCGGCAATCGGTGCCAGCTTGTCGTTATCCAGCGCGTCAATCAGCGGATGAATATTGTAACCACCCTGCATGGTACCGAGCAGTTCAATGGCTTTTTCAGGAGTAACCAGTGGGGAGGTGGCTTCGCCTTTGGCGATAGCAGCAAGGAATCCGGCTTTTACGTAGGCAGCTTCATCTACGCCAGGCGGTACGCGGTTGATCAACAGATCTAACAGGAATTCTTCTTCGCCCTTAGGCGGGTTCTTCAGCAGCTCGACGAGCGCGGCCATTTGGGTTGCATCTAAAGGTTTGGGTACAATTCCCTCGGCGGCACGTTCTGCTACGTGCTTACGGTATTCTTCTAGCACGACGGTTCTCCTCGCTCTCATTGTCATATGCGGCGGGCGTTCTCTTCACGCTCCTGTGAGACAGCAGTTTGTAGGGTAAATGCCCGATACCGCGTCGGGCAGCATAGCAGGATTTCTGCACAGTGTTAATCCGTTTACAAAAAAGCAACATTAAAAAATTTGCTGAATCGTTAAGCATGGTGTAGTGGAGAGACGAGACGAATTTTGGGCACAAAAAAACCGCCTGATAGCGGTTAATTTGTTGCCTTGCGGTGGTAGCACACCGGGCTGGCAGATTTGCGGCAATACGTTCGACAAGAATAATGCTCTAAAGCTAAACAATCCGCAACTCCAGAATGCAGGTTTACGAGGCTCTATCCAGTTTCGAATGAAATAGAATGTAATCCAGCCACTCATCTTCTCAAGCTTAACACACTGAGCTACTGTTATTTCCGGCCTGCTTCGCTGGTGTAGCAACCAGTCACCGGGCCCGGAAGCAGTTCCGTAACCTACGCGGCAATACGTTCATTTGCCTGGTTCAGTCTTTCCCGGTGAAGAAAGAACCGGCGTAGCCTTTACAGGAACGCACGCAATGGAGATGCGAGTCTATGCGCTGATCGTTGTGACCGGTTTACTGCTTACCGCACTGCATGGTGGCTGGAACATATCCGACATCACTGTACTGTTTGTGGTTAACCTCGGCAATTAGCTGCTGGCCGCTCGCAAGAGCGGCCTTCTGAGGAACCCTTCGGCTTTTCAACCGCCCCGCAAAATTGTGTAATAAATACTCACACTCTTTATCCGGACCTTCTGGTGAATTCCCAACAATCGTCAAAACTGTAAAAGACGGGTGAATAATACTCGCGGCAATTGCAGCGCCTGAGGGCACTGCGCTGGTCTCGTCGGAGTCACTATATGAAGTTGCCCTTTAAGCCACATCTGCTTGTTCTTCTGTGCAGTACCGGGTTATTCGCCGCCTCTGGCGTGATGTTTGTTAAAAGCCGCGCGACAGAAACCCCGGTGTCCCCTGCGCCTGTCGCGCAACAACCCGTCACCCCAACTGCTCAGCCCGCGCCGGTCGTCGCCCCTACTTATACGGCGGCTCAAATCGATCAGTGGACGGCGCCCATTGCGCTCTACCCCGATGCGCTGCTTTCGCAAATCCTGATGGCATCGACCTACCCTTCAAACGTCATCCAGGCCGCGCAGTGGTCGCAGGACAATCCAAAGCGGCAGGGCGACGCTGCGATCCAGGCCGTCTCCGGCCAGCCGTGGGATGCCAGCGTAAAATCGCTGGTGGCCTTCCCACAGCTGATGACGCTGATGGGCGGTAACCCGGAGTGGGTGCAAAATTTAGGGGATGCGTTTCTGGCTCAGCCGAAGGACGTCATGTACTCCGTGCAGCGTCTTCGCGCGCTGGCGCAGCAAACCGGCGCGCTGCAGTCGACTCCTCAACAGACGGTGACCTCGGTTAAAAAAGCCGCGCCCGCCAAAAGTACCACCGCAACGGTCGGCGCCGCGCCTGCAAGCGAGACGGTGATAAAGATTGAGCCCGCCGATCCGCAGGTGGTGTATGTGCCAACCTATAACCCAACGGCCGTCTATGGGTCCTGGCCAAACGCCAGCTATCCGCCGGTTTATCTCCCCCCGTCTCCCGGCGAGCAGTTCACCAACAGCTTTGTAAAAGGGTTCGGCTATAGCCTCGGCGTTGCCACCACCTATGCGCTGTTCAGCAATATCGACTGGGACAATGACGACGATCACCACCACCACGATGACGATCATCATCATGACGATGATTACCATCACGACGGATACTCGCATAACGGCGATAACATCAATATCAACGTCAATAATTTCAATAAAATAACCGGCGAGCACCGCACGGATAACAATATAGTGTGGCAGCACAACCCGGCGTATCGCAACGGGGTGCCCTATACCAACAGCCAGCTTGCCAGCCAGTTCCATCCGACGTCCACCCACACCGGTTTGAGCGCGACGCAGCATCAGCCGGTTAACCGCGACGGCCAGCGTCAGGCGGCATTGGCGCAGGTGCAAAAATCGACCGGGAAATCGCTGTCGCAACTGCAGCATCCCGTCACCCAAAACGTGCAGCGCCCCGCCTCCGCCCAGCAGCTAAGGCAGATCACTCAACGCAATAACTACCGGGGCTACGACGGGATAACGCCGCACGAGCGGCAGGAAAATACCCACGCGCGTCAGGATCGCCTGCAGACCGAGCACCGCACGCAAAGCCAGCATCCTCAGCGCTACGCCAACGCCCTGAGCGGCAACGACAGCCGTTCTCCGAGCTGGCAGGCGCAGCAGCAGCGCGGGTTGCAAAGCCGTCAGCGAGCGTCGCTGAGCGGTGAACAGCGTGCCAGCCTTAGACAACAGGCGTCTGAACGCCACGCCGAACACCGAGAATTCCGCCACCGTTAAGGACATCATGATGAAAAAAAAACTGATTGGCGGCGTACTGTTGCTTATGGTATCCACCTTCGCCCTGGCCCAGCAGAATTTCACGACGCCGGGACAGGCAACGGACGCCCTGACAAAAGCCATCAGCGAGCAAAACGAGGGGACATTAAACAGCCTGCTCGGCGATAACTGGCGTGATTACCTGCCGCCTGAGGGCGTTGACCCTGAAGCCGTGGCGCGTTTTTTACGCGACTGGAAGGTAAGCCATCACGTCGCCATTAACGGGGATATCGCCCATCTCTACGTTGGGGAAAACGGCTGGCAGCTGCCCATACCCGTCGTGAAAAAAACCGACGGCTGGCAGTTTGATATGCAAAAAGCCGCCGACGAGATCCAGACGCGTGAAATCGGGCGCAACGAGCTTGCGGCAATTGAAGCCTTACACGCCTATGTGGACGCGCAAAAGAGCTATTTTGCGCTGAATCAGCATTACGCTGAAAAAATCGTCAGCGCTGAAGGAAAAAAAGATGGTCTGTACTGGCCCGTCTCACCGGGCGAAGCGCCCAGCCCGCTCGGACCGGCATTTAGCCCGCAAGAGCCTGGCGCAGGTTATCACGGCTATCGTTTCCGGATCCTACCCGATAAGGCTGGCTTTGCCATGATCGCCTGGCCGGTGCGTTACGGTCAGACGGGCGTGATGAGCTTTATGATTAATCAGGACGACAGGGTTTATCAGTCAAATTTAGGCGTGGCGACAGCGGAGCATGCTCAGGCCATCAACAGATTCAACCTAATAGGTTCGTGGCATGAGGTTATGTAGTAGAAAAATGCCCGGCGTGTAGCCGGGCATGCAAGGGAGCTAACTTAAAATGATAAGTCACTTCACAAAACTATAGGTGATATTGCCTTGTAAACTCGCCGGCATCTTTGTGATGTCCTCTCTGGCCTCTTCACCCCATTCGAAAGCAAAATCGTCATCGCGCAATGCCAGAAAACGATAGCCACAGGAATATATCGCGCGAATATTGTAAAGTTCGTCCGCTACCGGGGTAGTGTCGCCACCTTCGAAACTATCGCCCCATGCAACAACGCTTCCATCACGGCGTAGTGCAGCAAAGGCGTTCCAGGCAGCGGTCACCGATACAATATTATTCAAACCCTCCGGGAGATCTTCTCCATATTGTCCCCAACAATACACATTTCCGTCTGCAGTTAAAAATGCATAGGTACCGTTAATAGCACCTTGTACGTCAATGATATTCGTCAGACTGGCAATATTCTCAGGAAGTACAATTAATGTACGCTGACTCCCCCAGAATACAACGCTACCATTTGCTCTAAGGGCAATAAATGTGGAACTGGTATTACAGATTGATACGATATCGGTAAGGCTGGCTATATCATCGGGCATATCGCCACCGTGTTTCGCACTCCCCCAGGACACAATAGTGCCGGATGCCCTAAGTGCAACAAATGCGCCATCGTTACTGTAGAGCGTTACGGCATCATTAATATCTTTTAAATGGTCTGGCAAAGCTCCGCCATAGGACTCATTACCCCATGCTAAAATATGCCCATTCTCCGTTATTCCGGCAAAAGCATACTCCGTAACCTGAATGGCGATGAAATCTTTACGCTCTGCAATATCAGTAGGAAAATCATTATGCGACCTTCCATCCGTCCATTGAGCCACCTGTTTGTTAGCCCTCAAAGCCAAATAGGTATAGTTTCCTCCTTCACCCCAATATTGCGCTACTTTGATATCGATAATATCATTCAGCTGGGCAACCTCTGGTGGAAGCGTGTTATCACTATCAACCGACCACGTAAATACCTGACCATCTGCGTTAACTGCTGCAGAACAGTCATAGCCACCATAAATAGATTTTACGTTATGGTTACGATCGCTCGAAGGAGAACTTCCTCCATTCTGCGGCATGCCCCATGCCACAACGGTGCCATTATTCTGAATAACAGCCAATGCAGCGTTTGAGCCACCAACGTTACTGATGTTAATTACATCCCCAAAACGATAAGTATCGGAGTTAGCCATTAAGCGCACGCTTGGTCGTATATCGGTAAATACAGACCCGGTATAACAGGGGGCTGATTCATCTTCATACCACCAGTCTACGCTAACAGGTTGCAGAGTTTCTTTGTCCAGGGCTACGAGTTTGTGTGTCATTGCTGTACGCCCCTGACCAAGCTCTGTCCTTGCGCCCATAATTCTTAATTCACGAATATCGGAATACTGACCATATTCACTCATTTAATTCTTCCCTTCCGTAGCATTAGTAGTGGAAGAACTATAAGTGTCGAAAAAAAGAATTTATGTGAACCGGATCGTTAAATCCGTAAAACCTTCATCAAATAACTAAGATGGTTATTTTGGAAACGACATTAAATAAAATATTCATTCATAATAAAAATAAGCAATATCAATTTATAATAAAAATAAACATATCGAAAACCTATTAAAACTGAAATATTAATTCAGGGCAAAAAAAACGCCTCCGAGGAGGCGTTTATCAGCAATAAAGAAATTTATTTCTTCTTCGCTTTCGCGTTTGGCAGGTCGGTGATGCTACCTTCGAACACTTCTGCCGCCAGACCCACGGACTCGTGCAGAGTCGGGTGAGCGTGGATGGTCAGCGCGATGTCTTCAGCGTCACAGCCCATTTCAATAGCCAGACCGATTTCGCCCAGCAGCTCGCCGCCGTTGGTACCGACAATCGCACCACCGATAACGCGGTGAGTCTCTTTGTCGAAGATCAGTTTGGTCACGCCATCTGCGCAATCGGAAGCGATAGCACGGCCGGAAGCAGCCCACGGGAAGGTGGCGGTTTCGTAGCTGATGCCTTTCTCTTTCGCTTCTTTCTCGGTCAGACCCACCCAGGCAACTTCTGGCTCGGTGTACGCGATAGATGGGATCACTTTCGGATCGAAGTAGTGTTTCATGCCCGCGATAACTTCAGCGGCAACGTGACCTTCGTGAACACCTTTGTGCGCCAGCATCGGCTGACCGACGATATCGCCGATAGCAAAGATGTGCGGCACGTTGGTGCGCAGCTGCTTGTCAACGCGGATAAAGCCACGGTCATCCACTTCCACGCCTGCGGCACCTGCGTTGAGGTTTTTACCGTTCGGCACGCGGCCGATAGCCACCAGCACGGCGTCGTAACGCTGCGCTTCTGCAGGGGCTTTTTTGCCTTCCATGGAAACGTAAATACCGTCTTCTTTCGCTTCAACGGCAGTCACTTTGGTTTCCAGCATCAGATTGAATTTCTTGCTGATGCGTTTGGTGAAGACTTTAACGATGTCTTTGTCAGCAGCCGGGATAACCTGGTCGAACATTTCAACCACGTCGATCTCTGAACCCAGCGCATGGTACACAGTACCCATTTCCAGGCCGATGATACCGCCGCCCATAACCAGCAGACGCTTAGGAACGGTTTTCAGCTCCAGAGCATCGGTGGAATCCCACACGCGTGGATCTTCATGCGGAATGAATGGCAGTTCGATTGGGCGAGAGCCTGCCGCGATGATCGCGTTGTCGAAGTTGATCACGGTTTTGCCGTTTTCGCCTTCCACTTCCAGGGTGTTCGCACCGGTGAATTTACCCAGACCGTTTACCACTTTCACTTTACGGCCTTTGGCCATACCCGCCAGACCGCCGGTCAGCTGAGTGATAACTTTCTCTTTCCAGGTACGAATTTTGTCGATATCGGTTTTCGGCTCGCCGAAGACGATACCGTGTTCAGCCAGCGCCTTGGCTTCTTCGATAACTTTCGCTACGTGCAGCAGCGCTTTAGAAGGGATACAGCCGACGTTCAGACAAACACCGCCGAGGGTGCTGTAACGTTCTACGATGACGGTTTCCAGACCTAAATCCGCGGCGCGAAATGCTGCGGAGTAACCTGCCGGGCCTGCCCCAAGTACTACGACCTGAGTTTTGATTTCTGTGCTCATCATGACCTCTTAATTTATACCCGTCGTCCACCGGGTCGTTCTATCCGCCCGCAGTTTACAAAATTGTTAACAATTTTGAAACAACAAACGGCTCACGAATTGTCGCTTTCGCCAATAACCTCACAAACCCCATGAGATTATCAGAAAAAAGCCGGCCGACTGGCCGGCTTTTCGATTACATCACCAGGCGGCGAATGTCGCTCAGGGTGTTGTTGATGATGGTGATGAAACGCGCACCATCAGCACCGTCGATCACGCGGTGGTCGAAGGACAGAGAGATTGGCATCATCAGACGCGGCACGAACTCTTTGCCATTCCACACCGGCTCCATCGCGGACTTGGACACACCGAGGATAGCCACTTCCGGCGCGTTCACGATCGGCGCGAAGTGGGTGGTACCCAGGCCGCCGATGCTGGAGATAGTGAAGCAGCCGCCCTGCATTTCGCCGGCAGTCAGCTTACCATCACGCGCTTTTTTGGAGATGGTGGTCAGTTCACGGGACAGCTCGGTAATGCTCTTCTTGTTCACGTCTTTGAAGACTGGAACAACCAGACCATTTGGCGTATCAACCGCAACACCGATGTTGATGTATTTCTTCAGCGTCAGCTTCTGACCGTCTTCGGACAGGGAGCTGTTGAAGCGTGGCATCTGCTCAAGGGCAGCGGCAACGGCTTTCATGATGAAGACCACTGGGGTGAATTTCACGTCCAGTTTGCGCTTCTCAGCTTCGGCGTTCTGCTGTTTACGGAACGCTTCCAGATCGGTGATATCGGTTTTATCGAAGTGCGTAACATGCGGGATCATCACCCAGTTACGGCTCAGGTTAGCACCAGAGATTTTCTGGATACGGCCCAGCTCCACTTCTTCGATTTCGCCGAACTTGCTGAAGTCCACTTTCGGCCATGGCAGCATGCCCGGGATACCGCCGCCAGCGGCTGCAGCTGGTGCAGCTTCGGCGCGTTTCACCGCGTCTTTCACGTAAGTCTGAACGTCTTCGCGCAGGATACGTCCCTTACGGCCCGTCCCTTTCACTTTCGCCAGGTTCACACCGAATTCGCGCGCCAGGCGGCGAATCAGCGGGGTGGCGTGGACGTAAGCGTCGTTTTCAGCGAACTCAGATTTGCCTTCCGCTTTCGCAGCAGGCGCCGCAGCAGGTTTAGCAGCCTGAGCCGGTGCAGCAGCCGGTGCCGGTGCAGCCGGAGCTGCGGCAGGCGCAGCGCCTTCCACTTCGAAGACCATGATCAGAGAGCCGGTAGACACTTTGTCGCCGGTGCTGATTTTGATCTCTTTAACGGTACCCGCGAACGGCGCAGGGACTTCCATGGAAGCCTTGTCGCCTTCAACGGTGATCAGTGACTGTTCAGCGGCAACTTTGTCGCCCACTTTCACCATCACTTCGGTCACTTCAACTTCGTCACCGCCGATGTCCGGTACGTTAACGTCTTTCGCACCGCCAGCAGCTGCTGGTGCAGCAGCCGGAGCCGGAGCAGCGGCCTGTGCTGGCGCAGCGGCGCCTTCTGCACCCGCCACTTCGAAGACCATGATCAGAGAGCCGGTAGACACTTTGTCGCCGGTGTTGATCTTGATCTCTTTAACGGTACCGGCGAATGGAGCTGGCACTTCCATAGAGGCTTTGTCGCCTTCTACGGTGATCAGTGACTGCTCGGCCGCAACGGTGTCGCCCACTTTCACCAGGATTTCAGTAACTTCAACTTCGTCACCGCCGATGTCAGGCACGTTCACTTCTTTCGCGCTCGCGGCAGCTGCTGGAGCAGCGGCGGCCGGAGCGGCTTCTTTCTTCTCTTCCTGCGCAGGTGCAGCTGCTGCTGCACCGTCGGCGGAATCGAAAATCATGATCAGTTTGCCAGTCTCGGTTTTATCGCCCACAGAGACTTTGATCTCTTTAACGATGCCAGCCTGAGGAGACGGGACTTCCATAGAGGCTTTGTCGCCTTCTACGGTGATCAGCGACTGTTCAGCTTCAACTTTGTCGCCCACTTTGACCAGGATCTCGGTGATTTCAACTTCATCAGCCCCGATGTCCGGTACATTGATTTCGATAGCCATTATTCTTTTACCTCTTACGCCAGACGCGGGTTAACTTTTTCTGCATCGATGTTGAATTTGGTAATTGCATCCGCAACCACTTTCTTATCGATTTCGCCACGTTTAGCCAGTTCGCCCAGTGCTGCTACAACCACGTAAGAAGCATCAACTTCGAAGTGGTGACGCAGGTTTTCGCGGCTGTCAGAACGACCGAAGCCGTCAGTACCCAGAACGCGATAATCATCAGCTGGAACGTAAGTACGAACCTGCTCAGCGAACAGTTTCATATAGTCAGTAGACGCCACCGCTGGCGCGTCGTTCATCACCTGAGCGATGTACGGAACGCGTGGGGTTTCCATTGGGTGCAGCATGTTCCAGCGCTCACAATCCTGACCATCACGCGCCAGTTCAGTGAAGGAAGTCACAGAGTACACGTCGGAACCCACACCGTAGTCTTTCGCCAGGATCTGTGCTGCTTCACGTACGTGACGCAGGATAGAACCGGAGCCCAGCAGCTGAACTTTACCTTTGCTACCTTCGAGGGTTTCGAGTTTGTAGATACCTTTACGGATACCTTCCTCGGCACCTGCTGGCATTGCCGGCATGTGGTAGTTTTCGTTCAGGGTGGTGATGTAGTAGTAAACGTTCTCTTGCGCTTCACCGTACATACGGGTCAGACCGTCGTGCATGATGACGGCCACTTCGTACGCGTAAGACGGGTCGTAAGAGATACAGTTAGGGATAGTCAGAGACTGAATGTGGCTGTGGCCATCTTCGTGCTGCAGACCTTCACCGTTCAGGGTCGTACGTCCGGAAGTACCGCCTACCAGGAAGCCGCGAGCCTGCTGGTCGCCTGCCTGCCAGCACAGGTCACCGATACGCTGGAACCCGAACATGGAGTAGTAAATGTAGAACGGGATCATCGGCAGGTTGTTGGTGCTGTAAGAGGTCGCAGCAGCCAGCCAGGATGCGCCTGCGCCCAGCTCGTTGATACCTTCCTGCAGGATCTGGCCTTTCTCGTCTTCTTTGTAGTATGCAACCTGCTCACGGTCCTGCGGGGTGTACTGCTGGCCGTTCGGGCTGTAAATACCGATCTGACGGAACAGACCTTCCATACCGAAAGTACGCGCTTCGTCGGCGATGATTGGCACCAGACGATCTTTGATCGACTTGTTCTTCAGCATCACGTTCAGGGCACGAACGAAGGCGATAGTGGTAGAGATCTCTTTGTTCTGCTCTTCCAGCAGCTGAGAGAAGTCTTCCAGCGCCGGCAGTTCCAGCTTCTCGGTGAAGTTAGGCTGACGAGCCGGCAGGTAGCCTTTCAGCGCCTGACGACGTTCGTGCAGGTACTTGTGCTCTTCAGAACCTTCCGGGAAGGTGATGTAAGACAGGTTTTCTACCTGCTCATCGGTCACTGGAACGTTGAAACGGTCGCGGATATAACGCACGCCGTCCATGTTCATTTTCTTAACCTGGTGAGCGATGTTTTTACCTTCTGCGGTATCACCCATGCCGTAACCTTTGATGGTATGGGCCAGGATTACAGTCGCTTTACCTTTGGTTTCCTGCGCTTTTTTCAGTGCAGCGTAGACTTTCTTCGGATCGTGACCACCGCGGTTCAGGGCCCAGATCTGCTCATTAGTCCAGTCTGCAACCAGGGCTGCGGTTTCAGGATATTTGCCGAAGAAGTGCTCACGCACGTAGGCGCCGTCTTTGGATTTGAAGGTCTGGTAGTCGCCGTCAACGGTTTCGTTCATCAGCTGGATCAGTTTACCGCTGGTGTCTTTACGCAGCAGCTCATCCCAACGACCGCCCCACATGACTTTAATCACGTTCCAGCCAGCACCTGCGAAGATGCCTTCCAGTTCGTTGATGATCTTGCCGTTACCGGTTACCGGACCATCCAGACGCTGCAGGTTACAGTTGATGATGAAGCACAGGTTGTCCAGCTTCTCACGGGTTGCGATGGTGATCGCACCTTTGGATTCTGGCTCATCCATTTCGCCGTCGCCCAGGAAGGCGTAAACGGTCTGCTCGGAGGTGTCTTTCAGACCACGGTGTTCCAGGTATTTCAGGAATTTAGCCTGGTAGATCGCACCGATTGGGCCCAGACCCATAGATACGGTCGGGAACTGCCAGAATTCAGGCATCAGTTTAGGGTGCGGGTAAGAAGACAGACCTTTACCGTGAACTTCCTGACGGAAGTTGTTCATCTGCTCTTCAGTCAGACGACCTTCCAGGAATGCACGTGCATAGATGCCCGGAGAGATGTGGCCCTGGAAGTACACCAGATCGCCGCCGTCTTTCTCGTTCGCTGCACGGAAGAAGTGGTTGAAGCACACTTCGTAAACGGTTGCAGAAGACTGGAAGGACGCCATGTGGCCACCCAGTTCCAGGTCTTTCTTAGATGCGCGCAGAACGGTCATGATGGCGTTCCAGCGGATTGCAGAACGGATACGACGTTCCAGATCCAGATTGCCCGGGTATTCCGGTTCGTCTTCGACGGCAATCGTGTTTACGTAGTTGCTAGCCCCTGCACCTGAAGCAACCTTCACACCGCCTTTGCGGGCTTCAGAAAGCAGCTGATCAATCAGATACTGAGCGCGCTCAACACCTTCTTCACGGATGACCGATTCGATCGCCTGTAGCCAGTCGCGAGTTTCGATCGGATCCACGTCATTTTGGAGACGTTCTGACATGGGGGTATTCCTTATCTATCTAATACGTTGATTTGTCTGGAACCTGTCCCATTGTGCTCTTGGGCAAGAACACAATAAGACAGGTTCTGCGTTTAGTTGCCGCGCTCTAAAATATCGGCGCTTAATCCTTTCGTTGCTGTATGCGGCGTAATGAACGTTCGCGACGCGATTGTTCACGGCTGCGGTCCAGCAAGATTTCCTCAATGAAAGCCAGATGGCGGTGCGACGCTTCGCGCGCCTGCTCCGGTTCCCCGGCCATTATCGCCTCGAATACTCGGGTGCGATGGTTGCTTACCAGTGGGAGCATTTCCCGACGGGCATACAACAATTCAAAATTCTGACGAACGTTCTGGGCCAGCATCGGCTCCATGCAGCGTAGCAGATGGAGGAGCACCACGTTGTGGGCCGCTTCGGTGACGGCGATTTGATACTGGACGACGGCGCTGGACTCGGCGTCTAAATCGCCGGACTGCTGTGCCCGTTCAATGGCCTGATGCAGCTCGCGGATACGCACGCGATCTTCATCAGTGCTGCGAAGGGCGGCGTAATAGGCCGCAATACCTTCAAGCGCGTGACGGGTCTCAAGCAGATCAAACTGGGATTCTGGGTGGTCAGAGAGAAGTTCTACCAGCGGATCGCTGAAGCTCTGCCACAGGCTGTTTTGCACAAAGGTTCCGCCGCCCTGGCGACGAAGCAGCAAGCCCTTTGCTTCGAGACGTTGAATCGCCTCACGCAGAGAGGGACGTGAAACGTCGAACTGTTTTGCCAGCTCGCGTTCTGGCGGAAGTTTCTCACCCGGGCGCAGAGTCCCTTCGAGGATTAAAAACTCCAGCTGCTGCTCAATCACATCAGATAGTTTTGGTTGGCGAATTTTGCTGTAGGCCATATTCCCTGTCTTACGCCTTTTTGCCCGGAGTCAATTGGTCTTACCAATTTCTATTTCGTATCGCTAAAGTAACAAAGTATTCACCTTCTGTCCATATTGGTTTTGATTGAAATCAGTAAACCCTGCACATTTTAACAACCTTACAGAAATAACGTTTCAGAAATGTAACTTTGCACAAATGAGTTGATTACTCCTTAAGAGGGAGTTTTAACCATAATGAAACGAGGGTTTTTGCAATCTGAAGCGATTCAACAACGCAAATAATGAAAATTCGCCCACTTCTGGCGCATTTCTATTCTATAGGTTGGGTTAGGAAGACTGAGCGGACCGATTTACAAATGCTTTCTTTTTATTCAAGTCGTCATCAGCCCTTCATAAAGCAGGTGCATTCACAGGCGCTTACCACTATTCTTGCGCCTACGGAAGTCATCTCCGCTTTTTTCGGTCTCGTTAACCGTAAAGAAATAAATACAGAATATGGATTTTCATAATTACACACGCACAGCGTGAACATAACAACCACACACGAGGTTTCAAATGGAAGCTCAACAGCACGGCGATCAGCTAAAGCGCGGGCTTAAGAACCGCCACATACAGCTCATTGCACTGGGTGGTGCTATCGGTACTGGCCTGTTTCTCGGCAGCGCGTCCGTTATCCAGTCAGCCGGTCCGGGCATTATTTTGGGGTACGCAATCGCAGGCTTTATTGCCTTTTTGATTATGCGTCAGTTGGGTGAGATGGTCGTTGAAGAGCCGGTCGCAGGCTCGTTCAGCCACTTTGCCTATAAATACTGGGGCAGCTTTGCCGGTTTCGCCTCTGGCTGGAACTACTGGGTGCTGTACGTCCTGGTTGCCATGGCTGAGCTTACCGCCGTCGGGAAGTACATTCAGTTCTGGTATCCCGAGATCCCAACCTGGGCCTCCGCAGCGGCTTTCTTTGTCATTATTAACGCCATTAACCTGACCAACGTAAAAGTGTTCGGTGAAATGGAGTTCTGGTTTGCCATCATCAAGGTCATTGCCGTAGTGGCGATGATTATCTTTGGCGGCTGGCTGCTGTTCAGCGGCAACGGCGGCCCACAGGCAACCGTGCGCAACCTCTGGGAACAGGGCGGATTCCTGCCTCACGGCATGACCGGCCTGGTAATGATGATGGCTATCATTATGTTCTCCTTCGGTGGCCTTGAGCTGGTGGGCATCACAGCCGCTGAAGCCGACAACCCGGAGCAAAGCATTCCAAAAGCCACTAACCAGGTTATCTACCGCATTCTGATCTTCTATGTGGGCTCGCTGGCCGTGCTGCTTTCCCTGCTGCCGTGGACCCGCGTAACCGCTGACACCAGCCCGTTTGTGCTGATCTTCCACGAGCTGGGCGATACCTTTGTAGCAAACGCACTCAACGTGGTTGTTCTGACCGCGGCGCTGTCCGTTTATAACAGCTGTGTATACTGCAACAGCCGCATGCTGTTTGGTCTGGCTCAGCAGGGCAACGCTCCGAAAGCGCTGCTCAACGTTGATAAGCGCGGCGTGCCGGTGAACACCATTATTGTGTCTGCAGTCGTCACGGCGCTGTGCGTGCTGATCAACTACCTGGCGCCGGAGTCAGCCTTCGGCCTGCTGATGGCGCTGGTGGTCTCTGCTCTGGTGATTAACTGGGCGATGATCAGCCTGGCGCACATCAAGTTCCGCCGCGCCAAGCAGCAGCAAGGCATCACCACGCGCTTCCCTGCCCTGCTTTACCCGCTGGGTAACTGGGTGTGCCTGGCGTTTATGGCGGCCGTGCTGGTGATCATGCTGATCACTCCGGGCATGGCGATTTCCGTTTACCTGATCCCGGTCTGGATTGCGATCCTCGGCGTGGGCTACATGGTGAAACAGAAGAACCAGAAAGCCGTGAAAGCGCACTAAGCCTCTCTGCGCTGTACCCGTTTTGAGCGGGTACAGCGTGTTGTTACCTTCCTCACAAATTCAGGCCTTCAGCCGTTTCATCCATATCACCGCCTTTATCCTGCAACGCATATATTCCTTTGCCAGCGAATAATTCTCTCCATACCGTAAACCGGAGAGCTGTCGATGGATAACAACAAACTGTCAGTAAAAGAAAAGATCGGCTATGGGATGGGCGACGCGGGATGCAACATCATCTTCGGCGCCATCATGCTGTTTGTTAACTATTTTTATACGGATATTTTTGGCCTGGCACCTGCGCTGGTCGGCGTGCTGCTGCTGTCCGTCCGCGTGATTGACGCCGTAACGGACCCGATTATGGGGGCGATTGCCGACCGTACCCGCAGTAAATATGGCCGATTTCGTCCATGGCTGCTGTGGATCGCCTTCCCCTACGCGCTGTTCAGCATCCTGATGTTCACCACGCCAGACTGGAGCTATAACAGCAAAGTTATCTATGCGTTTGTCACCTATTTCCTGCTGTCGCTGACCTACACGGCAATCAATATTCCTTACTGCTCGCTGGGTGGCGTGATCACCAACGATCCGAAAGAGCGCGTCGCCTGCCAGTCGTATCGTTTTGTGATGGTCGGTATCGCCACGCTGCTGCTCTCATTAACGCTGCTGCCAATGGCCGACTGGTTTGGCGGGGACAACAAGGCCAAAGGCTACCAGATGGCGATGACCGTCCTGGCCCTGATTGGGACCTGTATGTTCCTGTTCAGCTTCTCTACCGTGCGCGAGCGCGTGCGCCCGGCGGTGCAAACCAACGATGAGCTGAAAAACGATCTGAAAGACGTGTGGAAAAACGACCAGTGGGTACGCATTCTGCTCCTGACCCTGTGCAACGTCTGCCCCGGCTTTATCCGCATGGCGGCCACCATGTATTACGTCACCTGGGTGATGGGCCAGAGCACCCACTTCGCCACGCTGTTTATCAGCCTGGGCGTGGTCGGCATGATGCTCGGCAGCGTGCTGGCTAAAGTGCTGACCGACCGCTGGTGTAAGCTGAAGGTCTTCTTCTGGACCAATATCGTGCTGGCGATTTTCTCCTGCGCCTTTTATTTCTTCGACCCGAAAGCGACCGTCACCATCGTGGTGCTCTACTTCCTGCTTAACATCCTGCACCAGATCCCGTCTCCGCTGCACTGGTCGCTGATGGCCGACGTGGACGACTACGGCGAGTGGAAGACCGGGAAACGCATTACCGGGATCAGCTTCTCCGGCAACATTTTCTTCCTGAAGCTGGGGCTGGCGATTGCCGGGGCAATGGTCGGCTTCCTGCTCTCCTGGTACGGTTATGACGCGGGCGCAAAAGCGCAGAGCGCGGATGCCATCAACGGGATCGTGCTGCTCTTTACCGTCATTCCCGGCATTGGATACTTAATTACCGCGGGCGTGGTGCGTCTGTTGAAGGTAGACCGTGAAACGATGAAACGCATTCAGGAAGACCTGGAAAAACGTCGCACCAATTACCGTGAACTGAGCGACTATCAGGAACTGAAAGCCGCAGAGACAAAATAAGGAGAGCCAAATGCATCAGTGGCCAAACCCGTTTATTGAACAACGCGCCGATCCGTATATTTTGCATCACGAGGGGCAGTACTATTTTATCGCCTCCGTGCCGCAGTACGACAGGCTGGCGATCCGCCGCGCAGCGTCGCTGGAAGGCTTACGTCATGCTGAAGAAGTGGTGGTCTGGCGCAAACCCGAGACCGGCCCGATGAGCCAGCTGATCTGGGCGCCGGAACTGCACCACATTGACGGCAAGTGGTACATCTACTTTGCGGCAACGCACACCCAGGCGCTTGACGAACTCGGGATGTTCCAGCACCGCATGTTTGCGCTGGAGTGTGCCGACGGCGATCCGCTCACCGGTACGTGGACGGAAAAAGGTCAGATAAAAACGCAGTTCGACACCTTCGCGCTGGACGCTACCACCTTTGTTCATCAGGGGAAACGCTGGTATCTGTGGGCGCAAAAAGCACCGGACATCTCCGGGAACTCCAATCTTTATCTGTGTGAAATGGAGAACCCCTGGACGCTGAAAGGCGCGCCGGTGATGCTCAGCAAGCCGGAGTATGACTGGGAGTGTCGTGGGTTCTGGGTCAACGAAGGACCGGCGGTGCTGGTTCACGGCGATAAGCTGTTTATCAGCTATTCCGCCAGCGCCACAGACGAGAACTACTGCATGGGGCTACTGTGGATAGACCTGAATGCCGATCCGCAAAACCCGGCAAACTGGCATAAATCGTCTCGCCCGGTGTTTGTCACCAGCTATGAAAACCGCCAGTATGGGCCGGGCCATAACAGCTTTACGCAAACGCCGGAAGGGGAAGATGTGCTCGTGTATCACGCGCGTAATTATACCGAAAATGAGGGCGACCCGCTGTACGATCCTAACCGCCACACCCGCCTGAAGCTTATCCGCTGGGACGAAAACGGGATGCCTGACTTTGGCATCCCGCCCGCGGATACGCTTTAGTTTTTGCGGCGCGCTGGCTTACACCAGCGTGCCGTAGATAGTCAACAACGCCACGACAACCACCACCACGAACGACGTTTTCTTCGCCATGGAGACAGCGGCTTTCGGCGTTTCAATTTTGTCGGTATGCGGCTCACGCGCCAGCGAGAACTGCGCCAGACGCGTTAACACCTGGTACTGCGACGTATGGCGGTCGGCAAGCGAGGCGAACCATGCAGGCAGCGCTTTTTCGCCGTGACCAATTAACGCGTACACCACACCTACCAGACGCACCGGAAGCCAGTCAAGCACGTGCAGGATGGCATCAATGCCTGACAGCAAGCGTTCATGCGGCGTCAGGTAACGGGCCAGCCATGTCTGCCAGGCGCGCAGGAACGCATACCCCATTAGCAGTACCGGCCCCCACGGGCCACCCACCACGAACCAGAACAGCGGAGCCAGATAGTAGCGGAAGTTAATCCACAGCAGCGCGTTTTGCAGCTCGCGCAGAAACTCGCGCTCGTCGCAGTCCGGCGGCACGCCGTGGATCATCGTCAGCTCGCTCGCCATGGCTCCGCGCGCATGGGCATCGTCACGGGAGGCGGCTTTAAGATAAGCGTGATAGTGCATACGCACTTTGCCTGCACCAATGCACAGCACCCCAAGCAGGATCCACACCACCAGCAGCGGCACGTTGAAAAACAGCCCGTACAGCGAACGCAGGAGCAGGAAGGTAATAAGCATGACGCCCGCCATCATCAACAGCGTACGCAGCATGGAAAAATGCTTAATGCGGCGGAAAATCACCTCCAGCCGATGATCCAGATGCCAGTGCTCGCCGAGTTTAAACAGGCGTTCAGCGATGATAACCAGCAGCATGGTAAACAACGTCATGGTATCTCCTTATTCTGACGACGTGGCGAGCATGGCGCGAAACCGGGACCAGTCAAATGCCGGGCCGGGATCGGTTTTTCTCGCCGGAGCGATATCGCTGTGCCCGGTAATATTGTCGGCGATGGCCGGATAGAGCCCGATAAGCGTTCGGGTCACGGCCGCTAACTGTTGATACTGCGAATCGGTGTAGGGCGTAGTATCCGTGCCTTCCAGTTCAATCCCAATGGAGAAATCATTGCACCGTTCGCGCCCGTGATACATCGACACCCCGGCATGCCAGGCGCGTTTATCAAAGGGAACATACTGAACCACTTCACCATCGCGACGAATCAGGCAATGAGCCGACACGCGCAGATGCGCAATCTCAGAAAAGAAAGGATGCGCATCGGGATCTATCGTTCCCGTGAATAACGCATCAATCCACGGGCCGCCAAATTCCCCCGGCGGGAGACTAATATTATGAACCACCAGCAGTGTGGGCTTTTCATCCTCCGGGCGGCAATCGTGGTGCGGCGAAGGCACATGCCGC
Organism: Enterobacter mori; assembly: GCF_025244905.1. Taxonomy (NCBI): domain Bacteria; kingdom Pseudomonadati; phylum Pseudomonadota; class Gammaproteobacteria; order Enterobacterales; family Enterobacteriaceae; genus Enterobacter; species Enterobacter mori. Next base: position 760,013 of record NZ_CP104285.1, on the reverse strand, counting down.
GCATCCACCAGCCATCCGTTTTCTAACAACATGCTGGAACTCCTTATGTATGGTGCTGTTACTCGGTTCAGAGTAGCATGTTTCAATATTATGATTCGTTACCAATTTGGAGTTTTATCATGCCGCCTCGCCGCTACAACCCCGACCACCGACGTGAAGCGCTTCTGGAACGTATTAACATGGATATCCCGGCAAGCGTTGCCCATGCGTTGAAAGAAGACCTGGGCGGTGACGTCAGTGCCGACAACGATATTACCGCACAGCTGTTGCCAAAAGAGACGCGCTCCCACGCGGTCATCATCACGCGTGAAGACGGCGTTTTTTGCGGCAAGCGTTGGGTTGAAGAGGTCTTTACCCAGCTGGCAGGCGATGATGTGCAGGTAACCTGGCATGTGGCGGACGGCGACACCGTCACGGCGAACCAGCCGCTATTTGAGCTTGATGGCCCGTCCCGCGTGCTGCTCACCGGCGAACGCACCGCGCTGAACTTCGTCCAGACCTTGTCCGGGGTAGCAAGCGAAGTACGTCGCTATGTTGACCTGCTGGTCGGTACCCGCACTCAGCTGCTGGACACCCGCAAAACCCTGCCGGGCCTTCGTACCGCGCTGAAATACGCGGTGCTGTGCGGCGGCGGCGCAAACCATCGTCTGGGATTGTCTGATGCCTTCCTGATTAAAGAGAACCACATTATTGCATCGGGCTCCGTGCGTCAGGCGGTGGAGAAAGCCTTCTGGCTGCACCCGGACGTGCCGGTTGAAGTGGAAGTGGAAAATCTGGACGAGCTTGAGCAGGCGATTAAGGCCGGGGCAGACATCATCATGCTGGATAACTTTGAAACCGAGCAGATGCGTGAGGCGGTAAAACTGACGAACGGACAGGCGCAGCTTGAGGTATCCGGCAACGTGACGTTCGATACCATCCGTGAATTCGCGGAAACCGGCGTTGATTTTATCTCCGTAGGTGCCCTCACCAAGCATGTGCGGGCTCTCGATCTCTCAATGCGCTTTAAGTAATCCCATTCTCCCCCTTCACGCGAAGGGGGAATCACAGCCTTCATCGCAAATCTGTTGCCCTTCCCTGTAACGCTACGTTAAATCCCTGAAAGCCCCTTCACGTTTCCTTTTTTGCCCCTCGTTTCTGCTTCCTCTCCCTGCCAGGGTGGCGGCACTTAACCTAAGGAGCAGACATGAACAGACAAAAAGGATTCACGCTCATTGAGCTAATGGTGGTGATTGGCATTATTGCCATCCTGAGCGCCATCGGCATACCCGCATACCAGAACTACCTGCGAAAAGCCGCACTCACCGATATGCTGCAAACGTTTGTCCCTTATCGCACTGCTATTGAGCTTTGCGCACTGGACCACGGTGGCGTGGAGCGTTGTGATGCGGGAACGAACGGCATCCCCTCTCCGACGACGACACGTTATGTTTCAGCGATGAGCGTGGCTAAAGGCGTCGTGTCGTTAACGGGGCAGGAGAGCCTGAACGGGCTGGAGGTTCTCATGACGCCGCTCTGGAGCGACGGCAATGGCATGACGGGCTGGACGCGTGACTGCAAGATCGACTCTGACAGCGCACTCAAGCAGGCCTGTGAAGACGTTTTCCGCTTCGACACTCACTAACGGGAGCGGATGATGAATACCGAGCAACTTGTCGCACTATGCCAGCGTCATCACGCCGTGCTACTGACCAGCGATACCGAGATGATCAGCATTGCCGTAGCGGGAAATCCCGGCAATGAACTGATGGAAGCATTGCGTTTCGCGACGCAAAAACGGATTGATATCGAATGCTGGAGCGTTGAACGCATGGAAAAGCACCGGCAGATGGCGTCACAATCTCATCTCCCCGTCGTGTCAGCACCACACTCCGCGGTAGATATCCTCAACCACACGTTGCAGCAGGCGATAAGCCAACGCGCATCCGACATTCATATTGAACCGATGGAGCACGCCTGCCAGATTCGTTTACGCATCGACGGCGTGCTTTGCCCGCAGCCGCCGCTCTCTGCGGCGCTGGCGACCATGCTCATTGCGCGCTTAAAGGTGTTGGGCAATCTGGATATTGCGGAGCGGCGTTTGCCTCAGGATGGTCAGTTTACGGTTGAGGTAGCCAACGAGCCGGTCTCCTTCCGTATCTCTACGCTCCCCTGCAGCGGTGGTGAGAAAATTGTGCTGCGCCTGCTGCATCAGGTTCAACAGGCGCTGGAACCCGCTAAGCTGGGAATGAATGCCGAACAGCTGGTCTGCTTTAACGAGGCCCTTCATCGCCCGCAAGGCTTGATCCTGGTGACCGGCCCCACCGGCAGCGGGAAAACCGTATCGCTATACAGCGCGTTGCAGGCGCGTAACACCCAGGACGTCAACATCTGCAGCGTGGAAGATCCGATTGAGATCCCGCTTGCCGGGTTGAACCAGACACAGATTAATCCCCGAGCGGGATTAACCTTCCAGAGCGTGCTGCGAGCACTGCTTCGTCAGGATCCCGACATCATCATGGTGGGCGAAATCCGTGACGGCGACACCGCAGAGATCGCCATCAAGGCCGCGCAGACCGGGCATCTGGTGCTGTCTACGCTCCATACCAATTCAACAGCGGAGACGCTTATTCGTCTTCAACAAATGGGGGTCGCCCGGTGGATGATCTCCTCAGCGCTTTCGCTGGTGATTGCCCAGCGGCTGGTTCGCCGCCTGTGTCCCCACTGTCGCCATGAAGCCAGCGGCCGTGAAGAATTACCTCGCGCCCTTTGGCCCAGGCCGCTTCCGCGCTGGCAACCTACAGGTTGCGAACGCTGTTATCACGGTTTTTATGGCCGCGTGGCGATTTTTGAAGTGCTGTCCATCGACAGCACGCTTCGGCAGGCGATTGCCAGCGGAGCAACCATAGAAGTGATAGAAGGCAGCGCCCGTCAGGCAGGAATGACATCGCTGTTTGAGCATGGCTGTATGGCTGTAGAAGAAGGGCTCACCACGATCGAAGAGTTAGTCCGTGTCATGGGAATGCCCGATGGCTGTTAATCAACTCTGGCGCTGGAGGGCGATTACTGCGGAGGGTGAAATCCACACGGGCACGCTTTGGGCCGTCAGTCGTGAAGCCGCTTGCAGCAGCTTAGAACAACGGCATCTTCATCCGCTGGCGCTTAATCGGTCGTTTCAGCGTCCTCGATGGCAGCGTCATCACTGCTACGATATCTTTCGCCAGCTCGCGACGCTGCTGCAGGCTGGCCTGACGTTGTCTCACAGTCTGCAAATGCTGGCGGAACAGCATCCGTTAACGCATTGGCAGGCTCTGCTTCGCAGCCTTGCTGACGATCTCAGCGAAGGCTGTGCCTTCTCTGCGTCAATGAATAAATGGCCGGAGGTGTTTAGCCCGCTTTATGTCTCGATGGTAAAGACAGGCGAGCTGACGGGAAAGCTGGAGGAGTGCTGTCGCCAACTCGCACAGCAACAAAAAGCCCAGCAGCAGCTTGGTGCAAAAGTCAAAAAGGCGCTGCGCTACCCCACGATCATTCTGACCCTTGCAGCGCTGGTGGTGCTGGCAATGGTGACCCTGGTGCTTCCCGAGTTCGCCGCGATCTATAAAACATTTAATACTCCCCTGCCCTGGCTCACGCAGGCTGTTATGGGGTTAGCCGCCGTTATTCAGGAGCACAATGTCACGCTTTTTGCCCTGCTTCTTATTTTGGTTGTTGTCGCCTGTAAGCTACGACGACATCCGCGCTGGCAGCACATGCTGCTGCATCTGCCCGTGATGGGCGCGCTGGCGCGCGGGCAAAAATTGGGGCAGATATTTACCGTGTTGTCATTAACCCAGCAAGCCGGGATCGCTTTTTTGCAGGGGCTAGAAAGTGTGGAAGAGACGGTTGAAAGCGGGTACTGGCAAACCAAACTGCGGGAGGTACGCGAACATGTCGAGCAAGGAATGCCCGTATGGTCAGCCTTTCAGCAGGCGTCTGTCTTCACACCGCTATGCATACAGCTGATTCGAACCGGTGAAACCGCTGGTGCGCTTGATGTGATGCTGGCAAACCTTGCTCGTCATCATACGGAACAGACATTTCAACAAGCAGACAATCTGGCTGCGCTTCTGGAGCCACTGTTGTTGATTGTGACAGGGTTGATTATCGGCACGCTGGTGGTGGCAATGTATCTGCCAATATTCCACCTGGGGGATGCCATGAGTGTGGGATAGTACAGAATAGTGCTGGCGCACGGACATGCGCCAGCCAGCGGTATTACAGGCTATTGAAAACGCGGTTTTCCTGTTCCTGAACGCGAATAAACGTTGTGCGTTTCGTCAGCTCTTTCAGGCGGGATGCTCCCACATAGGTGCAGGCAGAGCGCAGGCCGCCGAGGATATCGCGGGCGGTGTATTCAACCGGGCCGCGCAGAGGCAGCTTCACGGTTTTGCCTTCTGCCGCACGGTATTTTGCCACGCCACCGACGTGACGGGTCATGGCGGATTCAGAGCTCATACCGTAGAACAGCATGAATTTCTCGCCATCTTCTTCAACGACGGTACCACCACTCTCTTCGTGGCCTGCCAGCATACCGCCGAGCATTACGAAATCCGCACCGCCGCCAAAGGCTTTCGCAACATCACCCGGCATGGTGCAACCACCGTCACTGATGATCTGACCGCCCAGGCCGTGCGCGGCATCTGCACATTCAATAACGGCAGACAGCTGCGGATAACCCACACCGGTTTTCACGCGCGTGGTACATACGGAACCCGGACCAATACCTACTTTTACAATATCTGCACCGGAGAGGATCAGCTCTTCACACATTTCACCGGTCACCACGTTGCCCGCAATGATGGTCTTAGTCGGCCAGGCTTCACGCGCCTTGCTGACAAACTGTACGAAGTGTTCGGAATAACCATTCGCCACATCAATGCAAACAAAACTAAGCGCCGGGTTAGCGTTCAGGATCTGTTTAGTTTTTTCGAAATCCGCATCTGAGGTACCGGTAGAGACCATCACGTGCTTCACCACATCCGCGGATGCAGAGGCGACAAACGCATTCCACTCTTCGGTGCTGTAGTGTTTGTGGACCGCGGTGAGAATATCGAACTGTGCCAACGCCGTTGCCATCTCAAAGGTACCGACCGTATCCATATTGGCAGCGATAATCGGCACGCCAGACCAGGTCTGACCGGAATGTTTAAAGGTGAATTGACGTTCGAGTTCAACGTCTGAGCGACTTTTCAGTGTAGAGCGTTTAGGGCGGATAAGAACGTCTTTAAAACCTAACTTCAGATCTTCTTCGATACGCATGTGCAGATTCCTGGGGTTAGAGGCAAATATGTTAAAAGCACAACTCCAGTGACGTTATCATACGCACTAATACCTGCTCCGCAAGACTGCGAAATTCTCTTTTTTTACGCTACAATCCTATAAATTTACCTGATAAAAAGCAGGTAACGAGAGCTAAACACTCGCGGTAGGAAGTTTGAATTTCAACCAATTGATTTTAATAATGAATAATTCCCAGGATCCGATTTAATGGGGTATATCGTCGCATTAACCGGCGGCATCGGTAGTGGCAAAAGTACCGTTGCGGACGCGTTTTCTCGTCTGGGTATCACGATTATTGATGCCGATATCATTGCCCGTCAGGTGGTAGAGCCAAATACAGCCGCACTCAAGGCCATCGAGTCACACTTTGGCCCTATCATCCTCAATGCGGATGGCACGCTCAATCGCCGCCAGCTTCGAGAATGCATTTTTTCTGATTCTGCAGAAAAAGCCTGGCTTAATGCCCTGCTCCATCCCATTATCCATCAGGAAACCCAGCGTCAGATTGCTGCAGCACGTTCGCCTTATGTGCTCTGGGTCGTTCCACTGTTGGTAGAAAATCAGCTGCAAAATAAAGCCGATCGGGTTTTGGTCATCGATGTCACTCCCGAGACGCAAATCCAGCGAACCGTGGCGCGGGATCGGGTCTCACGTGAACATGCTGAAAAAATTCTTGCCGCACAGGCCACGCGCGCTCAGCGCCTTGCCGTTGCGGATGATGTTATTGATAATAACGGCGCACCAGATGCCATTGCATCGGATGTTGCCCGTCTGCACGCGCAGTATCTGGCGTTCGCCGCGCAGACCGTTGCACAGGAAAAACCATAATGTCGACCCACATCCTTTTTGAGCACCCGCTTAACGAAAAAATGCGTACCTGGCTGCGCATCGAATTTCTCATTCAACAGCTTTCGCATCATCTGCCTGTTAACGATCATGCCACCGCCCTGCATTTCTTCCGCAACGTTGGCGATCTGCTGGATGTGATTGAACGCGGCGATGTCCGCACTGAATTGCTCAAAGAGCTGGAGCGCCAGCAGCGTAAATTACAGGCATGGACAGAAGTGCCGGGTGTCGATCAGAGCCGTATCGACGCGCTCCGCCAGCAGTTGAAAAGCAGCAGCGCCATTTTGATGGCCGCGCCACGCGTCGGGCAGTTTCTGCGTGAAGATCGTCTGATCGCGCTGGTGCGCCAGCGTCTCAGCATCCCTGGCGGTTGCTGCAGCTTCGACCTGCCAACCCTGCACATGTGGCTACATATGCCGCAGGCACAGCGTGACGCGCAGGTGAACAGCTGGCTGGCAAGTCTGGAGCCAATGAATCAAACGCTCTCGCTTATCCTCGATCTTATCCGTAACTCAGCCCCGTTCCGCAAGCAAACCAGCCTGAACGGTTTCTACCAGGATAATGGGGATGATGCCGATCTGTTACGCCTGAATTTATCGCTGGGTGAGCAGCTTTACCCGCAAATTTCGGGGCATAAGAGTCGTTTTGCGATTCGCTTTATGCCGCTGGACAGTGAAAATGGCACCGTGCCGGAACGCCTCGATTTTGAACTGGCCTGTTGTTAAGGAGTGCCGATGTCTGACGTAACCACCGTAAACTGCCCTACCTGTGGCAAAACCGTTGTCTGGGGCGAAGTGAGCCCATTTCGCCCATTCTGCTGCAAGCGCTGCCAGCTCATTGACCTGGGCGAATGGGCCGCGGAAGAGAAACGCATTCCAAGCGAAGGCGATCTCTCTGATAGTGATGACTGGAGCGAAGAGCAGCGATAGCCTTTAATGCCTGCTGGCGCTTCGCTTAGCAGGCCTACAGGTTGCCCGTCAGGCGGGATATGACGGGCGCATTTGCCGGAGGAAATTTGTCGGCATCACTTGCTTTAAGCTCAACCCAGTTACCCGGTTGCCCCTCTTTCCCCCAGGGTTCGCCTTCCCAGCTTTCCACCAGCCAGAACCACAGCGTGATGTGCCTGTCCGGGAACTGGTATTCAAGCTTATCAAACAGCGTTGCGCCAAACGGGGTAATCCCCACTTCTTCCTGAAGCTCCCGAACCAGCGCCTGCTCCGGCGTTTCACCCGACTCGATTTTTCCGCCAGGAAACTCCCACTTGTTCGCCATATGGGCATCGGCAGCGCGCTGGGTGATGAAAATTTGGTTTTGCGGGTTGCGAATAATCCCGACGGCAATTTGCAGTGTTTTCATATTGTGACTTCCATAAAAAAGGCGCAGAAATCTGCGCCTTTTCGAGTTGTTAACGTCTTAGCTCAGACGGCCGTGGCACGCCTTGTACTTTTTACCAGAACCACATGGGCACGGATCGTTACGGCCCACTTTACGATCGCCAGTCTGCGCTGCGATCGCCGCTGCGGCTTCACTTTCGTCAGTCTGGTGGCTCAGCTGTTGCATCTGTGCCAGACGCTCAGCTTCTTCGCGACGCTGCTGCTCCATCGCTTCCACTTCTTCCGGCATACGCACCTGAACTTTGCTCAGGGTGCTGATGACTTCATACTTCAGCGATTCCAGCATAGCGGCAAACATGGAGAAGGATTCACGCTTGTACTCCTGCTTCGGATCTTTCTGCGCATATCCACGCAGGTGGATACCCTGGCGCAGGTAGTCCATCGCCGCCAGGTGCTCTTTCCACAGGGAGTCGAGCGTCTGCAGCATCACGCCTTTTTCGAAGTGACGCATCATCTCTTCGCCAACGACTTCTTCCTTACGCTTGTAGACGTCCAGCGCAGTTTCGAAGATGCGTTCACGCAGCGTCTCTTCGTGCAGCTCAGGCTCTTTGTCCAGCCACTCTTTAATTGGCAGTTCAAGGTCGAAATCATTTTTCAGACGTTCCTGCAGACCTTCGATATCCCACATTTCTTCCAGAGACTGCGGAGGAATATGCGCGTCGATAGTCGCTTTGAACACGTCTTCACGGATACTATTGATGGTTTCGCTCACGTCGGACACGTCCAGCAGTTCGTTACGCTGGGTATAGATCGCACGACGCTGATCGTTGGCCACATCATCATATTCCAGCAGTTGCTTACGAATATCGAAGTTACGGCTTTCCACTTTACGCTGCGCGTTGGCAATCGCTTTGGTGACCCATGGATGCTCAATCGCTTCGCCAGGCTTCATACCCAGTTTACGCATCATGCCGGACACGCGGTCGGAGGCGAAAATACGCATCAGCGCATCTTCCATAGACAGGTAGAAACGAGAAGAACCGGCATCACCCTGACGGCCCGCACGGCCACGCAGCTGGTTATCGATACGACGAGATTCGTGACGCTCGGTACCAATGATGTGCAGGCCACCCGATGCCAGCACGGCATCGTGACGCACCTGCCAGTCGGCTTTGATCTGCGCAATTTGTTCTGGTGTTGGGTTTTCCAGCTCGGCCACTTCGGCCTGCCAGCTACCACCCAGCATAATATCGGTACCACGACCCGCCATGTTGGTAGCGATGGTTACGGCCGCCGGATAACCCGCCTGCGCAACGATATCTGCTTCTTTAGCGTGGAATTTGGCGTTGAGAACGTTGTGCTTAATGCCCGCTTTGGTCAGCTCGTTGGAAACCACTTCGGATTTCTCAATGGAGATGGTCCCCACCAGTACTGGCTGGCCTGCCGCGGTACGATCGCGAATATCTTCGATGATCGCCTGAATTTTTTCCGCTTCGGTCATGTACACCAGATCCGGCATATCCTTACGGATCATCGGACGGTTGGTAGGAACAACCACGGTATCCAGCTTGTAGATAGAGCTGAATTCAAACGCTTCGGTATCGGCAGTACCGGTCATCCCTGCCAGCTTCTCGTACAGACGGAAGTAGTTCTGGAAAGTAATAGACGCCAGCGTCTGGTTTTCGTTTTGAATATCAACGCCTTCTTTCGCTTCAACCGCCTGGTGCAGGCCGTCAGACCAGCGACGTCCTTGCATAGTACGGCCGGTATGTTCATCAACGATGATCACTTCACCGTCTTTAACGATGTAATCAACGTCGCGAGTGAACAGCGCGTGCGCGCGCAGTGCGGCCGTTACGTGGTGCATCAACATGATGTTAGTTGGAGAGTAAAGCGACTCACCCTCTTCCATAATGCCCTCAGCCACCAGCAGTTCTTCAATCTGAACCAGACCACGTTCGGTCAGGTTAACCTGGCGCGCTTTTTCATCAACAGAGAAGTGACCTTCGCCCTGGAAGGTATCGGAGTCCTCTTTCTCCTGACGCAGCAGGTGCGGAATGATTTTGTCGACTTTACGGTACATTTCAGAGCTGTCCTCGGCCGGGCCGGAGATGATCAGCGGGGTACGTGCTTCATCGATCAGGATGGAGTCCACTTCATCCACCAGCGCATAGTGCAGCTTGCGCTGTACGCGCTCTTCAGGGCTGAACGCCATGTTGTCGCGCAGGTAGTCGAAGCCGTACTCGTTGTTGGTGCCGTAGGTGATGTCTGCGTTATACGCTTCACGCTTGGCTGGCGCAGGCAGACCGGACATGTTGATGCCCACGGTCAAGCCTAAGAATTCAAACAGCGGACGGTTGTTTTCGGCGTCACGCTGTGCCAGATAGTCGTTGACGGTAACGACGTGAACGCCTTTACCGGTCAGTGCGTTCAGGTAAGCGGGCAGCGTCGCGGTCAGAGTTTTACCTTCACCGGTACGCATTTCCGCGATGCAGCGCTCGTTGAGCACCATACCACCCAGCAGCTGCACGTCGAAGTGACGCATACCGAAAACACGTTTACTCGCTTCACGCACTACGGCGAAAGCTTCTGGGATCAGGCTTTCCAGGGTTTCGCCTTTTTCCAGGCGCGCGCGGAACTCCGCCGTTTTCGCCTTCAGCTCGTCATCTGACAGCTTTTCCATCGCCGGTTCCATACCGTTGATGACGGCAACAGCTTTACGCATACGGCGCAGGGTACGATCGTTACGACTACCAAAAACTTTGGTTAATAATTTGATTAACATAATAAATTCTCAAACGCCCCAGATGGGCAGATAAATTAAGGTATTGAAAAAAGGTTAATTTAGCTGAGGCGTTGCGGTCCGGCACGGATGCCGTGAACCTGGCTTATCCATGTGGAGACAGAAAATGTGGCAGGCGGAATGAACGCGAATTGCGCCGTCTGACGAACCATGACCGGCGGCTGGTTATCCTGCGTGAGCAGCGCGTTGAGCGTGTCCAGCAGAGCAAGATGCTGAGCCTGAACTGGAAGCGTCTCTTCAGCAACAGGCATGGTCTGCGGTGCCATCGCGAAGGACAGATGGCGGATAACCGTGCGGATGGCGTGTTGATGCCAGTAATCAACCGAGAAGTTTGGGCGGCGATTAGCTTCAAGCAGTGCGAGGTTAGTAAAATTAACCCGCGTGGTAAGATCGTGCTTAGTGGTGGAAGTTTTTGTCGGTGTTGCCGCTTCAGCACTATTGCTGAGCGCAGGCAAGCCGAGGCTCGCCGCGACCATCCCTAATAAGAGATGCGGCCAGAAGTAACGTCTGCCAAATTGTCGCCAGCGCGTCAGTATTCCGCTCACCTGCTCCACCCAATAAGCCAGCCTTGCAGAGGCTGAGTTCAGTTATTCTTTTTAGCGCCCAGATATTACCACTAAAGCCAATGCGCAGCAGCAGGAATGACGTAATGCAGCAGGGAAAAACGGTCAAGAATGCAGCTAACGCACAGATTTTCTACGCCTGACGGGCGTGAGGATACACCGGGGAAAACAAAGAAGAGTAAAAATAAAAACGACTGGCCTTCCTGGTCGGAGAGAGTACCAGGTTAACCAGTCGATTTTTTACGAACGGTATAGACCGTTACGCCAGAACCATGTTTGGTGCTTTGAAGGCCAGCGGCAGTTCAGCTTCGTCTTCAAAGGTCACAAATTCCCAGGCTTCCTGTTTTGCCAGGACAGCCTGCAACAATTTGTTGTTCAGCGCATGACCGGATTTAAACGCGGTAAATGCACCAATGATGTTGTGACCACACATAAACAGGTCGCCGATCGCATCCAACATTTTGTGACGAACGAATTCATCTTCAAAACGCAGGCCGTCTTCGTTCAGTACGCGATAATCGTCAACAACGATGGCACAATCGAAGCTGCCGCCCAGGCACAGGCCGCGGGACTGCAGATATTCGATATCACGCATAAAGCCGAACGTACGAGCACGGCTGATCTGACGCATAAACGCATCAGCAGAGAAGTTCATCGCATAGCGCTGGGTGCTGGAGTCAATCGCCGGATGGTTAAAGTCGATGGTAAAGTCCAACGAGAAACCATTGTACGGTTTGAATTCAGCCCACTTGTCGCCATCTTCGACACGAACGGTCTCTTTGATGCGAACAAATTTCTTCGCGCAGTTCAGTTCTTCGATGCCAGCATCCAGCAACAGATAGACGAACGGTGCAGCACTACCATCCATGATCGGGATTTCGGGTGCATCGACTTCAACAATAATGTTGTCGATGCCCAGACCCGCCAGGGCGGCGTTCAGGTGCTCTACGGTAGAAATCCGCACGTCATGCTCGTTGACCAGGCAAGTACAGAGCATTGTATCACGCACAGATTTGGCATCGGCCGGAAAATCTACCGGTGGATTCAAGTCGGTGCGACGATAGATGACCCCGGTATTGGCCGGCGCAGGGCGCAGCGTCAGGGTGACTTTCTTGCCGGTATGTAAACCGACACCTGTCGCCTGAACGATACGTTTAAGTGTCCTTTGTTTGATCATCGTATAATCTCGCCAAATTAACTATCCAACCGAGAGTGTATATCACTAACGGTGGGCCAGTTTAGCACAAAGAGCGAAAATCCCCAAATTCCAGCCAATTCTTAGTCAGCTTGCTTACGCAGGAACGCCGGGATATCCAGATAATCTGGCTCTTTTGCCGTTTGTGGAGTCGGGTCGTTTACCACTTTCGCGGCCGGTTTCTGCTCCTGAGTCAGTGGAGACATACCGTGCTGCTGGTAACGATCCATCACCGGCTGCTGAGTCTGTTTGTTGGTGACCAGCGTGATCTCAGGACGCTTATCCATACCGATACCGGTGGCAACAACAGTGACGCGCAGTTCGTCGTTCATTTCCGGGTCAAGGGAGGTACCGATTACCACGGTTGCGTTGTCAGAGGCGAACGCACGGATGGTGTTACCCACGGTTTCGAACTCATCCAGACGCAGATCAAAGCCAGCGGTAATGTTGACCAGCACGCCGCGCGCACCAGACAGATCGATATCTTCCAGCAGTGGAGAAGAGATCGCCATTTCTGCCGCTTCTTCTGCGCGGTCTTCACCGCTCGCCACGCCAGAGCCCATCATCGCGTAGCCCATTTCGGACATCACGGTGCGAACGTCTGCAAAGTCGACGTTCATCAGGCCAGGACGGGTAATCAGTTCAGCGATACCCTGAACCGCGCCTTTCAGCACGTCGTTTGCTGCGCCAAAGGCGTCCAGCAGAGAGATACCGCGACCCAGAACTTTCAGCAGTTTGTCGTTCGGGATGGTAATCAGAGAGTCCACATGTTTGGACAGCTCGGTGATACCCTGCTCCGCGAAGGCCATACGCTTCTTGCCTTCGAAGTTGAAAGGCTTAGTCACGACAGCAACGGTCAGGATACCTAAATCTTTTGCCACTTCAGCCACGACAGGTGCTGCACCGGTACCGGTACCGCCGCCCATGCCTGCTGCGATGAAGACCATGTCCGCACCTTCCAGTGCAGCACGCAGGGCTTCACGATCCTCTTCAGCCGCGTTGCGACCGACTTCCGGGTTAGCCCCAGCGCCCAGCCCTTTGGTGATACCACCGCCGATCTGGATAGTCTGGCCAACTGCCGTCTTACGCAGTGCCTGCGCATCGGTGTTAACTGCAAAGAATTCAACACCTTCAATGCGTTCACGCACCATATGCTCTACGGCGTTACCGCCGCCGCCACCGACGCCGATGACTTTAATCACCGCGTCGTTGGTCAGTTCCATAGGTTCAAACATAATTTCTCTCTCCGTTGTGCCTGTCGCCCGAGACCGCTAATTCTCTCCGGTCTCTTAAAAAAATTAAAACTCTTTTCGCAACCAGTTGTTCAGTCGTTTGACCCACGACCCCACTGAGACGCGTTTTTCCACTTCTGCTTCACCACTCAAATGAGATTCTTTCCCGTAGTGCAGCAGGCCCACAGCCGTTGAATAATACGGCTCCTGAGCGTAATCCGTTAAACCGGTGATATTCAGCGGCGCACCAATACGCACCTGCGTATGGAACACGCGCTGAGCGCAGGCCGCAAGACCTTCAATTTGCGCTGCCCCGCCGGTTAATACAATCCCCGCCGCAAGATGATGCTTAACACCCTGCTGACGAAGCTGTTCCTGTAACTGCAAAATTTCTTCGTTGACCAGGTTGAGCAGCTCGGTATAGCGCGGCTCAATCACCTCTGCCAGCGTCTGGCGCTGCAGGCTGCGCGGTGGACGACCACCTACGCTCGGCACTTCAACGCTCTCATCTTTGCCTACGATAGAACCCAGGGCGCAGCCGTGGCGGACTTTAATGGCCTCTGCATCGCTCGGTGGCGTACCAAAGGCGTAGGCAATATCGCTGGTCACAACGTTCCCTGCGTAAGGGATCACTTTGGTGTGGCGCAACGCACCGCCGGTATAGACAGCCATGTCCATTGTACCACCACCAATATCGACCACACAGACGCCCAGTTCACGTTCGTCTTCGGTCAGCACGGAATAACTCGCGGCCAGACCGGCGAAAATAAGTTGGTCAACTTTCAGGCCACAACGTTCAACGGCTTTAACAATGTTCTTCGCCATATCGTTGTGACATGTGATCAGGTGCACTTTTGCCTGCATACGTACGCCGGAAAGACCCACCGGATTCTTAATTCCTTCCTGGTAGTCGATAGCATATTCCTGCGGGATCACGTGCAGTACGCGATGCTCATCGCGGACGCGCACGGACTTCGCCGTATGCACAACATTCTCTACGTCTTCCTGCGTCACTTCTTCTTCTGAAATCGGCACCATACCGATTTCATTCTGGCAGCTGATGTGCTTGCCAGAAAGGGCCAGATAGACAGAAGAAATCTGGCAATCTGCCATTAATTCAGCCTGATCGATGGCGCGCTGAACGCATTTCACCACCGACTCAAGGTCGTTTACCCCACCTTTATCCATACCACGGGATGGGCAACTCCCCACGCCAATGATATTGACCATACCGTCGGGCAGAACTTCCCCTACTAAAGCGGCAACCTTTGCGGTGCCAATCTCCAGTCCAACTACCAGTTTTCTGTCCGTCGCCTTGATCATTGTTGTTCTGCCTGTACCTGTGCCTGATTCTGTTGCTGATTAGGTTCCTCGACCGGAGCCGGCTCCCAACCGACTGCTGCGCCTGAGTCATAGCGCAAATCAACGTAGCTTATCCGTTTGCCGTCCGTCTGCGCCTGCTGCTGTAAAACCGGGTAAAGTTCTACAAATCGCGCCAGACGTTTCATTGTGTCGCCGCGGCCAAGGTTGAGCTTGATACCGTTCGTTAACGTCAGTTGCCAGGAGCGGCGCGCCGTCATTGCGGCATCTTTTAACGTAAAGCGGTCCTTAGCCAGCACCTGCCCCATCTCGCGGAAACCTTGTAACACTTCGTTTTCGCTGCCTTCAGGGCCATACAACATCGGTAAATTTTGCTTGTTGACGCGATCGCTTGGGACGCTGAAGGAGTTTCCGTCTACGTCTACCATGTGCTGATCATTCCAACGCGCAATGGGCACATATTCAACCAGATGAATCTTCAATTCATCAGGCCATTGCTTTCTTACACTCGCCTGTTTTATCCACGGCAGTCGTTCAATCTGGCTCTGGATAATATTGACGTCCTGGGTCATAAAGGTGCCAGGTGAGCCCAGGGCCAGAATAGACTGGCGAATATCATCGTTACGCGTGTAGTGACGCTCGCCGGTCACTACCAGCTTAGAGAGCGGTAAACGCTGCGCATCTTCCATCCAGCCCAGCACCATCCAGCCGCTGATAAACACGGTGCACAGCACCCCGAGCAGGAAGATAATTCCTGCAAGACGCGTTCCATTACTCCGGCGTGAAGACGTATATTCTTCCTCTTCATCGCGGTTGCGCGTGTTCAATGCAGCCTGAGACATATCAGCCCGCCTGGTCCAGAATACGTACGACTAACTGCGAGAAGCTCATCCCCGCCTGACGCGCTGCCATCGGCACAAGGCTATGGCTCGTCATACCTGGAGAGGTGTTGGCTTCAAGCAGGTAAAATTGCCCGTCACCGTCGAGCATGACATCAATGCGTCCCCAGCCGCGGCAGCCTAAAACATTCCAGGCTTTGAGCACCAGAGACTGTAAATCGGCTTCACGTTCTGCTTCAAGACCACTTGGACAGAAATATTGCGTCTCATCAGAGAGATACTTCGCCTCATAATCATAGAAGACTCCAGCGGGTTGGATGCGAATTGACGGTAAAATTTCTTCGCCAAGCATCGCAACTGTAAATTCCGGCCCGCTGAGCCATTTTTCAATCAGAACTTCTTCATCATGTTGAAATGCCAATGTTAAAGCGGCAGATAAATCCTCAGCTTTATCAACTTTAGACATCCCAACGCTCGACCCTTCACGGCTCGGCTTAACAATAACCGGTAAGCCCAGCGCAGCAATGCGTGTATTAACGCTGTCCGACAGGCCCAATTCAAATTCAGTACGCGTCAGGGCCACCCATGGCGCAACGGGGAGACCCGCGCCCTGCCAAAGCAGTTTGCTGCGCAGTTTATCCATGGAGATGGCGGACGCCATCACGCCGCTGCCGGTATACGGGAGGCCGATTAACTCCAGCAGCCCTTGCAATGTACCGTCTTCACCGCCACGGCCGTGCAGCGCAATGAAAACTTTATCGAAGCCCATCGCTTTCAGCTGGGTCACATCAAGCTCTTTCGGATCGATCGGATGCGCATCAACGCCACCTTCACGCAGGCCCGCCAGAACGGCAGCGCCTGAATTCAGGGACACTTCACGCTCGGCGGAGGTGCCGCCAAACAGGACAGCAATCTTATCAGCCATGATGCTCATCCTCCGGAGTTTGCGGCTTCAGTTTGATTTCGGCTAAGGTACGGGCGATTTTGCCGATATTTCCCGCACCCTGAATCAGAATCAAATCGTTACCTGTCAGCACTGGTGCCAGAATTTCTGCTGCCTGTGCAGGGTCAGAAACCAAAATAGGGTCCACTTTACCGCGTCCACGGATAGTGCGACATAAAGAACGACTGTCTGCGCCCGGAATCGGAGTTTCGCCCGCTGAATAAACATCCAGCATCAGCAGCGTATCGACCTGCGACAGCACGTTGGCGAAATCGTCGTACAGATCGCGGGTACGGGTGTAACGGTGCGGCTGGAAGATCATCACCAGATTTTTGTCCGGCCAACCCGCACGAGCAGCTTTGATCGTGGCGTCCACTTCCGTTGGGTGATGGCCGTAATCATCTACCAGCATCGCGGTACCCGATTTACCGTTCACTGCGTCCAGCGGGAATTCACCAAGGAAGTCGAAGCGACGGCCTGTACCCTGGAAGCTTTCCAGCGCGCGCAGGATCGCATCATCATCAATGCCTTCTTCCGTCGCTACCGCAACCGCCGCCGCCGCATTCAGGGCGTTGTGGCGACCAGGCGCATTCAACGTCACGTGCAGCAATTCTTTGTCCTGACGCGCCAGGGTGAAATGCCCCTGCGCACCAATCTGTTTGTACTCTTCCACACGAACATCAGCATCTTCACTGAAGCCATAAGTGGTGATTTGACGCCCGACGCGCGGCAGCAGCTCGCGGATCACCGGATCGTCAACGCACATTACCGCACGGCCATAGAACGGCAGGTTGTGCAGGAAGTTAATAAACGTCTGCTTTAAGTTTTCGAAGTCGCCCTGGTAAGTATCCATATGGTCAGCTTCGATATTGGTGACAATCGCCACCATCGGCTGCAGATGCAGGAACGACGCATCGCTCTCATCCGCTTCCGCAATCAGATAACGGCTGTGGCCCAGACGCGCGTGCACGCCAGCAGCTTTCACCAGGCCACCGTTAACGAACGTCGGGTCCAGACCCGCTTCCGCATAAATGCTGGATACCATCGCCGTAGTTGTGGTCTTACCGTGCGTGCCCGCAACGGCGATGCCGTGACGGAAACGCATCAGTTCCGCCAGCATCTCAGCGCGGCGGATCACCGGAATACGCGCTTCATGTGCGGCAACGATTTCCGGGTTGTCAGAGGAGATGGCGCTCGACACCACCACCACGCTCGCATCGCGCACGTTTTCCGGGCGATGGTTAAAATAGATAGTCGCCCCAAGCGACGCCAGCTGCTGCGTTACAGGGTTTGGCGCCAGGTCAGACCCGCTGATCTGATAACCTTCGTTAGCTAACACTTCGGCAATACCACCCATGCCAGCACCACCGATGCCAACAAAGTGAATGTGCCGGACGCGACGCATCTCGGGCACGATAGAACGCAGTTTTGCCAGTTGTTGTGTATTCATTCTCTAAACGCCATCGACTACTTAAAAATTCGTGCAGCGCAACACGCGCTGCGAGGGTTAAGCCTGGGCTGCCAGGCTCACTTCTTTTGCCACTCGTTCCGTTGCATCCGGGATAGCCGCCGCGCGCGCGCGCTGTGCCATCTCCAGCAATGTCTCTCTGTTCCAGCCCGCCAGAGTGGTGGCGACCGCATCGGCGGTAAATTGTGGCTGCTCAAAAATCTTCGCGGCACCGGCTTTCTCAAGCGGCAGCGCATTCCAGTACTGCTGTCGGTCTTTATGCTGGAACGGCACAAACAGCGCTGGCAGACCCGCGGCGGCAATTTCGCTCACCGTTAATGCGCCAGAACGACAGACCACGACATCGGCCCAGGCATACGCTGCGGCCATATCGTCAATAAATTCCGTCACTTTATGCTGCGGTTGCCCCGCTTCGGCGTAAGCCTGCTCAACGGTCTGTTGAGCACCTTTGCCGCTCTGATGCCAAATGGTTACGGCATCGCCCAGCTTTGCGGCCACCTGCGGCATCGTCTGGTTCAGGATGCGTGCCCCCTGAGAACCGCCGACGACCAGCACGCGTACCGGACCTTCACGACCATTCAGGCGAGCATCAGGCAGCGGCAGCGCCAGCACATCGACGCGCACCGGGTTTCCAACGACGTCAGCTTTCGGGAACGCGCCAGGGAATGCCTGCATCACTTTGGTGGCAATTTTCGCCAGCCATTTGTTAGTTAGCCCGGCGATACCGTTCTGCTCATGCAGCACAACAGGGATGCCCAGGGACCACGCAGCCAGCCCACCCGGGCCAGACACATACCCGCCCATTCCCAGCACCACATCAGGCTTAAACTGCTTCATGATGGTGCGGGCCTGACGCCAGGCGTTAAAAATACGCACCGGTGCCAGCAGCATTGCCTTGAGGCCTTTGCCTCGCAGGCCAGAAATACGAATAAAGTCGATCTCAATACCGTGTTTCGGCACCAGATCGGCCTCCATGCGGTCTGCGGTTCCCAGCCAGCGTACCTGCCAGCCCTGATCCATTAAATGGTGCGCAACCGCCAGCCCCGGGAACACGTGTCCGCCGGTACCGCCTGCCATCACCATTAACCGCTTCGGTTGATTCATCGTGAACCTCGTGTAAACGCCTGGGCTTTCTCCAGACGCGTCTCATAATCTATACGCAACAAAAACATGATGGCCGTCGACATGATCAACAGACTCGAACCACCATAACTGATCAGCGGCAACGTCAGGCCCTTGGTCGGCAGCATACCTGCTGCCGCCCCGACGTTAACCAGTGCCTGGAAGCTAAACCAGATACCAATTGAACAGGCTAAGAAACCTGAGAAGCGGTGATCGATCTCCAGCGCTTTTCGGCCAATCGACATGGCGCGGAAAGCGACGAAGAATACCATTAATAGCGCCAATACCACACCGATATAACCCAGTTCTTCCCCAATAATGGAGAAGATGAAATCGGTGTGCGCCTCCGGTAAATACTCCAGTTTTTGCACCGAGTTGCCCAGGCCTTGCCCCCAGACTTCACCGCGGCCAAACGCCATCAGCGACTGCGTCAGCTGATAACCACTGCCGAACGGGTCTTCCCACGGGTTCCAGAACGAGGTCACGCGGCGGATACGGTACGGCTCGGCGAGGATCAGCAGCACTACTGCTGAAATACCCATCCCGATGATGGCGATGAACTGCCACAGCTTTGCACCCGCCAGGAACAGCATCGCCAGCGTGGTGACAAACAGTACCACCACGGTACCAAGGTCAGGCTGCGCCAGCAGCAGGATCGCGAGCACCAGAATCACGCCCATCGGCTTTAAGAAGCCGCGAAGGTTATTACGAACTTCATCAACCTTACGCACCAGGTAGTTCGCCAGGTAGCAGAACAGGGACAGCTTGGTAAATTCCGCAGGCTGAATACGCAGTGGACCAAAAGCGATCCAGCGCGATGCCCCGTTAACGGAGCTCCCGACAACCAGAACGATCAGCAGCATGATAATGGACGCAATCAACATGGCCGTACTGTGCCGCTGCCAGAACGTCATCGGCAGACGTAAGGTCACCAGCGCCAGGCAGAAGGCCAGAATGATGTACAGCCCATCACGCTTGGCGAACAGGAAGGGATCGTTCGCCAGACGCTGCCCGACCGGCATGGAGGCCGAGGTCACCATGATAAAGCCGATCGCCGCCAGCCCCAGCGTAAGCCAGAAGAGCATGCGGTCGTACATGATCAGGCTATCGGAATCTTTATCCCGGGAAGCCATCACCCAGCCTTTCAGTGCCGCAAACAGCCACACCAGAATTCCAAATCCTGGCAGGCGCGGCATTTTCAGGCGAGGGAGAGATAAACGCATCAGCCTAACTCCTTCGCCAGGCGGGTAAAGACATCACCACGCTGTTCGAAATTCTTGAATTGATCGAGGCTGGCGCAAGCCGGAGAGAGCAACACCATGTCGCCAGGCTTCACGCGCGGCGCGATCAGGCGCAGCGCCTGTTCCATCGTCTCCGTTTGCTCGGCGATCTCCGGGCGCAGTTCAGCCAGCTCGCTGCCGTCACGCCCAAAGCAGTAAAGGCGGATGTTATCTCCGGATAGATACTGTTTCAGCGAGGAGAAATCTGCAGATTTTCCATCACCACCCAGCAGCAAATGCAGCGTCCCCTCAACGTGAAGGCCGTTCAGCGCGGCCTCCGTGCTTCCCACGTTGGTGGCTTTGGAGTCATTAATCCAGCGCACGCCGTTATGTTCCAGCGCTAACTGGAAGCGGTGCGCCAGACCGGTAAATGTGGTCAGCGCTTTCAGGCTGGATGAGCGCGGCAGGCCAACGGCATCCGCCAGCGCCAGTGCTGCCAGCGCGTTGGTGTAGTTATGCTGACCGCAAAGCGTCATCTCCTTCACGTTCAGCACTTTTTCACCCTTCACGCGCAGCCAGGTTTCACCCTGCTGACGGTTCAGGTGGTAATCACCCATGGTGATCCCAAAGCTGATGCAGCGATCATCTGCGCCGCGCACCGGCATGGTCAGTGCATC
Source organism: Enterobacter mori (assembly GCF_025244905.1). NCBI lineage: Bacteria > Pseudomonadati > Pseudomonadota > Gammaproteobacteria > Enterobacterales > Enterobacteriaceae > Enterobacter > Enterobacter mori. The sequence goes on along the minus strand of NZ_CP104285.1, from coordinate 739,150 downwards.
ATCGGCGTTAACCACGCAGACTTTGGCATTTTCATAAACGCGCAGCTTGGCCGCGCGGTATTGTTGCAGACCAAAGGGATACCGGTCCATATGATCTTCAGTCACGTTGAGGATCGTCGCGGCAGCCGCGTGCAGGCTGGAGGTGGTTTCAAGCTGGAAGCTGGAAAGTTCCAGCACGTACAGCTCACAGCCTTTATCCAGCAGCATCAGGGCTGGCAGGCCAATATTGCCGCCAACACCGACGTTCTTACCCGCCGCTTTTGCCATCTCGCCGACAAGCGTAGTGACCGTACTTTTACCATTTGAACCGGTAATGGCGATAATCGGAGCCTGCGCTTCGCGGCAGAACAGTTCGATGTCCCCGACAATCTCGACGCCCGTATCAGATGCGGCGCTGAGTGAAGGGTGCGCCAGCGCCATACCCGGGCTGGCAACAATCAGATCGGCGTCCAGCAGCCAGTCATCATTCAGACCACCAAGGTGGCGTTCAACCTGTTCCGGCAGTTTGTCCAGACCCGGCGGAGAGACACGCGTATCCATCACGCGTGGCGTGACGCCGCGCGCAAGGAAAAAGTCCACGCAGGAAAGGCCCGTGAGGCCTAACCCGATGATAACGACTTTTTTACCCTGGTAATCTGCCATGATTAACGTACCTTCAGCGTTGCCAGGCCAATCAGCACCAGCATCAGCGAAATAATCCAGAAGCGCACAATCACGCGCGGTTCCGGCCAGCCTTTCAGTTCATAGTGGTGGTGAATCGGCGCCATACGGAAGATGCGCTGGCCGCGCAGCTTGAAGGAACCGACCTGCAGAATGACCGACAGGGTTTCAACCACAAACACGCCGCCCATGATCACCAGCAGGAACTCCTGACGCAGCAGCACGGCGATAATGCCCAACGCCCCGCCCAGCGCCAGTGAACCGACGTCGCCCATAAAGACCTGCGCCGGATAGGTGTTGAACCATAAAAAGCCCAGCCCCGCGCCGACAATCGCTGTACAGACAATGACCAGCTCACCCGCGTGGCGCAGGTAAGGGATGTGCAGATAGTTCGCGAAGTTCATGTTACCGGTCGCCCAGGCCACCAGCGCAAAACCACCCGCCACAAAGACGGTAGGCATAATGGCCAGGCCATCCAGACCATCTGTCAGGTTCACCGCGTTCCCGGTGCCGACAATCACAAAGTAGGCCAGCAGGATGTAGAACAGCCCCAACTGCGGCATCACGTCTTTAAAGAACGGCACGACCAGCTCGGTGGCTGGCGTGTCTTTTCCTGCCAGATACAGCGCGAAGGCCACGCCCAGCGCAATCACCGACATCCAGAAATATTTCCAGCGGGCGATCAGGCCCTTGGTGTCTTTACGTACCACTTTGCGATAGTCATCGACAAAACCAATGATCCCGTAACCCACTAAGACCGTCAGTACACACCAGACGTACGGGTTGGACGGATACGCCCACAGCAGCACGGAAACAACGATCGCGGTCAGGATCATGATCCCGCCCATCGTTGGGGTACCGCGCTTGCTGAAGTGAGATTCCGGGCCGTCGTTACGCACAACCTGGCCGAAAGAGAGCTTTTGCAGACGGGCAATCATGCGCGGGCCCATCCACAAAGAGATGAACAGCGCAGTCAGCAGGCTGACAATGGCGCGAAACGTCAGATAGGAAAAGACGTTAAAGCCTGAGTAATATTTGACCAAATGTTCGGCCAGCCAAACTAACATGTCCCGTTCTCCTGTAATGCGTGCACAACCTCTTCCATGGCGGCACTACGTGAACCTTTCACTAACACTGTCACAATTTGTTTTTCTGTAATTAATGCCTTAAGGCGCTCAATCAACGCGGCTTTATCGGCAAAATGCTCGCCAACGCCGCTGGCCTGACTAATCGCCTGGCTCAGTTTTCCTGCGCTCAGCACACAATCAATGCCCGCCGCTTTCGCCGCGTCGCCGACCTGGATATGACAGGCTTCGCTTTCATCGCCCAGCTCGGCCATATCGCCGACCACCATCACGCGGTAGCCCGGCATTTCCGACAACACCTGCACCGCTGCCGTCATCGAGCCAACGTTCGCGTTGTAGGAGTCATCCAGCAGCAGTTTGTTTTCCGAAAGCTGAATCGGGAACAGACGCCCCGGCACGGCTTTCAGATTCGCCAGCCCAGCTTTGATCGCATCATGCGACGCGCCAACCGCCATGGACAACGCCGCCGCCGCAAGCGCATTGGCAATGTTATGACGACCCGGCAGCGGCAGCAGCACATCCACGCCACCCGTTGGAGTGGTGAGGGTGAACTCCGTGCCGTGGGACGTCACATGGATATTGGTCGCGGTAAAATCACTGTTGGCCGCATTCGGCGAGAAGCGCCAGGTTTTACGCGAACCAATGATGCTCTGCCAGTTCAGCCAGTCGTTGTTATCGGCGTTTAGGATGGCGATACCGTCATCCGGCAGTCCGGTGTAAATCTCACCTTTGGCTTTCGCGACGCCTTCCAGCGAGCCAAAGCCTTCCAGATGCGCAGCCGCGAGGTTATTCACCAGCGCCGCCTCCGGGCGAGTCAGGCTCACGGTCCAGGCGATTTCGCCCTGGTGGTTTGCCCCTAACTCGATCACCGCAAATTCATGTTCTTTGGTCAGGCGGAGTAATGTCATCGGCACGCCGATGTCGTTATTTAGGTTGCCCGCGGTATAAAGTGTGTTTCCGCACTGGCCGAGTATCGCCGCCGTCATCTCTTTTACCGACGTTTTTCCGGACGACCCCGTCAGCGCGACAACGCGAGCCGGAACCTGCTGACGGACCCATGCCGCCAGTTCACCAAATGCCAGACGGGTATCGTTCACCACAATCTGTGGCAGATCGATATCCAGCCTGCGGCTGACCAGCAGCGCGCCCGCGCCGTTTTCTTTGGCCTGCTCGGCAAAATCATGCGCGTCAAAACGCTCGCCTTTCAGCGCCACAAACAGACAACCCGCTGTCACCTTGCGGGTATCCGTCGTTACGGCGTCAATCGTCAGATCCTGACCATGCAGTGCGCCCTGCAGGATGGCAGCGGCCTGGCCTAGCGTAAGGCTAATCATGCCACCACTCCCAGCAGACGCGCTGCCGTCACGCGGTCTGAATAGTCCAGACGACGATTGCCGACAATCTGATAATCTTCATGGCCTTTACCGGCCAGCAGAACCACATCGTTTTCCCTGGCCTGCATGATAGCGTTGGTCACCGCTTCCGCGCGGCCTTCCACCACGCGAGCACGCCCCGCATCCAGCATGCCCGCCAGAATGTCGTTAATGATGGCGCGCGGCTCTTCGGTACGCGGGTTGTCATCGGTCACTACCGGAATATCCGCAAACTGCTCGGCAATAGCCCCCATCAGCGGGCGTTTGCCCTTGTCGCGATCGCCACCGCAGCCAAACACGCACCAGAGCTTACCGGCACAGTGCAGGCGAGCCGCTTCCAGCGCTTTTTCCAACGCATCCGGCGTGTGGGCGTAGTCGACCACAACCGTCGGTTTACCCGGCGCGCTGAACACTTCCATACGGCCGCAAACAGGCTGCAGTCGCTCAGCGGTTTTCAGCAGGTCGGCCATTGGATAGCCCAGCGCCAGCAGTGTGGCCAGCGCCAGCAGCAGGTTGCTGACGTTAAACGCGCCCATCAGGCGGCTTTCAATTTCGCCTTCACCCCAGGAAGAGGCAAAGCGGATTGTCGCCCCGCTGTCGTGGTAATTCACCTCAACCGCCTTCAGCCATCGGCCGTGGCAGTTCGGATTGATATGGTCTTCCATCGACACCGCAACCGCATCCGGCAGCTTTGCCAGCCAGCGGCGACCGACTTCATCGTCGGCATTGATGATGGCCTGACCGTGATGGTGAGTGGAATAGAGTAGCCATTTCGCCGCTTCGTAGTGCTCCATATCACCGTGATAATCAAGATGATCGCGGCTCAGGTTGGTAAACACCGAAGCCGCAAATTTCAGCGCGGCCACTCGGTGTTGTACCAGCCCGTGTGAAGAGACTTCCATCGCAGCAAAGGTCGCCCCCTGCCCTGCCAGACCGGCAAGAACATGCTGTACGTCAACCGCCGAGCCGGTGGTATTTTCCGTCGGGCTCACTTTACCCAGCAGACCATTACCCACGGTCCCCATGACGGCACCGGTTTCACCCAGCAGCTGCGCCCACTGCGCCATCAGCTGCGTGGTGGTGGTTTTTCCGTTCGTGCCCGTCACGCCAACCAGACGTAACTGCTCGGAAGGTTCGTGATAGAAACGCCCTGCAAGCGCAGAGAGACGCTCATTTAACTGGCTGAGATAGATAACCGGCACACCGTGCATTTCACGGATTTCACCGTCGGTTGCCTCATCTTTGGCCTCAGCAATAATGGCAGCCACACCTTGCGCAATCGCCTGCGGGATATAACGACGCCCGTCCGCCTGATGACCGACCACCGCCACAAAAAGATCGCCAGAAGCAGCCACGCGGCTGTCCAGTACCATCTCTCGCAGTGCTCGCTCCGGTGCATTTGGCACCCATGGAGCGAGAAGGTCGCGCAAATTACGATCTGCCACCTGTACCCTCGCCTTGATTAATTACAAATTCACTTTTGTCGCCCGTCGCCAGCGCATCCGGTTCAATGTTCATGGTGCGCAATACGCCGCCCATGATGGCCCCGAACACAGGCGCGGAGACGGCACCGCCGTAGTATTTACCCGCCTGTGGGTCGTTAATGACGACCACTAGCGCAAAACGCGGATTGCTTGCAGGCGCAACGCCTGCGGTATAGGCAATGTATTTGTTGATGTAGCGGCCGTCGGGCCCCACTTTTTTCGCTGTCCCGGTTTTAATGGCGATGCGATAGCCTTTAATCGCCGCCTTCACGCCACCGCCGCCGGGCAGCGCCACGCTTTCCATCATATGAACAACAGTACGGACGGTCGATTCCGGGAAGATACGCTCACCGGGAACCGGTGGATCCACTTTGGTAATCGACAGCGGACGATAAACGCCGTAGCTGCCGATCGTTGCATAGACTCGCGCTAACTGTAACGGTGTCACCATTAGCCCGTAGCCGAAAGAGAAGGTGGCCCTCTCTATGTCAGACCACCGTTGTTTTTGAGGATATAAGCCACTGCGTTCTCCGACCAACCCCAAATTGGTCGCCTTTCCAAGCCCAAAACGTGAGTAAGTCTCTACTAACGCTGAGGACGGCATCGCTAACGCCAGCTTTGAAACACCGACGTTACTCGACTTCTGTAACACCCCGGTCAGGGTCAATTCGCTGTAGCGCGCCACGTCTTTGATTTCGTGACCGTTAATTCGATAAGGAATGGTATTCAGTACGGTGTTTTCATTGACGATGCCGCGCTGAAGTGCAGTCATGACCACCATCGGCTTAACGGTCGAACCCGGTTCGAACACGTCGGTGATGGTACGGTTACGCATAACATCCTTCTGCGTACCGGTAAGATTGTTAGGGTTGTAGGACGGGCTATTGGCCATCGCCAGCACTTCACCCGTGCTGACATCAACTAACACGGCACTGCCCGATTCCGCTTTGTTAAAGGCCACGGCATTGTTCAGCTCGCGGTAAACCAGCGCCTGTAGCCGCTCATCGATACTCAGTGCAAGGTTGTGTGCGGCCTGACTGTCCGTTGAGGAGATATCCTCGATCACGCGACCGTAGCGGTCTTTGCGCACAATGCGCTCGCCGGGCTGGCCGGTTAGCCATTTATCAAAGCTTTTTTCAACGCCTTCAATCCCCTGGCTATCAACGTTAGTAAAGCCAATGAGGTGAGCAGTCACTTCGCCGGATGGATAGTACCGGCGGGATTCTTCACGCAGATGGATCCCCGGCAGCTTCAATTTTTTGATGTAATCCGCCATGTCAGGGTTCACCTGACGCGCCAGATAGATAAAACGCCCTCTCGGGTTCGTATTCACACGTGAAGCTAACTGGTCCAGCGGCATTTTCAGCGCGTCCGCAAGGGCCTTCCAGCGGTTATCAAGCGTGATCCCGCCAGCATCATGCAGCTCTTTCGGGTCGGCCCAGATTGCCTTCACCGGCACGCTTACCGCCAGCGGACGACCGGAGCGATCGGTAATCATCCCGCGAGACGTAGACACTTCCTGCACGCGAAGGGAGCGCATATCACCCTGACGCACCAGCATGTCAGGGGCAATGATTTGCAACCACGCCACGCGTCCCAGCAGGAAACCCAGCGCCAGTAAAATGCAGCCGCAAAGCAACGCAAAACGCCAACTGACAAAGTTGGCCTGTTCTTCCTGACGTTTTGGTTTTAGCGTTTTTGCCGCTGCTTTCATGCGTCGCGTTTTCCCTTATTTTTGTACTACGATATTTTCCTGCGATGGATCAACATGCTGCAGCTGCAGCTTTTCCGTTGCGATCCGTTCAACCCGGCTGTGATCGCCGAGCGCGTTTTCTTCAAGGATCAGATTTCGCCATTCAATATCCAGCGCATCGCGTTCCAGGACCAACTGCTCGCGTTGCGCAGTCAATAAACGTGTATGGTGGGCTGTTGTCACCACCGTTACTGCCGTCACAATGATGCAAATGAACAAGCAGAGTGGCAGCTTCCCAAACCGCAAAAGATCGTCGCCGATCACGCCAGGCAAAGCATGGCGCTCGTTGCTTCCTAACGATCCCTTAACTTTGCTTAGGGTCTCTGTCACTCTGCCGATCATGCGTTCGTCCTCTCTGCAACTCGCAGCACTGAACTACGGGCACGTGGATTCTCTGCCACCTCTTCTTCGCCCGGCATCAACTTGCCTAATGCTCGCAACTGACGGCCACCCAGCTTCCTGAGTTGTTCTTCCGTCATCGGCAGCCCCGCTGGAACCTGAGGACCGCGGCTCTGTTCACGCATAAAGCGCTTCACAATGCGGTCTTCCAGCGAATGGAAGCTGATGATGGATAACCGCCCACCCGGGGCCAGCACGTCGAGCGAGTTTTTTAGCGCCAGCTCTATTTCCTCCAGTTCACTGTTTACCCAGATACGAACCGCCTGGAAGGTACGGGTCGCGGGATGTTTGTGCTTATCCTTCACCGGTGTTGCGGCTGCAATCACCTCGGCCAACTCTTTGGTACGCGTCATCGGCTCAATGCGGTTTCGTTCAACGATGGCGCGCGCGATACGTTTACCAAAACGCTCTTCGCCGAAGGTTTTGATGACCCAGGCGATATCCGCTTCGTCAGCTGTTTGTAACCACTCTGCAGCAGACTGGCCGCGCGTCGGATCCATGCGCATGTCCAGTGGACCATCGCGCATGAAGGAGAATCCGCGCTCTGCATCATCAAGCTGAGGTGAAGAGACGCCAAGATCGAGAAGAATTCCGTCGATCTTGCCCGTCAGGCCGCGCTCAGCTACGTAATCCGCCAGCGCAGAAAAAGGTCCATGCACGATGGAAAAGCGTGGGTCATCGATGGTTTGCGCAACGGCAATCGCCTGCGGATCGCGATCGATTGCCAGCAGACGTCCTTCCGCTCCTAGCTGAGAGAGGATCAGACGCGAGTGGCCACCGCGACCAAAAGTGCCATCAATGTAGATGCCGTCTGGACGAATATTCAGACCGTTAACGGCCTCATCCAGCAACACCGTTGTATGTTTATAATTTTCCATCATATTTATAGAGACAAGTCCTGCAGCCGTTCCGATAATGTTGCGGAATCGGACTGCTCAGCGTCGATATCTTCCTTGACCTGTTGATACCAGGTCGTTTCGTCCCACAGCTCAAACTTGTTGAACTGCCCGACCAGCATCACTTCTTTTGTCAGACCCGCATGTTGCCGCAACACAGGCGCAATCAGTAATCGTCCTGCGTTGTCCATCTGACACTCACTGGCATGCCCCAATAACAACCGCTGTACGCGGCGCTCTTGCGGATTCATGCTCGACAGTCGCGACAGCTTTTGCTCAATAATTTCCCATTCGGGTAAAGGGTAAAGCAGCAGGCAGGGGGAGTTGATGTCAATGGTGCAAACCATTTGACCTGAAGCGTTCTCAATCAGCTGGTCGCGGTATCGGGTTGGTACCGATAAGCGCCCTTTGCTGTCGAGATTGACTAACGTTGCTCCACGGAACATGCCAGCCTCACCCCTCCTCACCACTTTAACCCACAAATTCCCACCTAAAGGAGTTTACGGAGCGATGGAAAAGCTTGTCAAGCCAGGACTCTCTCTATACGGACCCGAAAGCCCTCTATTTACAGAGATAAACAGACCTGGTTAATAACTGCACAACTGGCGAGGCAAAATTAACGTTATGAATATTTGTAAGAAAAAAACCGAATATGCACACTAGCGTTAAGGCTCACTCAATATCATCGCAAGAAAATATAAAGTGTCAGTTTGCGACGCGGGCAGCATTTTAAGACATATTGCCAGGGGATAACAGCGCCAGATTCATCGCGGCATCCTGAGCGTTCAACGGCGGGCAGGCTAGCCAGAAGGGAGAGAGAAAAAACGTTTGAATATTCATCACCCGAAGCAGGTTTGTAACAAAACAATACAAAATTAGCCTTTTAAAAACGTATCAGTATTCTTTTAAAGGCAATTTAAACGCTCCGACGAATTAAGAAATATAGCAGACTATGATTCCTAAGGAATTATCCTAATTTTACTGCGGGAATTAAGATAACCATTAATTCTGTAAAATGGGGGCTGTTTTCACGGCCCCAGGAATTGATTAATGACGGCTTAAAATGCCACGACGATAAAGATTACGTTTGATGCGGGTGAGGCCTGGCTTCGGTTTGCGGGGTTCATCCAGGCTCGCCAGGACAATCTCCAGCACGCGTTCGGCCACGTCGCGGTGCCGCTGAGCCACGGCCAGAACCGGGCACTGCAGGAAATCAAGCAGTTCGTTATCACCAAACGTTGCGATGGCCAGATCCGATGGCAACTTCCCGTCACGACGCAGCGTCACATCCATTACCCCCTGCAGCAACGCAAATGAGGTCGTGAACAGCGCCTGAGGCATTGGATGCGTTTCGAGCCATTTTTCGAACAATTGTGCGGCGGCTTCGCGTTCATAGCTGTTTGCATAGAGATAGTGAACCTCACGCGGGTCCTCTTTCCAGGCGGTTCTGAAACCTTGCTCACGCAGGAAGCTCACCGAAAGCTCTGGCAGTGCGCCAAGATAGAGTACAGTTTCGGCCGGGAAGGTTCTTAGCTCGGCCGCCAGCATTTCCGCATCATCCTGATCGGCACCGACGACGCTGGTGAAATGCTCCCGGTCAAGGGCACGGTCGAGTGCAACAATCGGGAATGGATCGTTTGCCCAGCGCTGATAAAAAGGATGCTCTGGGGGTAATGAGGTTGACACGATGATGGCATCCACCTGGCGCTGGAGCAGGTGCTCAATACAACGCATCTCGTTATCGGGCTGGTCTTCAGAACAAGCAATCAGTAATTGATAGCCACGCTGGCGTGCCTGACGTTCGAGATAGTTGGCGATACGGGTATAGCTGGTGTTTTCCAGGTCTGGGATCACCAGACCAATCGAGCGGGTGCGTCCAGCGCGGAGACCGGCTGCGACAGCATTCGGATGGTAGTTATGCTCACGAACCACCGCCATGACTTTTTCAACGGTCTTATCGCTGACACGATACTGCTTTGCCTTACCGTTAATCACATAGCTGGCCGTAGTTCGTGACACGCCGGCTAACCGGGCGATTTCATCCAGTTTCACAATTGCCCCTTAAAAAAAGAAAAGAGTCCATGGCCCTGTCAAGGTTATGGTTAAATCTTTTAACATCTAAACGCAGAAAAGCCTTCGCGGCAACCGCTTTTATCTGCGTTGTCGGCTGATTACACAAAAAAAAAGCCCGGCTTTGGTGACCGGGCAGAAAGAGGCGAACCTTTTTGACAACTAACGCATGATTTTATCGCCGCGCGAAAGGCCAACCACGCCAGAGCGCGCGACTTCTACAATTTTTGCCACATCCCGCACGGAGGCCAGAAAGGCATCCAGCTTATCACTCGTCCCCGCCAGTTGAACCGTATAAATAGATGGCGTGACGTCAATAATCTGCCCACGGAAAATATCCGTGTTACGTTTGACCTCTTCACGTCCGTAGCCGCTGGCCTGAATTTTTACCAGCATCACTTCACGCTCAACATAAGCGCCCTGCCCCAGCTCACTCACGCGCAGCACATCAACCAGCTTGTGCAGCTGTTTCTCGATCTGCTCAAGCACCTTGGCGTCGCCGACGGTCTGGATCGTCATGCGCGACAGCGTGGGATCGTCGGTCGGCGCAACGGTCAAACTTTCGATGTTATAACCACGTTGAGCGAATAACCCGATGACGCGTGACAGTGCGCCAGATTCGTTTTCCAGTAGTACAGATAATATCCGGCGCATATCAGGTTCTCTCCGTTTTACTTAACCACATTTCGTCCATACCACCACCGCGAATATGCATCGGATAAACGTGTTCGGTGCCATCCACGATGACATCCATGAACACGAGGCGGTTGTTTTTCACGTGCTCAAGCGCTTCACCAAGCTTCGTTTCCAGCTCTGCCGGATCGGTCACCCGCATACCAATATGACCATAGGCTTCAGCCAGACGGACAAAGTCCGGAAGAGATTTCATATAGGATTGAGAATGGCGTCCGGAGTAGATCATATCCTGCCACTGCTTCACCATGCCGAGATAACCGTTGTTCAGGTTCAGCACCAGAACCGGCAACTCATATTGCAGCGCAGTAGACAGCTCCTGAATATTCATCTGAATACTGCCATCCCCGGTCACACAGACCACGGTTTCATTTGGCAGCGCCAGCTTCACCCCCAGCGCGGCTGGCAAACCGAAGCCCATCGTGCCTAAGCCCCCTGAATTGATCCAGTGGCGCGGCTTATCAAACGGATAATAGAGGGCAGCAAACATCTGATGCTGGCCGACGTCAGACGTCACATACGCCTCGCCGTGGGTCAGACGCCAGATCGTTTCGATCACCGCCTGCGGCTTAATTTGCTCACTTTGCGTGTCGTACTTCAGGCACTGACGCCCACGCCATTGTTCGATCTGCTGCCACCAGTCGCGGATCTCATCCAGCGGCTGAGAGACCGTTTCCTGCGCCAGCAGATCCAGCATTTGCTCAAGGACCTGACGCGCATCCCCGACGATCGGCACATCTGCCGGGACTGTTTTCGAAATAGAGGTGGGATCGATATCAATGTGCAACACGGTCGCATTCGGGCAGTATTTCGCCAGGTTATTGGTGGTGCGATCGTCAAACCGTACGCCAACAGCAAAGATCACATCCGAGTTATGCATCGTCATGTTGGCTTCATAGGTGCCGTGCATACCCAGCATCCCCAGCGCCTGACGATGCGTTGCCGGGAATGCCCCCAGCCCCATCAGCGACGATGCGACAGGAAGATTCAACTTTTCGATCAGCTCACGCAGCTGCGTTCCACAGGCGGAGTTAACGGCACCACCACCCACATAGACCACCGGTTTTTTCGCTGCCACAAGCGTCTGCAGCGCGCGCTTAATTTGGCCTTTGTGGCCTTGCGTCGTTGGATTGTAGGAGCGCATGCTCACCGATTCCGGCCAGACGTAAGGCAGCTTATTCGCCGGGTTCAGAATATCTTTTGGCAGATCGACCACTACCGGGCCTGGACGCCCGCTTGCTGCCAGCCAGAAGGCTTTTTTCAGCACGCCGGGAATGTCTTCGGTTTGCTTCACCAGGAAGCTGTGCTTCACCACGGGGCGTGAAATCCCCACCATGTCGCATTCCTGAAAAGCATCGTAGCCAATCAAGGAGGTTGCAACCTGACCGGAAAGAATGACCAGTGGTATGGAATCCATATACGCTGTCGCGATACCGGTAATGGCATTCGTCGCACCAGGACCCGACGTGACTAATACCACGCCTACTTCACCCGTCGCACGGGCCAGCCCGTCAGCCATGTGTACCGCCGCCTGCTCATGACGAACCAGAACATGGTCAATGCCGCCTACCGTATGAAGCGCATCATAAATATCGAGGACTGCGCCTCCCGGGTAGCCGAACACTTGCTTCACGCCCTGATCGATCAGCGATCGAACGACCATTTCCGCGCCAGACAACATCTCCATGCTTTGCCTCCAGGCTTTTTGTTATAGACAGAAAGCAGAATTCATTTCCGCCCCGTCTTACGATAGGGATTAACCCATCTTATATAATGCAGAGTGATCGTTACCTTAACCGCTCGTTATAAGGCAGGCAATTGGCAAACAAGGCGGGGGAAATGCCCTCCGAAGCAGAAAAGAGAGCCAGTCAGGAAGGTTATGGTGAATTCATCTGTTGTTAGAGGTCGAGATAATGAATCATCGCTTAAAAGTGAGATGATTCAGGAAATCATCTATTTTTGACGGTATGACAACCGTAAGAAAAAAATCATTCAGAACAAAATACCATTTACGTTAAAAATACCAGGATAAACCGCATGTATTAATGCGATTTATCCTGACGCGCTTATCGACGACAGACGCTGATAAGCAACTCTTCCATCCACTGATGCCCTTTATCCCGACCAGCTGCCTCATGCCATGAGAGATAACAAGTACGGCTATTAAGCTTGAGGGGTAATGGCAAAATTTGCAGATTAAGCTGTGCAGAGAACTCTTCCGCCAGCCAACGCGGGGCAATAGCAACCAGGTGTGTCTGGGAAACGACATTTAATACGCTGACCATTGCCATCCCCTGGTAAGCAACGCTCGCTTGTTTATCCGCGGTGTCATACCACGGCAGACTAAATGAAGCATACCTGTCGAGGGCGACAACGGCATGTTGCTCATTATAAACATCGTTTTCACGCAGCGGAGCATTCATTCTCGGGTGTTTTTTACTGGCGACCAGGACCATTTCATCTTTAAATAGCGGTACGCAGGAAAACTCCGGGCGACGAAACTCTTCGTAACCTAAGACAAACTCCGTTTCCTGATAACGAAGCTGGTGCTCAGTGTTCTGATTTAATGAAGACTTAAAAACCAGATGAATATTTGGCGCAATCGTTTCAACTTTATTATATATAATAGAGGTCAAATAATTGTCGAGTGGACTGCAAACGCATAAATGGAAAACTCGCTCGCTGCTTAAGGGTTCAAAGCCTGAACCAGGCAGTTCATTTTGTACCAGTTGCAGCGCCTGACGAATAGAGCCAAACAGTTGGAATGCGCGAGCAGTGGGCTGAATCCCCCTCCCGTAACGAACAAATAATTCGTCGTTAAACATCAACTTAAGCCTGGCCACCGCATTACTTACCGCGGGTTGAGACATGCCAAGGGATTGAGCTGCTCGCGTGATATTCTGCTCCTGCATTACCGCGTCAAAAACGGTTAACAGATTGAGATCCACAGTGCGTAACTGAGGTTTAACCCCGTCATAAACCTGAGGTTGATTAATATTATTTAATGGCATTTCTGACTCCACTGTCACGCTAAACTCCCTCTGCCAGAGCATTGTAATAAGTTCGAAAAATATGATTTACCATGCATATACGACCAGCGAAAGAGAATTATTTAAAATTCGGAAAATATAAAGACCCACTCATCAATAGAGGGCAGATGCATCTCGTTGACTCAGGGAAAAAAATCAACGTAAATTGATATCGGTAACATTAGGATTGGCATGAAACCATAGTTCAGATGAATAAACAATCACCCCTCAGGTTAATAATAACTTAAGTTTCATTAAACTATTAACACTAACACCGCTGAGTTAGTTAACAAAGTTTTATCAATACGCCCAACGCGTTCGTTTCTGAATCATTCACCACGCGCATAAATTAATGAAATAACACATATTTCAATCCCCGGCGCGATGGCAAACAAAGTATGTTCAATTGATACTAAATATATTGAAATCATTCCGGTGATAAATTTCAAGTCCAAAAATAGACAATTAAAGAGGTCACAAACGAGAAAGCCAGCACAATTAGCTAAATCTAATAATCAGCGAGATCGTGCCAGCAGGTGTAAATTTGCCACCGAGGGTTGACATGAACAGCCGTATCCAGTACCACTAAAAGCATATTGAATTTAACGGAGCACGGTTCATGACACGCACCATTCGTTTCACCGGTCTACTACTACTAAACGCATCCACTGTGCGCGGTAGACTGGCGGGCGAAATTCAGCGTTGAATCGTCACCAGTAAGACTAAAAACCCGCGCCACTGCGCGGGTTTTTTTATGCTCGTAGCAAGGCGCCCTAAGACTGACAAGGACCTAACCCATGAGCCAGCAAGTCATTATTTTCGATACTACTTTACGTGACGGTGAACAGGCATTACAGGCGAGCCTGAGTGTGAAAGAGAAACTGCAGATTGCGCTGGCTCTCGAACGTATGGGTGTCGACGTGATGGAGGTCGGTTTCCCGGTCTCGTCTCCGGGTGATTTCGAATCCGTTCAGACCATTGCGCGCACCATTAAAAACAGCCGCGTATGTGGCCTGGCACGCTGCGTAGAGAAAGATATCGATGTGGCAGCCGAGTCGCTGAAAGTGGCTGAAGCCTTCCGTATCCATACCTTTATTGCGACCTCGCCTATGCACATCGCGACCAAGTTGCGCAGCACGCTGGATGAGGTAATCGAACGCGCGGTCTACATGGTGAAGCGCGCACGCAACTATACCGATGACGTTGAGTTCTCCTGTGAAGATGCTGGCCGTACGCCAATTGAAGACCTGGCGCGCGTCGTCGAAGCCGCCATCAACGCGGGCGCAAAAACCATCAACATCCCGGACACCGTCGGCTACACCATGCCGTTTGAGTTCTCCAACATCATCACCGGCCTGTATGACCGCGTGCCAAATATTGATAAAGCGATTATCTCCGTTCACACCCATGATGATTTGGGCCTGGCCGTGGGGAATGCCATCGCGGCCGTTCACGCCGGTGCGCGTCAGGTAGAAGGCGCGATGAACGGTATCGGTGAACGTGCAGGTAACTGTTCGCTGGAAGAAGTGATCATGGCGATCAAAGTGCGCAAAGACATTATGAACGTGAATACGCGCATTAATCACAACGAAATCTGGCGCACCAGCCAGACCGTCAGCCAGATCTGCAATATGCCGATCCCGGCGAACAAGGCGATTGTTGGGACTGGCGCGTTCGCTCACTCCTCCGGTATTCACCAGGATGGCGTGCTGAAGAACCGTGAAAACTACGAAATCATGACTCCGGAATCCATCGGTCTGAACCAGGTGCAGCTGAACCTGACCTCCCGTTCCGGCCGCGCGGCGGTGAAACACCGTATGGAAGAGATGGGTTATAAGGACAGCGATTACAATATGGATCAGCTGTACGACGCGTTCCTGAAGCTGGCCGACAAAAAAGGTCAGGTGTTCGACTATGACCTGGAAGCGCTGGCCTTTATTAACAAGCAGCAGGAAGAGCCTGAGCACTTCCGTCTGGATTACTTCAACGTGCAGTCCGGCTCCAGCGACATCGCCACCGCCTCGGTCAAACTGGCCTGCGGTGATGAAATTAAAGCAGAGGCCGCTAACGGTAACGGCCCCGTCGATGCCATCTACCAGGCGATTAACCGCGTCACCGAGTACGACGTTGAGCTGGTGAAATATGACCTGACGGCTAAAGGGCACGGTAAAGACGCGCTGGGTCAGGTGGATATCGTGGTGAATTACAACGGTCGGCGCTTCCACGGCGTGGGCCTGGCGACCGATATCGTTGAATCCTCCGCAAAAGCGATGGTGCATGTTCTGAACAACATCTGGCGCGCCGCCGAAGTCGAAAAAGAGTTGCAACGCAAAGCTCAGAATAAAGAGAACAACAAGGAAACCGTGTAATGTCGAAGAATTACCATATTGCTGTGTTACCGGGCGACGGTATTGGTCCGGAAGTGATGGCACAGGCGCTGAAAGTACTGGAAGCCGTTCGCGCGCGTTTTGCGATGAAAATTACCACCAGCCACTACGACGTGGGCGGTATTGCGATTGATAACCACGGTACGCCACTGCCGAAAGCGACCGTGGAAGGCTGCGAAAATGCCGATGCCGTGCTGTTTGGTTCCGTCGGTGGCCCGAAATGGGAACACCTGCCGCCAGCAGAGCAGCCAGAGCGCGGCGCGCTGCTGCCGCTGCGTAAACATTTCAAGCTGTTCAGCAACCTGCGTCCGGCGAAGCTGTATCAGGGTCTGGAAGAGTTCTGCCCGCTGCGCGCGGATATCGCCGCCAACGGTTTCGACATTCTGTGTGTGCGTGAACTGACCGGCGGGATCTATTTCGGTCAGCCGAAAGGACGTGAAGGCAGCGGACAACACGAGAAAGCGTTCGACACCGAGGTGTATCACCGTTTCGAAATCGAACGTATTGCCCATATCGCGTTTGAGTCGGCGCGCAAACGCCGCCATAAAGTGACCTCCATTGATAAGGCCAACGTGCTGCAGTCCTCCATTTTGTGGCGCGAGATCGTCAGCGAAGTCGCTAAGCAGTACCCGGACGTCGCGCTGTCGCACATGTACATCGACAACGCGACCATGCAGCTGATTAAGGATCCGTCCCAGTTTGACGTGCTGCTGTGCTCTAACCTGTTCGGCGATATCCTCTCTGACGAATGCGCAATGATCACCGGCTCCATGGGGATGCTGCCATCCGCAAGCCTGAATGAAGAAGGCTTTGGCCTGTACGAGCCTGCGGGCGGCTCCGCGCCGGATATCGCAGGCAAAAACATTGCCAACCCGATTGCGCAGATCCTCTCCCTGGCCCTGCTGTTGCGCTACAGCCTGGATGCAGGCGATGCAGCAACCGCAATTGAAAACGCCATTAACCGGGCGTTAGAAGAAGGCGTCCGTACCGGTGATTTGGCACGCGGCACGGCAGCAGTCAGTACCGATGAAATGGGCGACATCATTGCCCGCTATGTCGCTGAAGGGGTGTAATCATGGCTAAGACGTTATACGAAAAGTTGTTTGACGCGCACGTTGTCTACGAGGCGCCAAACGAAACCCCGCTGCTGTACATTGACCGCCACCTGGTACACGAAGTGACCTCACCTCAGGCATTTGACGGCCTGCGTGCGCACAAGCGCCCGGTACGTCAGCCGGGTAAAACCTTCGCGACGATGGATCACAACGTTTCCACCCAGACCAAAGACATTAATGCTTCGGGTGAGATGGCGCGTATCCAGATGCAGGAGCTGATTAAGAACTGCAACGAGTTTGGCGTTGAGCTGTACGATCTGAACCACCCGTATCAGGGCATCGTCCACGTGATGGGGCCAGAACAGGGTATCACCCTGCCGGGCATGACGATCGTTTGCGGCGACTCCCATACCGCCACACACGGCGCGTTTGGTGCCCTGGCGTTCGGGATTGGCACTTCCGAAGTGGAACATGTGCTGGCAACGCAGACCCTGAAACAGGGCCGCGCCAAAACCATGAAGATTGAAGTGAAGGGTAAAGCCGCGCCGGGCATTACCGCGAAAGACATCGTGCTGGCCATCATCGGCAAAACCGGCAGCGCAGGCGGCACCGGTCATGTTGTTGAGTTCTGCGGTGAAGCCATCCAGGCGCTGAGCATGGAAGGTCGTATGACCCTGTGCAATATGGCCATTGAGATGGGCGCAAAAGCCGGTCTGGTCGCGCCGGACGATACCACTTTCAACTATGTGAAGGGCCGTCTGCACGCGCCGAAAGGTCAGAATTTTGACGACGCGGTTGCCTACTGGAAAACCCTGAAAACGGACGATGGGGCAACGTTCGATACCGTTGTCACGCTGCAGGCAGAAGAGATTGCGCCTCAGGTGACCTGGGGCACCAACCCGGGCCAGGTGATTTCCGTTAACGACAGCATCCCCGATCCGGCCTCCTTCGCCGATCCGGTCGAGCGCGCCAGCGCGGAAAAAGCATTGGCCTATATGGGGCTGAAGCCCGGCGTTCCGTTGACCGACGTAACCATTGATAAAGTCTTTATCGGTTCCTGCACCAACTCCCGTATTGAAGATTTGCGTGCCGCCGCCGAGATTGCCAAAGGCCGCAAAGTGGCACCGGGCGTACAGGCGCTGGTGGTGCCAGGCTCCGGTCCGGTTAAAGCGCAGGCTGAAGCAGAAGGCCTGGATAAGATCTTCATTGAAGCAGGCTTCGAATGGCGTCTGCCCGGCTGCTCCATGTGTCTGGCGATGAACAACGACCGCCTGAATCCGGGCGAGCGCTGTGCCTCCACCAGCAACCGTAACTTTGAAGGCCGTCAGGGCCGCGGTGGGCGTACCCATCTGGTTAGCCCGGCAATGGCCGCCGCTGCGGCAGTCACCGGCCATTTCGCCGATATTCGCAGCCTGAAATAAGGAGACAATCATGGCAGAGAAATTTACCCAACATACGGGCCGGGTTGTCCCGCTGGACGCCGCTAACGTCGATACTGACGCTATTATTCCGAAACAGTTTTTGCAGAAGGTGACGCGTACCGGTTTTGGAGCACATCTGTTTAACGACTGGCGTTTCCTCGACGATAAGGGCGAAGTACCTAATCCGGAATTCGTACTGAATTTTCCGGAATACAAAGGTGCCTCCATCCTGCTGGCGCGGGAAAACTTTGGCTGCGGCTCATCCCGTGAACACGCGCCGTGGGCGCTCACCGACTACGGGTTTAAGGTGGTTATTGCCCCGAGCTTCGCGGATATCTTTTACGGCAACAGCTTTAACAACCAGCTGCTGCCGGTCACGCTGAGCGATGAACAGGTCGATGAGCTGTTTGCGCTGGTTAAGGCAAATCCAGGCATGTCGTTTGAAGTGGATCTGGAAGCGGAAGTGGTGAAAGCCGGTGATAAGACCTACAGCTTCAGCATTGATGCGTTCCGCCGTCACTGCATGCTGAACGGCCTGGACAGCATTGGCCTGACGCTGCAGCACGAAGACGCCATCTCAGCGTACGAGAAAAAACAGCCTGCGTTTATGGGCTAACGGCAATGGCCCGCAGAAAGCGGGCCATTCATAAGGGTGCGTTGAGGCTCAACCACTCTGGAGTGGCGGGGAAACATCCCCCGCCAATACCGCTAACGTTTTACTTCGTAAGCCAACACTGCCGCCAGCTCTGTTTTCTCCTGTCTGAAATGCAGCTCACACAGCGAGTCGCGCACCATCCAGGTGAAGATCAACAGCGTCGTACAGATCAGAAACAAACCTAACAGCAGAGTACGTTTTGGCATTCCAGCCTCCTTATTGCTTTTCGGCAATGAAGAGACTAACCTCGCAATGTTGGTTGTGAAGTTGGTCTCCCCATCAGTTTTTTGATGTGGGACTCTCCACTGTTTGCCTCTTGCGAAAGCCTGAGGCAAACAGCCTCAAGCACCCGCCACGCACTCTATTCCCCTTCCGGGTACCTGTCAGAAAGTCGTTTCATTTCGTGAAGCTGCCTTCCAGAATCAGACGTCCTTAACCCGGCAGGTCAGCCCAAGCGTAACCACCGAAATCGCGGCAATCATCCAGTAAACTGAGCCATGCCCGTAACTTTGCGCCAGCGCGCCCTGAATCACCCCTGCCAGAATAACGCCCGTTGAAATGCTGTTGGTGAACAGCGTGGTCGCAGAGCCAGCGCGTCCCGGCATTAAATCCTGGAACCAGAGCATGCCGATCCCGGCAACAATCCCGATAAACACGGCGTTAAACAGCTGCAGCGCCAGCAAGGCTTCACGCGAATGGAAGAGGATCAGCCCCGCGTAGAACAGTACCCCGGCCGCCATGGCGACGATCATCATCCTGCGTTTTCCGAAGCGCTTAACGTAGTATCCCGCCAGAATCATTGCCGGAATTTCCAGCCCGGCGGCAGTTCCCATTAAGATCCCCGCAAGCTTGTCCGGCAGACCCAGATCGCTGCTGATCCACAGAGGCATATCGATGATATACATGGTGTTGCAGGTCCACATCAGCGTGGAGGCAATAAACAGCATGCGGACGTTTTTATCCTGCCAGCCGCTCACCTGGGTGACAGGTTTATCCGTTGTCTGTTCGACACGCGCCACAGACGGCAGCGCTAAGGCAATCAATGCCAGACTGATGACAAAAATCCCGGCGGCGATGGAGAACATAGTGGTGAAGCCGTAGTTCAATGCCAGCATGAAGGCCAGCGGCGGTCCAATGACCCACGCCAGCGAGAGCTGTGCGCGCATCACGGAGCTAAACATCACCACTTCCCGCGCCGAGCTATCGGCGTATTCGCGAGCCAGCGCGAACAGCTGCGGCATGGCGGTATTCGCGAGAGAGGCCAGCAGCACGCCACAGGTAATGAGGGTCAAATAATGACGGTTAAAGGCAAACAGCAGCGCATTGCCTACGGCCATCGCACAGCAAAAGAGGATCAGCCTGCGCCTGTCACCCTGACTGTCGGATCGTTTTGCCAGCCACAGGCTGACCAGGATCCCGGCAATCGCGTTGACGGTATAAAACAGCCCCACCCAGAACGGCTGCGCCCCCACCTCGCGGCTGAGAAACAGGCTCAGCGTCGGTGCCTGAAGCGCCCCCGCCACGCCCATCATAAAGACGACCAGCATAAAAGCGGCATACACGCCGTTCAGGCGTCGCCCCATCGTCATCAACCACAGCATGCGCAAGTCCTTGTGAAAGCGAATCGAAATTGGGTGAAATAGTAAACGAAAAAAGCCAGCAAAAACATTTTGCTGGCGGGTGATTAGCACCAATACTCAGTCACACATGATCGAGGCGAGTTAGCGGGAAGAGGTCGGTTTCGTAACGTCCCACTGCATCAGTTCTTCTAACATTTTCAGCCGTTGCTCTGCACACTGGCGGGTCAGCCAGGACGATCCTTTTGTCGCTGAAAAGTACTGCTGATAAAACTGACGTGCGGTAGACCTCTTCATAATTTACCTCCTCGCTTCATCGGGAAGTATTATTGGCCTAATATAGGGATAAATAAATTGCTGGTTTTTTGTCAGGAGTTCCCCTTTTATGCCTTCCGGTCGTCTGCAACAACAATTTATCCGCCTCTGGCAGTGCTGCGAGGGGCAATCGCAGGAGACCACGCTTAACGAGCTGGCTGACCTGCTTAGCTGTTCCCGCCGCCATATGCGCACGCTGCTCAACACCATGCAGCAACAGGGCTGGTTAAGCTGGGAAGCGGAGGCGGGGCGCGGCAAACGCTCGCGTCTGACCTTTCTCTATACCGGGCTGGCGTTGCAGCAGCAGCGGGCGGAAGATCTTCTTGAGCAGGACCGCATCGATCAGCTGGTACAGCTGGTGGGCAACAAGGCCGCCGTGCGCCAGATGCTGGTTTCCCATCTCGGACGCAGTTTTCGTCAGGGCCGCCATATTCTGCGAGTGCTTTACTACCGTCCGATGAAAAATCTGTTGCCCGGTACGGCGTTACGGCGGTCTGAAACCCACATGGCCCGACAAATCTTCAGCGGGCTGACGCGCATAAATGAGGAAAATGGGGAACTGGAGGCGGATATCGCGCACCACTGGCAGCAACTCTCTTCACTCCACTGGCGCTTCTTTTTACGCCCCGGCATCCACTTTCACCACGGTCGCGAGCTGGAAATGCACGACGTCATCGCCTCTCTGGAACGCGCCTGCAGACTACCGCTTTATTCGCACATTTCCCGCATCCATTCCCCAACGGCATGGACGCTGGATATTGAGCTATCGCAGCAGGACAAATGGCTTCCCTGGCTGCTGGGCTATGTGCCGTCGATGATTTTGCCCGGCGAGTGGGAATCGATGAACAATTTTGCCAGCCTGCCGATTGGCACAGGGCCCTACTCCGTATCCCGCAATAACAGCAACCAGCTGAAAATCCGCGCGTTCGATGACTACTTTGGCTATCGGGCGCTGATTGACGAAGTGAACGTGTGGGTATTACCGGATCTCAATGAAGATCTCAGCTGCGGGCTGACGCTTGAAGGCCCCACCACGGGAGAAAAAGCCGTGGAGAGTCGCCTTGAGGAGGGCTGTTACTATCTCCTCTTTGACCGCCGCACCCACCGTGGGGCAAACCAGGCCGTCCGCGAGTGGATCAGCCACGTTTTGTCCCCTTCCAATCTGATCTACCATGCGGAAGAGCAGTACCAGACATACTGGTTTCCGGCGTACGGCCTGCTTCCGCGCTGGCACCACGCCCGCCCGGTGCACTGCGACAAACCCGCAGGGCTGGAGTCCATCACCCTGACCTACTACCGCGAACACGTTGAGCATCGTTTTATTGCCAGAATCATGACCCGGCTGCTGGCAGCCGAGGGGGTCACGTTAGACGTCAGGGAAGTGGACTATGACGAATGGCATCAGGGGGAGATCGCCAGTGATATCTGGCTTAACAGCGCCAACTTTACCCTGCCGCTCGATTTCTCTCTCTTCTCGCACCTGTATGAAGTCCCGCTGATCCAGCACTGCATCGACCGTGACTGGCAGGCGGATGCCGCCCAATGGCGTGCGGGAGAAATGAATCTTGCTGCGTGGTGCCAGCAGCTGCTGGCCGAACAGGCGATCGTACCGTTGATTCACCACTGGCTGATGATCCAGGGCCAGCGCAGTATGCGCGGCCTGCGGATGAACACTCTGGGCTGGTTTGATTTTAAATCCGCTTGGTTTGCGCCGCCGGAGCCATAACGCTTTCGTAATATTCACCAAATCATTACAATAGCGCCGTTCTCAACGGGGTGCTGCATCACAGATGTGCGCTGAGATAATACCCGTCGAACCTGATCCGGATAACGCCGGCGAAGGGATTTGAGGCTGTCGCTCAAAATCCTTTGCCACTCAACTTTGAGGTGCAAAGTGTTAAAAAACGTTCTTCCTCTGCTGGCGCTGTTTGCGCTGCCTGCTTTTGCCAAACCCGTCCTGACGGTCTACACCTATGACTCCTTCTCTGCCGACTGGGGCCCTGGCCCGGTAGTCAAAAAAGCCTTTGAAGCTGACTGTGACTGCGAGCTGAAGTTCGTCGCGCTGGAAGATGGCGTGTCGCTGCTCAACCGCCTGCGCATGGAAGGGAAAAACAGCAAGGCTGATGTAGTGCTCGGGCTGGATAACAACCTGCTGGAAGCCGCCTCGCAAACCAAACTGTTTGCCAAAAGCGGCGTGGCGGCAGATGCCGTTAACTTGCCGGGCGGCTGGAAAAACGACACCTTTGTGCCGTTCGACTACGGCTACTTTGCTTTCGTCTATGACAAGAACAAGCTGAAAAACCCGCCGAAGAGCCTGAAAGAGCTGGTCGAAAGTGACCAGAAGTGGCGCGTGATTTATGAAGACCCGCGTACCAGTACGCCGGGGCTGGGCCTGCTGCTGTGGATGCAAAAGGTCTATGGGGATAAAGCACCGGAAGCGTGGCAAAAACTGGCCGCCAAAACCGTCACCGTGACCAAAGGCTGGAGCGAAGCCTATGGCCTGTTCCTGAAAGGTGAAAGCGACCTGGTGCTGAGCTACACCACCTCTCCGGCCTACCACATCATCGCCGAGAAGAAAGACAACTACGCTGCGGCGAATTTTGCTGAAGGTCACTACCTGCAGGTGGAAGTGGCAGCGCGTACCGCCGCCAGCAAACAGCCGGAACTAGCCGAGAAGTTCCTGAAATTTATGGTTTCACCGGCGTTTCAGAACGCCATTCCAGCGGGCAACTGGATGTATCCGGTCACTAACGTTGCGCTGCCAGCAGGTTTCGAGCAGTTGACCAAACCAACAACCTCGCTGGAGTTTACACCGCAGCAGGTCGCCGCGCAGCGTGCTGCATGGGTAAGTGAATGGCAACGCGCCGTCAGCCGTTGATTCCCGGCTGGTTAATCCCCGGTCTGCTCGCCGCCCTGCTGATGGTGGCGGTCAGCCTGGGGGCATTCCTTGCACTGTGGTTTAACGCGCCGGAGAGTGACCTGTTTGCCCTCTGGCACGACAGCTACCTCTGGCACGTGATCCGGTTCTCCTTCTGGCAGGCGTTTCTCTCTGCCCTGCTCTCGGCGATCCCGGCCATTTTTCTGGCGCGAGCACTGTATCGGCGGCGTTTTCCCGGCAGGCAGGCGCTGCTGCGCCTGTGCGCCATGACGCTGATCCTGCCCGTGCTGGTGGCGGTATTTGGTATTCTGAGCGTTTACGGTCGCCAGGGCTGGCTGGCGTCGCTGTTCGCCCAGCTTGGTCTGGAATGGACCTTCTCTCCTTACGGCCTGCAGGGCATTCTGCTGGCGCACGTGTT
The DNA here is from genome assembly GCF_025244905.1 of Enterobacter mori. Classification (NCBI taxonomy): domain Bacteria; kingdom Pseudomonadati; phylum Pseudomonadota; class Gammaproteobacteria; order Enterobacterales; family Enterobacteriaceae; genus Enterobacter; species Enterobacter mori. The sequence continues at coordinate 715,002 of NZ_CP104285.1, read as the reverse complement.
TTTCAATATGCCGATGGCAACGCGCCTCTTTTTGCAGGCGCTGGAAAACATTCCCGGCGAACAACGCCAGATTGCCGCTCAGCTTGGCATGCGCGGCTGGTCATTCTTCCGCTTTGTCGAATGGCCGTGGCTGCGCCGCCAGATCCCACCCGTGGCGGCATTAATCTTCATGCTCTGCTTCGCCAGCTTTGCCACCGTGCTGTCACTCGGCGGCGGGCCGCAGGCCACCACCATCGAGCTGGCGATTTACCAGGCGCTGAGTTACGACTACGATCCCGGTCGCGCCGCGCTGCTGGCGATAGTCCAGATGACGTGCTGTCTGGTACTGGTGCTGTTGAGCCAGCGGCTGAGTAAAGCCCTTCCTCCCGGCAGTAATCAGATAGCCGGCTGGCGCGATCCGCAGGACAGCCTGCACAGCCGCGTCGCCGATGTCATCCTTATCGCGCTGGCGCTTCTGCTACTGCTGCCGCCGCTGATGGCCGTTATCGTTGACGGGCTTAACCTTAATCTCATGTCCGTCCTGCAACAGCCCGTCCTCTGGCAAGCTACCTGGACCTCGCTGCGTATCGCGCTGGGGGCAGGTTTACTGTGCGTCCTCCTGACCATGATGCTGCTGTGGAGCAGCCGTGAACTCTACGCTCGCCAGGCGGAAAAAGCCGGGCAAATGCTGGAGCTGACGGGCATGTTGATTCTGGCGATGCCGGGCATCGTGCTGGCGACGGGCTTCTTTTTATTGTTCAACAGCACCATCGGTCTGCCGGAAAGCGCCGACGGCATTGTGATTTTCACCAACGCACTGATGGCTATCCCTTACGCGCTCAAGGTGCTGGAAAATCCGATGCGCGACGTGAACAGCCGCTACAGTTTGCTGTGTCAGTCGCTGGGTATGCAGGGCTGGCAGCGGCTGAAAGTGGTGGAACTCCGCGCCCTGAAACGTCCGCTCGCCCAGGCGCTGGCCTTTGCCTGCGTGTTGTCGATTGGCGATTTTGGCGTGGTGGCACTCTTCGGTAATGAAGACTTCCGCACCCTGCCGTTCTGGCTTTACCAGCAAATTGGCTCCTACCGCAGCCAGGATGGTGCCGTCACTGCACTCTTACTGCTGCTGCTGTGCTTTGCGTTATTCACCGTTATCGAAAAACTTCCGGGGCGTGATGTTAGAACTGACTGATGTAACCTGGCTTTACCAGCATTTGCCGATGCGCTTCACGCTCTCCGTGCGTCAGGGGGAGATGATTGCCGTGCTTGGCCCAAGCGGCGCGGGGAAAAGTACGCTGCTTAATTTGATTGCCGGTTTTCTGCAACCGGCGAGCGGATCGATCGTGATTGAAAACCAGGACCATACCCGAACTCCGCCGGCAAAGCGTCCGGTCTCGATGCTGTTTCAGGAAAACAACCTCTTTAACCATCTGACGGTGCGACAAAACATCGCGCTGGGAATGCATCCGGGACTCAAGCTGAACGACGCCCAGCGCCAAAAGCTGGAGAGTATTGCCGCGCAAATGGGGATCACCGAGTTCATCGACAGGCTGCCGGGTGAGCTTTCCGGCGGTCAGCGTCAGCGCGTGGCGCTGGCACGCTGTCTGGTGCGCGCGCAGCCGGTGCTGTTGCTGGATGAACCCTTTTCTGCGCTCGATCCCGCGCTACGTCAGGAGATGCTCGCCCTGGTGCAGGACGTCTGCAAGCGCCAGCAGCTGACGATGCTGATGGTGTCGCACAGTATTGAGGATGCCGCGCGGATTGCGCCGAGATCGGTGGTGATTGCCGAAGGGCGTATTTTGTGGGATGGAAAAACAGAAGAACTGCTGAGTGGTAGGGCGGGGGCGTCTTCACTTTTAGGTATTCGTGAGGTCTGATGCCCTCTCCCACAGGAGAGGGAGAACACCTTAACGGCTCACCACTTTTAATAAAATCTCACCGTACACCGGCATCAGCGGATGGCGAATCAGCGCCACCAGCGCCACGACAGCCACACCCAGCGTTAACGGAGCCAGCCAGAGCAGGCGCGTACGCGGAAGATAGCGCGTCAGGCGATCGACATTTGCCTTCGCACTGCGCCATAGCCGCCAGCAGAGCCAGACCGCCAGCCATAGCAGTACCGCCGTGCCTAGCAGCAGCCACTTAAATTCGCCGCTTTGCATTCCGTCAGGAATATCAATTGCCGCTCCGGCCAGGATGCCGGGCAGGAAGTAAAACGGCGGCCAGAAGACGCAGCCGATAATGTTCGGCACCACGAATTTCGCAACGGGCAGATCCAGCATCCCCGCCACCATCGGCACCAGCGGACGCGTTGGCCCGACAAAGCGGCCGACGAGGATGGTAAACATACTGTGCTGGTGCAGCGCATGCTCGGTCTTATCCAGCAGGGCCTTGTTCTTTTTCATGAACGACCAGCGGTGCAGCGGCTTCTTAAAGCGCCAGCCGAGCCAGAAGGAGATCCAGTCCCCGAGTAAACAGCCGATAATCCCGGCCATCCACGCCTGCCAGAAATTAACCTCACCGCTGCCGATAAGTGCGCCAAGCCCTGCCATCATCACGGTGCCGGGCAGGATCAGCCCAACCAGCGCCAGCGATTCCAGAAACGCCACCAGCGCTACGGCGATGAGCGAGTACATGACGGACTGGGTAATAAAGTGTTCCAGCAATGCCTGCATAACTATTCCGGTCAGAAAACGAATCAGCGATTCTGCTTAGCGCCCCGCACCGCGTCAAGGCATCAATTGTCTGAATAGTTTACAAGATGCTCCTGAAGTTCACCTGAATGTTTACCGTTTATTCACATCCCGCACGGAATTCGCTCGGGCTGGCCCCGGTGCATTTTTTAAATACGCGAGAGAAATAGAGCTGATCTTCGAAGCCCACGTTACGCCCCACGGTGGCAATAGGCATTCGGGTGGTGCTGAGCAGCAGCTTCGCCTGGCTGATGCGCTGATCCTCGCGCCAGCTCAGCACGCTCACGCCAAGCTGCTGGCGGAACAGATGCGACAGACGTGAAGGCGACAGGCAAACGTGCTGGGCGACGCTGGCAATATCAAACTGGCTGTCGGCGAGGTGGTCGCTGATGTACTGGCAGGCGTCGCGGACGCGGTTATCCAGCGGCGGGTTAAGCGATTCATTGATCGCTTCCATGCGGCGCAGCAGCACCTGCTCAAGCAGGTTAATCGCCAGCAGTTCGGCGTAGCGCCCGCCCGCCTGTCCCGCCTCAATAATCTGGGCAAACAGCTCGCGAAACTGCGCCAGATGCATCTCATCCGGGCGATAAAAGCCGGTATGCGCAAAAATGGCGGGCCACGAAAGCCACTCCTGCCAGTAGGCGCGCGGGCGGAAGTAAACCCACTGGTGATACCACTCTTTGGCATCCGGGTGGCGTCCGTAGTGGTGGATCTCCCCCGGCGGGAACAGCAGCATATCGCCGGGGCGGCAAATGAACTGCTGATCGCCGTTTTTTATGACCCCTTCTCCACGCACGGTAAGGTTCAAAATATACCCTTTCATTCCGAGCGGCCGGTCGACATAGAAATCGAGATAGCCCTCAGCCTCAATGGGGGTCAGGCCCGCTACCAGATGGGCGTTAAACGAATAGCCCGGCAGGAGGGGATCGTTTTGCGTTTCGGCCATAGATTCAGTTCTCCCGGCGCTCCCGAAGGAAACCATTTGTCCATATCGTTAAAAGCAGTATAAAAATGGCCTGCGAAACGTTCTAAAAAACATCACGCCTCTTTTACGTCCGCCATGTTTCAGCCTTCTCCCCTGATTTCTCCGCCATCGCTGGTAGATAAGCAGTAACAAAAGTGTCTATAAGTGCGGCAGAAATGTCCACATTGAATATTTGCACGGCGTCACACTTTCAATCGTAACAGCAATTTAGTCCATAAGATTAGCGGATCCTGCCTGACGATTTTCGCCCTCAGTCTCTAATGTTCTTCCATACCTGTTTTTTGATGGAGCAACACCATGGCAATTGCGATTGGCCTCGATTTTGGCAGCGATTCGGTTCGCGCGCTGGCAGTGGACTGTACGTCCGGCCAGGAGATAGCAACCAGCGTTGAGTGGTACCCGCGCTGGCAAGAGGGGCGCTACTGCGATGCGCCGAACAACCAGTTCCGCCACCACCCGCGTGACTACATCGAGTCGATGGAAGCGGCGATCAAAACCGTCCTGGCGGAACTGACCGACGCCCAGCGGGCGGAGATAGTGGGGATTGGCGTCGACAGCACTGGCTCCACGCCTGCCCCGGTGGATGCCGAAGGCCGCGTGCTGGCGCTGCGCCCGGAGTTCGCCGACAACCCGAACGCCATGTTCGTGCTGTGGAAAGATCATACCGCCGTGGAGGAGGCCGAAGCCATTACCCGCCTGTGCCATCAGCCGGGCAAAGCTGACTACTCGCGCTACATCGGCGGGATCTACTCCAGCGAGTGGTTCTGGGCCAAGATCCTGCACGTTACCCGTTCAGACGCCTCGGTGGCTCAGGCCGCCGCATCGTGGATTGAGCTGTGCGACTGGGTGCCTGCCCTGCTCTCCGGCACCACTCGCCCGCAGGATATCCGCCGCGGCCGCTGCAGCGCCGGGCATAAATCCCTGTGGCATGAAAGCTGGGGCGGCCTGCCTCCGGCTGCGTTCTTCGATGAACTCGACCCAATTATCAACAAGAACCTGACTTACCCGCTGTTTACCGACACCTTCACCGCCGATATTCCGGTCGGCACCCTCTGCGAAGAGTGGGCGAAACGCCTGGGCCTGCCGCAGAACGTGGCGATCTCCGGCGGTGCGTTTGACTGCCATATGGGCGCAGTGGGCGCGGGTGCGCAGCCAAACACCCTGGTGAAAGTCATCGGCACCTCCACCTGCGACATCCTGACGGCGGATAAAGCCAGCGTCGGCGACCGTGCGGTAAAAGGCATCTGCGGCCAGGTGGACGGCAGCGTGGTGCCGGACTTTATTGGCCTCGAAGCCGGTCAGTCCGCGTTTGGCGATATCTACGCCTGGTTTGGCCGCGTGCTGGGCTGGCCGCTGGACCAGCTGGCGGCGGCGCATCCTGAACTGAAAACCCAGATAGCCGGGAGCAAAAAGCAGCTTTTACCGCAGCTCACCGAAGCCTGGGCAAAAAACCCGTCACTCGATCACCTCCCGGTGGTGCTGGACTGGTTTAACGGTCGTCGCACGCCGTTCGCCAACCAGCGTCTGAAAGGGGTGATTACCGATCTCAACCTGGCAACTGACGCGCCTGCGCTGTTTGGCGGTCTGATTGCCGCAACGGCCTTCGGTGCCCGCGCCATTATGGAGTGCTTCACCGAGCAGGGCATCGACGTGAATAACGTCATGGCGCTGGGCGGTATCGCCCGCAAAAACCCGGTGATCATGCAGGCCTGCTGCGACGTACTGAACCGTCCGCTGCAGATTGTGGCCTCCGATCAATGCTGTGCGCTGGGCGCGGCGATTTTCGCGGCCGTGGCCGCAGGCGTTCATGCTGACATCCCGACCGCGCAGCAGCATATGGCGAGCGCCGTCGAAAACACCCTTCAGCCGCGTACCCAGCAGGCGCAACGCTTCGAACAGCTTTATCAGCGCTACCAGCAATGGGCAAAAAGCGCCGAACTTCACTATCTCCCTGTCGCCGCCCCGGCCAAAAGCACCGCGGACACCACGGCAACCCTGACCCATTAAGGACACGATGATGACCATTTTTAATAACTATGAAGTGTGGTTTGTGATTGGCAGCCAGCATCTGTACGGACCGGAAGCGCTGCAGCAGGTAACGAAACACGCGGAGCACGTCGTTAACGCGCTGAACGCGGAAGCTAAACTGCCGTGCAAACTGGTGCTGAAACCGCTGGGCACAACGCCGGACGAAATTACTCACATCTGCCGCGACGCCAACTACGACGAGAAATGCGCAGGTCTGGTGGTGTGGCTGCACACCTTCTCACCAGCAAAAATGTGGATCAACGGCCTGTCTATTCTCAACAAACCGCTGCTGCAGTTCCATACCCAATTCAACGCCTCCCTGCCGTGGGACAGCATCGACATGGACTTTATGAACCTGAACCAGACCGCGCACGGCGGCCGCGAGTTCGGCTTCATCGGCGCGCGTATGCGCCAGCAGCACGCAGTGGTGACCGGCCACTGGCAGGATGGCAAGGCGCAACAGCGTATCGGATCCTGGATGCGTCAGGCGGTCTCTAAGCAGGATACCCGCCACCTGAAAGTGGTGCGTTTCGGTGACAACATGCGTGAAGTGGCGGTGACCGACGGCGATAAAGTCGCGGCGCAAATCAAGTTCGGCTTCTCCGTGAATACCTGGGCCGTGGGCGACCTGGTGCAGGTGGTGAATGAAATCAGCGACGGCGACGTAAGCGCGCTGGTGGACGAGTATGAAAGCAGCTACCGCCTGACGCCTGCGGCACAAATTAACGGCGACAAGCGCCAGAACGTGCTGGATGCGGCGCGCATCGAGCTGGGCATGAAGCGCTTCCTGGAGCAGGGCGGCTTCCACGCCTTTACTACCACCTTTGAAGACCTCCACGGCCTGAAACAGCTGCCGGGCCTGGCGGTACAACGTCTGATGCAGCAGGGCTATGGCTTTGCGGGCGAAGGCGACTGGAAAACTGCCGCTCTGCTTCGCATCATGAAGGTGATGTCGACCGGTCTGCAGGGCGGCACCTCCTTTATGGAGGACTACACCTACCACTTCGAAAACGGCAACGACCTGGTGCTCGGCTCGCACATGCTGGAAGTGTGCCCTTCTATTGCCGTCGAAGAAAAACCGATCCTTGACGTGCAGTATCTCGGCATCGGCGGAAAAGCCGATCCGGCGCGTCTGATCTTCAACACCCGTACGGGCCCGGCCATCAACGCCAGCCTGATCGATCTGGGCGATCGTTTCCGCCTGCTGGTGAACTGCGTCGATGCGGTTGAAACGCCGCACTCCCTGCCGAAACTGCCGGTCGCCAACGCCCTGTGGAAAGCGCAGCCTGACCTGCCAACCGCCTCAGAAGCCTGGATCCTGGCCGGTGGCGCTCACCACACGGTGTTCAGCCACGCGCTGGATCTGAACGATATGCGCCAGTTCGCCGAGCTGCACGATATCGAGCTGACGGTGATTGATAACGATACCCGCCTGCCCGCCTTCAAAGACGCGCTGCGCTGGAACGAAGTCTATTACGGTTCAAAACGCTAAAGTACGAAATGCCCGGTGGCACTGCGTTTACCGGGCCTACAAAACCGTAGGCCGGATAAGCGAAGCGCCATCCGGCAAGGAGAACGTAATGCTCGAAGTTTTGAAGCAGCAGGTGCTTGACGCCAATCTGGCCCTGCCGAAACACAACCTCGTCACACTCACCTGGGGCAACGTCAGCGCCGTTGACCGCGAAAAAGGCGTGTTCGTGATTAAGCCTTCCGGCGTGGATTACACGTTGATGACCGCAGAAGACATGGTGGTGGTCAGCATCGAAACGGGTGAAGTGGTTGAAGGCAACAAAAAACCGTCGTCCGATACGCCCACCCACCGCCTGCTGTATCAGGCTTTCCCGACCATCGGGGGGATTGTGCATACCCATTCGCGCCACGCGACCATCTGGGCGCAGGCGGGTCAGTCCATCCCGGCGACCGGCACCACCCACGCCGACTACTTTTACGGAACCATTCCCTGCACGCGTCTGATGACCGATGCGGAGATCAACGGTGAGTACGAGTGGGAAACGGGGAACGTGATTGTCGAAACCTTCGAAAAACAGGGTATCGACGCGGCGCAAATGCCCGGCGTGCTGGTGCACTCCCACGGCCCGTTTGCCTGGGGTAAAAACGCCGAAGACGCGGTGCATAACGCCATCGTGCTCGAAGAGGTCGCCTATATGGGGATTTTCTGTCGCCAGCTGGCGCCGCAGCTGCCGGATATGCAGCAGACCCTGCTGGATAAGCATTACCTGCGCAAGCACGGTGCAAAGGCCTACTACGGGCAGTAAACCCTTGCCCGGTGACGCTGCGCTTACCGGGCCTACGGAACCTGTAGGCCGGATAAGCGCAGCGCCATCCGGCTGAACAGGCACTGTATAAAACCCCAGCAAACCCACCTTAACCAGGCTATAATCAGGCCTGGTTTTGTTTTCTGGGATAACGGCGTGGCGCAGGCGCAAGAAGGCTTTTTACTGACCCGACACTGGCGGGATACCCCTCAGGGCACCGAGGTCGCGTTCTGGCTGGCGACGGACAACGGCCCGCTGCACGTTACGCTGCCCCCGCAGGAATCCGTGGCCTTTATTCCTGAAGCCCACGCCGAGAAGGTGAAGCAGCTGCTGCGCGGCGAAAACGGCTGGCGTATCACCCCGCTTGAACTGAAAGATTTCCACCGCCAGCCGGTTTACGGCCTGTACTGTCGCGCCCATCGTCAGCTAATGCGCTATGAAAAACTGCTCCGTGAGGCGGGCGTGACGCTTTACGAAGCGGATATTCGCCCACCGGAACGCTTTCTGATGGAGCGGTTCATTACCGCCCCCGTCTGGGTTGATGGCATCGAACAAAACGGCAGCATCGCGAATGCTCGCCTGAAGCCTAATCCACATTATCGCCCGCCGCTGAAGTGGGTCTCGCTGGATATCGAAACCACCCGCCACGGCGAACTGTACTGCATTGGGCTGGAAGGCTGCGGCGATCGTGTTGTCTATATGCTCGGGCCACCGAATGGTGATGCCTCCGCGCTGGATTTCCGGCTTGAGTACGTCAATAGCCGCCCGCAGCTGCTGGAGAAGCTTAACCAGTGGTTTGCCGACTACGATCCCGATGTCCTGATCGGCTGGAACGTGGTGCAGTTCGACCTGCGCGTGCTGCAAAAACACGCCGAGCGTTACCGCATCCCGCTGATGCTGGGGCGCGGAAACAGCGAGCTGGAATGGCGCGAACACGGTTTTAAGAATGGCGTTTTCTTTGCACAGGCTAACGGTCGCCTGATTATTGACGGCATCGAGGCGCTTAAATCCGCCTTCTGGAACTTCTCTTCATTCTCCCTTGAAGCCGTCGCGCAGGAGCTGCTTGGCGAAGGCAAATCCATCGACAACCCCTGGGACAGAATGGACGAGATCGACCGGCGCTTTAACGAAGACAAACCGGCGCTCGCCACCTATAACCTGAAAGACTGCGAGCTGGTAACGCAGATTTACCACAAAACCGAGATCATGCCGTTCCTGCTGGAGCGCGCGACGGTGAACGGCCTTGCGGCTGACAGGCACGGCGGCTCCGTGGCGGCCTTTAGCCACCTCTATTTTCCGCGAATGCACCGGGCAGGATACGTCGCCCCCAACCTCGGGGACGTGCCGCCGCAGGCCAGCCCCGGCGGGTACGTGATGGACTCCCGGCCAGGATTGTATGACTCGGTGCTGGTGCTGGATTACAAAAGCCTCTACCCGTCGATTATCCGCACCTTTCTGATCGATCCCGTCGGGCTGGTTGAGGGCATGGCGCAACCGGACGATGAACACAGCACCGAAGGCTTCCTCGGCGCACGCTTCTCGCGGGGAAAACACTGTCTGCCTGAAATTGTGGGAAACATCTGGCACGGCCGCGATGAGGCCAAGCGCCACGGCAACAAGCCGCTATCACAGGCGCTGAAAATCATCATGAACGCATTTTACGGCGTGCTGGGTACCAGCGCCTGCCGCTTCTTTGACCCACGTTTGGCTTCCTCTATTACCATGCGCGGGCATGAGATTATGCGCCAGACCAAGGCGCTGATTGAATCCCGGGGCTATGACGTTATTTACGGCGACACGGACTCCACCTTTGTGTGGCTGAAAGGCGCGCACTCAGAAGGCGACGCCGCCCGCATCGGCAAAGAGCTTGTGGCCTTTGTGAACGACTGGTGGGGCAAACATTTGCAAGAAGAGCGGTTAACCAGCGCGCTGGAGCTGGAGTTTGAAACCCATTTTGCCCGCTTTTTAATGCCCACCATTCGCGGCACCGATCAGGGCAGCAAGAAGCGCTACGCCGGGCTGATTCAGGAAGGCGACACCCAGCGGATGGTCTTTAAAGGGCTGGAGACGGTGCGCACCGACTGGACGCCGCTGGCGCAGCAGTTCCAGCAGACGCTCTACCTGCGGGTGTTCCGCAATGAGCCGTATCAGGACTACATCCGCGAAACCATCGCCAGCCTGATGGCGGGCGAACTTGACGCGCAGCTGGTGTATCGCAAGCGCCTGCGCCGCCCGCTGGCGGAGTACCAGCGTAATGTGCCGCCCCATGTGCGCGCCGCGCGACTGGCGGACGAAGAGAACGTGCGGCGGGGCCGCGCGCCGCAGTATCAAAACCGTGGCACCATCAAATACGTCTGGACCACCAGCGGCCCGGAACCGGTTGATTACCAGCAATCACCGCTCGATTACGATCATTATCTGACGCGCCAGCTTCAGCCGGTCGCGGAGGGAATTTTGCCCTTCATCAACGATGATTTTGCTACACTAGTGACAGGGCAACTTGGCCTATTTTGACGCGTGACGAAATGGCTGCCATCCAGTACCATAGCGCCCTTTCCATTCCCGGACCCATTTTTCGATGACCGTCTTTTTTGACGGTGGTTGAACTATTGCCTGCAATTAAAGATTAGAGCCGAACAACTATGCCTTTTACACTTGGTCAACGCTGGATCAGCGATACAGAAAGCGAACTTGGATTGGGAACCGTCGTTGCCGTCGATGCGCGCATGGTTACCCTCCTCTTCCCTGCCACCGGTGAAAACCGTCTGTACGCTCGCAATGACTCCCCTGTTACCCGCGTGATGTTCAATCCGGGCGACACCGTGACCAGCCATGACGGCTGGCAGCTCAAGATTGAAGACGTAAAAGAAGAGAATGGACTGCTCGTCTACATTGGTACTCGTCTTGATACGGATGAAGCCAATGTCATCCTGCGTGAAGTGCTGCTCGACAGCAAACTGGTGTTCAGTAAGCCGCAGGACCGCCTGTTTGCCGGGCAAATCGACCGTATGGATCGCTTCTCGCTGCGCTACCGCGCGCGTAAGTTTCAGAGCGAACAGTACCGCATGCCGTGGAGCGGCCTGCGCGGCCAGCGTACCAGCCTGATCCCTCACCAGCTGAACATCGCCCATGACGTGGGCCGCCGCCACGCGCCTCGCGTACTGCTGGCTGACGAAGTGGGCCTGGGTAAAACCATTGAAGCGGGCATGATCCTGCACCAGCAGCTGCTTTCTGGCGCTGCCGAGCGCGTGCTGATTGTTGTTCCAGAAACCCTGCAGCACCAGTGGCTGGTTGAGATGCTGCGCCGCTTCAACCTGCGCTTCTCCCTGTTCGACGACGAACGCTATGCCGAAGCGCAGCACGACGCCGACAACCCGTTTGAAACCGAACAGCTGGTCATCTGTTCGCTGGACTTCGTGCGCCGCAGCAAGCAGCGTCTTGAGCATCTGTGCGATGCCGAGTGGGACATTATGGTGGTTGACGAAGCGCACCACCTGGTCTGGAGCGAAGATGCGCCGAGCCGCGAATATATGGCTATCGAGCAGCTTGCCGAGCGCGTGCCTGGCGTTCTGCTGCTGACCGCAACGCCGGAGCAGCTGGGTCTTGAGAGTCACTTCGCCCGTCTGCGCCTGCTCGATCCAAACCGTTTTCACGATTTCGGGCAGTTTGTCGAAGAGCAGAAAAACTACCGCCCGGTTGCCGATGCCGTCGCCCTGCTGCTGGCGGGCAACCGTCTCTCTAACGATGAGCTGAACATCCTGAGCGATCTGATTGGCGAGCAGGATATTGAGCCGCTTCTGCAGGCTGCCAACAGCGACAGCGACAACGCGGGATCCGCGCGCAAAGAGCTGATCGACATGCTGATGGATCGCCACGGTACCAGCCGCGTGCTGTTCCGCAACACCCGTAACGGCGTCAAAGGTTTCCCGAAACGCGAGCTGCATACGATTAAACTGCCGCTGCCGACGCAGTATCAGACGGCAATTAAAGTCTCCGGAATTATGGGCGCCCGCAAAACCCAGGAAGAGCGCGCCCGCGACATGCTTTATCCGGAACAAATCTACCAGGAATTTGAAGGTGATACCGGCACCTGGTGGAACTTTGACCCACGCGTTGAGTGGCTGATGGGCTATCTGACCGCCCACCGCTCGCAGAAAGTGCTGGTGATATGTGCCAAAGCGGCCACCGCGCTGCAGCTTGAGCAGGTTCTGCGCGAGCGAGAAGGTATTCGCGCTGCCGTGTTCCACGAAGGCATGTCCATCGTCGAACGCGACCGCGCCGCGGCGTGGTTTGGGGAAGAGGACAGCGGCGCGCAGGTGCTGCTGTGCTCAGAAATCGGCTCTGAAGGCCGTAACTTCCAGTTCGCCAGCAATCTGGTGATGTTCGATCTGCCGTTTAACCCGGATCTGCTGGAGCAGCGTATCGGCCGTCTGGACCGTATCGGTCAGGCGCATGATATTCAGATCCACGTGCCGTACCTGGAAAAAACCGCGCAGTCCGTGCTGGTACGCTGGTTCCACGAAGGTCTGGATGCGTTTGAACATACCTGCCCGACGGGCCGCACCATTTACGATCAGGTGCATAGCGATCTGATCGGCTACCTGGCCGCGCCGGAAAACGCGGAAGGGTTTGATGAGCTGATCAAGTCCTGCCGTGAGAAGCACGACGCGCTGAAAGCGCAGCTGGAGCAGGGCCGCGACCGCCTGCTGGAGATCCACTCCAACGGGGGTGAAAAAGCACAGGCGCTGGCGGAAAGCATCGAAGAGCAGGATGATGACACCAGTTTGATCAGCTTCTCCATGAACCTGTTCGACATCGTCGGGATCAACCAGGACGATCGCGGCGAGAACATGATCGTCCTGACGCCGTCCGATCATATGCTGGTTCCGGATTTCCCGGGCCTGCCGGAAGATGGCTGCACTATCACCTTCGAACGTGATGTAGCGCTTTCCCGCGAAGACGCCCAGTTCATTACCTGGGAGCACCCGCTGATCCGCAACGGTCTGGATCTGATCCTCTCCGGCGATACCGGCAGCAGCACCATCTCCCTGTTGAAAAACAAGGCGCTGCCGGTGGGCACCCTGCTGGTTGAACTGATCTACGTTGTGGAAGCGCAGGCACCAAAACAGCTGCAGCTCACTCGCTTCCTGCCACCAACACCGGTGCGTCTGCTGCTGGATAAAAACGGTACTAACCTGGCCGCGCAGGTCGAGTTCGAAAGCTTCAACCGTCAGCTGAGCGCGGTTAACCGTCACACTGGCAGCAAGCTGGTCAACGCCGTCCAGCAGGACGTGCATGCTATTCTGCAACTGGGTGAAACTCAGGTTGAAAAAGCGGCGCGTGCATTGATTGATGCGGCACGCAGCGAAGCCGACGAGAAGCTCTCAGCAGAACTTTCTCGTCTGGAAGCGTTAAAAGCGGTTAACCCGAACATTCGTGACGATGAACTGGCGGCGATTGAAAGCAATCGTCAGCAGGTTCTGGAGAGCCTGGATCAGGCAAGCTGGCGTCTGGACGCACTGCGTCTCATCGTTGTGACGCATCAGTAAACGGAGCGCAAGATGGTGATGGAGCCCTACAATCCCCCTCAGGATCCCTGGCTGGTCATCCTGTATCAGGATGAGCACATTATGGTGGTCAACAAGCCCAGCGGCCTGTTGTCCGTGCCGGGGCGTCTTGACGAGCACAAAGACAGCGTGATGACGCGTATTCAGCGCGATTATCCGCAGGCGGAGTCCGTCCATCGCCTCGACATGGCCACCAGCGGCGTGATTGTAGTGGCTCTGCATAAAGAAGCGGAACGCGAGCTGAAACGCCAGTTCCGCGAGCGCGAACCGAAAAAGCAGTACGTCGCGCGCGTCTGGGGCCATCCGGCAAGCGAAGAGGGTCTGGTCGATTTACCGCTGATCTGCGACTGGCCGAACCGGCCAAAGCAGAAGGTGTGCTATGAAACCGGCAAGGCGGCGCAAACCGAGTATGAAGTGCTGGAGTACGCGCCGGATAATACCGCGCGCGTTCTGCTTAAGCCGATTACCGGGCGTTCTCACCAACTGCGCGTGCATATGCTCGCCCTGGGCCACCCGATTCTGGGAGACCGGTTTTACGCGCCGCCAGAAGCGCTGGCGTTAGCGCCGCGCCTGCAGTTGCATGCGCAGACCCTCACCATTACCCATCCGGTTTTTGGCAATGCGATGACCTTTAAGGCGCCCGTGGATTTCTAAAAAAAATGGCCCGATATCCTCGGGCCATTTTTTATTTAAAACCTTTTTGCTCTTTTATCAGCTCGTAGGCTTTCTGAATTTCCTGCGCTTTCTGCTTCGCCATCTCCATCATCTCTGGCGGTAAACCTTTCGCGACCAGCTTGTCAGGATGATGCTCGCTCATGAGCTTACGATAGGCACGTTTGATCGTGGTCTGATCGTCAGAAGGCTTTACGCCAAGCACGTTGCAGGCATCTTCAAGCGTCGGGCCACGCTGCGTCTGCTGCCAGCCGCCGCCGGAGGATTGCTGCTGGTAACCCCCGCCAAACTGCGCGCCGCCCTGCATCATGCGCAGGAACTGGTCGAACTGCATGCGGGAGATCCCCAGCTCTTCAGCGATGACGTATAAAACGTCCCGCTCATTGGGATGAAGGGAGCCATCGGCGAAGGCCGCCTGAATTTGGATCTCCAGAAACATCCGAATTAAATCAAAACGTCCGAAGCAGATGCTGCGGAACTGACGCATTTTTTCACGCAGCGGATAGTTATCCGCTTTACCGATACGAAACGCATTTTGCGCTGCCACACGAGATTCACCGTGCAGATTCATGCGATCCATGAATACGCTGGCAATCTGAATATCGGCTTCGGTGACGCGCCCTTTTGATTTGGTTAAATGCCCCATCACCTCAAAAGTGGTGGAGAAAAAGAGCGACTGACGCTCGCGCTGGTTGGCGAACCAGGCCATTTTGCGGCTGCGTGCCTTATCAAACATATGGCCGATAATGAGCCCCAGTACCACGCCCCAAAAGCCAGCGCCCATGATTAATGCGAACGCAACGCCGATGATTTTACCCCAATACTGCATATACTCCCCGAATAGTCATGTTCCTGGTTCGACGCAACGCCATCATTACAGTGGTCGCGCCACGGTCAATTGAGGGACATCGCCTATAATTTGCATTATCATACTCGTCATTCGATAGCGAGCCTAACACTCTGGCACGCAAACGGGCAGGATTAACGCTGGTACTGCGCTGATGAGTAAGATAGTCTCTGAGCGTTTGTAAGCCGTAGCCACTGATGACGGAACAATAAAATACAACGTATGAAAAAACGTATCCCCACCCTCCTGGCCACAATGATTGGCGCCGCTCTGTACAGCCAACAGGGGCTGGCAGCCGATCTCGCCTCGCAATGTATGCTTGGCGTCCCAAGTTTCGATCGTCCACTGGTTGAGGGCGATACGAATGACTTGCCGGTTACCATCAATGCTGACAATGCAAAAGGTAATTATCCCGACAATGCCACCTTTACGGGCAATGTCGATATTAACCAGGGCAACAGCCGTCTGCAGGCAGATGAAGTGCAATTGCATCAGAAGCAACCAGAAGGTGCGGCTGCGCCAGTACGTACGGTGGATGCGCTGGGTAATGTGCACTATGACGACAACCAGGTCATCCTGAAAGGTCCGAAAGCCTGGTCAAATCTGAATACAAAAGATACCAACGTCTGGGAAGGTGATTACCAGATGGTGGGTCGTCAGGGGCGCGGTAAAGCCGACCTGATGAAACAGCGCGGTGAAAACCGCTATACGATTCTGGAAAACGGATCGTTCACCTCCTGTCTGCCGGGCTCGAATACCTGGAGCGTGGTGGGCAGTGAAGTTATTCACGATCGTGAAGAACAGGTCGCGGAGATCTGGAACGCCCGCTTTAAGCTCGGCCCGGTCCCTGTTTTCTACAGCCCTTACCTGCAGCTTCCCGTGGGCGACAAACGACGTTCCGGTTTCCTGATCCCGAATGCCAAATACAGCACCTCGAACTACTTTGAGTTCTACCTGCCGTATTACTGGAACATCGCGCCAAACATGGATGCGACGATCACGCCGCACTATATCCATAAGCGCGGTAACATCATGTGGGAAAACGAGTTCCGCTATCTGACCAAAGCGGGTGCCGGTTTGATGGAGTTTGATTATCTGCCATCGGACAAAGTCTTCCAGGACGAGCACCCGACCGAAGGTGATAAACACCGTTGGATGTATTACTGGCAGCATGCCGGGGTGATGGATCAGGTCTGGCGCTTCAACGTCGACTATACCAAAGTCAGCGATCCGTATTATTTCAACGACTTTGACTCTAAATACGGTTCCAGTACGGACGGCTACGCCACGCAGAAATTCAGCGTGGGCTACGCCATTGAGAACTTTAACGCCACGGTGTCGACCAAGCAGTTCCAGGTCTTTAACACCCAAACGGCCAGTACCTATGGTGCTGAACCGCAGCTGGACGTCAACTGGTATCAGAACGATGTCGGTCCTTTCGACACCCGCGTCTACGCCCAGGCGGTGCACTTCGTCAACACCAACTCGGATATGCCAGAGGCCACGCGTCTTCATCTCGAACCAACCATTAACTTACCTTTGTCGAACGACTGGGCAAGCCTGAACACCGAAGCCAAGCTGATGGCGACGCATTACCAGCAGAAAAATGTCGACTGGTACAACAATCGCTATGGCACCGATCTTGAAGATTCGGTAAACCGTACGCTTCCTCAGTTTAAGATGGACGGGAAGCTGATCTTCGAACGTGATATGGGCCTGCTGTCTGATGGGTATACCCAGACGCTTGAACCGCGTATGCAGTATCTGTACGTGCCTTATCGCGATCAGAGCAAAATTCAAAACTACGACTCCTCGTTCCTGCAGTCTGACTACAGCGGCCTGTTCCGCGACCGTACCTATGGCGGTCTCGACCGTATTGCGTCCGCTAACCAGTTGACTACCGGCGTCACAACGCGCGTTTATGATGAATCTGCCGTTGAACGTTTTAACGTTTCTGTTGGTCAAATCTACTATTTCACCGAGTCTCGTACCGGTGATGACGACATTAACTGGGAGAAAGACAACAAAACGGGTTCACTGGTGTGGGCAGGTGATACCTACTGGCGCATGACCGATCGTTGGGGTCTGCGCGGTGGCGTTCAGTACGATACGCGACTGGATAACATCGCGACGGGCAGTGCTGCCATTGAATACCGTCGTGATGAAGACCGTATGGTGCAGTTGACGTACCGTTATGCCAGCCCGGAATATATTCAGGCGACATTGCCGAACTACGCCAATGCTGACCAGTACAAAGATGGTATTTCGCAGGTGGGTGGCGCAGCGAGCTGGCCAATCGCCGATCGTTGGTCAATCGTTGGAGCCTACTACTATGACACGAATGCCCAAAAACCCGCTGACCAGATGTTAGGTCTGCAATATAACTCCTGCTGTTACGCGCTGCGTGTCGGCTACGAACGCAAACTTAACGGCTGGGATACTCAAAACAGTCAGGGCAAATACGATAACGTGATTGGCTTTAATGTCGAGCTGCGCGGCCTGAGTTCCAACTACGGCCTGGGCACGCAGCAGATGCTGCGCTCGAACATTCTGCCTTACCGCAGTTCCTTGTAATGTGCTTGATTTGCAACATAATCCGCTTTGCGGTTAATTGAAATGGAAAAAGTATGAAGAACTGGAAAACGCTGCTGCTCGGTGTCGCCATGGTTGCGAATACTAGCTTCGCGGCACCCCAGGTTGTTGATAAAGTCGCCGCTGTGGTTAACAACGGCGTCGTGCTTGAAAGTGACGTCGACGGTTTAATGCAGTCTGTAAAGCTCAATTCGAGCCAGGCAGGTCAGCAGCTTCCGGATGACGCCACGCTGCGCCACCAGATCCTGGAACGCCTGATCATGGATCAGATCGTTCTGCAGATGGGTCAGAAAATGGGGGTGAAGGTCACTGACGAGCAGCTCGATCAGGCGATCGCTAACATTGCAAAGCAGAACAACATGTCACCAGACCAGATGCGCAGCCGTCTGGCCTACGATGGCATCAGCTACGCCACCTACCGTAATCAGATCCGCAAAGAGATGCTGATTTCAGAAGTGCGTAACAACGAAGTTCGTCGCCGCGTCACTATCCTGCCTCAGGAAGTGGATGCGCTGGCTAAGCAGGTGGGTAACCAGAACGATGCCAGCACCGAACTGAACCTGAGCCACATTCTGATTCCGCTTCCGGAAAACCCAACCTCCGATCAGGCGGCTGAAGCGGAAAGCCAGGCGCGTTCTATCGTTGAGCAGGCGCGTAACGGCGGTGACTTTGGCAAGCTGGCCATCACCTATTCCGCTGACCAGCAGGCGCTGAAAGGCGGTCAGATGGGCTGGGGTCGTATTCAGGAACTGCCATCCCTCTTTGCCCAGGCACTGAGCACGGCGAAGAAAGGTGATATCGTCGGTCCTATCCGTTCAGGTGTAGGCTTCCACATTCTGAAAGTGAACGATCTGCGCGGTCAGAGCCAGAGCATTTCCGTCACAGAAGTTCACGCTCGACACATTTTGCTGAAACCGTCTCCGATCATGACTGACGATCAGGCGCGTGCGAAGCTGGAACAGATTGCAGCTGACATCAAGAGCGGCAAAACCTCCTTTGCGAATGCGGCAAAAGAGTTCTCTCAGGATCCAGGCTCTGCTAACCAGGGCGGCGATCTGGGCTGGGCTGCGGCCGATATCTACGATCCGGCTTTCCGCGACGCGTTGACGAGAATGAGCAAAGGTCAGTTGAGCGCACCGGTGCACTCTTCCTTCGGCTGGCATCTTATTGAACTGATGGATACCCGCAACGTCGATAAAACCGATGCGGCCCAGAAGGACAGAGCCTACCGTATGCTGTTCAACCGCAAATTCTCTGAAGAAGCGGCAACCTGGATGCAGGAACAACGCGCCAGCGCTTACGTGAAAGTGCTGAGCAACTGATGAAACAACATCGTGTTGTGATCACGCCCGGCGAGCCCGCCGGGATAGGACCTGACCTCGTCGTCCAGCTCGCCCAGCGCAGCTGGCCGGTGGAACTGGTTGTCTGCGCAGATGCAACACTGTTACAAGACCGGGCAACATTGCTCGGTCTGCCTTTAACGCTCCTCCCTTATGTTGAAGGCCAGCAGCCCGTTCCACAGCAAGCGGGCACCCTCACGCTTCTGTCGGTTCCTCTGCGCACCCCTGCCGTCCCCGGTCAACTCAGCACTGAAAATGGGCACTACGTTGTCGAGACGCTGGCGCGCGCCTGCGACGGCTGCCTGAACGGCGAGTTCACGGCGCTGATCACCGGTCCGGTGCATAAAGGCGTTATCAACGACGCAGGGATCCCCTTTACCGGACACACCGAGTTCTTTGAAGAACGTTCGCACAGCCCGAAAGTGGTGATGATGCTGGCGACGGAAGAGATGCGCGTCGCGCTGGTGACAACGCACCTGCCCATCAAAGCCATTCCTGATGCCATCACCCCTGAACTCCTGCGTGAGATCATCGGGATTTTGCACCACGATCTGCAGACGAAATTTGGGATCCCGCAGCCGCACGTGCTGGTTTGTGGCCTGAATCCGCATGCGGGCGAAGGCGGACACATGGGCACCGAAGAGATCGACACTATCATTCCGGTGCTCAACGAAATGCGGGAAAAAGGGATGAACCTCAGCGGGCCACTGCCTGCGGACACCCTTTTTCAGCCCAAATACCTGGATAATGCCGACGCCGTGCTCGCGATGTACCACGATCAGGGCCTCCCCGTGCTAAAATACCAGGGCTTTGGCCGTGGCGTGAATATCACCCTCGGTTTACCCTTTATTCGAACGTCCGTTGACCATGGTACTGCGCTGGATTTGGCAGGCCAGGGGAAAGCGGATGTCGGCAGTTTTATTACGGCGCTTAATCTCGCCATCAAAATGATTGTTAATACTCAATGACTAATCGAGTCCATCAGGGCCACTTAGCCCGTAAACGTTTCGGGCAAAACTTCCTTAACGATCAGTTCGTGATCGAAAGCATTGTCTCGGCTATTAATCCGCAAAAAGGTCAGGCGATGGTCGAAATCGGCCCGGGCCTTGCCGCACTGACCGAGCCAGTAGGCGAACGCCTTGACGAACTCACGGTTATCGAGCTGGACCGCGATCTGGCCGCACGCCTGCAAACGCATCCGTTCCTCGGGCCGAAGTTGACTATTTATCAACAGGATGCCATGACCATGAACTTTGGCGAACTGTCAGAGAAAATGGGTCAGCCGCTGCGCGTCTTCGGCAACCTGCCGTACAACATTTCCACCCCGCTGATGTTCCACCTGTTTAGCTATACTGATGCCATTGCCGACATGCACTTCATGTTGCAAAAAGAGGTTGTTAACCGTCTGGTTGCAGGCCCGAACAGTAAAGCGTATGGTCGTTTAAGCGTGATGGCACAATATTACTGCAACGTGATCCCGGTACTCGAAGTACCGCCGTCAGCGTTCACACCGCCACCGAAAGTAGACTCTGCGGTTGTGCGCCTTGTGCCGCACAAAACGAAACCGTACCCGGTAAAAGATCTGCGCGTGCTGAGCCGCGTCACCACAGAGGCCTTTAACCAGCGCCGTAAAACGATTCGTAACAGCCTGAGCAACTCATTTACCGTTGAGGTGTTAGCTGAGCTTGGGATCGACCCGGCAATGCGAGCGGAGAACATTTCCGTAGAGCAGTACTGCAAGCTGGCTAATTACATCAGCGAAAATGCACCGCCGAAGGAGAGTTAAGCCATGATTGATTCGCCCCGCGTATGTGTCCATGTACAAAGCGTCTATGTTGAATCGCAGTCCTCACCGGATGAAGAACGTTTTGTCTTTGCTTACACCGTGACCATCCGCAATCTGGGGCGGATGCCCGTGCAGCTGCGCGGGCGCTACTGGCTTATCACTAACGGCAATGGTCGTGAAATTGAAGTCCAGGGCGAAGGCGTGGTGGGTGAACAACCGCATATCGCCCCTGGCGAAGAGTATCAGTACACCAGCGGCGCGGTGATCGAAACGCCAATGGGTACCATGCAAGGCCATTATGAAATGGTCGATGTCGATGGCAATGGCTTCCGCGTTGCTATTCCCGTATTCCGTCTCGCCGTTACAACATTCATTCATTAATCTCATGTCTACATATCTGATTGGCGACGTTCACGGTTGCTACGATGAACTGATCGCATTATTAAAGCAGGTCGACTTTACGCCAGGAAAGGACATACTGTGGCTGACGGGCGATTTAGTGGCGCGTGGCCCGGGCTCCCTTGAGGTTTTACGTTTCGTTAAATCACTGGGCGATAGCGTACGCATGGTTCTGGGCAATCACGATCTGCATCTGCTGGCGGTATTCGCTGGGATCAGCCGCAATAAACCGAAAGATCGTATTACCCCTCTGCTTGAAGCACCGGACGCGGACGAACTGATTAACTGGCTGCGTCGCCAGCCGCTGCTGCAGGTCGATGAAGAGAAAAAGCTGGTCATGGCCCATGCCGGGATCACGCCACAATGGGATCTCGAGACGGCAAAAACCTGCGCGCGCGATGTTGAGGCGGTGCTGGCCAGCGACTCGTATCCTTTCTTCCTT
The DNA here is from genome assembly GCF_025244905.1 of Enterobacter mori. Lineage (NCBI taxonomy): Bacteria > Pseudomonadati > Pseudomonadota > Gammaproteobacteria > Enterobacterales > Enterobacteriaceae > Enterobacter > Enterobacter mori. The sequence goes on along the minus strand of NZ_CP104285.1, from coordinate 693,399 downwards.
GATGCCATGTACGGCGATATGCCGAACCACTGGAGCGAGGATCTCAGCGGTCTGGCTCGTCTGCGCTTTATCACCAACGCCTTCACACGCATGCGTTTCTGCTTCCCGAACGGACAGCTGGACATGTACTCCAAAGAGACGCCGGAAAGCGCGCCTGCACCGCTCAAACCCTGGTTTGCCATTCCGGGACCGGTAACAAACGAGTACAGCGTCGTGTTTGGTCACTGGGCGGCGCTGGAAGGTAAAGGGACGCCGGAGGGGATCTACGGTCTTGATACCGGATGCTGCTGGGGTGGGGAGTTAACCTGCTTACGCTGGGAAGATAAAACGTACTTCGTACAGCCGTCGAACCGACAGATGGACTTAGGGGAAGGTGAGGCTGTCGCCTCCTGATAATTGCCCCTCACCCCGGCCCTCTCCCCAAGGGGGCGAGGGGGAAAAGACCGCACTGAACAGTCCCCTCTCCCCTTTGGGGAGAGGGTTAGGGTGAGGGGGACATCACTTAACGACGTTCCAGAATCTCGAAGCAGTAGCTATGTGAGTTCTGTGCATCCGCGTCGTGGAATTCGCTGAATACCGATTCCCACTCGTCCGGATCGTAATCCGGGAAATGGGTATCTCCTTCCACTTCCGCATCAATGTGGGTCAGATACAATTTCTGCGCTTTCGGCAGGAACTGCTCGTACACGCGTCCGCCGCCGATCACCATGATCTCTTCAGCATCACCACACGCGGCAATCGCTTCATCAACAGATTTCACCCACTGCACGCGAACGTCGGTGCCTGGCTGGCTACTGATCACAATATTCTTACGGCCCGGTAATGGACGACCAATCGACTCCCAGGTCAGGCGGCCCATCACTACCGGCTTGTTTAACGTCGTACGTTTAAACCATGCGAGATCGGCAGGCAGGTTCCACGGCATGGCATTTTCCATGCCGATAACGCGGTCTACCGCCAGCGCTGCAATCAGACTGATCATTGAAAATTTCCCGGATGCAAAAAATTGCCGCCACTATACGGAAAGCTTAATCTTTCGTCGACTGGCGGCAGGGTAAAGAAACAGAAATTTTTTAATATTGCTGGCAACTCCACTTCACGCGGACGGTTTACTTTCCGGTTCATCCTGAGGATCCCCGGTGTGCTTGCCTTCTTCCGTTCCCTGCCAGCCATGACGCTGGGTAAGCGACAGGTGATTGCGGTCCTCGTTAATAATTTCCGTCAGCATCGCGCTGGTGCGTTTAAACACGGCTGCACGGTCTGAAGCCGTGCTGCTCGCCATCTCCACCATCTCCTCTACCATCCCGGTGTTAAAGCGGCGGAACAGATCGGCACGCTCACGCGCCTCATACGCCCCCAGCCCCAGGCTTTCCAGCGCCATTCGACCAGATTTAAGCGCACCTTCGAAGGTTTCACGCTCCGGCGCTACGACGCCAGCCTGTCGCAGCTGGATGTAGTGATCCACATCGCGCGCGCGGGAGATAATCGTCAGGTCAGGGAAATGCTCTTTGACCAGCTCAACCAGCTGCAGACTGGTTTGCGGATCGTCAATGGCGTTGATCAGCACCTCGGCTTTCGCAGCCCCGGCGGATTCCAGCAAATCAACGCGGGTAGCATCACCATAGAACACTTTCATATCGAATTTACGGAGAGTTTCTACGTGGTCAGGATCGTGATCGAGAATGACCATTTTAACGCCGCTGGAGAGCAGCAAACGGCCGACGATCTGCCCGAAGCGCCCGAACCCGGCGACGATCACCCGAGGCTGTTCTTCGTCAATCTCATCGGCTTCACGCCCCTGTTCGCTGTCCGATTTTTCCAGGCGCGTCAGCAGCACCAGCAGGATCGGCGTTGCCGCCATCGATAATGCAACAGCAAGCGTTAGCGCTTTGGCCCACTCGGGATCGAGCACTTTCGCCATCTGCGCGGCACCAAACACCACAAATGCAAATTCACTCCCCTGCCCCAGCAGCACGGCAAACCAGCGACGCTGTTTACCCGGCACCTTCAGCGGACGGGCAACCAGCCACAGTACCGCCATTTTAATGACCAGGAAACCCACCAGCAGGATAACAATCCGCAGCGGATGCGTGGCCAACGTGCCGAAGTCGACGGACATCCCGACGCCGATGAAAAACAGCCCCAGCAGCAAGCCTTTAAACGGCTCGATATCGCTTTCCAGCGCGTGGCGGTATTCAGAGCTCGCCAGCAGTACGCCTGCCAGGAAGGCCCCCATCGCCATCGACAGCCCGGCTTCCTCCAGCAGCAGACCGAAGCCAAACACCAGGAATAACGCCACGGCGCTGAACACTTCGCGCAGGCCCGAGCGCGCAACAAAGCGCAGCAGTGGACGGGTGACGTAGCGACCAAGCACCACCACCAGCGCCAGCGCCCCCACGACTTTTAATGCCGACAGCGCGAACGCACCCAGCGTCGTGGAGGAACCGCTGGCCGCCAGCAGTGGGATCATCGCCACCAGCGGAATAGCGGCAATATCCTGAAACAGCAGTACCGAGAACGCGCTGCGCCCCATTTGGGAGACCGTCAGATTGCGCTCGTTCATGGCCTGCATGGCAATGGCCGTCGAGGAGAGCGCCAGCGTCATGCCAATAAGCTCTGCTACTTTCCAGTCCATGCCCAGCAGGATGCAGAAACCGCCCAGCAGCAGGCCACACGCCACCATCTGTAGCGCGCCGCCGCCAAACACGGAAGCACGCAATTTCCATAAGCGCTGCGGATCCAGCTCCAGACCAATAACAAACAGCATCAGCACAACGCCAATTTCAGCGAAATGCAGTATCGCTTCGGCATCAGTGACCAGACGAAGGCCCCACGGTCCAATCACGCACCCGGCAATCAGATAGCCGAGCACTGACCCCAGCCCCAGTCGAACCGCCACAGGGACAATCAGTGCCGCCGCGCCGAGATAAATCAGTGCCTGTATCAGCGTATGGCTATCCATTGTGCGTCTCCTGCCACTCAAGTAAGCGTTGTTTGTAGTGGCGAGCCTGTGCCTGCAAGGTTTCATCGTCGCAAATAAAGGTACAGTGCATCGCAAAAGGAGGCAGCCAGTTCAGACCACAATAGAGCGCGGTCGCCTGTAGCGGCTGCGCCAGCACCTCAAATCCGGGGAATGAGCCAATATCAAAGTGGCTTTCACCGCCGCCGGTAGTCACGGCCCACATCAGGCTTTTCCCCTTCAGCGCATGACCGTTATGGCCATACGCCCAACCGTGAGAGAAGACTTTATCGATCCACAGCTTCAACAGCGGAGGCGTGCTGTACCACTGCATGGGATGCTGCCAGATAATCAGATCGGCACGGGAAAGCGCCTCCTGTTCGGCGGCGATATCGATATTAAAATCAGGATAGAGTTGATAGAGGGAACGTATCTCTACGTTATCAAGCGTCCTTACCTGCTCCAGCATCCGCCTATTCGCATGCGAGTGCTGCGGATACGGGTGCGCATAAATAATTAAGATCATCAATTAACCTGTTTTTCACGTCTTCTTATCATGTATCTGAGAGTGTAGACAGTTACGCTGTCAGCCGAAAGCACTCCGGGACTGCACGGATGAAAAAAGCAAGTATTGCTACCCACCGCCCCACGCCTGCGGGGCACAGGGTTGTCCCCCCATAAACACATTGAAGTCATGAATTGCTATCCCTCCATTGATCATTCACATCAACATATTAAGAAATTTTAAATACCACTTGAAATAAAACGAAATATACACAACACATTGAAAAAATAATAATTTTACGTTTGCTTCTGATGAGCCAACGCATTTGCACGAAGACAAAAGACAATTTTTACTTTTTTGTCTATCGCCTTACCTTTCAAATGGATGTGTATATGAGTAATAAGATATTCGCTTTAAATAGCACCACGATAAGCCTTGGAAAAATATTTCCGGCCTTACTGATATTTACCCCCATGATGACCTCTGCTGGCACAATTGACCAATCCACCTCTGTTCCGCAAGATTTCTCTACTGACGCTGAATATATTATTAATAAAGATGTTACTATTTCCTCTGCGGGGCCTTCTGCGGCAGTTAACGCCACGGGGATTCATGTCAACTCGATAACGAACCTGGGTAATATATCGGGAAAAGGAAACGGTTTAGATATTGATACGGGTGCCCAACGCCTGGTTGTGGATAATAAATCTGGTGCGACCATCTCCTCCACTACGGGAATTTCCGTTAATGTCGTCTCAATGCAAGGCGATATAATTAACGAAGGAAATATTACTGGTTTCGAAAAAGGGATTCTCATTGGTGAGGCTTCTTCTTCCGTTAATATCAAAAACACGTCTACCGGCTTTATCACAGGTAAAACAGGTTTAAGCTCGGAAGTGGGTATAGCGGCCAATAACGCAGGAACTATTATTGGTACAGATGGTGATGGTGTTGCGATAAACGGCGGTAATACAAAATTTACTAACACGGGCTCTATTCATGGAAGCCATAGCGGGATCAACGTCACCGGCGACGCAAAAATCGATATTAACAACAGCGGTGTTCTGGGCGGTGATGACTCTGCCATTATGTTTGCAAGTAGCAAAAACAATACGCTGGTACTGGATACTGGCTCTTCCCTGACCGGCGATGTCATCTCGACCCTTTCCACCGGAAACACCCTGAGTCTGGAAGGAACAGGCACCGAAGACAGCAATTTCATCGGCCTAAATGAAGGAGATGGATTTGCTTCCGTTACCATGAATGGCGATAGCTGGGCACTGTCAGGTGACATTGACATCATCGGCACCGGCGACACCCTGCAGGTAAAAAGCGGTGATCTGATCCTCTCCGGTGACGTGAAGAATAATGGAAACACGCTGGTTGCGGAAAGCGCCACGCTTGAGCTCGGCAATGGACTGGAGACAGCGACGCTCAGTGGCGGTCTTACAAACAACGGTACCGTGGTCTTTAACCAGGGCAGCGATTTTACGTTTGCCACCAACATGACCGGCAGCGGAAACGTTGAGAAGCATGATGCGAATACCCTGACGCTGTCTGGAAATAATAGCTACACCGGTGATACCGTGCTTCGCGGCGGCACGACGCTCGTGGCTGCGGGTGCCAAACTCGGTGTCAAGGGGAGCAATGCGACCGTTACCATCGATAATGGCGCAACGTTCGCCTCTGCGGGCGAGGTTAACGAAAATATCGCTATTCTCAACGGTGGCACGCTGGCCGCGTGGAATGCGGTGCAGGGGAATTCGACGCTGAGTGTATCTGGCGTAGATACCATTAATGGCAACGTGACCAATGGCGGCACGCTGCTGCTGAGCGCTGCCAATAACAGCGTCGGCAATAACTTCAACATTGTTGGCGACTACACCGGTTCCGCTGGTAGCCAGATTGTGATGAACAGCGAAGTCGGTGCCGATAATGCCCCGACCGATCATCTTTCGATTACGGGCAGCAGCTTCGGACAGTCAGACGTCACCATCAACAACATGGGCGGGCTTGGTGCTCAAACCGTTAACGGCATGGAAATCGTCAGCGTTGGCGGCAGCTCTGAAGCACAGTTCATGCTGGCGAAACCGGTGGTAGCAGGTGCGTACGAATACAATCTTTATCAGCATGCTGACGGCAACTGGTATCTGGAGTCTAAAGCTACGCCTTCCGACGATCCTGCTGATGATACCGACGATGGTGATAAGCCTGATGATGGCGGCAATACCGACGGCGGCGGTAACACTGATGATGGCGGCAATACCGACGACGGTGGCAACACTGACGATGGAGGCAACACTGACGACGGTGGCAACACTGACAACGGCGGCAACACGGACGACGGCGGCAACACTGACAACGGTGGCAACACTGACAACGGTGGCAGTAATACTCCAGAAGTCATGGCACCCGAAGTCGGTGCTTACTTAGGCAACTACCTTGCCGCACAGGGAATGTTCCTGCATAAGCGTGATGACCGCGACCAGATCACCTTCCGTAATAAAGACGAACTTAATACCTGGATGTACGTTAAAGGACGCTATCACGAAAACGATGCAGGCGGGGACAAAGTCAGCTACGACACCACGACTACCGTTATGCAAATCGGTAGTGATTTCATGAGCAAGCCGATGGACAACGGTATTCTGCGTGCCGGTGGCATGTTCGGTGCAGGTCAGGCGAAAACTCACTCTGACGCGAAGCACAACGTGCGTGATGCACAGGGTAAAGTCGACGGCTTTAACATCGGCCTGTATGCAACCTGGCAGGAAGATGAGAACTTACGTCTCGGCAGCTACGTGGATACCTGGGCGGCCTACAGCTGGTACAACAACAAGGTGACCAGCAACCGTAATGACGAAGATTACGATAGCGAAGGCTTCGCCGCATCTTTAGAAGTTGGTCATGCGTGGGTTATTCAGTCAGAAAACGAACGTACCTGGAAAATTGAGCCTCAAGCTCAGGTGATCTACAGCTACCTCGATCAGGAAAATCACACGGATCGCGATGGCGTGCGGGTAACCACTCTGGACAACGATAGCGTATTTGGTCGCCTGGGTGTGAAATCCAGTTACTTCCAGCAGCAAGACGTGAAAGCCTGGCAGCCGTACGTGGCAGTCAACTGGTTGAAGGGTGCCGGTCAAAACGATCTGGCTTTCAACGACGAGACGGTCAGTAACGATACGCCAGAAGATCGCGGTCAGCTGGAGCTGGGCGTGACCGGTAACCTGAACGACACCACCACAATTTCGCTGCGCGCCAGCGGCGAATGGGGTGAGAACAGCTATGCCGCCTACGGTGGGCATATTTTGTTAAACCACCGCTGGTAATCACGTAGCATGAAGCAAACAGCAGTGGCAATCGCCACTGCTTTTTTTTTAATTATCCAACTCGCCCATCGATTTCACCTGGTCGCGGTTGATCTGTTCAGTCTGGCCTGTTTCGGCGTTTTTATACGACACCAGACCGGTATCATCATCCACCTGCGGTTTGCCGTCAGTGACAATGGTGCGGCCATCGGTGGTTTTAACGGCCTGATTAGACGAACAGCCCACAACGGTAAACATTGTAGTGGCGGCCAGAACGGAAGCGATCAGTAGTTTATTTTGCATGGTGTTTTCCCCTGCGCTCAGTTGAATTTTATTATCGACTTAACCATTTTAGGCTAACTGACTGAAAGCGGATGAAAAACCAGAAGGTTCTGAAGATGGATAAAGATAACCGTAGGGCGGGTAAGCGAAGCGCCACCCGCCATTTGCCCGGCGGCGCTACCGCTTGCCGGGCCTACGCAGATTATTTACTCATCTGGGCGTGCATTTCCTGAACCGAAATCACCTTCTCGGTGGCATCCGCGTTCAGCGCCATGGCCGTCGCGAAACCGCCGTTCAGGGTGGTATCGTAGTGCACTTTGTACTGCAGCGCGCTGCGGCGAATGAGCTTGGAGTCTTCAATCGCCTGGCGTCCTGCGGTGGTGTTGATGATGTAGGTATATTCGCCATTCTTGATACGGTCCTGAATGTGCGGACGACCTTCATGCACCTTGTTCACCAGACGCGGGTTGATACCCGCTTCGCCCAGCACAATCGCCGTACCGTGAGTGGCGTCCAGCTCGAAGCCCTGTTTCAGCAGCTTGGCGGCAAGGTCAACCACGCGCTCTTTGTCGCCTTCGCGAACGGAGAGCAGCGCACGGCCTGATTTTCTCATGGTGGAGCTGCTGCCCAGCTGCGCTTTCGCGAACGCTTCTGCGAAGGTGCGGCCCACGCCCATCACTTCCCCGGTAGAGCGCATTTCTGGCCCTAACAGCGGGTCAACGCCTGGGAATTTGTTGAACGGGAGCACCACTTCTTTCACCGAGTAGTACGGTGGAATGATCTCTTTGGTCACGCCCTGCTGTGCCAGCGTCTGGCCCGCCATCACGCGCGCCGCCACTTTCGCCAGCGGAACACCGGTGGCTTTGGAGACGAACGGGACGGTACGTGCCGCACGCGGGTTCACTTCAATCAGGTAGACTTCGTTGTCTTTCACCGCGAACTGGACGTTCATCAGACCGCGAACCTGCAGCTCGAAGGCCAGCTTCTGCACCTGCTGGCGCATCACGTCCTGAATCTCCTGACTCAGAGTGTACGCTGGCAGAGAACAGGCTGAGTCGCCGGAGTGTACGCCCGCCTGCTCGATGTGCTCCATAATGCCGCCAATCAGCACCATTTCGCCGTCGCAGATGGCGTCAACGTCCACTTCCACCGCGTCGTCGAGGAAACGGTCGAGCAGCACTGGCGCATCGTTGGACACGCTCACCGCAGTCTGGAAGTAGCGGCGCAGGTCGGCTTCGTCGTAGACGATTTCCATCGCGCGGCCGCCCAGTACGTAGGAAGGACGCACCACCAGCGGGTAGCCAATCTCCTTCGCCTTCTCAACGGCCATCTCAATGGCAGTCACGGTGGCGTTCGCAGGCTGTTTGAGCTTCAGACGGTCAACCGCCTGCTGGAAACGCTCGCGGTCTTCCGCACGGTCAATCGCATCCGGGCTGGTGCCGATAACCGGCACGCCTGCCGCTTCCAGCGCGCGCGCCAGCTTCAGCGGGGTCTGGCCGCCGTATTGCACGATAACGCCCTTCGGCTTTTCGATGCGCACGATTTCCAGCACGTCTTCCAGGGTAACCGGCTCGAAGTAGAGACGGTCGGAAGTGTCGTAGTCGGTAGAAACGGTTTCCGGGTTACAGTTGACCATAATAGTCTCGTAACCGTCTTCGCGCAGCGCCAGCGAGGCGTGTACGCAGCAGTAGTCGAACTCGATGCCCTGGCCGATACGGTTTGGACCACCGCCCAGCACCATAATCTTGTCGCGGTCAACGGATGGGTTCGCTTCGCACTCGTCTTCATAGGTGGAGTACATGTACGCGGTATCGGTCGAGAACTCCGCGGCACAGGTGTCCACGCGCTTGTAGACCGGGTGCAGGTCGTACTGGTCGCGCAGCTTGCGGATTTCCGCTTCACGCACGCCCGCCAGCTTAGCCAGACGCGCATCGGCGAAGCCTTTACGCTTCAGCACGCGCAGGAAGTCAGCGTCCAGGCCGGTGATGCCCAGCTCAGCGACCTGCTCTTCCAGACGCACCAGCTCTTCAATCTGCACCAGGAACCAGCGGTCGATGTTGGTCAGGTTGAACACGCCGTCGACAGACAGGCCCGCACGGAAGGCATCGGCGATGTACCAGATACGCTCAGCGCCCGCGTCTTTCAGCTCGCGGCGGATTTTGGTCAGCGCTTCCGGGTCGTCGAGGCTCACTTTCGGGTCAAAGCCGGTCGCGCCCACTTCGAGGCCACGCAGCGCTTTCTGCAGGGATTCCTGCTGCGTGCGGCCAATCGCCATCACTTCACCCACTGATTTCATCTGGGTGGTCAGACGGTCGTTCGCGCCTGCAAATTTCTCGAAGTTGAAGCGAGGAATTTTGGTGACAACGTAGTCGATAGACGGCTCGAAGGACGCTGGCGTGCGGCCGCCGGTGATGTCGTTCATCAGTTCGTCGAGGGTGTAACCCACCGCCAGCTTCGCCGCCACTTTGGCAATCGGGAAGCCGGTCGCTTTAGAGGCCAGCGCGGAGGAACGGGACACGCGCGGGTTCA